>JBNKMF010000104.1:0-15742 GCA_050292965.1 Gammaproteobacteria bacterium | reverse complement strand
ACCAACAAAAAGCGCTTGATTGAATACCCCAACCTTTGGGCCTACACCCGTGAGCTGTATCAGGTTCCTGGTGTGGCCGATACGGTCAATATGGATCATATCAAGACACATTATTTCACCAGTCACCGATCCATTAACCCGACCGGTATCATTCCCAGGGGGCCGGATATTGATTTTTTAATCCCCCACGGGCGGGATCATTTAGCATAGTACTTTATCAACAGGAGAGAAAAAAATGTCTGAAGCAATTAGTCCTCAAAACGCACCCTATGCTGTCGAAGTAGAACAGGGTAAGACCTATTATTGGTGTGCCTGCAGCAAAAGCAAAAACCAACCCTATTGCGATGGCTCGCATCAGGGTACGGAATTCCAGCCAGTAGCATTCGAGGCCGAGAAATCCGATACGGTTTATTTATGTGGTTGTAAAAAAACCGGTAATGGCCCGTTCTGTGATGGGTCTCATAACAGTTGAACTCAAAGCCAATCCGACTGCAATCAGGGGGCTGCCGATTGCCAACCCGCTGTGAAACGATAGTGACTCCAGGGCCAGTCTTTTCCGATCACATCATCCCAGCCACGGTGGTGTGATCAACACCATTTGGTCGATCATAACCTGGCCATTTTTTAAGTGGTTATTAATTGACTTAAGGTGGGCAACTGTCTGTGCGCTTTCTCTGTCACCGTACAGCTGTCATGGGTCTCGCGTACCCTGATAGGCTCATCGGGGTATGCAAACCTCTCGTCTATCCGATTATGTGCGTTCATTACTTCTCATTTCAAACTGAATAAAAATCATAGATCCAAAAATGAGGAGGATTCCAGGCAACAGAATTACGTCAAATTTTTCCAGCCCCACTATCAAACTGATGAGAATTACAAAAAGAGGTGTCAGAAATCCGTAGGCTGCGACTTTTGTTGCGCCAATCTTTACTGTGCTGAAATTAATAATGAAAAATGTAATAAGTGTTGAAAATACTGCCAGATAAATTGTCCAGAGGTATACCGAGTGGTCAATATGCTTCCAATCGATCTGGGGAATTTTCCCAATCGACAACAATAACAACCAGATACTACCAGTCATAAGAATCCAGAATGTTAATACCACCATCGGTTCATCTGTATGTAAACGCCTGATCATCGGGTTGTATAGGCTTAGGCTTATGCATCCCAAAATAAATATCACATCGCCATAGTTCAGATGTACGCTTAATAAAAGATCGATATTTCCGCGAAAAACTATCCATAAAGCTCCAGCAGTCCCGACTAACAACCCCAATATACGGAAATTATTTATTATCTCTTTATTAATTAAGTAGGCGGATATTGCGGTAAATGCTGGAACTAAAGTATATAGCGCTCCAGTGTTTACTACACTGGTATACCGTAGACTTTCAAACATACACCAGAAGAAAGCAGCTAAAGGAGCACTTAGAACAGCATATCTCAATAGCAGCTTGGGGCCGGGAACTTTGATCCCATGTTTGTGCAATACTAGAGGTAAAAACAATAAAGCCGCGATCAGAAATCTAATGAACATTAACACTGCCGGAGGAAGCTCATTTGTAATGATTGCACCTACAGGAAATGAGCTTGCAGCTAATATAATAGCCAATAGCATTAATCCATGAATATGTATTTTTGATTCGTATGTGGCCTGGTTATTCAAATGTTTTGTTCCTTATTGCGCATCACGCTTACTTAAAAGGACAGCGCCGCCAGGGGTAACGGGAGTGGCACTTTTTTGCGTCGGTTTTGAGTGGTTTGTTAGCGTGTCATTTTCGTATATATACGGAGAGATTACGCGATAGACACGGGAAATATATTGTTCTTCCTCGCCGACAGGTACTATATAACTAAGGGCCTGCTCCATTGCAGCTTTTCCTAAAAACTGACAAATTATCCAACCAGCAAGATAATGTGCTGATAGGCAGCCGCCTACTGTTACAACATTGCCGTATCTTGCAAATCCCGATTTTCCAGCCCTATATCCTGAGTCAATCAACTTAGTTCGAGTAGTGTTGTCGGTAGAAATTTCAATGTCATCCACCAACCCCATTTTTGCCAATATAAGTGCCCCAGAACATTGTGAACAAACTATTTGGCGGCTCAAATCAAATTGAAGTTGAGCAATTATGGATTTATCGTTTGCTACCTTCTCGCTATTACGACCACTTCCGATAATAACCACATCGGATTCGAGGGCAAATTCTAATTTTCGTTGAGAATCTATCCGTATTCCATTCATTGAAACAACTGATGATGTCGGACTCGTAATTTCTGCCTTTATCCCTTTTGATACCATTCTGTTTATAATGTTAAGAGCAAGGAACGAATCAATTTCATTGAAGCCATCAAAAGTCAGTACTGATACTTTAACCATTTTTGTTTGATTCCCATGTAAGAGGACGCTAACGACGAGCGTTAGCTAGTCCGATGGAGGCTACGCTTTTTGTGGCCGCAACGAATTTGAGCAGCTTGCTTTAATCCCAGCCAACCACATAATCATTATCGAGTGTAATCTGTAGACCATAACGATTACCACCTTGGTGCTTATATTTCAGCCTTAGCCATTCATATAATCAGGGTCATATATGGACCCTAAAGATTATTCAATTCGTAGCGAACACTTTTCACTTGGCATTCACGTGTACCTGTTCCCACTCATTCATCTGCTGTAGCGTTAATTCGATAAAGCGATTCGGATCGTTGACTATGAGCTGTTTTTTTTCCGGCGGGATATCGATGTATTCGGAAAGATACTGCTCCGACCAACGGATGAGGTGGACCATCATGTACACCAGACCTTTACCCATGTCGGTCAGGTAATAGAATTTTCGCTTGCGGTCCTGCGGATGAATCTGGGATGCAATGAGGCCGTTATGTTCCAGTTTCTTCAAGCGATCGCTGAGGATGTTACTCGATATTCCCTCGGAACCGGCGAGCATTTCCTTGTATTCATGCAGTCCGAGAAACATCAGGTCGCGGACGATTAGCAGGGTCCAGTGATCGCCTACAATGTCTAGTGAGCAAGCGACCGGGCAGCCGGAGCTTTCGCTATGTGATTTCTTTTGTACCATGGTTTTGCTTACTGCTTTATTTCCCGCCCGAGCATTATCACTTGCATTATGCAATTAATGCAAGCTATACTTTTCGTTACTTGCATCATGCAATCAAATAATAAATATGCAGAGGGAGGCTATGGAAAATTATTCGTTCTACCAAAAGTTAGTGCATCATCCCTGGAAGGTGATTGGGGTCTGTCTGTTGGGCGTTTTTTTCATCGGAAGTTTCATGAGATTCGTCGCACCTTCGGTGACCTACAAGGATATGCTCGGTGCGGATTATCCGCTGTTGCAGTTTTATGAGGACATTCAAAGCGAGTACACCAACGACGATAATCTGTTGGTTTACATTGAAGCAAAGCAAGGCACTGCCTTCACCAGAGAGATCCTGGCCGGGGTCAAGGAGCTGACGCGAAAACTCTGGCAAACCCCGCATTCGGTCCGGGTGGATTCGGTGACCAATTTTCAGCACACCGAGGCGCGCGGAGACGACCTGAAGGTGGCGGATCTGGTGGAGGATGTGGAATCGCTCACCTCGGCCGATTTGTCGCGCATCAAGAATATCGCGCTTTCCGACCCGCTTCTGTTGAACAAAGTGGTGAATGCGCAAGGTAACGTGCTGGCAATCAATGTCAGCTTCGCGTTTCCTAATCTGTCGCTCGATGAGAAGTTGAATGCCGAGGGCTACGTCCAGAACATCGTCGAAAAATTTCGTAACGAGTATCCGCAAACGAATGCGTATGTCGCGGGCCTGGTCGCGCTTGATGCCACGGTGATGAAGATTTCGCAAAAGGAATCCGGCATGTTTCTGGTGCTAGTGATGCTGGTGGTGGTTGTGTTGCTTATGCTCATGCTGAGAAGCGTGCAGCCGGTGATCGTCTCCATTCTGGTTTTCATTTTCAGCATTGTTGCCGGCGTTGCCTTTTCCGGCATGATGGGCTGGAAGTTGACGCCATTCACCGCATCGGTGCCAATGGTAATTCTGATTCTTGCGGTGGCCGATTGCGTGCATTTCATTACCAGCTTTATGCATCGGCTGCGAAGTGGTGAGGAGAAACGACAAGCGCTAGTGAGTGCGCTTGAATTGAACTTTAAACCAATTGCGGTGACGAGTATTACCACCGCCATTGGATTCCTGACCTTGAATTTGAGCGAATCCGGCGGAATCCGGGCTCTGGGGAATGAGGTTGCGGTCGGGGTGATGGCCGCGTTCATGCTGTCGGTCACCTTTCTTCCGGCGGTGTTGTCCTTGCTGCCGATTAAAGCCAGTAGGAAGTCGGTCAGTAATGCCAGAAGGGTTCAGGTCGGGGAGTTTTTCTTCAAGTTTCGATTCACGCTGCTCCTGCTCAGTGCGCTGTTATCGCTTGGGGTTGGATATGGCCTTACGCTTAATGAATTCAACGATAGCGTGCCCACATATATTGACAAGAGCGTTCCCTGGCGCCAGGCGAACGACTTCGGGGAGGCACATTTCGGAGGGGCTTACACCTTTTCTTTCTCGATCCAGTCAGGGCAGGCGGACGGTGTTACGGCCCCTGAGTTTCTGCAGAAAATCGATGCTTTTTCCTCCTGGCTGAGAGGTATGCCGCAAGTAATTTCGGTCAACACCGTCACCGATACCTTCAAGCGGCTCAACAAAAGCATGCATGGCGACGATCCGTCTTACTATCGCCTGCCACAGGATAAACAACTGGCCGCTCAGTACCTGCTCCTTTATGAAATGTCATTGCCTTACGGCCTGGATCTGAACAATCAGATCAATCTGGATAAATCCGCGACGAAGATACTGGTGACCTTCAAGACGCTTTCCACCACGGAAGTATTGGCGATGGAGCAGACCATCGACCACTGGATCGAAAACAACATGCCCGGAGTAAGATTTGTGGGCTCTGGGGTGCAATTGATGTTCGCGCATTTGCTCAATCAGGATACAAGAGGCTTGACCCTTGGCGCGGTTATCGGTTTGTTGGTGATTTCTTTGCTGCTGATCCTGGCATTTCGTTCGTTCAGGATCGGACTGGTCAGTATTGCACCCAACCTTTTTCCGGCGGCTATTGCGTTCGGCATCTGGGGTTATTGGGTTGGAGAGATTGGAATGGGGATGGCAATGGTTTCAGGGATGACAATCGGGATTATCGTCGACGACACGGTGCACTTTCTGAGCAAGTATCTCAAAGGGCGTAGGGAAGAGGCGCTGGACGCAGTGCAAGCGGTCAATTACGCGTTCCGCAATGTTGTCCCGTCAATTGTTTTCACCACCATCGTGCTGGTTGCCGGCTTTCTGCTGATGGCGGCTTTGTCTGATTTTAGAGTGAACTCGGACATGGGGAAAATGACGTCGATGATATTGTTCATTACACTGATCTTCGATTTGGTCACTCTGCCTGTCCTGTTGATGATATTCGACAAGCAAAAGGTACCAGATACCGAGCCGCCGGAAGATGAATTCAAAGCGCTTCAACCTAGAATCCGCAGTTGGACGAATTGAAGTGTGCGTTTGAGGTGGTGTAGATCAAGGAGTTACAACGAAGAGATACGCCGCCTCAAACGTGCAATTCAGTTCGTAGCGGGATTCACCGATAGGGTGATTATACACATCAACTGTAATGGTTTATGAAACAGTGGGTTAACCTCTATTGCGAGCGGTCAACTGCGGAATCTAGGTTCAACAAGCCAATGCCTGAGGAATAGAGATGAAGATGAAACGGAAACTGATTGTCCTGGTATCGCTGATTTGGGCGACTGGTAATGTTTGGGCGGATGCCGACAAAGGGCTGGAAATCGCCACTAAGATCGACCAGGTGAATAGCGGCTGGAAAGACCAGTGTAGTAAACGTGGACACCCATTTATTTATTGCTGAATTCCTTTAGATTAATTTACTTTTTAATTAATCGGTGTCTTCGATTAACTTGATTGATGTCTTTAATTACATCCATATATGTCTTTAATTACTTCTTGACTTCTTACCCGCTTAGACTACTTTCAAGAGGTCCGAATTTATCTAATCTGGGGTATTCCACATGACTTTCATTAGCAAACCCACCAAATGGATAGGCCTGCTCACATTCTTTCTTATCAGCATACCGGCCCAAGCTGCAATGGTAGACACTTCCGACCTATTGCTGCAAACAGAACGCGCGCGTATTGTCAGTCTCATGCAGCAGGAAGACATCCAGCACAAACTCGAGATACTCGGCGTCGACCAGGAATCCGCGATTGCCCGAGTTAATCAGATGACACAGGAAGAGCTAGCGCAAATTCAAGTCCAGATTAACGAGCTGCCTGCGGGAGCCGGCGTCAGCACAACCGACCTTTTGCTGATTATCATCCTGCTCGTTTTACTGCTGTAAACATCGAGAATCAAACCAACCGCATTGTTTCAACGAAATTTAGCCAACCAATACGCTAGGCTCTGTTCTAGCGTATTTTTATTGCTGCTCGTATCAGCCTGTGCCACCGCGCCACAGACATTGCAGATTCAGAACAACCCACCGCAAAACATTGAACCCCGCGTGGAACTCGAACAGGTTCCATTCTTCCCGCAGCGCGACTATCAATGCGGCCCAGCGGCCCTGGCCACGCTGCTGAACTTCCACGGCATCAACCAACAGCCAGACGATTTGACCCACCGCGTTTATCTACCCAGGCGCAAAGGAAGCTTACAGATCGAAATGATCGCTACCGCACGCAGCTTCGGCTTACTGAGTTATCCGCTCGAAGCCAGGCTTAGCGCTATTATCGAAGAAATTGCTGCTGGCAACCCTGTTCTCGTATTCCAGAACCTCTGGTTCAAATACTGGCCACAATGGCACTATGCCGTTGCTGTTGGATATGATTTACAAAAACAGAAGCTCATTCTTCGTTCCGGCACGCAGGAAAGAAAAACTCTTAGCTTTGAAACATTCGAACGCAGTTGGCAGAGGGCGGATCACTGGGCCTATGTACTCGTGCTTCCCGGAGATATCCCGGCGTCCGCAAATCCACATGACTACATAAAGGCCTGTCATGACCTGCAACACAATATTCCGCTCGACCAGGCTTTACCTGCGTATCGACAAGCCGCAATGCAATGGCCCGACAACTCTCTGGCTTTAATGGCATTGGGCAACGCCGAATATGCCGCAAAAGATTTCCAGGCCGCCGCGACCGCCTATCAGCAAGAATTACGAAACCGTCCGCGGAATGCAGACGCCTGGAACAACCTCGCCTATACACTGGCATCCCTGCAGTGCACTAATCAGGCACTAGAGGCAATCAACTGTGCGTTAAAAATTGATCCCAAAAATGCGAATTTTATGCAAAGTCTTCAGGAAATCGAACATATGCCCATATCGACCGGGGAACGATGCATGGAGATATATTGTGCGGCAGAATAGCTGTCTTCGTTAGTCCGACTATTTTGATTTAAAGAGGTCGGAGGTATATGGGAATTATTCTATCTCCGAACAAACCCAGTTTTTGGGCCTCCCCGTGCGGTGTGACCAACGGATTGACCCAATGTTGCCTCTATACGTTCTTTAAAGTGATTAGTTCCCAGCGGTACAGAAAATGCCACTGCTTTACGCACACATGGACATTTCTAGCATCAAGACCTGTACGAAACAGCTCCAGATAACAGTACATTAGCTCTTCTGGTGTTGATGGTATTCGAAGGAATACCTCGTGATCATTGATAATGCTCGTAGGACTGCCTTTCGCATGAAGGGCAATTGATGGGTGTCTTCAATTACTTATTCTCTTTAGATTGGATTAACTCCATCGAATGTAACTATATGGTAACTGATAGGGAATACGCGATAATTATTTTACTAGTTCAAATGTACGAAAACTATCGCCATCAACTACTATTTCGAAAGTTTTATTCGAATACATATAGAGTAACTTATTATTTTTAATTTTAAAAAAATCCTTTTTGCTACCTGGAAGTAATTCAGCCTTTAATTTCATAGAATGAAGGATTTTGTCTTTGTTGAATAAAATAACTTTAAAATCCTTTATTAAATCAGACGGTTTTAACCCTAGTACGATTGGATCAACAGTTGTCTTTCCAAAAGCTAACCAGTTAGACTGATCCTTAAGTGGAAAAAATGACCAGTAGTAACGGTTATATCGAAAATTACTACCTAAAAAAGCTAGTAATTCTCGATCTCCACTTTCATTAACTAGATAATACTTATATTCAGCCCTTCCATTAACAACTCTGGGGCCATCAGGTGACATAATATATTTATTTTTGTATTGTATCCTGATACCAGAAATTTTCTGATTCGTTGATTCATTTTTAACATTAAGAAATTCACGTGTTTCATTCCCTGCAGGTAATGCTATACATGCCTGAAGTATTAAAGGAATTAGAATCAGTATTTTTTTCATAATTTGCAATAAGATGGATTCGTTGTTTAACGTTAGCAAGACCAAACATTGACACCCATATATTAAAGATTGACTAATAAAAGTAACAGTCGTAGTTTTTAATACCTCAAAAATTGCAAGGAAGATTCAGGTTTCTATCGAATCCACAACTTACTACCATAGTATTTCCCGTTGAGCCAAACATGGACACCCATATATTAAATATTGACTAACAAAAGTAAAAGTCGTAGTTTTTAATACCTCATCAAACTGCAAGGAGTGCATTATGCCTAATGCAAGGAAGACTCAGGTTTCTATCGAAGCCACACCTTACTACCATTGTATTTCCCGCTGTGTACCCAAAGCGCTTCGCGGGGCAGGCTCTACGCCGTGCTTTTTTATGTGGAAAAGACTCCCAATCCGGACAGGATTATGACCAGTTTTTGCTCCTGCAAAACTGGCATACATTACATCCTTGTAAATAAACACAGAAGACAATGGATCGAAGATCGATTACTTTCATTATCTAAAATCTTTGCAATTGATATCGCCGCTTATGCGATCCTGAGCAATCACTATCATGTCGTTCTGCATATCGATCAGCAAAAGGCCGAAGCCTGGTCTATACGCGAGGTTTGTAACCAATGGCATCAATTGTTTTCAGGGTTTAGCCTGTCCAATCGTTTTCTGGCGGGAGAACCCTTATCACCTGCAGAAGAAGATCAGTTAGCACTAAAAGTAGAAGAATGGCGACAACGTCTAATGGATATCAGCTGGTTCATGCGCTGCCTGAATGAGCCCATTGCTCGTCAAGCTAATCAAATAATTAGGGTCAGATACACGTTATATTTTATTTGATCTATAACACTACATTTCCTGTTAGTTTTATACCCAGTAAGCTTCGAAAAAACTGACAAATAATTTAATTTGTATCTGACCCCAGTTATTTCGAGGTTCCTGTATGGTCGTGAGCGAAGCATTGAGGTTAACAATCTGAATACCTGCTTACTGGTCTCCTATCGGGTTCTCCTAAAGTGAATGGCCGCTTCTGGTTGCACATTCTTACCTATTGCACCGCACAACAGAATATCTGCTTTCATACAGGAGATGAACAACTTTTCTAGCCTGCCAGATGGCAGCTAGACTTATGCAGCTTATGGTTTCCACGCATTTACTTTCATGACTCAATAGTCTTTGACAAATACACGTTCGAGCCTGTTTCAACGGCATGATAGAAAATGTAAGACTCTAGGGGCAGTGTAAACATATCAATTTAAAATTTAATGATCTGTGCTGTCCGGTGATGAGGCAGCTGTCTATGTTGGGAAGCAGGTACGTCCTGAAATGCTGTACGTGAAATCTGCAGAATATCTCCATGAGAAACCAATAAAATCGATTTATCACTGTATTCCTTTTCAAGCTGTTCAATAACATTCAGCCCGCGTTGTAAAACCTTTTCAACAGGTTCCACGTTTTTATCATTAGTTAAATCTGGTTTTATATCGTTATCCCATACATCCTGATAATGAGTATCAGACTGACCATCCCATTCACCAAACCATCGTTCTTGTAAATCGGGTTTTATTACTGGTGCAGGTAAATGACACCATTCAGCAACAATCTCAGCAGTCTGCCTGGCTCTGAGAAAATCTGAAGTGATAATGACATCGAATACAATTTCAGAAAATCTCTTAATAGAGGAAAGAACCTGTTGTTTACCGTTTTCAGTTAAACCAAAATCATGGCAGCCCTGTTCAGGATTACTCACGATTAAACCTGCCACATTGGCTTCGCTCTCGCCATGTCGCATGAAATAATAATGATTTTTAAGACTCTTCAGTATTTGGTTCAAGTTGAAATGCGTTATTCAAGTTTGTGATCATATCTGGATAGGATTGTGTGGTTGGCGCGACAATACATCGTTATGTTTCCTGTTTTTTCCTGAAAAATAAAAACTTAATGATCAGGGCGGGCACAGCAAGATAGACTAAATATTCACCTGTTTTTTCACTGGTAATAAATTTAGTATCTCCAAATATTTGGGGGATGAAACCAAGCGCTCCTAAAACAACAACGACCCCAACAAAAATAGATAGATATCTTAACCAACGGTTTTTAACCTTATTGCAGAGCATTACTACTACAACCAAAAGCATTAATCCAATGATTGCAGATATAAGAGCGATGATATTCATTCCTTTTTCCTTATTTTGTGTATTTCGTTATGTGTAATAACTGTTTGAAGAGGAGCGCAAATCCTTACTAGTCCATTTGCGATCACCTGTTGGGGAGTGCCGATCTTATAATTATTGATGGTTTTGTTTGGGGCCTAAGCATTTGAGTAACATGTTTTCCATAGTTTTTTTACTTTCCATTAAAAATAGTCAGGAGCCTTTAGTTCGTCTTCATAATTTCGAAATAGTATAGCTACTTTCTAGCTTAATACAAACTGGTGTAAGGGCAAAGGGTGATTAAACGGCTCTATTACGCAGGACAGAGGTTGTTTTTTTGTTTCGAAGTTTTGGTTGTTAATCGCCCTTATTGAGTGCCGAAAATTTAGTTATTTTGCAGTGTCAGCGGACAAGGACGTCCGCTGAGGGCAGTCTAGCAGGGATGCGAGTCTGTCCGTGCACTGCAAAATGGCTCAATTTTTGGGAAGCCGCAGGCCACTCAAATCGGGCTGGCCTTTTTTGCGCCTCTTTTTTGGCCACGCAAAAAAGGGGCTCGCATGCGTACTCGTTAGTAGCTACGAAGCAAGGAAAGAAAGGCGTGTGAAACAATTACCCGTCAGAAACATCACACAAACCGATCATCCGACCGCTTCTCAACAATTTCCTCATCACTAGCCTTCAACCACCCCGAAGAACATCCCTCCACGCTATCAAACCCTGAAATATAAGGCTTGATATCCAGCAAAGGTGTTCCATCCAGAACATCAATGCCTTCTACGAAAACTTTATTTTGGTCAATTGCACAATAGACAGTCCAATATGATTCGGCCTCAGTGGCGAGCGTGTGGAAAACACCCCTCTGATTTCGGTATCCATAAATGGTGTGACCTGTAGTTCAGTCCTTAATCGAGTGAAGTAAACGTGGACACCCATTTATTTATTGCTGAATTCCTTTAGATTAATTTACTTTTTAATTAATGGGTGTCTTCGATTACTCTTTAATTCATACTTACATTTTCCTTAAAGTTTGTTTTTTCCCTGTTAAATGGGCCCTTTAAGGCTTAAATCATAGGGTTATATAGGCAATAAGTCCATAAAATCAATATGTTACGCAGGTCCGACCCGATATTCGGACGATTACCCTCAATTACCTCACTTGCATTTTCCTTAAAGGTTGTTTTTTCCCTGTTAAATGGGCCCTTTAAGGCTTAAATCATAGGGTTATATAGGAAATAAGTCCATAAAATCAAGATGTTACGCAGGTCCGACCCGATATTCAGCTCGTCCCCTCTTCAATTACCCCTCGTTGGGTGTCTCCATTTTACGTCCATTTTACTTATTGATTCTTTGATTACCCTATTGATTCCGAGTTACCTGGGTCTGACCCGGTTTAAGACTCGGTTTAAGAATAAACTTAAATAAGCTATTTAATGAACTTATTTAAGTTTACAAAATGAGCTTATTGGCGTATAGTGCTCAATATTGATTATTGAATGATAGGTTTAGCTATGGCAAAACAAATTGATTACCCACGGGCTTCTTTGAAAAATTGTATTGAACTAGCCCAAGTGATAGATGACTTGGGTGGAGAGTGCAGCACTGAAATGGCCGCTGATAAGCTGAATAAGAAGGTGAGCGGTGCTTTTCAAGCCCTGATTAGCTCTGCTGCAAGGTATGGACTTATTACTACCCAAAAAGGGCAGCTTAAAAATTCAGGTTTATTTCGTGACCATAAACTGGCTTACTCCAAGGAAGAGGCCGATGTAGCCTTAACCTTAGCGTTTTTAACACCACCTCTATTTAAAAATATTTTTGATCGATTTGAAGGTCGAGAGTTACCAATTGATCACTTTGAGAAACTTCTAATTCGTGAATTCAATGTGCCAGACCAAATTAGCTCTCGGGTATCCAAGTACTTTCTTGATGGAGCCAAGCAATGTGGCCTAATAGGGCCTGATAACCATTTGAAAGCTGGGGCTGCTGGTGGTGTCAAAGCTTCTGAAGATACTGAAGTTGAAACTGTGGATTCTGGTGATAGAGATACTCTAGACAATAATGAAAACAGTCCAAATACTAATATAGATCAGGATGTTATAGAGGGAGACGATAAATTTTCGGTAAGAATTAAAGGCCCTGGTATGGATTCAGTGATCGTAGTAAATGAGGTAGAAGATCTTCTAATTATTAAGGCAATGTTAAAGAAGGTAGAAAAAAAATTTAATTCCGCAGAAACGCCCGTATGGGGTGATGAGGGCTAAATAAAAAGAGCTCATGTCTGCAAACATGAGCTCTTTTCGAAATCTTCCGTGGGTGCCTGGAGTTGCCCAAAGGGGGGCCAGACCAAAATACCGCAGGAAAATATGTTTAGCAACGTAATCTTGGCGGTTAATATGGCTGGTGTCAAGGAACTCCGAAGGAGACTTAGACAATGTCTAAACAGCCTTTTCCAGCGCCAGCTGGGTATCGTTGGGTGTTTTGCAAGTCGTTTAAGCATTGGCGATCAGGTAAACAAGTTTACCCAAAAAAATCTGATTGCTTTTGCTTTTTAGTACGAGCTTAAACCCCGTTGGGGGTAGGCATCTGCCCCCAATTTTTCAAGAGCCAACGGCCCAAATCACAGAGAAATTTAACTGGAGTGAGGAACGAAGGTGAAATTTATCTTTGTGGATCAGACTTGCTAGGGACTAAACCCATTGACAGGACTCAAGCCTAACTATAGCTTTTTGCAAATAAGAGTCTTTCCAGCTAGCTTTACGCTCATTCCATTGCTGGATAAAAGATTTAATTCCTTCAAAGTTTCTAGCATCATATTTCTCATGTTTTACAACCCAATGGACTGTTGAAAGAACCTCCATGCTTAAAGGCGTTTCATAACCATCAATTAGTTCTTCAACCTTTCTAAGACATGTTTCGGCTTCTATATCATTTTCTAAAAATTTATTAGCTTCGTCTATAGAAGAAGGTATTAGTTTGATCTGTGAAGTATTGACTCTGTCTCCAAAACCTTCAATGAAGTGTCCATCAATTCTTTCTAATACATGATTTAAATTGTCTGCATATGGGCCAAAATGATGAGCTACGTATTGGAGCCTTAGGTTAATACCAGATTCTTGTAGAAAATATGCTAGTTTCTGAGCTTCTATCTTCGAACACTCATAGCCTTTCTGAAAGTAAAATTCCAATAACTTAATTAATAAAGCTCGACCTCTCGTCATATTTGGTTTCTTAGTTTTATTGATCATGTTCGTAGCTTTTGGACTTCCGTTGGGTTCATAGATAACAACATCTACATCTTCGATAGAAGAAAACGCTTCGACAATTTTATTTTTTACTATTTCCCAATCTAACCCCCCTAACCCAGCTCCTAGTGGTGGAATGGCTACACTTTTAACTTTTAATTTTTTAATATTTTTAATTAAATCTTCAAGGCCATCTTCTACATATTCTATTTTTGATGCTCCTTTCCAATGTTGTTTCGTTGGGAAATTAATTATAAATTTGCTTTCAAGAATATCATCGTATCTGGTAATAAACATTTTACCCGGTGTAACTAATTTTTTATCACATGCAGACTTATATTCTTTGAAATTACCTGGAAAAGCCTTTTTGAATTGTAAAGCTAAACCTTTACCCATAACACCCACGCAATTGACCGTATTGACAATCGCTTGCGAATTATCTGATAGGATATTACCTGTTTTGAAATTAATCATAAAATCACCACTAGAAATACCAATTTCTTCTAACTTGAACAATTGGGGTATGTTGTAGATTCGAAATTAATTCCTCTATCTTTTCTCTCATCTCTTGATTATAGACGCCGATTACTTCAACTAAACTCCAATTAAAGCTTTTATATACCAAAAATTCTGACTGTCTTAATCTACTCCCATCTGGAAACTTGTTCCAATAACGAGCATTTATAACATTCCAAGGCACCTTGTCTAAGTCCGCTAAATCATCATAATAATCTGATAAATCCATAATTCCATGACCATCAGTAAATGCAAAGTCGCACCCTGAAGAAGAAACTCTTTGTGCAGAAGATTTAAAAAAAATTAAATCTTTCATTTTTATGTTTTCAACATTTCCACAATTTATTGTATATAACATTGGTGACAAGCTATTGAAATAAAATGGAACATAATCATGGATAGTACCACCTCTTGATACCGGGACCTGGAAACATCCCCTCTGAGCTTGAACGCTATCGAAGGCGGAACTTCGATAATGTGCATTTTGTGCTGTCATATCATTCTTGCAAAGAAGCATGCCAGCTCCAAGTAATGCAGCCAAATTATCGATATGTGTAAAATGATAAATAGGAGTTGGTATGGGATAAATTGGCACTTAATTTCCTTATAATTTTGTCTCTATTCTAACAAATATGTGACAATAAATAACTAAGTGTTTCGATTCGTGTACCCATAACATTCAAATTGGGCCGCAGCTTACGGCCTATCTAGGGGAATTAAAAACAAATTTTTAAACATGTATACGACCAATTTTCATTATTATTTCCTTACAATTTCAAAAACTTAGCATATTAGTTAAGCAGAATCCATCAAAACGGTTTTACCGAAATAGGCGAAAGGTTTCTGGATATTGAGTTGCTTTCAATTTTCAGTGGGATCAACGGGCCTGACCGCTTTTACCAGACCAAGCTTTTCAATCATTAACTGTTTTCACTCAACCGCTCCAACAACCCAGAAACCCGCACCGTCTTCCGCTCAACCGCACCCTCAATAACACCACCCAACCCCCAAATCTCAACACTATCCCTAGCCCGAGTAATCCCGGTATACAACAATTCCCGAGTACAAACACTAGATTCATACCCCGGCAATACCATCAACACCCGTTCAAACTCAGACCCCTGAGATTTATGCACCGTCATCGCGTAAGCCGATTTTGATTCGGGCAACTGCGATAAAGAAAGCCCCCGATAGCCCTTATCATCAGCCTCAAACCAGACCTTAAGTTGCTCATCCTTATCCGGTCAGACAATACCGATATCCCCATTATGGATACCATACTGATACATATTGCTACTCATCATCAAAGGCATGCCAGCAAAGTAGAGGCTGTCGTCTAATATTTTATTGTGCCGTTTTAAGGCCTGTTCAATCACGCTATTGATTTGATCAACGCCACTC
>JBNKMF010000103.1:0-16284 GCA_050292965.1 Gammaproteobacteria bacterium | reverse complement strand
CTAGCTATTCCGCGTCGTTACGCCTTGATCTACACCACCTCAAACGCACTACAACTCGTCCAACTGCGGATTCTAGGATGATGAAGGCCGTTTGTTCAGTGGATTTCTGGTTCCCGTGGGGCGATTCCTTAAGCATACAGCTTTGGTATTGCACGCCTTGAAGCCAGGGACTTAGGTTTAAATCAGGGTGCCCTTTGCAGCAAAAGTTTCCCTAATCATGCTACACCACTGATCCTGTAACAGGGTTCGTAGTGGGTTCCTGGCAGTTTCATGCGTTGCTGTTCGACAAAAGCCTGTAGCAGCTTATCTATCGGCTGCATGATCGCTGGATCACCGCTCAGCTCGAACTTGCCTTTTTGCTTAATTTCTTCAATACCCTGTTGTTTGATATTGCCAGACACTACACCTGAAAAGGCGCGGCGCAGATTGGCAGCGAGCAGGTGTTGGCTCTGATTCTGAATCAGGCACAGGCTGCGCATGTTTTCATGGGTTGGGATGAACGGCTTCTGGAACGACTCATCGACAGTCAGGTACCAGTTGTAGTAATAGGCATCACCCTGCTGTTTACGAAACTCGCGCACCTGCTGAACACCTTTCTTCATTTTCAACGCCACACGTGCAGGATCGTCGATGATGATCTTGTAGCGCTGCTGTGCTTCAAGTCCCAGCGTATCCAGGATGAACCGGTTAACCTGATTGAAGTAGTCAGTGGCGGATTTTGGGCCGGTTAGGATTAACGGAAACGGTACATCGGCATTATCCGGGTGTGCAAGTATACCGAGCAGATACAGGATCTCTTCCATGGTACCCGCCCCGCCAGGGAAAATGACAAAACCATGTCCCAGGCGTACAAAAGCTTCGAGACGCTTTTCGATATCCGGCATGATGACCAGTTTATTGACGATTGGGTTGGGTGATTCTGCTGCGATGATGCCGGGTTCGGTCATGCCTATATAACGCCCCAATTCGCTGCGTTGTTTCGCATGGCCAATGGTCGCACCCTTCATCGGTCCCTTCATAGCGCCAGGACCACAACCGGTGCAGATATCGAGATCGCGCAGGCCCATCTGGTAGCCTACTTCCTTGGTATAGTCGTATTCCTCTGGACTGATTGAATGCCCGCCCCAGCAAACCACCAGATTGGGCTCAAGGCGAGGGATGAACAGATCGGCATTACGCAGAATATGGAAAATGGCGTTAGTGACATCCTCCGATTGCTGTAGGTCGAACCGTTGTGAATGAACGACGCTGTGGTGTGTATAGAGCACATCGCGTAATACCGCAAATAGATGCTCGTTAATACCCGTAATCAATTCGCCATCGACGAATGCGATGGCCGGTGCATTTTTCAATGACAGCTTGATACCACGCTGCTTCTGGATTACCTGAATAGAAAAATCCGGGTAACGCTTGATTAGTTCCTGACTATCGTCGAGTGGGCTACCGCAGTTCAATACAGCAAGAGAGCAATTGCGAAACACCTCACCCAGTTCACCTTCACTGGCATCCAGAATGTGGCTGACTTCAAACTGGGACAGGCTCTCCATTTGCCCTCTGGGCGAGATCAGGGCATCGATTACTTCAAATTTCAACGGATTAATACCATTAGGGTTGTAAAAAGAAGTAAGTATAACCGATCATGTTATTGCTATTATAAAGATCCCTCTATAAAGATACTTTTGAGCATAGCATTTCAAGCGAGATAGTCCGCGTTGAGCTGGATGGAGGAGCTCATGAACTCGTTATTTTTTATCGAGTTATCTGACTGATACGTACAAAAAGTATTAGCTTGATCATCCGTACACCTTGATGCAATCCTGCAGATTCCTGGGTAACTTTGTTGCGAATTATGGAACTATGTTTTGATTAAACCAGTGTTTATCTCGAATTACGAAGTAAATAAGCTGTTGCTGTCACCATCTCAATATTGGAGAACAAAGTTGTGTTAAAAGTCAGAAAAGCAAACGAACGAGGCCATTTTAAGAATGACTGGCTGGACAGCAATCATACTTTTTCATTCGGTGAGTATCATGATCCGCAGCACATGGGGGTGTCTGTGCTGAGGGTGATCAACGATGACCGTGTCATCCCTGGTGCGGGCTTTGCAACCCATCCGCATAATAATATGGAGATTGTGAGTTATGTGCTGGAGGGCGAGCTGGCGCATAAAGATAGCATGGGTAATGGCAATGTGATACGTCCCGGCGATGTACAGCGTATGTCAGCTGGAACCGGTATTATGCACTCTGAGTTTAATCCATCAGATGAAAACGGAGTTCACTTTTTGCAGATATGGTTGTTGCCAAATAAGCATGGTGTCAAGCCTGGGTATGAGCAAAAGTTTTTCAGTGCAGAGGATAAACAGGGGACATTCCGGTTACTGGTTTCTCCGGATGGGCGAGATGGTTCTATTGCTGCTAACAGCGATGCATTGCTGTATGCAGCTATAGTGAGTCAGTCACAGCAGTTAAGTTACGACATCCAGGCCAGCAGGGTTATCTATGTACATGTGGCTCAGGGTAGTATCCGTATAAACGGAGAAGAGCTTGGTGCTGGTGATGGGATAACAATCGATGGTGAGCCAGTGGTACAGTTACTGGGTGTAAATGAGGTGGAGGTGCTGTTGTTTGATCTGCCTTCAACCTAGAATCCGCAGTTGGACGAGTTGTAGTGCGTTTGAGGTGGTGTAGATCAAGGCGTAACGACGCGGAATAGCTAGCTATTCCAAGGAGTTACAAGGCTGCCGCGTCCTGCTCACGCCCCTTACCTATGTCCCTATAGGCAACGAAGAGATACGCCGCCTCAAACGTGCAATTCAGTTCGTAGCGGGATGCACCGATTGGGTGATTATACACATCAACTGTAATGGTTTATGAAACAGTGGGTTAACCTCTATTGCGAGCGGTCAACTGCGGAATCCAGGTTGAAAGTAAAGCTTCATGTAAGGTTGATCTATGAAGCACAAATTACCCTCCCCTCCCGGGGGGTAACAAATGATTTTAGCGTTATTGGTCTCCTCATGGGTGAAGAGAAAATTCATTAATTGATTCACGTTATCCTTCTCGTTATGTTTGTCTTCATGCATTCAATAGAATGAATAAATAAGACTGCCTTTCCCTGAGTACTCCTGTTGTTCAGCGTTTGAATTGCGCAACAAGATTTTTTAGCTGGTTAATTGAATTGAGCATCATTTCAGTAGCATCAACACTGCGGTTTGTAACTTGCGAGGTGCTTTCTGCCACAGAGTTGATGTTGACAATGTTGCGATTGATTTCCTCTGCTACTGCACTTTGTTCTTCAGAAGCTACTGCAATGGATTGATTCATATTTGTGATGTTATCAATCTCTCTAGAAATATTTTCTAGCGCTGCCCCGGCTTTCGCAGCTTGTTCAACACTGTCATTTGCCTGTTTGCTACTGTCGTTCATAACTTCAACTGCCTGCGAACTTCCTTCTAGCAGGCTTTTGATCATGTCTTCGATTTCTCTTGCAGATTCAGTGGTGCGGGAAGCTAAGGTTCGTACCTCAGAGGCAACAACAGCAAACCCGCGCCCAAATTCACCAGCACGGGCTGACTCGATCGCTGCATTAAGAGCAAGTAAATTGGTCTGTTCTGCAATGTTTTTGATTATCCCTATTACTTTGGCTATATCGTTACTCTGTTGAGATAAACCGTTGATCACCTGAGCAGCTTGTTGAACATCACTCGATAAGGAGTTTATTGAATTGATTGTCTGTTTGACCACAGTGCTGCCAATGGAGATTTCTTTCTGCCCCGCTGTGGTAGCTTCTGCAGCTTGTGATGTGTTACGTGTAATTTCCTTTACCGTGGCGACCATTTCTGTCATCGCGCTGGCGACCATGCTTAGTTCTGTTTGTTGCTTTCCAACACCTTTGTTAGCCTGTTCAGAAGTGTCAAAGGTAACTTCAGCAAGTTCGGAAAGCTGACGGATTGTATCGCACAAACGACCGATGATGGCATTGATCTGAAACTCCTGCTTGTGCATGGCAAGTTGTATCTGTCCGAATTCATCATTACGTCCTGAGTAGACCTGCCGCATAATCGGCTGATCATAGATCTCCTTCGTATGCTCAACAATTTCACGCATCGGCCGCATGAAAGAAAAATTTATCACGATAATCATCAGAGCAGATAGAGTAAATCCGAATAAGCTCAGAGTGGTAAGTGACGATAGAAATGAAAAGATTAGAGCTGGAAGGAGAGCTAATAAATTGGCTCCAATAAGTTTATGGCTCAGGCTGAGCCGATTAAAAGGACTAATTGTGAATCCCTTTCCTTCAAGAAGGCGTTTATAAATCGACTCAGCTCTCTTGACCTGCTCACGCTTCGGTTTATTGCGAACCGACTGATATTCAACAGTCTTGTTTCCCTTCTTTATGGGCATAACTAATGCATCAACCCAGTAGTGATCACCATTCTTACATCGATTTTTGACGATTCCCATCCAGGATGAACCGTTCTTAACAGTACTCCAGAGACTTTCGAACGCAGCCTGTGGCATATCTGGGTGACGAACAATATTATGGTTTTTATCCAAAAGCTCATCCGACTCAAATCCACTAACCTCAACAAAGTCTGGATTCACATAACTGATGGTTCCCTGGGGTGTTGTTGTGGATAGTATGTCCTGGCTTTGTAGGAAGTCTTTTTCTCTGTTGGTGACAGGTAAGTTTATTTTCATAATGCAATGAGCGGTTTGGTATAAATAATTTTCGAATATTATCGTTGTTAAGCTCTGCTGAGAGTATCACTCTTTGGTTATTGATAATTATTTATAGATGTAATGTTGGCTGTTAGTTGCACAGGATAGAATCACAACTCTAAGAATCAAAGAATTTAAAGCTCAGGAAATTCGTTTCAGTTTTTTTAATTTTATACAAAATTGATGCTGTATTTTGTATTCAAAGAAAGGCTGCTCAGGTGCGACTTGAGAAATTTACCGACTTTTGAAGAAAGTAATCTTTTCAGGGAATGTAGCGCCATTTGTATGCTTCAGGGCATCACAGGCTGATGTCTAAGCTTATTTTCTTATCTTATAATTTTTGGGCAAGATGTCTCAAATATAAAAAGCGATTGTGCATGTTAAAAAGCAGTGGCAACTGAAAGGATAGCTCTGGAAGTCTGTTAGAAGGATTGTGGGCATTAAAAAACAAGAAAATGTATAAAATGCTGTTGAATATATCACAAAATAATTTACTCAGCCTTAATGAGATGCTCTTTTAAAGTGGCAGAGGAAATGCATGTTTATGGTGCATAATTTAAGTTTTTTTCTTAGTAATTTGTCTTGCTCTGGCTGTTATGCCTATGAGTGATTTGGTTTTTTTTAGAAATCCCTGATCGACAGGAAAACTACAGTATGTCTTCGATCTCTGATAAGAATGAGGGAAGCTGAATCAACTTTCAAAAATACTGATTACCAAAGCTGATTTTAAGGGTTGCCTGCGTCAAAAGGTCACGTAAATATTTTTGCGAAAATTCAAACAATATTGTTTTTGCTCTTATACATGCGGACTATCTTCATGAAAAGGGGGTAATATTTTAAATATCAAATATCAGATTGTTGCATTCTGTGTAAAGATTATCCTGTTCTGGGTGTTGAGTTAAAGTGCGTATTTACAGGCTTAAAAATCGTCTTATACCTACAGGCGATGAATAGTGATGGATCTGTTTTTGCTAAAAATGTACGCAAGGGTTCATACTCAAAAAATCATCAACTAGAATTGATATTGGTAATCATTTGGTAGGCATAAAACCCCTCCGGGGAAATAAATAACACACAGGTTATAGTGGGGTATTTATTTAAGGGGGCAGTGTTGAAAAAGTAACTATTTTTCAAACATATTCTGATCTCAGTAAACTGTATCCATTTGGCGACACTTGAATTAAGCAGATGGGGTATATAGCATTCTATTTTAGTTGCATCAGGCAACTTTTCTTACGAGGTAATAATAGCTCTTCACAAAATAGAAAATAGAATCCTGTACGTTCTTTAGGGGGGGTAGACGATTATGTTCTCAGGTAAAAATTGTGATCAGCACTTAACAGTAAATAGTAAACTGGAGATTAAATTAATGAAGTTTAGAAAGAAAAAAATACCACTTCTGGTGATTAGCGTAACTATGCTGACCAGTGTCAATGAAGCGAACGCATTCAGATCAATGACAAATGATATTTTCAACTATTGTAGCGGTAGAACTATGATAGCGGGATATGAAACAAGGGAAGCAAGCTGCGACTCATGTCACAATAGTGATAGTGACAAGCAAGCAGAAAAAAGTGGCAACTATGATTATTTCTGTCCTGCAATGAATCAACCTCCTGTGGCAGATATTGGTGGACCATACAGTGGTACCGTGGATATTGAGGTGGAGTTCAATGCCTCCAAATCCTCGGATAGCGATGGCAGTATATCCAGCTTAAAATGGGACTTCGGTGATGGCAGTAGCGGTAGTGGTGAGAAAGTCAGCCATACCTATACAGCTACAGGCACCTATAACGTAAAGTTAACCGTCACTGACGATTCAGGAGACAGCGCATCAGCGACCGCTGAGGTCACCATCGGTGCAGGTAATCAACCACCGGTTGCTAATGTGAATGGACCCTACATGACAGCTGTGGATCAGGCAGTAGAATTTGATGGCAGCGGATCATCCGATCCTGATGGCAGCATTGTCAGTTATGGTTGGGATTTCGGTGATGGCACTAGTGGTACAGGCGAAAAGACAACACACGCATACGCCTCAAAAGGCAACTACAATGTTATCCTGACGGTTACGGATGACAGCAATGCGGTTGATTCTGCGCAGACCTCGGTGAGTGTGGAAATGGGTAATCAGCCGCCGACAGCTGATACATCAGGACCTTATAACGCCACGGTAGGTGAGAATCTGACATTCGATGGCACGGCCTCCAGCGACCCTGAGGATAATATCAGCAGTTATGCCTGGGACTTTGGTGATGGATCCACTGGAACAGGAGTCAGTCCTTCACATATCTACAATGCTGCGGGTTCCTATAATGTCAGTCTCACGGTTACCGATGAAGGCGGCCTGAAAGCAACAAGTATGACCACTGCCTTGATAGATGAAGTCAACATGCAGACGCCAATGGCTAAGGCCAATGGTCCATACTCCGGCGCGGTAAATATGGCGCTGTCGTTCAGTGGTACTGGCAGTGAAGATCCTGATGGTTCAATTGTCAGCTACAACTGGGACTTTGGCGACGGTAGCAATGAGTCTGGAGCAGATGTCTCCCATGCCTACACTATGGAGGGTAGCTACACTGTTACTCTTACGGTAGAGGATAACGAAGGTCTCATGGATACGGACTCCACTACCGCAGTGATAGGTGTGGGTAATATGTCACCAGTTGCCGATACCAAGGGACCCTATAGTGCCATGGTGAACGAAGCGGTGCAGTTTGATGGCAGCGGTTCGCAAGATCCTGATGGTTCCATTGTGGCCTATGAGTGGAATTTCGGAGATGGCTCTACCGGTAGTGAGCAATCTCCAGTTCACAGCTATACCACTGAAGGAACTTATAACGTCACTCTGACAGTCCATGATGACAGCGGAGCTATGGATTCAGCTGCAACTACCGTTACGGTAACGCCAGCGACAACGCCAACTCAAGAGCCAAATCCAGCAGAACCAGCTCCAGCAGAACCAGCTCCAGCTCCAGCAGAGCCAACTCCAGCAGAGCCAAGTCCAGCACCAGCACCCGATTCTGTCTTTGATTTTGACTTTGATGGTTTGTGGAAACGCGTCATGGACTTCTTTAAAACGTTCGATTTTTGGGGGCTCTTCGGGCTTTAATAAAGTAACTGGCGGTCCTGTCCTTGAAGACGAGACTTCATGGGTATCGTTAGTTCAGCGCTGAAGCGTAAATACCCCCCCTTTTTTTTGGGGGGGTGTTTGTGAGAAGCAATGGGCCAGGGGCAGGAACGTGTAAAAAGGGAATTTTAGAGTGGCTAGTGGAATGTGGTATCGAAGTTTACGGGACAGGTATTAGCTGGAGTAGCTAGATGACAGAGGTCTGGTGGTAGCTGACCAATTGGAAAGAAATCCACGCCTGTGCTGAGGTATATCGAGTAACATTAGTGCAGTGTCCTGAAGCTGGATTCCGCAGTTGACCGCACGCATTGGAGAGGGACCCACTGTTTCCAAAACCATTACAATGCATTCGTGAAGTAACAGCATCCTTGCTGAAAACCCAACATGTGTATCCCGCTACGAGCTGAATTGCACGTTTGCAGCGGCGTACCTCCGTGTTGTCTATTTTGAGTTGATAAGGGGCATAGGTAAGGGGCGTGAGCAGGGATGCGGTAGCTTTTGACTCTCTGGAATAGCCCACATCTCCGCGTCGTCACGCCTTGATCTACACCACCTCAAACGCACTACAACTAAATCAACTACGGATTCCGGATTGAAAGGTCTTGCCCTAAGTTTGTTTAAAAATTTATCACGCGAAAAATCCTTCCCCCTCACGGTTGTTGAATATGTCACAAAATGTTTCCTTCAGGTTGGCTTTATGAGGTAACTTTTAAGTATAGATTGATGGCCTTTTAAAGTTATTTGTCACTCTTAGTTGGTAAGAAAATTTGTAAAGGTGACTGAGTTAATGTGATGCGTAGTTTAAGCCATTTAATCAAGTGATATTGTCATGCTGCAGGTGCATACTAAAGCGATAATTGACATGTATTAAGCCTCCTGATTTATAGACAAGCTACAGTCTGTATTTGATCTCTGTTGAAAAGGGGCAGGCCGAATTCTCTTCGAAAAATTGTTATTGCCAGATCTGGCTTTAAGGGTTATCCACTTTAAAATGTCAGCTTAAGATTTGTGCGATAAGTCTCAATATAATTTTCCGCTACCAGATATACATGTTTGTCACATCAGAAGTGTATTGATATTTTAAATATAAAGCATTTGATTATTGCGTTAAGCTTAAAGATCTTTCTGCTCTGAATATTAAATTAAAGAGTACTTATATTAGCTTAAAAATGTGCAGGGCCTACGGATTTTTGTTAAAGCTGGGGCAGCTATTTATTAAAGGAGTCGGATTGAAATATACGATTAAAAAAATATTATTTATGAGGATGTTTGTAATTAATTAGATGAGGAAAAAGGTCCCTGGTAAATCAATGGTTAACAGTTTCTAATGAATTTATTTGCAAAGGGGGTAGGTTGAAATGGGTGCATGTTTTTATCAAAATGACCGGATTTTGGGGGAATATTAGATCCACATAACTTCTCTTGAATTAAGGTGGTAGGCTGTATAAGATTTAAGTTTGGTTGCATTCGGCAACTTTTAAAATTGAGCAAAAAGAGCTCTTTATAAATCAGTGGTTTCAATCCTGAGCGTACTTATAAGGACGCTATACTTTATAAAGGCGGAGTACAGTGATAGGTATTTTATCAAGTGATTTAACAGCGTCAAAATCAGCTGGGCCACTTCTTTGTTTGGGAAATGTAACAACAACCGAATACCTACGTTTTTCGATTGCAGTAATAAGTAACGTGGCGCACGGGGTGGGAGATTGATGCAAAATAAGTGGAGTCATCTCAAACAGGGAAAAGCGGGTAGGCTGCACCTCTATTTAGCCAGGCTGACATGTCAGGCAAAAAACAAATTGCTAAGTCCTCTTGCACTATTGCTATGTGTCTTAATCGCGTTCACGCCTGTATATGCGAAATACCAGATGGAGAATTTAAGCCGTAGTCTTGTCGCAGTGAATACTGGTAGTGGCAATGTCTATATCGGATGGCGTTATCTGGGAACAGATCCGACAAATATCGCATTTAATGTTTATCGCAACAACACGTTGATTAATTCCAGCCCTGTCACTAGTAGTACAAACTTTGTCGATAGCAGTGGTAGCAGCAGCGCTCAGTACACCGTGCGAGAGGTTATAAATGGTGTGGAGTCGGGGGCATCAGAATCGACTGCTGTCTGGAATAGTCAATATATCAGCGTAAATTTACAGCGCCCATCTGGCGGTAAAACACCTGATGGCGTGTCTTATGATTACAGCCCGAATGATTTAAGCGTTGCCGATCTGGATGGCGATAGCGAGTACGAAATCATTGTCAAATGGGATCCTTCCAATTCAAAAGACAATTCTCAGTCTGGCTATACCGGTAATGTCTATCTAGATGCCTATGAAATGAATGGAACCCTTTTGTGGCGCATTGATCTAGGCAGGAATATCCGAGCCGGTGCGCACTATACCCAATTTATTGCCTATGATCTGGATGGTGACGGACGTGCCGAAGTCGCCTGTAAAACGGCTGATGCTACTATTGATGGCAAGGGTACGGTGATAGGCGACAAAAATGCGGATTATCGAAACAGTAAAGGATACATATTGAGTGGCCCAGAGTACCTGACCGTTTTTGATGGCAAAAGTGGGCGCGCGTTGGCCACAACCGATTATGTGCCTGCCCGCGGCAAAGTCTCCTCATGGGGGGATAGTTATGGTAACCGCGTGGATCGATTTCTGGCTGGGGTGGCCTATCTCGACGGTGAGCATCCTAGTCTAATTATGTCGCGAGGATATTATACTCGAGCAGTCATCGCGGCCTGGGACTGGCGCAATGGATCGCTGACCAATCGTTGGACATTCGATTCCAATAACTCCGGTAATGGTGCTGCAGCTAAACAAGGCGCTCACAGCCTAACCATCGGTGACGTTGACCAGGATGGCAGGCAGGAGATTGTGTATGGTGGTGCGACCATTGACGACAATGGGAGTCTGCTGTATTCGACAGGTTTGTGTCATGGCGATGCGCTGCATTTAGGAGATTTCAATCCTGATTGGGATGGCCTGGAAGTATTTATGGTGCATGAAACCCCGAGTTGCTACGGCAAAAATGCCATCGAAATGCACGATGCGCGCACCGGTTCTATTCTCTGGAGCAACTCGGGTAACAGCGGCGATATAGGCCGAGGCTTAACGGCTGATATTGATCCGCGATATCGGGGCTCGGAGGCCTGGGCTTCAAGCGGCGGTATGAACTCTGCAACAGGACAGAAACTCAGTTCTAGTAGGCCCTCCATCAATTTTGCTATCTGGTGGGATGCAGATCCATTGCGAGAAATACTGGACAAGACAGTTATTAATAAGTGGAACGTTGATGAGTCATCTACTGATCGTTTGCTTACCTCATACTATTATGGAACCGCATCAAATAACAGCACCAAGGCGAACCCGGGGCTTACAGCGGATCTATTTGGTGACTGGAGAGAAGAGGTCATCTGGCGACACAGCAATAATAAGCAGCTATTAATTTTTACCACAACAGATTTCACCGATATGCGCCAGTTCACCTTGATGCACGATCCGCAGTATCGTGTAGCAGTGGCCTGGCAAAATTCAGGTTATAACCAACCGCCGCATCCAGGCTTCTATTTAGGTGACGGTATGACTACGCCGCCGCAACCCGATATTTATGTTGTGGGCGGATCGAAATACCCTGTCGATCCAGTTGATCCGAATAATTCAGCTGGTGTGACAATAGAGGAAAATACCACAGGTTATTGTGGAGTGGATGGATTGATCGAGCGAAATAACGCTGGGTTTATGGGCGATGGTTTTGTGAATACCAATAACGAGATTTCCAGTGGTGTTGACTGGGAAATCAGTGTACCAGACAACGGTAGTTATACCTTAAGTTGGCGATATGCTAATGGCGAATCGACCGATCGCAGCGCTCAAGTGATAGTGGATGGAAGTTCAGTGGTGTCGAGAGTCAGTTTCAAGGGCACTGGCTTATGGACAAGCTGGAGCAGTGCTTCGACTGATGTCACGCTAAATGCTGGCATTCATCGCGTTCGACTAGAGTCAACAATGAGCGAAGGACTGGCAAATATTGATAACCTGACGATTGGCGGGAACAATCCGCAAGCTGCCGATTGTAATAACAATCCAGATCAACCTGGCACTAGTCTGACTCCGGCTTCGACTCAGATTTCGACTCCCAGTCCAGATCAGGAAGTCCCTGGCGGTGTTGGAGCTACTACCCCGTAAGGCTCGCGATAATGATTGGAATGCTGCTTTTTGGGCTCCGTCGTTCACTGTATATACGGTTTAAGCGGGGCATGAAAAAAGCTGTTTCGTCAACATGAATTTAACAGGGTCAGAGTCATAAACTCTGTACCCATCAGACCTTGGAATGTCAGACTATTAGATAGAGTATAGAAATGTTTACAGATAGTAATAAACACTCACGGTCCAGCTTAGTTTTCTCAAGTCTGGTTGTTCTACTGACTTTCATATTAAGTGGTTGTAACTCAGATGATGGAGCATCCAGCAACCCGGATCCGGCACCGATCCCAACAGCGACCCCAACGGCAATCCCAACAGCGATCCCAACAGCGATCCCAACAGCGATCCCAACAGCGATCCCAACAGCGATCCCAACAGCGACCCCAACAGCGATCCCAACAGCGACCCCAACAGCGATCCCAACAGCGATCCCAACAGCGATCCCAACAGCGATCCCAACAGCGATCCCAACGGCAATCCCAACAGCGATCCCAACGGCGACCCCAACGGCAATCCCAACGGCAATCCCAACGGCAATCCCAACGGCAATCCCAACGGCAATCCCAACGGCAATCCCAACGGCAGAGCCGAACATCCCATCCAATCAGCAACCGAGCGCCAGTATCTCAGCGCCTCAGAGCGCCATCTCTGGTCAGATGGTTACTCTGGATGGCAGCGGCTCCTCCGACCCGGATGGTGACACGATTACATATCTATGGACTCAGACACAAGGAGAGAGCATCACTCTGACGAACAATACCAGCCAGACACTCAGCTTTGTTACGCCAATTGTCGATCAACCCACGACCTTCACGTTTCAGTTGACAGTGGACGATGGTTTTCTTAGCGGTAAAACCAGTGTGCAGTTGCTGGTGACGCCCGTGACGCCTGACCCCGCCGCCACCGGGCTGCATGTCTCTGGAACACAAATCCTCGAAAGCAACGGCAAAGCCTTTGTTATGCGCGGTATTAACGTCGCTCATGCCTGGTATCCAGATCATACAGCCAGCTCGCTGAGCGATATTGCCAAAGCAGGTGCAAACACCGTTCGTATCGTACTCGCAAGCGGCGGCCGCTGGAGCCAAACCAGTAAGTCAATGGTAGAGAGCCTGATTGCACAGGCCAAAGCGAATAAGTTAATCGCCATTCTGGAAGTGCATGACACCACGGGTTATGGAGAGCAATCGGGTGCCGCCACCCTGAGTCAGGCGGTGGACTACTGGAAAAGCATTAAAAGCGCACTGATCGGGCAAGAGGACTACGTCATTATCAATATCGGCAACGAGCCTTTTGGCAATGGCCAGCCAGCCACTGCCTGGACCAATGGCCATATAGACGCCATTAAAAGCCTGCGCGACGCAGGATTCACACACGCGCTCATGGTGGACGCCGCCAACTGGGGGCAGGATTGGGAAAATACCATGCGCGATAATGCGGTTACCGTGCTGGCTGCCGATCCACAAAAAAATGTGATTTTCAGCGTGCACATGTATCAGGTTTACAAAACAGCCAACACCATTGACAGCTACATGACGAGCTTTTTAGAAAATGATCTGGCATTGGTAGTGGGTGAATTTGGAGCCGACCATCAAGGCGAAGATGTCGATGAGGCCTCGATCATGAGTTATGCGAGGCAATATGGGTATGGCTATCTCGGCTGGTCATGGTCAGGTAATAGCGGAGGGACTGAATCACTGGATATAGCCCAGAACTTCGATGCCAGTAGCCTCAGCGGTTGGGGCGAAACCCTCATTAACGGTGTGAATGGCATCAAGGCAACATCCCAGACAGCCGGGATATTTGTTGATAGTACAGATCCGACGCCAGCGCCGGAAAACCGGACCCCTAATGCCAGAATCACAGCGCCTCAGAACGCCATCTCTGGTCAGACGGTTACTCTGGATGGTGTGCTTCCTCAGATCTGGATGGAAACACACTCAGTTATCTGTGGACTCATACCCAGATCGACAATATCACCCCGGCAGATCATGCAAACCCGACCCTCAGCTTTATTGCGCCTACGGTCACTCAGCCAGCGCAGTACACCTTTATGTTGACCGTGAATGACGGACAACATAACGACCAGGCTAGTGACAGGTGTCCGGTTGTTGATGAATAGAATCCTCGTATAAGAATACTCTTATGATTAGCGCTGCAGCCTGGAGGTTATTTAAGGTGCCTGAGTTGATTGTCGGTAAGCATTAAGGTGCATAGTTAAGAAGAAAAGCGTGAGCGAAAATTGGCTACATAATTATTTATATTTTTAATGATGGATTTACATATTTCCAAAACAACTTTTAAAGCACAGGAGTATATCTTCAAGTATGGAGATCCTGGGAACTGTACTTACATTATCGATTCCGGTATTGTGGAGCTTTTGCTTGATCGAGACGGAGACGAGATTGTTTTTGCGGTCGTGAGCAAAGGAGATATTATCGGTGAATTATCTCTTATTGATCGATCACCAAGAATCAGCTCGGCACGTGCAATCGTAACTACTAAGGTTACCGAAATCCCCTTCGACTATTTAAGCAAAAAAATTGAACACTCGGATCCTACTATTAGAATGTTCCTGCACCTTGTAATGGCTCGGTATCGCGATTTGACTATCCGGCTAGAAAAAGTTGTTGCTAGTTTGGGTTCTGTCAGAGATAAGAGGTCATTAGAAGAGCGCGCATCGACAACCATGGAACTTCAAAATGTGACTGCGCTGTACACTGATCTACAGAATCGTATCGATTACGCTGTTACAAACCCCTTACATTTCGATACTAGATCAGCAGTCAGTGAAGACACTTTAGAATTTGCCAAAGTAATGGTAACCGAGGAAAAGCTGTTAAGGATGGCCGTGGATAAAAAAGAGTTCGTGATGCACTATCAGCCGATAATCGATCTGGCCAGAAACAGGATAGTCGGCTGTGAAGCCCTGATACGCTGGAACCATCCATCTGGAGAATTAGTACGACCCTCATTCTTTATGAGCCAGATAGAAAAAAACAATTTGATTGTTGATGTGGGGTACTGGATAGCAGAGCAAGCATGTCGATTTCAAAATCGTATTTATGAGCGGTTCAGGTACAATTTTTTTGTCGCTATAAACCTTTCCGGAAAACAATTCGAGGATCAAAAGCTTATTCCGAAACTCATTGATATCATGGAGAGAACGGGTGCCAGGAGCAATCGAATAGAGTTTGAGGTAACGGAAAGTATATTGATAGATAATCCTGATTATATTTCAAGAGCGCTACATGAGTTGAAGGAATCTGGTGCAGGTCTCGCGATAGATGACTTTGGTACAGGCTATTCGAGTTTCAGTAATCTACACCTGCTTCCGTTTGATAAACTTAAAATTGATCGCACATTTGTAAACTCAATGGCGCTTGGTAGTAAAAGTGTACAGATAATCAAATCGATGATTAATATGTCTCGCGATCTGGGAATGACTGTGGTCGCTGAAGGTATTGAGCTCAGGAGTGAAGCTGATTTTTTACGTAACCATCAGGTAAATTACGGGCAGGGGTTCTACTTTTCCAGACCTGTCAATGAAACGAATTTCCTGGAACTTATCAAACCTTAACCACTGCATGATCACAGTAAGGGCACAACAAGGGCGTAAGGTGTACAGGCTTCAGGGCTATTCCGGCCATGGAACGGCAAAAGCTGGGGGAGCCTTTGCTGATTTATTACAGGATTAGTGGTGTTAACCTGGCTTCCGCAGTTGACCGCTCGCATCAGAGGGTAACCCGTTGTTTTATAAACCACTACAGTCGATTAATCTTTCCACGCTCCTATGCATCCATGCATTCGCGAAATAACAGCATCCATGCTGAAAACCCAACAGGTGAATCCTGCTACTATCTATATTGCTGACTATGAATAATTGAGCCGGGCTTAGACCAACTTTACTGGCGGGTTTGGTTAAGTATCCGGTTATAATCCCGGTTTAATAATTGCAGCTCATCTATCCATGAAAGCTATACCCCCATCGATGGGAAAATTGACCGGCCTGTTGTCTCTCTGTATCGGGCTACTGGTGCTGTGTCGTGAATTCAAACTCTGGTCGGGTGTCGACAGCGTTATATTTATACCGCTCGTGCTGTTGATATTCATGCTGAGCTTTTATGTCTCGTATGGGCGCAGAATTTATGTCCTGATAGCGGTGATTCTGACGATGATTAACCTGATCTGGAATGATCAGGCTTCGCAAACCCTTACT
>JBNKMF010000102.1:0-16298 GCA_050292965.1 Gammaproteobacteria bacterium | reverse complement strand
TAATAGATATATCAGCCCAATCTATACCGAGAGGTTTTTGTGAAGCTACAACAACTACGTTTTCTGGATGCCGTTGTCAGAAACAACTTGAATGTGTCATCAGCAGCTGAAGAGTTATACACCTCACAACCCGGTGTAAGTCACCAGATAAAATTGCTGGAAGAAGAACTGGATATCAAAATATTCGAACGTTCTGGTAAAAAACTGACCGGGATTTCTCCAGCAGGATATGCTGTTCTCGAACACGTTAACGAGCTGCTGAATAATGTCAAAAGCATCAAACAGGCCGCGCGGGAATATTCGCATGCCAATCGAGGCAGTCTGAGTCTCGCGACAACTCATACACAGGCACAATTTATACTGCCTCCTATATTACAGAAATTCACCCAGAAATACCCACGTATAGATTTACAGGTACATCAGGGCAACCCCAAAGAGATGTGTAAACTCGCCGCCAATAACTCAGTCGACTTTGTTATTGCTTCCGAAACCATCGATGAATTTGACGAATTGATTACCATCCCGGCCTATCTATGGAATCGCTATATCGTAGTCCCTAAAGGGCATAGCCTGACGCAAAAGCCTGAGGTTTCTCTGGTAGACCTGGCTGCATTTCCAATTTTAACCTATATGCTTGGCCTTACCGGCAGATCAAAACTGGATCGCACCTTTCATTCCGCCAATCTGGAACCTAATGTAGTGTTTACAGCTACCGATTCAGACGTCATTAAAACTTACGTCAAACTCGGACTTGGCGTGGGTATCATTGCCGAAATGGCGAAAGGTTCAAAACAGGATGATTACCTCACCTGCATCCCTGCCAACCATCTGTTTCCTGATAGCGTGATTAAAATCGGCTTTAGACATTCACGCCATATCTCAGCATTCCAGTACGAATTCCTGCATATGATGACGCCTTATCTGGAACTGGATACGATAAAAGAACTGGCCAATACCAAGGCGTTAAATGACCGCAACAAGATTCTGGAAAAATATAAAACCCCTAAATACTCAGACATGAATAATGAAGAACCCGTCTGAGCATGTTAGCTGAGCCTGCCGGGTAACAGAGTTTTCGATAAGCTATTTTCGTTATATTCCTGTCGAAATTTTTCCATCTCTTTTTACCGCGTAGCTGCATTAAGACCTTACTCAAGCACATTGGGCAGCTCCAACAGTTCGATTGGAGCAGGTTTTCCAATCGTATAACCCTGAAGGTAATCAACCTTAGCTTCACGCAGGGTATGGAACATGTTCCTGGATTCCACAAATTCAGCGATTACTTTCATACCAAGACAATGCCCAACCTCGGTGATCGAGCGTACAAAATCATACGACTGGGCATCGTGCAAAATATCCTTGATAAACACCCCGTCAATCTTCAGATAATCAACTGGAAATTGTTTTAAATAGGTAAACGATGAGAGTCCGCTACCAAAGTCATCGAGAGAAAATTTAGCACCGAGACTTTTAATAATACGAATAAACTCTATCGATTTTTCAACATCCTTAACAGCTGCTGTTTCAGTAATTTCAAAACACAGGCTGGTGACATCAACCGATTCGCTTTCCAGCAGCTGCACCAGAAACCGATGAAAGCTGGTGGAACCGACACTACGGCCGGAAAGGTTGATAGATAACTGAATCTTTCCATCCAACTGGGGGTTAGCCGCTAACCAGTGAATCACTTCAGAAACTACCCAGCGATCAATTTTCTCGATCAGGTTAAAGCGTTCTGCAGGCAGCAGAAATTCACCAGGACGGATAATGCTATCGTCTTCATCCTGATAGCGAATCAGGATCTCATAATGTTTACGCTTTTCCTGTTGCTTAAGCGGTACGATAGGCTGCGCATAAAGCTTGAATCGCTGTTCCGAAAACCCTTTATTAATACCTGAAGCCCAGCCCATGGTCGAGTGATGCTCCTGCAGCTTTTCATCATCATCACCAATCAGGTAGTACTGGTTACCACCATTGTCTTTGGCAATGCTGCAGGCAGCGGTTAAACTCGCCAGTTTTTCAGAATAATCATCGCCCGCCAGACCAAAAGGTACCAGAGCAGCACTGGCCGTTATGGTGTATTCGCGACCATCCCAGCTGAACCCTTCCTGATTGATATAGGTAATAATTTCATTCACGGTATTGGCAGCAGTACTGGTTTCCGCATAGGGCAGCAGGATACCGAACTCATCCCCACCGAGACGCGCCAGAAGATCGGACTTTCGCACATTGGCTTTTATCACTCTTGCGACCTGCTTAAGTAATAGATCGCCTACAGTATTACCACAGGTATCATTCACCAGTTTGAATTGATCCAGATTCAGGTACACGAGAATATGCTGATTGCGCGTGTAATCGTTATCGGTAACCATAAAGTCAAACTTTCTTTCAAACGCGGATCGATTGAGAAAACCTGTCAACCTGTCATGACGCCCTTCGTAACTCAATTTTCGACGCAATTTGCGATCTTCGGTTACATCCTTAAATACCAGTACATAACCGATATCTTCCGATCCCTTCTCTAGCATAGGAGATGCCATCATTTCCAGCTCTATGATATGTCCATCCTGCTGTATAAATACATTTTCCTGATGCGGGGGACTTTTTAGTAGACGTTTTAAATTAGTTATATGAGTCGTAGAACGGTTGCTATACATGACTACCACTTCATCCAGAGTGTATAGCCGCATATTTTCTTCCGTATCCCCCAGTAATCTTTCTGCCGCTGGATTAGCCAGCTGAATCATTAATTTCGAGTTCACCACAACAACAGCATTGGTAATTGAATCGAGCGTTGTAGAGATAAAGTCACGCTCACTGATCAATTCTTTTTCAGCCAGCTTTTGAAGCTGCGAAGCCTCTTGCATTCCATACACTAGCTCATTGTAAACCTCAACCAACTCGCCTAATTCGACGGGTAATTTTTCTGTTTTGATAGGCGTGTAACTGCCTGTTAGCAGAGCACCGACAGAACTACGTATAAGACCCATCGGGCGAAATGCAAGCCCCAGCAAAAGTATCACTAACACCAGAACTACCAGGGCAACACTCACTGTGATGATCAACAGCCTCATACTGGTTTGTTCGATCATCTGGTTGAAATTACTGAAGTCAAATAGCGCTGAAACAATTACCCCGATTGCATGATCGTCACCATATAGACTGTAGGAAACAGGCCTGACCTTGTTATCCTTATACTTAGCATTCGACCAGTTGGGCGACTGAAACAACTGACGATGGTTGGCATTACTGAGTTGAACAGGTGCCTGTATTTCCTGCGCCAGTTGTTGTAACTGGTCCTGGGTGTAGGCAATAACATGCATAAAGCCTTTTGGTTTGAGCGCTCCCATCGACAGCATTGCTTCTGCGTATAATTCTCCATCATGGCTACACAAAGCAAACCTGGGTTTCAGTTTCTGGATAGCGCTCAAGCTTTTGATCTTGTCAATAAGTACCGGGCAACCCGTGTATTGTGAATTTACATCTTCGTGTGCACTGGTGATGATTAAGCCTTGCGGATCACGAATTAAAAGGGTTTTGAAATGAATCAGGCCACTGTTGTTATAAACCTGAGAAAAACTCTTCTGCAGAAACACAGATAATGCCGGCAAATCACCTTCAGCAAATGCCTGACGAAATTGCTCATCATTCTGCAGCTGATAGGAAAACTGTTTTTGACGCTGATTTAACTCCCTGACCAACTGATGGGTTTTAATACTTAAAATATGAATGTTTGATTGAAGCTGATTTTCAAAAGCAAATCTTTCATAGGTGGAAGAGGAATACCAGGCCAGTCCCAAAGCCAGTAACGTTAATACAATCATGCCTATTAACGCTATTGCTCGAATACCAAAGAGACGGCTTAACATGCATTACTCCATAAGATAAGGGTAATCCTTTAACCGCCACTCTTGAAATCCACCTTTAAACCAGTAGAGGTATTTATATCCACATTTTTGAGCAATTTTAATTGCCTTCATACTGCGCCCACATTTAATACCATTGCAATAAAAAGCTAGCATCCGAGTTTTATCACTGGTGATTTTATTCAATGTTTTACAACTGGTTAGCTCATCAGGCAAGCTTATTGAATCTTCAATATATCCAAGCTTGCGGTCATCGCTTACTCTGGAGTCGATCACAACAAGTTCGGGACTGGCATGCGCCAGTTCGATGAGTGATTCTGCATCAAGGTTTTGAACACCCGAAATTTCACTGACCTGAGAATCCGCAACCAGTAATGGTGGAAAAAGGGCTATCACGATAGTACAAAGCGCCCCCAAATGTCTAAATCGCATCGCCCTCACATACAATCAGAGAAGATAAAACTAGATTATAGAAGAGATATGGGATTTATCTGGGGCATTAGACAAATAACTGCGACTTAAATCAGAAGGTTCACAGGCAAGCGACGCCCGTGCCTCCGAGCCCACAATATCCCTGTGGATTTTTTGCCAGATATTGCTGATGGTACTCTTCGGCATAATAAAACGGACCTGCCGCTAATATCTCGGTAGTGATCTCAGAGTAGCCTTGCTGAGCAATCGCCTGTTGATAGCGCTCACGCGTATTAAGCGCGGCCTTCAACTGGATTTCATTTCTATAATAAATACCGGAACGGTACTGGCTACCTCTATCGTTTCCCTGCCGCATGCCCTGGGTAGGATCATGAGACTCCCAGAAAATCTTCAGCAGTTGTTCTATAGCGATTATCGCAGGCTGATAAATGACCAATACTGTTTCATTATGACCGGTAAGACCTGTGCAAACCTCCTGGTAACTCGGGTTGGGCGTTATTCCTGCTGAGTAACCGACCGCTGTACTATAGACACCCTCCACAGGCCAGAACTTGCGTTCAACACCCCAGAAGCAGCCCATGCCGAATATGATCGATTCACAGTCATCCGGAAACGGTTCCAGCATACTGCGTCCATGTACAAAATGGCGACCTGAGATTTCTATCGACTGACTGCGTCCCGCTAGAGCATCCTTTGCTGAGGGTAACTTTATCGGTTTTCCGAACATGAGTCATTATCTCTCAATACAGTGAATGGACCTGAATCGATGCAGGGCTAAAATTCGACAGCTTGCACAGGGCATCGATATCATGAATTTTCAGCGTTTTGCCAGAAATTTCCATCAGGCCTTCTTCGCGTAAGGTTCTTAAGGTGCGGTTCACATGGATCTTGGTAAGCCCGGTGGCATCTCCGATATCTTCCTGAGAGATAGGAAAATTGATATGGTAATCATCATTGTTATTGTAAATTGATTTCACCCTGAAAAATAACTCAGTGCAAAAGAAAGCAATCCTTGCTATTGCTGACTGCTGTCCAATGGTTAATAAGCGACTTTGACAGATATTCATATCGCGTGCGTTAAGTTCGGTCAGACGTTTGGCTACGCTCAGATTTTTACGCAGTAAATCAGGTATATCCTTACGAGGAAATGCACACACTACGGCATCATTGAGACTCATCGCAGAATGCGTCATAACCGCACCCATATTAGCCTGGAACCCCAGCATATCACCCGGCAGGGCAATCCTTAGAATCTGCCGCTTACCATTATCAAGAGTTTTGTAAACTGCAAACCAGCCATGATAGATAGTAAACATATACTCATTAACCTGCGATTCCCGGAAAATTTCCTTACGTGATTTAACGGTAAACTGATTAATTCTATAGGTCTGTGTCCAGTCCAGTTCGTTTTCGGGCACCCCGTGAAACAGTGCCAGTCGACGTATTGAACATTCAGTACAAACGGTCTGATTGTTTTCCACCGGTAACAAATTGGCATGTCTATCTATCTTCATTATTAAATCTCTATCCATACAGGTGCATGATCGGAGGGTTTTGCCATACTTCGAATATCATAATCGATACCAGCATCAGTTACTTTAGTTTTCAAAAGATCCGATACCATCAAATGATCAATACGCAAGCCTCTTCGAGGCTCTCGCTCAAAACCCTTACTTCGGTAATCAAACCAGCTAAAAAGATTGTCTTCCTGCGGGTAAATCAGGCGAAAACCATCATGATAACCCAACGCACAAAGCTCAAGAAACCATTCTCTTTCTTCTGGTAAGAAACTCGTTTTACCGGTTTTTAACCAGCGCTTTGCATTATCAGCGCCGATACCGATATCTTTATCATCCGGTGCAATATTGTAGTCCCCCATGACTACAATACGCTGTTTAGAATTATGATTATTTTTCAAAAAATGATTTAAATCCTGATAAAAGCGGGCTTTCGCTGGAAACTTGACCGCATGGTCGCGCGATTCACCCTGTGGAAAATAGCCGTTATAGATATACCAGTCTTCACCATCAATTTGGTAAAGACCACCAATGAAGCGCTTTTGCGCTTCGTCACCATCATCGGGAAATCCCATCTGTGCCTGCTGACAGGACTGACGTGACAGTAATGCAACTCCATAGTGTGTTTTTTGCCCCATGAAGATAGCCTGATAACCCAGCGCTTCAATATCCTTTAATGGAAACTCATGATCCTGAACCTTGGTTTCCTGCAGGCCGATAAACTCCGGATCGTGCTTTTCAATAACTGCCTGCAATTGATGCAAACGTTGGCGTATGCTATTCACATTAAACGAAACAACCTTCATAACTCTATTAAATCTCTGAGTGTTTTATTCGACAATAACTGCAGTCGGGATGAATCAATATCCTGTTGTAATGCATTGACAGCAGCAGACAGCTTAAGCCTTACGTGACGATTACTGTCTTCCGCCAAACGCGCACAGTTAAGGATATCCTGTAGTTCTATGTTATCGATAGCCCGCGCAGGCAGATAACTCATTTTAGCCCCCTGAGTCGGCACGATTAAACCACAATCCTCCAAAGTATTTAGCATACGATCCACCATGGATTGCGGTACCTTCAAATGCTGCGCAAGATTTTTACCCGAGGTTTCAAAACCTTTGGAGTGAAAATGTTCGTTTGCGATTTCATACATTAACTGAAGGCAGAGATTTTCACGTAATACCCCGCTCATATGCTGAGTTTCAGCCTCTTGATTCAGGCTTTCAGGATGCTGATGATAATAGGATATGCTGGCACCGATGAGCAGGATCAACCACCCCAGATAAAGCCAGATCATAAATAGCATCATGATCGCAAAACCTGAATAGATTGCAGTATAGCTGGTTGATCCACTGGCAAAGTCAGCAAACAGTAACCCCGTCCAACGCCACAGCAAACCTGCCACTACCGCACCATATAAAGCTGACAACGGTTTAACCCGAGTATTCGGCACCAGTATATAAACAAAGGAAAATGCCGCAATAATCAAAACATAAGGGACCAGTAAACCAAGAAACTGAATCAGGTCACCCATATAAGGCAGCGCTTCAATCTTACCCACGATGGCATGACTGCGTAGCGATGCAGTGATTCCTATCGCTGAGAAAACCAGTACCGGGCCAACCATTACCACGCTCAGGTAATTGCTGAAACGCTGTGATAAATTTCGTACACCGCTTAAGCGCCAGGTAAAATTGAATGCCGCTTCGATTTTCTGTACCAGCGAAATAACGGTAAACATCAGCATGCCGAGTCCGAGTGCACCCAAAACACCGATTTTCATATTCTCCACAAAACCAACTATGCTATGGGTAACTTCAACCCCTTGATCACCCAGCGATTCGAAAATATTTAACAGCATAGGCTCGATCTGGTTATGCACACCAAAGCCTTTCAGTACCGAAAAACTCACCGCCAGCAATGGCACAAAGGAAAGCAAAGTTGTGTAAACCAGGCTCATCGAACGCAGTGTTAGCATCCCGCCCTGCAAATCACGTAATACCATCGCCATAATGCGCAGAAAACGGGTACCCTCAACCTGCCAAAAAGGCGCATTGCTCAGGTCACGCGTCCAGACGATGTATTCGAGTTGTTTCAAAATGCCCTGCATTTAACTACCAGTTTGCGTGTTTTAAATATTCAATTTCTTCTTCGGACGATTGCCTTCCGAGCACTTCGTTTCGATGTGGAAAACGTCCAAAGCGCTTAACCACGTCTCGATGATGATGAGCAAAACGCAGGTTATCTTCCAGCCCTGCTTTCTGATACATCTCTACCGCAAAATCCTGATCCTGCAGGTTCTCGCTGTGCATATAGGGCAGGTATAGAAAAGCTTTCTGCCTGTCGCTAAGCTGTTGATCCTGCCCACTTTCGATCAAGTTTCCTGCTATGGTTCGGGCATGCGCTTCCGTGGAATACTGGCGAGCATCCTGTCGAAACATGTTGAGTGGAAATTGATCCAGAATGATAACCAATGCCAGTGCAGAAAGCGGCTCCTGAGCCCAATGGTCATAAACCCCGGCGCGTGCTCTACCCCAGGTTTGCTCATAGCGCTCACGCAGTAACGCATCGAATTCGGGCGTTGAATTAAACCACATGGGTTGCACGTGATCTGAAAACCAGAAATCAATGATTTCAGCAACCAGCTCATCGTCTTTCTGCAATGTACTCACTACTTCCCCCTGTTACTCATCAGCCAGCCACTCAGCTAGATAGTATAAATATTGACCTTCGGATGATTTTGATGGCCCTAACACCTTAGCGGCAAAGTATTGCTGATCGGGTTGAGCATCGCTGATAGCCTGTTCAGCGGAGTTTTTAATCACGACACAACTGGCTGAAAAACGATTTCGATTACGCCGCGGCACATACACCACAGCGTATTGACAGGTTGAAACCTCGGTTTCAGGATCAGGAGGGACAAAACCCCGCATACTCAACTCCTTGACTGGCTGATATGCTTAACCAACCACTTGAAAATGCTGTATTTTAAGAATGTTGCTTAGGGTATTCTAACCGCCAAGAGAAATAAACATTAATTGACATGTCATCCATCTTTATTACCGGTACCAGTAAAGGCCTTGGCCTGGGTCTAAGCCGCTACTATCTACAACAAAAGGCAGAAATCTACAGCGTTGGCCGTAGCCCCTGCCCGCTGCAACATGCTTTATTACATCATACACAGATCGATCTTGCTGAGCTGGATAGCATCCAAAACAAGCTGAAGGGCTTTCTTCCCCCACAGCTTGATCTGGTTATTCTGAATGCAGGTGTATTGGGTGAAATCAAAGATCTGTCCGACACTTCGATGTCTGAGGTCACAACGCTGATGGACATCAATGTATGGTCAAATAAAGTCATTATCGATACATTGATCAAACAGACCATTAAGGTGCGCCAGCTGGTGATCATTTCATCCGGGGCCTCGGTCAATGGCAACCGGGGCTGGGGTGCTTACTCTATCTCCAAGGCCAGTATTAATATGATGGCCAAACTGTATGCCGCTGAAATGCCCGACACTCACATCACCGCCTATGCACCTGGCCTGGTTCACACCGCTATGCAGGATTATCTTTGCCATGATGTGGATACTGAGAAATTCCCCTCGATTAAACGTCTGCAACAGGCCTATCAGACCGAAGATATGCCAGACATCGATAGTGCTGCTAAAAAAATCGCCTTAAGCTTCCCGCGCTGTCTGGAATTTGCCAGCGGAAGTTTCGTCGACATCCGTCAGCTATAGGCAATAGAGCCGTGATTTTACTGTGTACATTAAATGCCCGTTATATTCATAGTGCGCTTGGCTTACGTTACCTGTATGCCAATATGGGTGAATTACAGGAGCAAACCCAGATACAGGAATTCACCATCAATCAACGTCCGATTGATATTGCTGAAATCATTTTACAGCTTAATCCAGATATAATTGGTGTCGGCTGTTACATCTGGAATATCCAGCAGGTCACCGAAGTACTGGCGATACTCAAAAGTCTCAGGCCGCAATTAGTCGTCGTACTGGGTGGACCGGAAATAAGCTTTGAAAGTGAACAGTCCAGTGCTTACCCTTACACCGATCATATTATAAGAGGACAGGGTGACTTTGCCTTTGCCAGCCTGTGTCAGGACATACTTCAACACAAAACCGGCCTGGCAAAAATCATTGATGCTGAAGCACCACAGCCAAAGCAGTTACGACTACCTTACGATTACTATAGCGATGAAGATATTCGACAACGCGTACTGTATGTAGAAGCATCGCGCGGTTGCCCTTTTAAATGTGAATTCTGTCTGTCTGCCTTAGATAAAACCTCGCTACCTTTCGAGCTGGATGACTTCTTACAGGCGATGGATAAACTCTACCACCGTGGGGCGCGTCATTTTAAGTTTGTCGACCGAACCTTCAACCTGAATATCACCACCAGTCAGAAAATTCTTGAATTTTTTCTAAGCAAACCGCTGCATGATCTATTCCTGCATTTTGAGCTGATACCAGATCGCCTGCCCGATGAATTAAAACATCTGATCGAACAATTCCCCGATGGCGCATTGCAGTTTGAAATCGGTATTCAAACCTTTAACCCAGAAATACAGCAGTTAATCAGTCGCAAGCAGGATCATCAGAAAACACTGCAGAACCTGCAATACCTGAAGTCACAAACTCAGGTGCATTTACACACCGATCTGATAGCCGGTTTACCCAGCGAAGACCTGGCCAGCTTTGCAAAAGGTTTTGACCTGATGGTTTCACTACAGCCACAGGAAATACAGTTGGGTATCTTAAAGCGCTTACGCGGTACTCCGATCACGCGACATACGCTAGCTTATCAAATGATCTATAGCCCACTGCCACCTTACGAAATATTGAGCACCAGCCGCATGGATGCCAACACCCTGTTTCGCATCAAACGTTTTGCTCGCTACTGGGATATGCTTGCAAACTCAGGGCGCTTTGAGCACAGTATCCCGAAAATTCTGGGCGAGCATCCCTTCGATAACTTTATGCAACTGTCTGACTGGCTATTTGACACTACCGCTCAGACGCATAAAATGGCTCTGCCACGTTTATTCAAACTGCTTTATGAATTCAACCCTGATTTGATCGACGCATTACAACAGGACTTCATCAAAACTGGCATAAAAAGTACTTTTCAATCAGTAACGCAGAGCGAAACAGACAGACAAAAATCAACACCATCGGCATCAACACGACAACAACGACACGTAAACACATGACTACAGAGATCTTCATTAATAGTAACTTCGACGCTGGCAATATCGAATGCATCGACGCAAGCAAGCCGGACAATATTCAACTCACCATCCGTAGCGATAAGCAGTCAGACTTTTATCAGTGGTTTTATTTTCGTGCGGCTAATGTTCTCGATTTATCCTGCCGTTACGTGATTATCAATGCGGCTAATGCCGCCTATCCGCGTGGCTGGGAAAACTATCAGGCAGTTGCCTCTTACGACCGGGAATACTGGTTCCGGGTTGAAACCAGTTACGAAAATGGTCAGCTAATCATTCAACATACCAGCACTCAGCCACAGATTTATTTCTCCTATTTCGCTCCCTATAGCATGGAACGCCATGCCGACCTGATTGCCTATGCACAAAGCAGCAGGGGGTGTCACATCCAGACGCTGGGCACTACCATCGATGGGCAAAGTATTGACTGTCTACAATTTGGTTCGCAAGATGAAAACAAAAAGAAACTATGGATGATTGCGCGTCAGCACCCCGGAGAAACTATGGCCGAATGGTGGATGGAAGGGATGATCAATCGACTACTGGATGAAAGCGATGCGGTAGTTAAGTCGATTCTGGAGAAAGCGGTAATTTACCTGGTGCCCAATATGAACCCTGATGGCAGCCGTCGTGGTCACCTTCGTACCAATGCTGTCGGTGCTAACCTGAATCGTGAATGGGAGTCACCAACGCTGCAACGCAGTCCCGAGGTTTACCATGTTTTTGAAAAGATGAAAACCAGCGGAGTCGATTTCGCACTGGATGTACACGGGGATGAATCTTTACCCTATAACTTTATCGCAGGCACTCAGGGCATCCCGAGCTGGAACCCACAGCGTCAACACAAACTCGACACTTTCAAAAACACCCTGGCAAGTATTAATCCAGACTTTCAAACTGCTCAAGGTTACCCACCTAACCCACCGGGTACAGCCAATATGAGTTATTGCTCCAACGCAGTGGCAGAATATTTTAACTGCCCGGCGATGACGCTAGAAATGCCCTTTAAGGATACCTGTGACAGCCCCGATCCTCTACAGGGCTGGAGTCCTGAGCGCTGTATCAAACTGGGGGAGAGTTGTCTTGATGCCATTCACCAGAGCTGGCAACAGCTTATCGACTAACTCCTGGCGCAGTACTATTTGAACAAATCGTTATCAAAAAGGAATTCAGCTACCGCCTTCACCTTTGCTTCAGGATATGCCAGGGTTGGCATTACCTTAAATCTTTGCACTGCGTGGGGCATCAGTGATTTAGAAGCATCAGGCTTATGAACATAAGACACGATAAAATTAACGAAATCATCCCGTTGCGGATGAACACGCATGACATTCCTTTTAATACCGAACATGGGCGGTGCGATAGTCGGTGGAGGCATGAGTTTATGGCAGGCAGAACACAGCGTAGTATAGGCAGCCTTGCCATCTTCTGCTGACGCAGAAAATGCAAAGCACAGAGAGAGTAAACAGGAAAGAATGATTTTTTTCATGATGCTTTACCTTAAAGTAATTAACTGCACTACCCGAAAAGTAATTAACAGCACTACCCGACTCATCTATTTTCAGCAAGACTAAATCACCACTGCCTGCTTTGCAGTATAGTCTGGCCCTCAGTTAAATCAATCAGATAGATCCATCTTTTAGAGACCTTTTCCTCTCACACTGTGCGGATATTTTCTGCTATAGTGCGCCCCAGGAAAAAGGACCTAAGCATTATGAAAAACTCCCAAATTCTGAAATCGCTAATGCTACTCCTGGCGATAAGCACTCAATCGGCGCAGGCCGGCACTTATATAGAGCTATCACCGGCTGTGATGGCAGTTGAAACAAAACACGATGCTACCCATCCTAAACAGGCAGATTTTCGACTTGGATATTCCAGCCAGTATCATCAGATAGAACTTGCACTGATGACCGGCATACAGGATGGAAATCTTAATCAACTAAAGGTTGAAGCCCCTCTGGTGAGCTCGGTGCTATACCATTACATACCCCATTTCAACAGCAGTGTGAAACTACATCTCATTGCTGGCGCCAGTCAGGTCAACATTAAATCAAGCTATCCAGGCACATCGGGTACAGATGATACTTTCAGTGGTATCAGCTTTGGTTTGGGTCTGGAAGAATCATTCAAGTCCATTCCTCAGCTGAGCCTGTCTCTGGACTGGATTCAGTTATACCGAGGCAAGGATTTGAAGATCAATGCCACCAGTCTGGGAGTTCATTATGAATTTTAAACGCATTACACACTGGTTCCTGTTAAGCAGTCTACTTATGTTTCTCTTTTCCTGTAGCGATGAGGCGACCGAAACACAGCTGGTCAATTTACACACTACCGCCGCTGAGGATGTTATTGCTATCGAGTTCCCTGCCACTACAGAAACAGTGGTACAAATCAAAAGCCTGACCGCTTTATCTGTACAGGGACTAAAATCCAATGGCATAGATAGCGTCAGCTTGTCCAGTCAGATTGACTGGTCTTTGTCGGATGGTGCTACGAGTACGATTGATAAAAATGGTCGCCTTACAGCCGGACCAACAGCCGAGACAATTACGGTTACCGCCACACTCGGCATACTCAGCACCTCAATTGATATCCGAATCTCAGCAGCTAAATTCAACCAGGTGGTCAAGCTGAATCCGGATGATAAACTGCCTATCAACATCGAGATGTGCCAGTCGCAGACCATCACACCTTTTGGAGAATATATCGATGATTCAGGCACGGTAGAGATTCGTAAGGTAGACAATACTGTAATTAATAAGATCTCGTGGATTATTTCTCCACCACAAAGCGCATACATTAAAACTGCAGATAACACCACCACCCTGTATAGCCTCGCCGCTGGAGACTTGATCATTCAGGCGAAGGCAACATCAGATTATAGCGGCAATGAAGTCACTTCCGATCTCAACCAGACTATCGGTAATGGCCTGAGTAGTATCAAGATTTGCTCCGGTAGCGCAACAGACTATGCAAACTGCTCCATGACGAGCACAAGTGTTGAGCAGGATAAGGAGGTTTCATTTATTGCTATAGGTCAATACACCTCGGGGAGCTATCAGAATATCTCTCGAACCAGCAAATGGGGAATCAGTGATGACAACATGTCCGCTGTTCTCAGCAATGATTTTCAACAAATCAATGTGACAGGCTTGAAAGAATCGACAAACTCTACGCTATCACTTGCCTGTGGTGACATTAATCAAACAATCGGTGATGATATTGATATTACCCAGAGCATCATTCTAAATAGCGCTATTGACTGTAGCGCCGATACCGATTGCAAGGCCTCATCTGTAGATATTACAATAAAAAAACTTACTGCTAAATTCTCAGAAGTAACAGCAAATGAAAACAAACTTAGCGATTCCGATACATATCAAATCAGTCCTCAACCCGATGAAATCGTACTGAAAGTTTCTGTTATCCAGTCCAATAGCAGTGAGCCTGTTGATATTACTGATAATAAGAACCTGACATACGAAATTAAAAGTGGTGACACCGTGATTGAACAAAAATCAAACACCCCCGGTACTTACACCGTCCTTACTACGGGTACAGTTAAAATTTTACTCACTTATCTGGGCGAGAGTTTTCTTGTGGACATAGAGATCCTTGAAACCCCTTGATACAGTTCAAGGTTTTTTCAATCTACAGGGAGAGTAAATAAACTCATAGAAAACTATAAAAACCTCTAAAATCAATATTCAAAGGGGCTATTCAAAATAGCCCCGAATTTTCCGCGACAATATGTCACATACCTTCGATAATTAACGCCCCCTATACTCGCGGCTTTCGTATTAACAATATCCACGGGCGTTCGGATGAAAAAAACAAACTTACTTACTCTCAGTGTTTGTGCCAGCTTAAGCTGTTTAAGCGCAAGCGCAGAGGAAAACAGCAACGAAAATACAGCAGATGTCTTACCTGTCATTCTGGTTGAAGGCAAAAAGATCAAACAGGTCAGCGTTAATGAAGTTAAATCTGCGGATTTAGCAGAAGCCTTAAGCAAAAAAATCCCTAACATCTCTCTGGTACGTCGTAGCGGCATTGCTAATGACATCATTCTGCGCGGCCAGAAAAAAGATAATATCAATATCCTGATCGACAATGCCAAAATCCACGGTGCCTGTCCGAACAGAATGGATCCACCCACTTCACACATTCTGACCAACAATATCGAAGATGTTGAAGTCACTGAAGGACCCTATGATGTCGAGAACTTTGGCACCTTAAGTGGTGCGGTAAAAGTCACCACCAAAATGCCTGAAGCAGGATTTCGCGGTGAAGTAAATCTCAACATGGGCAGCTGGGAGTATCAGAAATTTTCCACAACCTTAAGTGGTGGTAGTGAAAAGATACGCGCTATGTTAAGCCTTTCTCAGGAAACCGGCGGTCAGTATAAGGATGGTGATGGCAATGACTTTTCACAACAGATTGAAGCCAATAGCGTCCCCTCTATGATGAATTACAAACCAGAATACGCTGACCATGACGCTTATAAGAAAAGCACCTTAATGGCTAAGGTGTATGCATTCATCGCTGATAATCAGGAACTGGAACTGAGTTACACGGCCAATCGAAGTGATGACATCTTCTACCCGTCAACACCTATGGACGCGATATATGATGACTCTGATCTTTTCAATATCAACTACCGCTTTATGGATCTTGGTGACTATTCCAGCAAACTGGAAATTCAGGCTTACAACTCAACAGTTGATCACCCCATGTCTACATATTATCGCATGTCATCTGGAACCAATGCTGTTAATGAAAAAATAAGCGCGCTTGAAACTCATTCAACCGGTATCAAAATCATCAATACAGCAGACCTTTCTGCGCTAGCTGATATTAAATATGGTTTAGATATCAACAGCCGTAACTGGGATGGAAAATATACCGGTTTTGGCACAGGTGCAGGAATCACCGGAATCGTCAGCATCCCTGATGTAGATACCGAAAACACGGCATTATTTATTGAATATGATCGTGACCTGAGCGATAGCGTTAATTTCAAGATGGGTGCACGCTACGACGATACCAGCATCACCACCGCCGACAGCAGCTTAAAAAACAATGATTACAGCGCATTTAGTGCTTTCGTCTTCAGCAGCTATCAAATGAATGAGCAGCACAAACTGTTTGGCGGGCTGGGTAAAGGATCACGCGTACCTGACGCACGTGAACTCTATTTTCGTTCTTCTATGATGGGAGGTATGTTACTGGG
>JBNKMF010000101.1:0-16398 GCA_050292965.1 Gammaproteobacteria bacterium | reverse complement strand
TTCCTATTCACAACAGAAAATATTTCAGGCAGTTGATAGTGGTAGATAATTTTAACATACGAACTAAGGAAGCATTGGTACGTGGCACCGTGTGGACATTTATTGGCAGCCTGTATGGCATGTTATTCATTTTTTTCTATAGCCTGTCTGAGCACTACTCGATCCCAGTAAGCTCTTTTCTAGTTGCAGGAACCCTGGCCGGAACCTTAGCAGCCTTGATCTATAGCAGTATGAGTCTTGCCGTCATTATCGCTTCAGTTTCATCGGTTACCAGTTTGATCATTGCAGTCTCCAGCGATGGTAATATCGACCTGCTGAAGCTGGTTTTAATCACGGCATTCGTCGGAGCTCTGGTAGGTGCCTGGTATGGCATATTTGCAAAACACTCCCGTGTATATCGCGCAGATGCCAAAACCCTGACAGGTATTTGCGCTGGCGGACTGATTTCCCTGCTCATCTTCATCGTTAATTTTCTAATACCGTCTACACCCATGATGCTGACTATTGGAGTGAGCTGTCTCCTGACAGGGTCATTGTATGTTGTGCTTGTGCCTGTTTTTATCCAGCGATATGACGAGATACTTCCTGCTGTAGGCGATGGCGCCATGGTGGGGGCAGGAACCAGTGTATTCATCGCTTTACTGTTTTTTATCATGATCAGTGGCGTCACACCAGAATCAGCAGGAGATTTACAGCTACTCACCGAACACATTAGAGATACCTTCCTGCAGGCCTCTGCAGGTGGTATGTTAGGTGGTGGGGTTGCCGGATTTATTTCAGGAATGATGTTGAAAGAGTGGCAGGATTTGTGATCACAGAATTTAATCATTTATACCACAGAGCTCACCGAGGGCACGGAGATAAAAATTTGTGCTTTTTAAATTTAAGTAGACTCCTAAAGTTCAAGTAAGAAATGTGTTTTAATATTATAATCGTCAGACTAACTGGTTCCCTCTGAGTCCTCTGTATGCTCTGTGGTGAGTAACTTTTTCTATCAAATAACCCCTCTGGCATTTAATAATCGTGGCTCTCAAATCAACCATCTTCAAAGCAACAGTTCAAATAGCCGATATGAATCGAGGTTATTATGCAGAGCATGCATTAACACTTGCGCGCCACCCTTCGGAAACAGATCGACGCATGATGTTGCGATTGCTGGCTTTTTGTATCGATGCAAACGAGGCGCTGACTTTTTGCAAAGGCATCTCAACCGATGACGAGCCAGATTTATGGCAGCATGAATTACATGGTGATATCAATAAATGGATCGAGCTCGGTCAACCTGATGAAAAACGTATTCGCAAAGCCTGTAATCTGGCCAGCCAGGTAATACTTTATACTTACAATGATCGCAGCGTTGATATCTGGTGGGATCAGATCAATAGCAAATTAACCCGCTTTGAAAACCTTACCATCGCCAAAATTTCAGATGCCGAATTAGACGCTCTGGAAACTTTGGCCAAACGCTCTATGCAGTTACAATGCACCATACAGGATGCTGACATCTGGCTGAGTGATAGTGAGCATAGTGCACATATCAATTTGAATTATTTAGCCCGTACATAATCGAGCTGTTTTATTTTGGCAGCACGACCAGATGGGATATCAGAGATAAACTTACCCAACACCTAATTTCAGGGACTGAACGCTCATGAAACCAGTTTTTTATATTTTACTATCACTGCTATTGATGGCCTGCACATCTGGCAGTCAAAAATCTCTAAGGGAAGATGAAACGGTAGAGATTTATATCTCCCCACAGATTGACAACTATAAATCTCTGAATGCAGCCCATGAAGCCACACTATTTACCAGCATTACCGATAATGATGGCAATATCTACAATACCTTCTGGCGAAAATCATCGCTAGGAAACGAAGCCTTTACACAAGCCGCTGATCATTGCAGGGAAAAGTTGCGTGGTCAGCGATATTTCCCGGGACAGGTTGATACCTCTAAAGCTCTGGTGAGTGATTTTCAGCCTGTGATCTATAAACCCTATGTCAGTTGCATTTACGACTATGGATTTGAGCTTTCCAGCAGCGAGGCTTTTACACCGCTTAAATTTCATGTATCCATGCATCGAACAGCATCCTTAACAGATATTTATATGCCGGTGGGCGCAGTGCTCGAGGTCAGCCGACCTCGGACAGAATTACTCGCACTATATTTAGACGTAAAGGCCTGCCGACAACAGCTACTCTCCCTGAGTAAATCAACAATGCTAGAGACGTACTTCAAAGGTGCAACCTATGTAAATATAGAACCTTTTGCGCAAGCTATGCTTGAATGCCTGGAACAAAAATTTTATTCCGCTACATTATTGCCACCAGCCACTTCAAGTGGAAAAACTCCAAAAGCAAACAACCACCATGTTGATTCCGGCGAAACTACTGAAAACGTCGATTTAAAATTAAAACAAAAGACCATTGAGTTACCTGAATCAAATCTCAATATCAATATCAATAACTAGACGCGATTTTTTTAGCCTGCACATAATCGGTTTTACCTGAGCCAAGTTTTGGCAAACTATCCACAGTAATAATCTCAGCCGGTATCAACAGGGGGTTGACACCTTTTTCCAGTATAGTTTGTTTCAATGACTTCAATTCTATTGATTGTTCAGTAAGCAACACCACTCTTTCACCTTTTTTATCATCGGGTAGATTAATGGCAATCACTTCTGCATCGTCATTATCAAGGCTGTTCGCAACTGCCTGTTCAACCTCGCCCAGACTGATCATTTCACCACCGATCTTGGCAAAACGCGAATAACGATCGACGATAGTTAGATAGCCATCTTCATCCAGATGCCCCTTGTCACCGGTTGCGTACCAACGAATACCTTCGACCTGATGAATGGCTGCCGCAGTTTTTTCAGCATTATCAAGATAACCCTGCATCACCTGGGGTCCAGCGATCAATACCAGGCCATCGCAAGCTGTTTCCAGTTCCTCAAGAGTTTGAGGATCGACAACCTTGAAGCTGGTGCCAGGTAATGGCAATCCCACAGTACCCGGTTTATGCCCCTGTAACTGTTTCCAGTTTGAAGGGTCAATATTGTCCGGCAAATTGACACTTGCCACTGGAGCCGTTTCAGTCGCTCCATAGCCTTCATAGATATCCTTGCCAAACTTGAGTTTGAAGGCATCGCGAACGTCAGGATTCAGGCGTTCAGCACCGGATACTACCAGGCGCAAGCTATCCATCATCAGGGGCTTAGCTTTACTATCCCGAGTGTACAAACGCAGAAAGGTCGATGTTGCACACATAATCGTAGCCTTATATTTCGCGACTGCTTTGGCGACACCCAGGCTATCGGTAGGGTCAGCGTGACAGATCACAGGTAAACCTTCAATCAAGGGTAGAAACTGAGTAACAGTCAAACCAAAGGCATGAAATAAAGGTAGCGAAGCCAGTACGCGGTCAGTACTTTCAGCATTCAATACCTCGGCAACCTGCTTCAGGTTGGCGATGATATTGTGGTGACTGAGCTGAATACCCTTAGGTAAACCTTCGCTACCACTGGAAAACAGGATAGCGGCCGTTTGCTCAGCATCATGATTTTTCGAATATAGTGCTCGCAACAACCAGCAGGGTAATACACGGGCACTCAGCCACACAGCAAACATTTCTGCCTTACTAATCGATTGCTTCAGGTCTTCGAGAAATACTACTTCAACTGATTGCAATAGCTCAGAAAAATCCAGCCCTCGTTTGGACAGCTTATCCAGAAAGCGCTGTGAGGTATAAACCGTACGAATCCCCGCCTGTTGCAATGCCGACGTAAATGCCTGACTACTGGCGCTATAGTTCAGGTTGACCAGAGTTTTACCAGCCAGCAATCCAGCCATATTGGTGATAATGCCAGCACTACTGGTCGGTAGCAGTAATCCAATATTCTGCTCTGTAGACAGCCGACGTATACGCCTGGAAAAGACGACTGCAGCAGTTAGCAGCTTATATGACGTCAGCGTCTGGCCCATGGTGTCCGCTAATGCCATCTTCAAGGGATTACGTTTGATTGTTTCAATCCAGCTATCGGCTAATGAAGGCTGTTCACTAACGAATGATTGCCATGCCTGTATCGATAAATCGAACACGCGACGTTTGAGAATTTCAGCACCGGTAGTGCGATCCAGCACATCGCCAAAACTGACAGATAGATCACGTCTTTGACCTGTTTTACGCATATTCTTGAAATTAGGGTTAGCACGCGAGAACTGACTACCCCATAAACCGTGCAGATAAAACGGTACGATCACAACTTCATCATTGGCAGCCTGCGCTGCCTTTTCATAACCATGTTTGAATTCCGATAACTGACCGTTACGACTGATAGTGCCTTCAGGGAACAGACAAACCACCTCGCCATCGTTAAGTAGCTGAGTCATCTGTTCCAGCGCCTTCTTGCTGCCGATTCCAGACTCAATTGGGATACAGCCAAACATTTTAAAAAACCAGTTCAGGTACCAGCGCTCATAGATGTTACGGATCATCACAAAACGCACAGGACGAGGACAGGCAATCTGTACGATGGCCCAGTCCAGCCAGCTGATATGGTTACCCAGCAATAAAACACCGCCCGTGGATGGCAAATTTTGCATACCTTCCACACGTACCCGGTAACGTGCACTCATCACATAGGAGAGAATAAAACGCACCAGACTCTGCGGCAATTGATAAACCGAATAGCCGAAACCGATCAAAGCAACTAGTGAAATCAGATACAACAGCTGACTGCTTTCAAATTGCGCCAGTGAAAATATCACCGTCACCATCAAAAACAGCAGCATGGAAATATTCTGGATCAGGTTGTTGGCTGCGAGTACCCGCCCTATCTGATGGCTGCCCGCATGGAATTGAATCAGTGAATTTAAGGGCACAATCAACAACCCGCCCATGGCACCTATAAACATAAAGTCCAGTCCCATCCATAACTGATCATGCAAACCGGGCAACAGGAATAGGCCCGCAGCAATACCTGCTGCAGCTACTGGAATCAGACCTGTCTCGATATAGTTTCTGGAGGCGCGCGCTGCAATCATCGATCCCATGGCAATACCGATGCCTGAAACCGCCATAATGATCTGGATGATGACGGTATTGGTCTCCCCGGTTTGTTGCTTGGCAAATGAGGGAAAAGCCGCCAGCATAACCTGACCAATAGACCAGAACAGAGACAGCCCGATGATTGACTGAAATATCACATGGCTTTTAAGCACGGGGCGAAGGTTGTCTTTCGTCATTTGCCCTTTGGCAAATTCACTCATATCAAACTTTTGCTGATGATCGGTTTGTTCCAGCTGTGGTAGGCGATACATCATGATCAGTTCCAGAATACTGGTAGCAATCAGGATATAACCCACTGGAATCAGTGTAACCAGAATTTCAGATTTACTTAAAGCACCTTCCGGATAAAAGGATTCGAACAGGATAGAAAACAATAAGGTTCCAGAGAGGATACCAATGATAGAAATCGCCTGTACCAGTCCATTGCCCTGTGCCAGATTTTCCTTTCCGAATAGCGACTTGATATAACCGTATTTGGCTGGAGAATAAATCGCTGACTGTGCAGCTAGCAGAAAGGTCATGCCAAATGCCGGCCAGAACCAGCCCAGTGAATAAAACAGGGTAATGCCACAGGTCAAACCAACCGCCACCCATGCTGCACCTTTCATCACAGAACTTTTGGCATATTTATCAGACAGAAAACCCGCTGTACTGAACATCAGAATAAAAGGCAGCAGGATGAGCGCATTGACGGTTGCGGTCAGGAAGACCTGTTCGCTACCGTCATACACCTTGAAGACAGTGTTCTGGATAACGATTTTGTGCCCGAGGTCTACGACCGTATTGAGGAATACAGCTGTAAGAAATGGGATAGCCCCAATGATGTTAAACAGTTTTTTCATGAATGAGCCTTTTATCCTGTTGGTTGCATGTAGGGGCTGATAATGTGTCTATGATCCATTCCCCGCAACTTGAAAACGAAATATAGCAATAATCGGCACTTCAAGTATCATTTATTAATACTTTCTAAAGCTGGAATAGAAATCATGGCACAGATAGCGCTGTTGATTGAAATCGTCAAGAAACAACTCAAGGCACAGGGCAAGACCTACTCTGATGTCGCTACCGCTCTGGATTTGAGCGAAGCCTCGGTTAAACGCCTGTTTGCTGAACAGAATTTCACCCTGCAACGTCTTGAAGCTATCGGCGAACTGCTCGGTTACGACCTGACCGAATTATTGCAACTGGTTGCAAACCAGCAACGCCAGCTTAGTCGCCTGAGTATTGAACAGGAGCAGGAAATAGCCTCCGATCTTGCCTTATTGCTGATTACGGTATCGGTGATGAATGGATATAGCTTCAACGACCTTATAGATGAATACACCCTTACGGAAGCCGAATGTATACGCAAACTGGCCAAACTCGACCGCCTGAAAATTATCGAGCTATTACCCAACAACCGCATCAAACTACTGATCGCACCCAATTTTAAATGGCTACCACGCGGGCCTATCCAGCAATTTTTCCAGCAAAAGATTCAGCAGGATTTCTTCAAGTCCAGCTTCGATAAAGAAAGCGACTCATTATCGGTACTCAACGGCCTGTTAAGCCCGGTATCCATACATGAATTACATCAACGCCTGCAGCGCCTGACCAGCGAATTCAATCAATTGATTCAGGATGACAGAAACCTGCCCATTAATGAAAAAACCGGTATCACACTGGTGCTTGCACAACGCCAGTGGGCTTATAGTATCTTTGATCAATTTAATAAAAAATCATAAAGCAAAGTCTCATTATTCGATACCAACTGTCTTAACCCACGCAACTTCTGACGTTCAGCTTTTAGTCGCTACGAATTCGAACCAGACTCCTGACATGCCTGCTAACTGATGCAGGTTTTCACAATAGGAGATGAATCATGAAAACTCAGACTCAAAAAAGCAAACTCGGCTGGATGTCCCTGCTGACAGTTCTAGCCCTGTTTTTCTCAGTAGGAAGTCAAGCTGCCGGTTTACTCAAACCGGCCAACAGCGGATTACCTGATCTACAAATCCGCGAACATCATGTCGATGTAGTGATCGATAACGGTTACATCACAACCCAGATCGATCAAATATTCCATAACCCCAATGCTCAACAGCTAGAAGCAATTTATTCGTTTCCAGTCCCGGAGAAAGCTGCCGTTGGTGAGTTTACTTACTGGATTGACGGTAAGCCGGTCATTGCCGAAGTAGTCGAAAAGCAAAAAGCGAAACAGATCTATCAACAGGAAAAACAGGCCGGACGCGAAGCTGCGCTAGTTGAAAAAGATGTCTATAAAACCTTCGATATCAGTGTGACACCCGTATTGCCCAATAGCGATGTTCATATCCGCCTGGTGTATATACAGTCTGCCGATATCGACCATAGTATCGGTCGTTATGTTTACCCTCTAGAAGAAGGTGGCGTGGACGAACAGAAACTCAGCTTCTGGACGCGTAATGAGGAAGTCACCGAAAAATTCAGCTTTAACATGGAGCTTCGTTCAGGTTACCCACTGGACAGCATCCGCTTACCCAAACATCCACAGGCAGTGATCAACTCAAGCGGTGATCAGGAATGGGAAGTCTCACTGGTTAATCAACAGCAACTGCAGGAAGAAGGCAGTGTAAGCAATAGCACAGCTGTCGCTACGCTGGATCAGGATATAGTCGTTTACTGGCGCCTGAAAGAAAACCTGCCCGGTACGCTGGATATGGTGAGCTATCGTGAAGAAGGCCAGTCACAGGGAACCTTCATGCTAACACTAACCCCTGGCGATGACCTACCTGTGATGAATCAGGGCGGGGACTGGATATTTGTACTTGATGTATCGGGTTCGATGCAGGGTAAATACGCAACCCTCGCACAGGGCGTGCGTCAGGCGATACAGAAACTACGTCAAGAGGACCGCTTCCGCATTATCGTTTTCAACGAGTCAGCTAAAGATATCAGCAATGGTTTTCAGTTTGCCACACCGGAAAACATAAACCGCATGCTAAGCAAAATGGAAAACTATAAACCCGGCGGTGGCACTAACCTGTATTCAGGATTAGAAAAGGCGATGACAAAACTTGATGCTGACCGCTCTGCTTCTATCATCCTGGTAACCGATGGCGTTGCCAATGTCGGCGTTACCGAAAAGAAGCACTTTATCAAACTGCTGAAAAAGAACGATATCCGTCTGTTCACTTTCATCATGGGTAATAGCGCTAATCGTCCACTGCTTGAGGAGATGACCGACGTTTCGCAGGGCTTTGCGGTTTCGGTTTCGAATGCAGATGACATTATCGGCAAGATCATGCAGGCCAGTAGCAAGATGACACATATGGCACTGCGCGATGTGAGGCTGGATATCGATGGCGTATCGGTTAAACAGATCACCCCGGAACACATCGGCAGTCTGTATCGTGGCCAGCAACTGGTGCTATTCGGTCATTATTTTAAAGCCGGTACGGCAACGGTTACCTTAAGCGGCAAGGTCGGTAGTGAAAAGCGGATTTACAGCACGCAGGTGAATTTTCCCGATACCGCCGCTGATCACCCTGAACTGGAACGTCTATGGGCCTATGGCTTTATCGAACACCTGCAATCGCAGCTAGACTACTTCGGTGCCGACGCGGATATCGAACAGGCAATTACCGATGTTGCTACCCAGTACGGCCTGGTGACTGACTATACCTCTATGCTGGTAGTGAGAGATGAAGTGTTTCAGCAATTGAATATCCAGCGTAACAATAAACAGCGAGTAGAAAAGGAACAGCAAGCGCGTCAGACTCGTGCACAGCAGCCGGTTACCAGTAAGCGTGTCGATAGTCAGCAACCGATGTTTAATAAACCCAGATCGACTTTAGGCGGAGGTGGTAGTGGGGCTTTCGATATATGGATGATGACAGCACTACTGCTGTTACTGGCTACGGGATATATTAGACACCGTAACTTGAATTAAACCTTAGATCGACATCGGGATAACCAGGATGGTTTTCCCGATGTCATAAAGCATTGATTCAAATATAACGCTGATGAAATATAATATGATTATAGCTTGCTAAAAATCAGCGCCGCATTAACACCACCAAACCCAAAACCATTACACAGAGCATGTTTTACTGTTTTTGATCGAGCTGTATTAGGCACAAAATCAAGCCCCTGCATCGACTCATCTACGTTATCCAGATTGATCGTTGGCGGTAATAGATCATTAATCACAGCCATGGTTGAAAAGATACTTTCAATACCACCAGCAGCACCCAGTAAATGGCCAGTGGCAGACTTGGTTGAAGAAACGGGTACGTTGGGTAAGTTATCGCCAAATATACTGCGTAATGATGCAATTTCTGCCGCATCACCAACTGGTGTTGATGTCGCATGAGCATTTACATAATCGATTTCATTGGCATTAAGACCTGCCATTTTTAAAGCAGCTCTCACTGCGGCTGCAGCACCCGAGCCATCTTCCAGACCAGAGGTAATATGATAGGCATCGGCGCTCGTTCCGTATCCGCTGATAACAGCGAGTGGTGTGGCACCACGTTTTTGCGCATGCTCCAGAGTTTCAATCACCATCAGTCCAGAACCTTCACCCATGATAAAGCCATTGCGATCCTTATCGAATGGACGCGAAGCTTTGGTTGGCTCTTCACTTTCTGGCGACAATGCCTTCAAGGCATTAAAGCTGGCCAGAGATAAAGGCGTGACGCAGGCTTCAGTGCCTCCCACAAGGGCAATCTCGGCTTCGCCATTGCGAATGATACGCATACCATCGCCGATAGCCTGCAGGCTAGCTGCACAGGCCGTAACCGGACAGGATAAAGGCCCCTTAAAGCCATACTTGATAGAAAGATTACCTGCCGCCATATTGGCCAGGAAGGCTGGCGCAGTAAACGGTGAAATTCTTTTATAACCGCGAGTTTCCAGCGTTTTCTGGGCATCGGTAATGGTACTGAAACCGCCGATACCAGTAGCAATGATAGTCGCTGTAGCCAGTTGATCCTCGTATGACTCGGGAAACCAGTTTGCCTGCTCTAGCGCCTCTTTTGCTGCTGCCAACGCATACAGAGTAAACAGGTCTAGTTTTTTACGTTCTTTAGGTTCTATAATCTGATCGATATCAAAACCAGCTTCAGCATCCTCATCAATACTCGGTACCAGACCTGCGATTTTGATCGGTTCTTCGGTCGTATCGAAACGATCAATTTGACGAATTCCCGACTGACCCGCAGTTAAACGCTGCCATACCGGTTTGACACCAGTCCCCAGAGGGCAAATTATACCCATTCCGGTAATTACGATTGGTGAGTTCATTGGTTCTCCATAAGCTTCAAGTAAACGAACTAAATTACCATCTGACATGATATGATCAAGATAATATCTTGCTTAAATAATGATACATGAGGTGAAACATGCCCTACCCAAAAGAACATAAAGCAAAATCAAAAGATCTCATTCTTAATTCGGCGGTTGAATTATTTTCTCGTTACGGCTTCGATAAGGTATCTATCGGCCAAATCATGCAGTCTGCAAAAATGACCCACGGGGCTTTCTATGCGCATTTTGAGTCCAAAGAAGCGCTCTACCGCGCCTCATTCTTTGAAACCCTGAAAAATAGCCGAGCTGCCCGACTGGTCAAAGGCCCATTATCAATCAAACACCTGACCAAACTGGTCACTAACTACTGGAACCTGAGCGAACTGGAGCAGAAAAGTAAGCCAGGCCTGGAAACCATACTGTTTAATGAAATAGGTAATAAAAACACCAATATCAAACAACTCTTTGAAGAATCTTACGACAAACTAAAAAAAATGATCGAAACCCGCATTGTGGCTTTGATCAAGCTTAAGCAATTACCGTTGGAATCCGACAGGGAATTGATATCCGAAAAAGCGCGCACCATCCTTGTTTCAATGGTTGGAGCTGTCGCCATCGCCAAGAATATTTCACAGGAAGAAGAGCGCCGCAAGATCCTGGAGTCAACCCAAAAGCAAATTTTACTAATGCTGGGTGTCAAAGATAGCGAGCTTGCGAGTAACTGGATAGATGACAGCAGACTGTAAAGTAAACACAGTCTGCTGAAACAACTCAACAAATATCTTTAACGCGCTACTGCATAAACAACTGAGGATTACCGCCCGCAGCAGTTGTATCCTCACACAGATGCTTCTCACAAACGTGACGGGGTGACGCTCCTGATTCTATCAATAATGGAACAATCACGCCCTGACGCTGGCTTAAGATGCAGCGCGCCTGCCTGCACCAGTCCTCTGGACCACTCAGGCTGACACCGGCAAGATAAGGCAGGTGATTCAGATGAGCCAGGTTCAAGTTACCTTTTATTCGTTTAATCGGTAGCGTTCTATCTAACCCTTCAGGCTCACTGGCATTAGTGACCAACATGACAGGATTGCCAGCCGTTGCCGCATCTATCGCCATTTCCCAGGCAGTGTCATCCCCCGCACACAGCCAGTTGCCCCGTGGATTTACGATCAGGGTATTTGACTCGCCAGTCACGCCTGGACATTCCGTTTGCCTGATAGATCCAGCAGTCTTTGCCATGCGCCTAAAATCACGCCAGGCAGCTACAAGTACCGCTTCACTGATTATGTCTTCCTCTTCTACTGCTGCTGCCTGTACTGGCCTGACAGCGGCACGGCGCAATGCCTGTATGTATTGAGGTCCACCTGCCTTAGGCCCGGTACCCGACAGGCCCTCACCACCAAACGGTTGAGACTCAACCACCGCACCTATCTGGTTTCGGTTGATGTAGATATTGCCGACATTCAATTCACGTGCGAGATATTCAGCACGTTCTCTAACTCGAGTATGACAGCCAAAGGTCAGACCATAGCCACGAGCATTAATACTGCTAACAATGGATTCCAGATTTTCAGCATCATAGGGAGCAATATGTAAAATAGGGCCAAAGCGCTCTTCGTCAAGATCTTCTATACCCAGTACCTTAATCAGGGTCGGAGGCAGAAAATACCCTCCTTCAACATAAACAGGGCTTTGATTCAACACATCCCGAGCCATGCTATCAACGTATTGCTTAAGTTGAACATGCGCGGCAGCATCGATGAGGGGACCCACATCGGTACTCAGCTTTAATGGATCGCCAGCTACCAGCAGGTCCATCGCACCGATCAACATATCGCATACATCGTGATAGATTTCACGTTGTACATACAGCATACGCAGCGCAGAACAACGTTGACCGGCACTTTGAAATGCGGATGCCACAACATCCGTCACGATTTGTTCGGGCAGCGCCGATGAATCTGCAATCATAGCGTTCAAACCGCCAGTCTCGGCAATCAGAATAGCATCAGAGGATGCATTCTCAGCCAGAGTTTTATCAATCAATTTGGCGGTCTGGGTTGAACCAGTAAATAACACGCCTTTCAACTGCGGACGCGATACCAGATAGGCTCCCTGAGTACGGCCATAGCCTAATACCAGCTGTACAACCTGTTCAGGTATTCCCACCTTATGGAATAGCTGAATGGCCAGTCGCGCAATTAAGCTGGTTTGCTCGGCCGGTTTAGCCAGTACACAATTTCCGGCTGCCAGAGCCGCCGCTACCTGACCGGTAAAAATGGCTAAAGGAAAGTTCCATGGTGAGATACAGGCGATCACGCCTCGCGCCTCAGTAGAAGAGTCGAGAGTTTCTGACTGTTGCGCGTAGTAGCGCAGGAAATCCACCGCTTCGCGTATTTCATTCACGGCATCGGCCAGAGTTTTACCCGCTTCGCGTGCCAATAAAGCAAGGAACTCGCCTGTATTCTGTTCATAACTATCTGCCACAGCATTCAAAAGCTGCGCACGATCAGATCGTTGCGACCAATCAGACAATGCCTTATCTGCAACATCCATCATCAGATCGATTTCACTTTCCGGGGTGGAATAATAGCAACCAACAGCTTGATGATTAAAAGGGCTGTTTACCTCAATATCACCCTTGTCTCCCCACAGATGAGTGATATAGGGGCTACGCAGAGAGTCTAGTAAAGCAAGGTCACTGCGCTCACCCAAATCATAACCGCGTGAATTTATACGCTCGCCATAGATTTCCACACCCGTCGGAAGTTGTACCGAAGCCTTCTGAGTTAACGGATTAGGCACAACACGCTGTGCGGGGATTGCAGGATCAGCCAACTGACTCACAAACGAGCTATTGGCGCCATTTTCCAGCAAACGTCTTACCAGATAAGCCAGTAAATCCTTATGCGTGCCGACAGGTGCATAGATACGACATGGGTTTCCAAAGCGCGATTTGATCTGAGTATGAAGAGATTCTCCCATCCCATGCAGGCGCTGGAATTCATACTTGATCCCTGCCTGTGATGCCCAATGTGCTATGCAATCTGCCGAATAAGCGTTATGCGTGGCGAACTGGGGATAGATACGATCTGCAAGACGGATCAGCAATTTAGCACAGGCCAGATATGAGATATCAGTATTCGATTTAGCTGTGTAAACCGGGAAGTCAGACAGACCCTGTACCTGAGCCAGCTTGATTTCAGCATCCCAATACGCCCCTTTCACCAGTCGTACCATAATGTTTCTATCAGCCTGTTCAGCCCAGCCATATAAGGTCTCAATGACTTCATAGGCTCGCTTATTGTAGGCCTGCACAACTATGCCCAGGCCATCCCAACCTGCCAGGCTGGGGGCTTTAATCAAGGTATGAATAATATCTAGCGAAAGCTCCAGTCGTGCACATTCTTCAGCATCAATATTCAGCCCAACTCGCAACTCGGCTGCCAGCTCACAAAGCTTAAGCATTTGTTGCTGCAGCTGTTCACGAGCCCAATCGGCCTGTAGTAACTCATAGCGTGCACAAAGTGCAGAAAGCTTGACTGAAATACCGGGGTTGGCGCGTAAGTCATAGGTTTCAGCACGTTTCGCCAGAGCCCTGATCGCATCTTCGTAGGCTTTATAGTAGCGCTTTGCATCGGTTGCAGTACGCGCACCCTCACCTAGCATATCGTAGGAATAGGTATAACCTTCTGCTTCAAGCTTTTGTGCCCGTTTCAGGGCAGCTTCAATTGACTCTCCCAGTACAAACTGTTTGCCCATAATACGCATCGCCATCTGCACAGCATGTCGCAACGGGAAGGCAACCAGAGTTGAAAGTGAAGGTGATTTAAGCATACGGCCTGTTAACTGCAGTCCGAGCGAAACCAGTTTCATCAGCGGACTTCTTTCAGGGCCAGACAGACGCCAGTCCTTAGCAGCAAGCTTATCCTTGATCAGCGCATCACGTGTGTAGCTATCGGGTATACGCAGATATGCTTCAGCCAGCATCATCAAAGAGATTCCCGCATCACTATCGAGCGGATAAGCACGTAGAAACTGTTCCATCACTGAAGGCGCATAATCAGAACGGATATGTTCAACTAATGAAACCGCAGTACTGGATACCTCAGCTCCCAGGCTCTCATCTAGTGATTCAAGATGTATAAGCTGCTCAATCAATTCTGCTTCGGTTAATACAGGATCTTTAACAAACGTCTGTCTAGCTTCTGAATTCATGATCTTCACCTCAATAATTCAGCTGATTATAGAGGCTGACAGGTCACCACATTTCCCAATGTTATTCCATAATCATATAATTTGTACTATATTTAGCCCCTGTTTATAGAAATATAAACCACTTATTTACACAAGGGGTTGCAATATGACTACAGAAAAACTGGACGCTCTGGATAGCTCTATTCTACGCATACTGGAAACTCAGGGCCGTATAACTATCACCGAGCTTGCCGATAAGGTTGGATTGTCTAAAACCCCCTGCCAGATACGCATGAAACGACTGGAATCAAAAGGATATATTCGTGGATATACTGCAATACTCAACCACACCCTGCTAGGTTCCAATCACATTGCATTTGTGCAGGTCAAACTCAAGGATACACGGGCGGCAGCTTTAAGCGCATTTAACAAAGCAGTAGCAGATATAAAGGAGATTGAAGAATGCCATATGATTGCATCCAGCTTCGACTACATTCTTAAAGTACGTTCGAAGGATATAATTAGCTATAGAGAAGTACTGGGGGAAACCATTTCAGAACTACCCCACGTTGCCAGCACCTCTACCTTTGTTTCTATGGAAGCGGTAAAAGAAAGGGGTCGAGTATTCGACTGACCCCTAACAAATATTACTAGCAAACCGCTTTTTAACGGACTTTTGACAGAAATTTCTGAGTTAATGGATTTTGCGGATCGGTAATAACCTGTTTAGCCTCACCAATCTCTGCAATCACACCTTCATGAAAATAAGCCACTCGATCAGATACATCACGCGCAAAGCTCATCTCATGGGTCACGCAGATCATGGTCATACCTTCATCCGCCAACAGGCGCAGGGTATCCAGTACTTCTCCCACCAACTCGGGATCAAGAGCTGAGGTAACCTCATCAAAAAGCATGTAATCAGGCTTCATGGCCAGCGCACGGGCAATCGCCAGGCGTTGCTGTTGACCACCAGACATTTTAGTCGGGTAGACATCGAATTTATCACCCAGACCCACATGCGTGAGTTCTTTCTTAGCGATTTCAATCGCTTCTTCCTTGCTCATTTTTTTGACGATTCTTGGGGCAAGCGCCGCATTTTCTAAAACGGTCAGATGAGGAAAGGAGTTCCATTGCTGAAACACCATACCCAGTTTCTGGCGCAGCTTATCCTTATTCGTGTCTTTGCTATGAACATCAATATCATCAACGATGATTTTGCCCTGATGAATACCCTCTATGGCATTGATGCAATACAGCAGCGTCGACTTGCCGCTTCCAGATCCGCCGATAATACTCAGCACTTCTCCTTTTTCGACATCCAGATCTATGCCTTTAAGGACTTCAAGATCACCAAAGGATTTATGTACATCCTGGATATTAATCATATCGCCATTTTCCTCTCAACATACCGACCATATAACGATAAGGGGTATGAAATAATAAAGTAAAAGATACCAACCCCGATCAGAATCTCCAGCGGTTGCTGGGTACGGGAGATGAGCTGGTCGGAGGTGCGTAGCAGCTCCATATAACCAATAACAGAAACCAGAGCCGAGTCCTTGATCACACTCAGGGCAACACCCAGCCAGGACGGAAACACCGCCCGCATACCGATGGGTAGACGAATGTAGAATATGGTTTGCCAGTAGCTCATACCCAGTGAACGGGCTGCCGTCTGCATGGATTCCTGTACACTTTCGAAGCCACTACGAAAAACCTCACTCATAAAAGCCATGGTATACAATGACAAAACGATGGAGCCTGCAACAAAGGGCTCTAATGGAGACCCAACAACGCCCACAAAGGTTGAAAAAAGAACCAGTTGAATGATTAGCGGCACACTTCTAAGCA
>JBNKMF010000100.1:0-16833 GCA_050292965.1 Gammaproteobacteria bacterium | reverse complement strand
CACCAAAGTTCCAGCTGTATGTCTTTATCGAACCATCTCTATCTTTTGAGCCTTTACCATCGAATGTGACAGGCATATTTAGTGTGCCATTGTAAGGCCCACCGGCATTAGCTGTAGGTGGCTGGTTAGGCGCAGGTGTTGGGGCAGGCGCAGGTGTCGGGTTAGCCGTAGGACAGAAAAAATTCAGGTTTCCACTTATATACTGATTCTTTTCATTATTACTGTTATGGCATGAGTCGCAGCTCCGTCTCCTGTTATTTGTGTCGTATCCTGCTATCATAGTCTTACCGCTGCAATGCGCAAAAATATCATTCGTCGCACGCTCCCATGCGCTCGCTTCATGGGCACCGATTAGCAAGAAAACACCCATCACAATAAGTGCAATATTTTTCTTTATAAACATCTTAATTTATGCTCCTGTTTATTACTTTTTCTTGGCATTGTCAGTACCAGATCGACTTGTTGTCTGTATTCGCAATACTGGTTGCTATTTTCAACTGAGAACATTAAGCGTCTACCATCCCCCTTAAAGCACGGTCAGGATTTTGATTCCTGAAGAGCTCTTTTTGCCTCATTCATAAAATTGCACAACAAAACTGGTTGCATATCGCAACCAGTTTCAAATAGCAACTTTAATTAAATATTATACGGTCACCCTCCTGAATTCAAACGTGGTTATATAGAAATATTTACCTAAATCAGAACCTGTTTGATAATAAACACTCGCTTATTTAAGTCAGCCCCCTTAATATATTTTTCGACTAATTATTTATTTGACGAGATTCTTTTATGCCCATCAATTCATATAAAATAACAACTTAAACTGTTTCTTTTGAACATATTTTCCATTCTGCCCCCCATATATAAAACAAGACCCACCGCTATTGATCATCTGTGATATTTAGACTGTTTTAAACCGATAAAAACATGCTTTAACCCAACAATCTGTGCAGGAAAACTTTTAAGACAGATGCAGCAATAAAATACTAGATATTTAAAATATCAATACCTTTTCCCTGATGATTAGCTGCGCACATAATAACTATAAATATTTTTGTGACTTTCCGCACAAACCTTAAGCAGATCTATTGCGAGGGCTACCTTTAAAAGTCAGGTTGGATAATATCTTTTCTGAAATGAATAGTGTGCGCTCCTTTAATTAAAGATCGAAGCCTGGCTGAAGTTTTTCTGTAGATCAGGGGTTATTATGGTATGTCAAATCAAGCTTTACTATGACAACCAGAGCATGATAATTTTATAAAAAAATATCCTTAAACTATGCATTGTATGCATCAATTTTACTCGCCCCCTTTTTTAAAGTGACCAGCTAACACAGTGTGATTAATGACGTCTAAATACCATCAATATCTGCTTTTTAGTTACCCTGATAAAGTCATTCCGAGGGAATACTCTGTGACTTAGTTGACAGGTTTTTAAGTGTTTTTACTGTCGCAATTTATTCAGCGTGATAATCCATCAAATTGGCTTTAGTGCCTGACCTTACAATTGTTACTCCTATTTAGAACGTACATACGGTCTTTTGTTACATTTGACACACCTGCCCCCTCCCAAAAAAATGACACGCGAAAGTTTACCTAAGCCACCATCCTGGATTCCGCAGTTGACCGCTGGTATTAGAGAGTAAGTCACTGTTTCGTCGGCCATTTATCTTTTCACCTAACAGTTGAATCCCTCTACGAGCTGAATTGTACGTTTGCAGCAGCTTATCTCTGTGTTGCCTATATGGACATAGGTAAGGGGCGTGAGCAGGACGCGGAAGCCTTGCCTATATGGACATAGGTAAGGGGCGAGAGCAGGACGCGAGAGCTTTGTAACTCCTTAGATCTACACTATCGCAAACGCACTTAACTCGTCCAATTGCGGATTCCAGGATTATTGCTATTGTAAATAGAGTGGGCAATCTTCTATCCAGGCTTCGAAACATCCACCTAATTTTAAAAATGTATAAAATGGGTAATTGCCAACTGAGTGTAACAGCGGTGTCAGGATCCCATTCAATATGTAACTTTCCTGCATAAGTATCGACTTCAATGCCTTTGAGAAGCTCGGATTCAATGGGTAAATTGGGTTCTCCGGATTGGCTGATCCTACAGGCAATCGCATGGCTTTTTACGAGTTTTTCAACCAGTTAACAGTTTAGCTTTTTTTACTGATTTTTTTGAATACCCCCCTGAACTTGAATCAATGCGCTCCCATCAACTGGGAGCGCACCTTATTCATCAAACTAATATCAAACAATCAGTTGAAAATCCCTGAGATCGGTCCATTTCCATATTTCGGATAGTCAGGAGCGTTGACATTAACACCCGCAGCATTCGCCACCGTATCCAGAATGGTGTCATGACTCACACCATTCAAATTCACTAACCTGCCACCGGCATTCAATGTACCACCGCCGCCACCGGCAAGCATGTAAGGCACATTGTCGCCAGCGTGTGCACGTGCATCTGACATATCGGCGACTGTCAGCAGTATGGTGTTGTCTATTAGCTTTTTACCATCAATATCATCGGTATTGGCCAGGCTCTCAATCAGATAGGCTAGTTTCTTCGAGAAGTATGCACGGTACTTTATGTAGTCCTCGACTGGCCGGCCGTGAATACTTCCGTGGTAGTTGGTATTCACGCCGGCTTGAGGTACAGTAAAATCACTCTGGTGGTTGCCGAACATAATCGAGACCACTCGGGTAAGATTACATTTCAGCGCTAGTGTCGCTACATCGCATTGTAGATCTGCGATAGCATCAAAGTTGACATCAGTATTAGTGGCACCGTTGAAACCATTTGAGTTAAAGTTAGGCGAGCTACAGGAGCCACCACTTGTTGGGACTTGTTCAGTAGCATTCAAACGTGACTCAATGCGTTGGATGGCCTCAGTATGCTCATCCAGCCTTGCCTTCTCAAAACTCCCCAGCTTACTGCGAATCTGCTTGAGGGCCTCAAGGTTACTGTCCAACACACTGAGCTTCCTCAGTGTGCCAATATCCAGTGAGGTTGATGGGCCCGCTGAGCCCGCACCGAACAAACGATCAAATGCATTGAAGGGGTTATCCTCGTAGGCAGGCTCATTCCAGTTGTTGCGTGAAATACTGCCGAAACCGTTGCTGATCACACCTAACTGCAACTGGCTGTACGGAGTGGACTGACCCAGAGTTCGCGCCATGTACATATCCAGTGTCATGTTCGCATGAGTGCCCCCCAATGCTTTGGAAGTAAGACCATGTCCGGCACCGTTCATGTTGACGCCCCTGAGAAATACACAGTGCTGCCTGACCGAATTCAGAGGAGCTGACATAGCTGGCAATGAGCCACCGCTATTGCCAGGCAACCATTGGTCCGGGATGGCTCCGCCGGCGGTATATACAAAAATCACCCGCTTCGGTGCATCTGCGGCAAATACCGAGCGTGCCCACAGCATATTGCTAGTCAACAGCGACATTTTGACCATAGTACTTGAAAGACCCACACCACCCAGTTTCTTCAGGAACCCCCTGCGGCTGGTAGATTCGATTTCTGTCTTGTTTTTCATGTTAATTGCTTTGCTCTTCATTGGATTAACGCTCTCTTTGCTTTCTGAAACGGATCAGGTCCAGAGAACCCAGGCTGGAAAACAGCTCGGCCATACTGTTGCTACTAGCGAGAGTCCGGCTCAATGTGTTAACCGAACAGCTGTAGTCCTGCTTCTCCTCATCTGTCAAACTACCCCTGCTCTCATTGTTCGCATCAATTTCGTCATGACCGGTATCTAGAGCAAAACGGAACACATTGGCTGCAAAACAGAATTGCACCGGCTCAAGATCAGCAAACTTATTGGATAGATCCTTAGCACCCTGAAAGGCTACTATGTCGCTGTCGAATAGACTATTCACGCCATACAGAATACCGCTGGCATCGATGGGGAGACTATTCGCATCAGTCGTTCTGTAACGACCCGCTGCGTCATAATCTTCCAGACCAAAACCAAGAGGATTGATAATCTCTTCATGACAGGTGCTACAGGGCGTCTCCTTGGTGATTGTCCCTACAAAATCACGATTGCTGATAACCTGACCCTTGAGCTCTTTAATCAAAGCATCAGCCTTTTCCGCACGGAAACTGGCAATGGTGGCATCCGGCGATGGCGGATCCTGGCACAGAATACGTTTCCTGATATTGATGGCCCGCTTAACCGGCGAACTCTCAGTGAGATCCGCAAAGTTGGCAAGAAAGGAGCCCGTGGTCAGCAAACCACCCCGATGAGCACTGGTTGCACTCACCTTGACCATCTGTGCGGGATCACTACTATTGCTGCCCACATTGCCAAGCCCGTAATAGTTTGCGAGAGGCCGATTGACAAACACATAGTCCGCATCGAACAGATTACCAAACCCCTGATTCTTATCATAGAAAACATGGGTGAAGAAAGCCTTAACCTCTGCGGCCATAGCCTTACGTACATCTTCGGTAAAACCAGGGAATAGTGTGCTGTCCTTCTGCGCCTTGATCACCTCATCGCTAGCCAGCCATTGAGCAGCGAAGACACCTAGATGCTGCTTCGCCCGGTCGGTCGCTAACAGTCGCTCCGCCTGCTGCTGTAGCTGAGCCGCAGTTACCAGTCCACCGTTGCTGGCCGCTGCCAGCAGTTGAGCATCGGGAGTTGAACCGGTGAGGGTATAACTCAGGAAGCTGGCCATTTCATAGTCACTAAGAACATAGGCATCGCTGTCCAAAGCTGTCAAATCGATGGCATCCGATACATTCGATTCTTCCGACTGGGTACCGGAGACGCTGGCTGACTGCACATACAGGTTGCGGTCTTCTCCGTTCTGGTTGAAATCGTTAGTAAACTTGATCTGCACCTGATGCGTCCCAGCCTTCCCATTGACACTGAACTCGTAGACCTTATAACTGTTAGAGTCGACCGTCTGGGTGGCAACCACCGCACCATCAATGGCTAGCTCCATGTTCGGCCAGACACCTTGTGCCGGATCACCCTTCATGCTGACCTGGAACAGCGCATCATTCGCCAAATCGAAGCTGTTCTGGATATAGCCCTCACTCCAGATGTTCCAGCCGCCGCTGCCATCGCCCCCGCCGGTGGACTTGTTCTGGAAATTCTCGCCCTTAACCGTCACAGCATCGCCAGCGACTACCGTACCACTATTACCATTTTTCAAATCTTGCACCGAAGTACCCAGCTCAGAACGGTACAGAAACTGTGGCGAGGTGAGCAAGGCAGTTATACCTTGCTCCAGACCGACCTTGATGTCACCGCCGGTCAGACCAGTATCGAACAGCTTCTGATAGATTGTCATCTCTGCCCCTGTCAGAGGTCGTCGAAACGCCCGCGTTGCAAAATCCTTCAGAAAGCGGCTCTGACACTCCTGATTGCTCACACTTGCATTGCCATTGTTGTCAAAACCGCAGTCGACCACACCCTGGAAGTTACGTTGTGCTGACCATGCAGCAACTTTCTCAGCCACCGTAACATAGGAATCCGCATGGTTCTCGGTCACGGGTGTGAAGGCGTTATTAAAGTAGCCTTCAATCAAGTCATCGTAAGGGATGCTGTCAGAAACGTTAAAGTCAATACCGACGAGATCCTCGATGCTGTTCTGATACTCGACACGAGTCAGTAGCTTCAGTTCTCGCGGACCGTATGTGATTTCACCGTTACATGCATCATTATCCGGTGTCGGTGTCGGCGTCATTGTTGGTACTGTTGTTGGTACTGTTGTTGGTACTGTTGTTGGTACTGTTGTTGGTACTGTTGTTGGTACTCTTGTTGGTACTCTTGTTGGTACTACTGTTGGCACTCTTGTTGGTACTGCTGTTGGTAGTGCTGTTGGTACTGCTGTTGGTACTCTTGTTGGTACTGTTGTTGGGCCTGGAACTGGTGCTAGCGTTGGCGTTGGCGTTGGATTAGAAACATCATCAATAATAACTTCATCACAGCCGGATAACGAAAGCACAATGGTCAATATCAACAGAAAACCAAGTCCTGTAGCTCCAATGCTTCCACTCGGCTGCACCTCTGCGTCTGTTCCCTCTGAAGTTACTGCCGGAGTGGATAGAGTTAATTCGTCTTTGGGAACGAGAGATACTAATAAACAGGCCAAAACTGAACGCCCTGGCTGCATACGACTATGGTGAAACATCTTAATTTAAACTCCTGTTTTTACTCAAAAACAATACAAGTCTCTGGAAGACCTGTTGCTTGCACTCGCAATACTGATCATAATTTAGAATGAGAACATAATCGGCGACCAGGCTCTCCTAAAACCATCAAGGATTCTAAATCCTGATTTGTGAAGAGTTTTTTGCCTCAATCTAAAGGTTGCCATACGAAACTAATGCCCGAATCCTAGACCCCCAAACTCCCTATTTCAAGTGAAGTAATTTGACTGAAATTGCCAGGAAATCTGAATCTGGTTTTTAAAAAATACAGGCCTGTAGTCACCTACTTCCATTTACAAATAAGCTGTTAACTATTTATCCGCAAGAGGGTCTTTTGCACCCATATATTTATCACCAATATCAACACTATTTACTGTATATTTTCGGAGTTATTTAGTCTGCCCCCTTATATAAAGACCAGGTTGTCGTCATCGATAAACCGTAGAACCAGCAATCGTTTTAGCCCGTAAAAATCAGTTTAAAATCAACATTTAGCGCAGGAAACAGCTTACAATGCACACAACTATCAAATGCTTTGCATTTAAAATAGCAATGAATTTAAAATATACAGCAGCCGCAAATCTGATAACTAAAAACATACTTGTGACTTTTATCACAAATACTAAGCAGAACTTTTAATGTAGCTCATTCTTAAATCAGATCTGGCAATAAATATTTTCGGAAGAGGTACCGCCTGTTTTTTGATCAAAGACCGAGATCACTCTGTGGTTTTCCTGTAGATCAGGGTGTCTTAAAACATATCAAATCGCGCTTTAGCAAAAAAGGCGAGAATGATAATTTAATGAGTGAAAAAGCCTTAAACTATACATTGAATCTACACTGACCCCTTTCAAATTGACCAGCTAACACACACAGATTCAACATCTAAATACCACCTATATCTAGTTAATATTCATCCAATAAGACTATGCTGAGGAAACTATTTTGGGAAGTATTCAACATTTTTTCAGGAGTTTTGTTACGAGATATCCCCTTCCTTCAATCTAGAACCCACAGTTGGATGAGTTATTATTGAGTTTGAAGTGATATAGATCAAGCCGTGTTATCGACTATGGGTGAGATCAGCATGCTCACACTTGTGCTGTTTGAGAGTTCGACATCATGCAGGGGCAATTGAAAACTGATCCGCTGGGATTGTTGTACCGTCGGGGTTGGATGACCTGCTACCATTCAAAACATGACTCGGATCATTAACTTGATGCACTTCACAGCCGTAGGTGGCAAGGTTGCTCCAGCTGTAGATTACGTTATTGCGCACATCGTTAAATCCAGAGCACGAAGCAATACAGGGGTGCGGTCAGAATTATAAATGACTTCAAAATACCATTAATATCTGCTTTATAATTAACCAAAGAGCCCTTCTATCGCGTTAGAAGGGGCGTGAGCAGGATGCGGAAAGCTTGCCTATTGCATTAGGTAACAGCTTTTTAGTCTCCCCTTAACTATGAGATAAGGAAATACTAAGGTTTCTTCTATAGGACGAAAGCTTACCTCAGCCGTTACAATACACTGGAGCTACACTGGCAATCCAGGCGGCAGCCATGTACCAACTCATTAACCATCTGGCCGCGCGAGATGCTGCCATTAGAGCTATGCAGCAGGTCAGCTGATCAATGGGGAAGCAAATTAAGGGTCAGGACTACTTCACGCTAACCCTGGATATTAATTTTCGGATCTTAAGCCTTCACGCTTGACGAGGATCGTCCAGTCCTTACCTGATTCTTCAGGCGGATTACCCAGAGATCGCCTGGAACCGCCTGTCACCCTGGTCACATTACCATCCTGCAGTTCTCCGCCATTGCGCGGATCGTACCACTGCACCGTGAAGTTACCCGTGGCGTTATCGAGATCCAGCGTGGGAGATCCTCCTTTTTTCAGGTAGATGGCATAGATGTCACCCTGTTTGGCAAAAACGTAATCATCCGAACCCGCAACCAGATCATCTGCATGGTCCATTTGCCAGAAAGGCAGGTGTCTAACGAAGAACTGGCGAGCGATATCCAGCATCTCCCAGAAATGGTCGCGAGTACTCCAATCTTCACAATCATTGTCGCTGTTCGGGAATTTCTCACCGAAGTGGTACACTGTGCCGCTGCCCCCAGCCATCAGATTCCCCCATATGGCATTCTGACGGATACTGTCTCGCCAGTAATCATTTTCATCAGGTGGGACACCGTAATTGCCAAGATTAATTTCGATTGCACCCGTCAGCCATTTATGGCCCGCAGCAGCGGACGCGTCGCGCCATCTCCGGGTATATGTGTTGACATTCTCTGGATCCATCTGCAACGCCGTAGCGTCGAAATCCGGGAAGCCCAACAGGCGCTCGTAATCTGGCATGTTCTTTTTATCAAGTATTTCTGCTTTGTACTGGACGTACTGAACGGGGTGCTTATATGGGTCGAGATTTTTGAAAAAACTGGCCATCTCCTTGATATCGTCGGTTGTGTAGTAGCTATATTTGTCCATTTCCTCGTCAAGTTCCCACTGCAGCGCGTGATGGTGGGCAAAGCGGGATATCAGCTCCCGGTAGTAGAGCTTGCGCTTTGGAGTCATTTTTCCCAGAATTTTTTCATTTTCCTCTTCCTGGGTGATTAGCATCAACATCATACCGAGCGTATCCCCGTGAGAAAGCACTATGTTCCATTGCGCCAGTTTGGAAACATCGTAACGTTCATACTCTCTGTAATCGATAAACGGATAGGTTTCGCGGAAGTCGCCGTCGACGTTCATAAACAGAGAGTAATAGGTGTTCATGCCCTTGGAGGCGAGGTAGTTGAGGGCGCCAATGATGCCCTTACCCTTACCGCCTTTCCAGGTTGGGTCACCCTCTCGCCAGTGTTTAATGTGTGGCTCGTACCAATGCACTCCGTCCTTCATATCGCTGCCGCCACCACCGTGGTCCACGGTGTTATCAAATTCACCGTAGCCCATGAAATTCTCGGGGCTCTGGGCACCTTCCAGGATAAAATACTCGCCTGTTCCCTTGAATTGGGCGTAGTGCTCGCCCACGTATTCCAGGGTACCCCTGTAGCGGTTATCTCTGCCACTCTTGTCGCTGGGAGCGATGGTTAAAGTACCGGTGAGGCCATTCGGCGCCACCGGCTCACCAGCCAGTAGATCGTTGGAAACGGCAACCTGGTTTCCCTGCCTGAAGGAAACGCTATAGGTCCACACTCCAATAGTGTCCGGCACGAAATGCACCCGCCACTTGTCTCCCGAGGTTGCACTGGTGTTCGCAGCATCCCCATCCGCAGCAAAGTAACCGGGTACGATCACCTCCCTGTTGCCCTGCTTGAAAGTCACGTCTAATCGATAGTTATAAAATGGATTGGGTTCGGCATCTTCGCTGGTGGCCGGACCCGTGAAGGTCAGGGTGAGCGGGTGCCACAGGCGACCACCTGCATCGGTAACTGAATTTGGATCAGGGATTGGACTCGGGTCTGGTGTTGGATCTGGGTTGGTATCCGTTACCATACCGCAGGCCACCTGTGCAGCCAGCTTCTTTACCGTACCTCCGCATGGGTCACCGAATTTATCGTTGCCGGCATACACGGTGCAACTACTCCTCCCTTTACAGGCATCTGATACCACTGTCATCGAATTATTTGCCATGCATGAGCCGGTTGTGAACGAGCCGCAGGAACCATCTGGTATACCGTAACTGGCGAAAACAACCTCCTTCACGACTTGTCCGGAGGGACAGCTCAGCGTCAGGCTATTGCTCTCCTCTGCCGTAGCGCAAACCGGGGTCAATGAATCCGTGGAGAAGCTCCAGCTTTCTCCAGCGAAGGCGTTACCGGCGAGATCCGTAAGGGAGTTGCTAAGGGTAACCGTGTAGCTTTCGCCAGGAGTAAGGTTCGATGTCGGCTTGTTGGTAACGATGTGATTGGCGCTGTCATAACTAACCACGCCAGCAACCGGACTGCCATTCTGGCTGACCACTAAACTCTGACTATCAACGCTACTTGCAAGCAACGCTTCATCGAAGATGACACTGATCTCAGTCATAGCTGGTACCCTGCTCTGATCAATTTGAGGTGACATGGAAATTATCGATGGTGAGGTAATATCCAGCTTTGGGGTGATCAGAATACTCACGTTGGTGGAGTTTGAGAATTCGTTATCATTCACGTTCAATTCAAAAGTGACCTGTGTTATTTCTGTTACCGGCGGTGCCTCAAAGCGGAGCGTGGGGCTTGTACTATTTAAAAGCATGATGTGCGGACCTTCCTTCTGCGTCCATAGGTAGCTGAGCATGTCATTATCAGGGTCAGATGAGCTACTGCCATCCAGGATGACCGTCTGACCAGAGGTTGAGCTCAGAGGCGCAGTGACCCGTGCGTTTGGCTGTTGATTGGGTGGCATGTTCGGCACTAATGGTGTGACCTGGATATTCGCACTGGCAGAACTGCTGAGCAGGCCATCGCTCACTGTTAATTCATAGGTAAATTGTGTGACCTGTGAAACCATTGGTGCGACAAAGCTGAGAGTAGCCGTCGAGGCGGCCAGCGGTGTGATGTCTGGACCCTCCGCCCTCAGCCAGTTGTAGTTGAGTGCATCGCCTTCAGGGTCAGATGAATTACTACCATCCAGAGTGACTGTCTCACCAGCTGTGTAAATAAGGGTTCCAGTTATCTTTGCGGTCGGCTGATAATTATTACTCAGCACCGCTGACGCAACCACATCGAAGTTGCTGGATGATTCATCATTAGGGCTACAGCTACTTAATATGAAAGTCAGCAGAAGCACCAGACTTGAGAATAGCAAGCGAGACCGTGACTGTTTTTTACTACACGTAATCATTTGTATACTCCGCCAAATAGACCGACATTCCAGAGATTGATGGAGCAAGAATTTGTGTGTTCGTCACTGTCCCTATTCAATTTCAAGCTGGGCCAATTTCAGTTTGTCGCTTGCCGCTGAACCCACCAGGTTATACCGCCTGGACAGATCTACGTTTTGGTCCACAGCTATCTCATCTTCCAGGACGTCCAGCCATGCCTGCCGTGTTTCAACACTATCCGCCTCGATGGGACGACTGGTTGCCATATAATCAGGGTAACCACCAACCTCATCCTCGGAATCAATGATCTCTCCGGTGTCGTCAGCTACGCTCTTGATGGCTCTAAGGTTGTGGTCATTCCGATTCCCGGGTAGTGGCGTCCTTAATACTTCGTAAAGCGCTTCTTCCACTGGCAAAGGCTCCAATCCTTCGGGCCAAATTGCCGGTGAGTTTATAGCTGTGATAGCTGAATCGGTCATTTTCAGATCGTTACCCTGCTGATCTTTTATAATATTGCCTTTCAAATAAGCTTTGTTCTTTTCTTCGAAATGGCCGCTAAGAAAATATTCACCTTTACTTTCGGGACCCGAAAGAGCGACGCTTCCCACAATGGTGACATTGCTACCAACACTAAACTCACCCTCGATATCACCGCCGACTTCAATAACGACTAGCCTGTTGCTTTTTCTAAGCGTATCTACATCCGGGTCTGAAGAATCACTACTATCCATCACGACTGTGGAGCCAGGCTCAATCAATATCGCCAGTCTGGGGCCTCTCACTGTCCTGGGTGAATGATTGCCCACTTGAGTCGGAACCGTTGTCGGGACCTGAGTCGGTGTCGGATTCGGGATCTGAGCTGGAGTCGGGTTCGGGTCCTGTGTCGGGGTCACACCACAGGCGGATAGAGAAAGGACAATGGTAAGAATCAAAAGAAAATCAAAGCCCGTAGAACCGTCCCAGACTTTTATACCTCCTTTACATGCATTTGCCGTAGAGGATAGTCTAAATGTGCCAATGGAAACGAGAGATACTAATAAGTCAGCTAAATATGAACGCCCTGGCTGCATATCTGGGCTATTGAAAAACATCTTAATTTAACCTGTTTTTATTTACTCTTAAACATGCAAGTACGCGGAAGATCTGTTGCTTATAAAAGCAATACTGATGAAAACATTAAGCGTCGACCAGTCCTCCCTTAAAGTACATTCAGGATTCTAATTTCTGGTTTGTGAAACACTCTTTATTACTTCATTCGAAAAGTTCGACAACCGCTACTAACCATAAATCCTATACACCCTACACACTCAACTCAAGTGTAGCCAAATGGAGACGATTTAACGGGAGCAGGAAATTTTTGATAACAAACATATGCTTACTTATCTTTCTCCCCTGTTAAATTTATTCAGCACCAACTGTTACAACCCGGGGTTGTTTTATAACCATCAACTCATGATCAACATCAACGATAATTCATATTTTTTAACAGCAAGTATATCTCCGCCCCCATTTATAAAATAAAGGACCAGCACTATTTACAACCTGTAAAAATAAGACCACTTTTTTAGCCAGTATAAATGCGCTTTAACTCAACATTTACAACAGGAAGATCTTTAAGCTAAACCAACAATAAAATACTTTATATATAAAATATAAATACCTGTTCCTATGAAAAGACGGACTTCGCTTAAGAATGAAATAATATTGTGTGATTTATCGCACATATTTAAGCCAGACTTTTTAACATGGAGACCCTTAAAATCTGGCCTGGTAATCAATATTTTACTAAGGAATTTCAGTGTGACATCTATTATCAGAGATTGAAACCAGTCTATAGTTTGCCAGCAGATAAAGAGTTATTAATGCATGTAATATCGCGATTAAGTATGATAAACAGAACATGAATATTTCGTCACACAAAAATCATTATATCGCGCATTTCACACCTTATATTTACTTGCACCCCTTTTTAAAACAGGCAAATAAAATAGTGTGATTAGCAACCTGAAAAACGCATCAATTTCTGCTTCTAAATCACTTAATAAAGCCATGCTGAGACAAATAATCTGTGACATATTCAACAACTTTTTTTTGCATTTTTAAGAGGTTCCTGCCCAGACCGGTGACCTGGACAGCGTGGGTGACATGTCATGCTTTCCATGACTGCCCGATGCATCGGATCCACTTCCCTGAAGATATTTACATTCTCTTATTGTGCTGATAACAGACACACGTACTACCCGTTTGGCTAGCTGTTCTGGTAGCAGACCATGCATCAACTCAAAATTCATCTACGAGCGAGTAATAGCGAGTTATTCCAGAGAATTACAAGGCTACTGCATCCCTGTTCACGCCCCTTACTCATATTCATATAGGTAAGGCGAGATACACCGCTTCAAACACCCATGGATTAGCGAAATAACAACATCCTTGCTGAAAACCCAATCGGTGATTCCCGCTACGAACTGAATTACAGGTTTGAAGCGGCGTATATCTGTGCTACCTATAAGGACATAGGTAAGGGGCGTGAGAAGGATGTGGAAGCCTTGTAACAATTTGCCTGGAAGGCCGCCCAGCATCAGGCTGCTATTCTCCACAACCGATTCGCATTATTCCTGTGGATCCATGCCTCAGGTTATCAACCCAGGTTAAAACCTGGGTTGATACCGTTGTTGGTTTAGCGCTACTGGCCCCATAACCGTTTCAACAATTGCATTTTCTGGTTATCGATGGTAGTCCAGTTTCCCCAGTCTGTTTTATTTGAAACAGGATCATAGGTAGAGCCGTACAATCCGCCAGTATCGGCAGATTCCGGGTTGATCGACCAGTAGCATGCGTTGATATTTTTCTCTTTTAAATAATCAACAAGGATGGTTTGCCATTCGCCATCAACACCGGGTGAAACATGGGCCCAGCGATTTCGATCTGTCTGGCTCGCGCCAGTGGGCCAATCCCACATACCTCCAAACTCACCAATGAGTACGGCGTAACCTTGATCACGTAAGTAGCCGAAGTGCTCATTCCAACCCGCCTCTAAGGTTGCGGCATTAAGAACGATATTACATTTAGCATCTCCTGCTTCGTCACCATCAATGCCACTACATTCAGGCTGTGAAGGGTCCAGGAATTGCCGCTGCACGAACACAGAGGGACCGTAGGTATGTGGAGAAATTACTAAACGCTCTTTAGGAATGTTCAGTGGTTCACTGGCAGCTGAGTAGAAGTTCTCACCCCAGTTCGGATTAGTTGCTTCGTCACCGTTAGGTACGAGAGTACCATCTTTAAGCTCGGAACCAATACCTTCAACCATGATCAATACGTCATCGTTAACTGAACTGATGGCCTGGTAGGCCTCTTCTGCAAGTGACTTCCACTCGGACCAGGTGTACTCCCATGGCTCATTGAAGATATCGATAGCCATTATGTTATCAACACCCAACTTCGCCTGTAGGCCAGCGATTTCTTTCAAGTTGTTTAACCACTTCGCTTTGTCATACGCGGCCACAGTGGTCACGCTAGACGGGTTGCCTGAGGCAGTACAGGAGTGCTCTTCACGAGTGAAAATGTAACCTTCACGGTTAGCGTCCACATAAGGAGGCTTCGCATCTAAACGGCCTGCACGCCAGCCAATATAGTTAGAACAGGAATGAATATCGATAATGAGCTCGATATCGTTCTGGTCAGCCAGTTTGATGAAATCTTCCAGTGCCTGACGGGCGTTTGTTTGCTGTACATCTGGATCGTTCTTCAACGCGCCGCCATTAGGAGCCCAGCCCATGCCTTGTGGATCCGATGCATCAAGTGTTTGGGGAGCGATGGGTAAACGGATCATGTTGAAACCTTGAGCCTTAATTTCAGTCATGGTTTGCTGAATGGTACGGCCTGATGGGTTCCACCACATATTACCTATATAAAGCTCTAACGGAGCGCCGCCTGGGTTATATTCTGAATCAGGTGGCTCTTGCTGACCTTCTAAACCAAACCAGGCGCCACAATGAACAGGCAATTCAGCACCATTTTTGGTGATAACACCCGATTGATTTACACGGAACCTGCCCGGAGTTGTAACCTGGCCTGGTTCTTCTGCTGGCACCTGAGTTGGAGCCGCTGTCGGTACTCGAGTTGGAGCTGCTGTCGGTACCCGAGTTGGAGCCGCTGTCGGTACCCGAGTTGGAGCCGCTGTCGGTACCCGAGTTGGAGCCGTTGTTGGTACCCGAGTTGGAGCTATTGTTGGCACCCGAGTTGGGGCTGTTGTTGGTACCCGAGTTGGAGCCGCTGTTGGCACCCGAGTTGGAGCCGCTGTTGGTATCTGAGTTGGCACCCCTGCTGGGATCGGAGTTGGACCCGAGTTGCTGGGCACACCATCATTCTGGTTACAGCCACTTAATATAAAAGGCGTTAGCAGGACCAGGCTTGAGAATAACAAGCGAGGCTGTGACTGTTGAGTACGATAAATCATTTGAACACTCCATCAGTTTATTACGCATAGACAGGTCTGATCGGACCCGTCACGTAAAACAATATATTTTTAAAACTAGCGCCTCCTCCTAAAGCACGATCAGGGTTCTTATTCCTGATTTGAGAAGAGCTTTTTACCTCATTCTAAAAGTTGCCAGATGCAACTATGTAATAAATGCTATACACCCAATTTACTTAATTCAAGTGTCGTTAAATGGAGACAGTTTTGCGAGGCCAGAACATTTTTATGAAAAAATACATATCTTATTTGCTCCGCCCCTTTTAATAATAAATCCAGCAAACCTTGTTAACTATATACAAACAGTGGATACTTAAAGCCCATTAATTGATGAACAACGTTAACTCTAATCCATGTTTTTTAATCACATAACTTACATAGGCCCCTTTAAATAAACAGACCAAAACCATTGAACACTTTTATATCTTAGACTCTTTTTAATCCATTAAAAACGCACATAAACTCAACATACAGAGAAGGAATACCTTTATCTTGCATGCAACAATCAAAGACTAAACATTTAAAAAATAAATACATATTTTCCAAAAAATCAACATAGACATAATAACGAGTAATGAAGTTGTTACTTTTCGCACAATATTAAGCGAACCATTAACGCGGGCACCCCTTAGAACAAGGACTGGTAAAAACTATTTTTAGAGGATGATTCAGTGTTACCTCCATTATCATAGATAGAAGTCAGGCTGTAGTTTTCCTGTAGATCAGAGGGGTCATCATCAAGTCAAATAGCGCTTTACGGTGACAGCCAGAGCATGACAAACCCATCATAAAAAGCCTTAAACCGCGCATTGCACACATTACATTTGCTCAACCACCTTTAAAAAATACACTACTAATGCCAAGCTATAAATGACGCCAAAATACCATCAACTTCCGATTTATAACCGCCAACAAAGCCACGATGTCGAAAATATTCTGTGACATATTCAACGACTTTTTTTCAATCTGGTATCTGCAGTTGGACAAATTGTGATGCGTTTGCGGTGGTGTAGATCAAGACATAACGACGCGCAATAGTGAGTTATCCACTGTAAAGGGCTCTTTTTTGAAACTTGGTATAAGCCGGATTAGCGACATCGATGCCTACCTTGCGGCCATTTATATAGACTTCAACCTAGAATCCGCAGTTGGACGAGTTGAATTGTGCGTTTGAGGTGGTGTAGATCAAGGCGTAACGACGCGGAATAGCTAGCTATTCCAAGGAATTACAAGGCTGCCGCGTCCTGCTCACGCCCCTTACCTATGTCCCTATAGGCAACGAAGAAATACACCGCATCAAACGTGCAATTCAGTTCGTAGCGGGATTCACCGATTAGGTGATTATACACATCAACTGTAATGATTTATGAAAC
>JBNKMF010000099.1:0-17195 GCA_050292965.1 Gammaproteobacteria bacterium | reverse complement strand
AAACCGCCAGCGCTGGTACGCTTCCGTCGGGGATACTATTTTCGGATAGTACCTGATAAAACTGGTCTGTTAATTGCAGAAGTGATTGCAAAAAAGTAGTAAATCGTTTGGGGGCGTTGGAATTTTCAACTGCCCCCAAATGCCCTGAGGAAAAGATATCCTCTATCAGCAACAGTTAGTGATTTAACTGCTATGCTTTAAATTGATGTCCAGGTTTTTAACCTGTAACAGTGAGAACAAAAGCGATGGCAACTATAAGCTCTTTAGGTATAGGTTCCGGTTTAGATCTATCATCGATAGTGACCGGTTTAGTTGATGCTGAGCGAGCCCCCACCGAAGCCCGCCTTAGTCTTAAAGAAGAAAAGATCACCACTCAGTTATCCGCTTTCGGTGCCTTGAAAAGTTCGCTTTCTATTTTTCAGGGAAGTATGGGGACTTTATTATCCTCTTCCAGCTATAACGTAAAACAAGCCGCTCTATCTGACACTTCGGTTTTTAGCGCATCGATCACAAACAGTGCTGATATTGGAAGTTATGCTGTAGAGGTGAGTGCACTGGCCAAATCGCAATCACTGGCTACCAGTGCCGCCACTGCTTTTACGGATATTAATGATACTGTCGGTAGTGGAACGCTCACTATCAGGTTTGGAACCACCACTACGGGCCCTTATACATTTACTCAGGATACCACTAAAGCGACTCAGGTCATCACCGTAAGTGCGGCGAATAACAATACAACATTGTCTGGATTGCGAGACTATATCAACGATAACGATTTCGGAGTACAGGCTGCTATTGTCAATGATGGTAGTGGTTACCGTCTAACCCTGACATCAGAAAATTCGGGCGCAGCCAACAGTATGGAAATTACTGTTACCGATGATGGGGATAGTAATAACAATGATAATGCGGGTCTTTCTCAGCTCGCATTTAATGCCTCTGCTCAAACCAGTATGCTGCAAACCGTTCAGGCTCAGGATGCAGCATTGAAAATCAATGGTCTTGATATCACGCGTGAAACTAATACCGTTACTGGAGCGATTGATGGGGTGACGTTAAACCTGTTGAAAGATGATGTTGGTAACATAGTTAGTGTAAATGTAACTGAAAGTAGTGAAAGCTTGAGTACAGGTATACAGGAATTTGTTGAGGGTTTTAATGGCCTTACTAATACCATCAAAACCCTGACCAGTTATAACTCAGAATCCCAGGAAGCAGGGATATTGATTGGTGATGCCACGGTGAGAAGTATCAGTAATCAGTTGAGTAATATTGTCAGTAGCTCGGTTTCTCAATTAACAGGCAATATCCAGTCTCTATCGGATATTGGTATCAAAACCACGCTTGATGGAACCCTGGAACTGGATCTTTCTACCCTTAATGCGGCGCTGGCGAGTTACCCCGATAAAGTAGCTGCTTTATTCACCTTGCAGGGAAGACCGACAGACTCGGGCGTCAGCTACGTATCAGCTGGAGATGTAACCCAACCGGGCAATTATTCAGTTAATGTAACGACCTTAGCTAGCCAGGCAGTGTTTAATGGTAGTGTAGTCAACAATCTGACCATAGATGCCAATAACGACACCTTTACTATTAAAGTCGATGGTGTTACCTCTAATGTTATTAATTTAACCCAGGCGGTTTATGCTGATGGGTTTGATCTGGCTGCTCATATTCAGGCTCAGATTAATGATGATGCGGCAATTAAAGCTGCAGGAGCTGGAGTCAGCGTAGCCTACGACAGTGTTAATAATGAATTTGATATAACCTCACTGAGCTATGGCTCTCAATCGAAGCTGGAATTCGTTGCTGTCGACACCAATACTACGAATGATCTTGGTTTTTCAGTAGGTTCAGGAACCGATGGAAATGATGTGGCTGGTACTATCAATGGATTGAATGCGAGTGGAAATGGACAAACTTTGACCAGTACTACCGGTGATAGTGAAGGGTTGGCTGTACTAATTACCTCGGGGTCTACCGGTTATCGCGGAGGCGTATCCTTTTCACGCGGAACGGCAACTGCGCTGGATGAATTAATTACTAATTTCCTGGACAGTAGTGGTTCTATTTCTACTCGGGAAAATGGCTTAACCAGTGATCTGGAGGATATATCCGAGCAACGTTCCAGGCTTGATTTGAAGATTAGTAGTCTGGAAGCCAGGTTAGTCGCTCAATTCTCGGCGCTGGATAGTTTGATCTCTCAATTTAATAACACCAGTTCGTTTCTGACTCAGCAATTGGCGAATTTACCTAAACCTAATTCTATTGGTAGAAACAATAATTAATATTTTGTACTGCCATTAAAGATTGGTAGTACATTGTCGATACATAGAGATACGATGTTTCGGAGAAATAACATGATTAATCAAGCTAACAACGCAGTTGCCCAATATACCAATACTGGCAACAGTTCTATAGCCTATGCCGATCCTCATCAGTTGATCCTTCGGTTGATGAATGGTGCTATAGATCGTATAGCACAAGCTAAAGGTATGGTTCAACAAAAGGAAAAGCAACAAAAGGGCGAGTTAATCGGTAAGGCAATTGGTATTATTGGGGGCTTAAGTGCCTGTCTGGATCATAATCAGGAAGGTGATCTTTCAGAAAACCTGGAATCTCTTTATGAGTACATGAACCTTCGTTTATTAGAGGCTAATATGGAAGATGATACAGATAAGCTTGATGAAGTTTCAAAGCTGTTACAGGAAATCAGGTCTGCCTGGGTTCAGATAGCTAAACAAGATAATGTTTAGATATCAGTTAATTTCATGCCTCAATCGAACTCACTGGATCAGGCTATCGAAGTCTGTCATCAAATACTTCAGGCAATAGATAATTCTGATGTTGAGTCGGTTACTCGGTTAGAAACAAAGCGGCAATCTCTTATCGAGGATTACTTTTCATCCCATGTTGATCTTGACGAGACAAAGACTCGTCTTCTAAAACGGCTTAATGATGATATCTTAAAGCGCCTTGGCGAAATGCAGTCAAAGATACGAGATCAACAATCTAACCTCAGCAGAGGAAATAACGCCACTAAAGCCTATCTTGATAATACTTAAAAACATATTCCTCATTAAAAACTAACAAAATCAAGCAATTGCATTGTATTTCAGAGTTTTCTTGTTTTTCTGTCGATTTTTTGTCATTTTCATCTAAAATATGTGTAATATTTACCTTGACGGTATGGATTTTTGGGTAGATTTAAAAATATTATTAACGGCTAACTATGACAATATTGATAATCGATTCTGATTTATCTCGTGCGCAATCGTTGCAACACTTACTCCACTTCATTAAATATAAGACTGAAATACTCGATCCAACCGGATTTGAAAAACTTGATCCTTCAGGACTGTCCGAATACCTTGGCATCTTCACTATTCAAAATGATGCTGTAGTCAAAATTCTGCGACAACAAAATGAACAGAGTCAGATTCAGTTGCCAGCAGTGCTACTGGCTGAGAAAGCGGATCTGGATAACCAGAAAGTGGTGGTTCTTCCTCCATTTATCGCTGCCCTGAGTTTTAGCCCCGATTATCACACCTTGACTCAGTTGCTGGATCAGTTGAAGTCGCATATTTCTCTGGAACGGCGCAAGAATAATCGTCAGTGCCAGCCTTTCATCGGAACCAGCCCTTCAGTCAATGCTATCAATCAAATGATTGGCCAGGTAGCCGATACCAATGCTTCGGTTTTAATCCTGGGTGAGTCAGGCACCGGAAAGGAAGTTATCGCCCGGAATATACACGCGCAGTCCAATCGTTCTAATAAACCTTTCATTCCTATAAATTGTGGCGCTATTCCAGCTGACCTGCTTGAAAGTGAATTATTCGGACACGAAAAAGGCGCTTTTACTGGGGCTATTAATTCTCGCCAGGGGCGCTTTGAACTCGCTGAAGGTGGCGTTATATTCCTCGATGAAATTGGCGATATGCCTTTATCCATGCAGGTGAAATTACTGCGTGTATTACAGGAACGTAGCTTTGAACGCGTGGGAGGCAACCGCACCATTCAAACCGATGTGCGAGTGATTGCAGCAACTCATAGACGACTGGAAGACTTGATACAGGAGGGCGGATTTCGTGAAGACCTGTATTACCGCTTAAATGTATTCCCCATAGAAGTGACTCCATTACGTGAGCGTCGCGAAGATATTCCACTACTGACCAGTGAATTGATAGAGCGTATCGAACAGGATAATCGCGGCTCGGTAAGGCTAACCAGAAATGCCATTGCCATGCTTGCTCAATATGACTGGCCTGGAAATGTGCGTGAGCTGGCGAACCTGATCGAACGTCTGGCCATTTTATACCCGCATGATGTGGTCGATGTTAAACAACTGCCGCCCAAATTTGTCTCTGAAAACGCCAACATCCCGGGTATAGAAGAGCCGCCGGAGATACTACAGACAAACATACCTACAGCAGTTAATTTCAATGTATTGCCGGATGGTGGTATCGATATGAAACAGTACCTGATGGATATAGAAGTATCTCTTATCGAGCAGGCTCTGGGTGTCACTGATAATGTTGTGGCACGTGCAGCCAACCTGTTGCGTATGCGTAGAACCACGCTGGTTGAGAAGATGCGAAAATATGAGATTGAGCGTTAATGGGTGTCAATATATTGTCAATATCTGTCTCAAGCGGGGTTTGAATTTTTATAAGTCTTTGAGTAATAAGCTTAATTAGTAGTCGGATTGAATCCTGCAATGGTTAAGAAGATGCTAGTTATATTACTAATCATGAACTCAAACCAACAACGTGTAGAACTAAGGCAGGCCTTTCATCAGTTTAATCAGGTTTCTGATACGCTGCTTGAAAGCTTCAATCAATTGAATGCAACGGTTGATGGGTTAACTCGTACCAAAGTTGAAACTCCATCCCCACAATCTCAGGACAATATGAGTCAACAACTCAGATCTCTTATCGATGCCATACCCGGCGCGGTGATCGTTATCAATTCACAGGGCAAGGTAGATGATTTTAATCTCGCCGCCTCTGAATTACTGGGTGAACCCCTGCGCCAGCATCATTGGCGCGATATTGTGCACCGAGTATTTCTTGCTGATCTGGATCAGGGGGAATTACGTACGCCGGATGGCCGGCAATTCAGTATTTCGACCCGACCACTGGGTTATAAACCCGGACAGATATTATTGCTTAGTGATGTCACCCAAACCCGCGTACTGCAACGTGCAGCACAGCAAAACCTGCATCTAATGACCATGGGAAAGATGATGGCGAGTCTGGCGCATCAAATTCGCACACCTTTGTCATCAAGCATGTTGTATCTATCGCAGATCATTGAGGGTAATCTGGATGAAGAGAAAAGCCGTAAGTTCACCGGCAAGGCCCTGGATCGAATTAGACATATCGAGAAAACCATCAACGACATGCTGGTTTTTGCGCATGGTGGCCAATTCCACATGAGTGATTTTGCCATCACTGATTTATTAGCTGAATTACATGATCATCTTGCGCCACAGTTAATGCTAAGACATGCCCAACTGAAAATTGAAGCCACCGATAACAGCATCCTGATTAATGGCAACAAGGGAGCACTATTGGGCGCACTGGCTAATCTGTGTATGAATGCGATGGATGCCAGCGATCAACTATTAACGATCAGGATTACCACTGCATTAAACCGCAGGGGGGATCTTGAGCTGACAGTGATTGATAATGCCGGAGGAATGGATGAGCAGACATTGCAACATCTATTTGACCCCTTTTATACTACCAAGCAGGATGGAACTGGTTTGGGACTGGCAGTTGTTAAATCCGTTATAGAATCTCATCAGGGGCATATCAAGGTAAGTTCAACACCTGGTGAAGGTAGTCGTTTCGACATAACCTTACCCTGTATGAGCGGCAGTAAAACTCAATTGAGTACGCGTAACAGTGAGGCGAATAAATGATCGATGTATTAGTTGTTGAAGATGATGCAGATTTACGTGAAGCGATTTGCGATATGCTCGAAATCAACGATATCAGCTATATCGAAGCCGAAAATGGGCAGCAGGCACAACAGCAACTGGCGGAGAATAATGTAGCGCTAGTACTCAGCGATGTGCAGATGAGTCCCGGCAATGGTTATCAGCTACTGGAGTTTATTAATCAGAATCATGCAGGGCTCCCTGTTATTTTAATGACTGCTTATGGCTCAATTCCGCAGGCTGTGGATGCGATTCAGGCGGGAGCAGTAGATTATCTGGTGAAACCGTTTGAGGTTTCTGAGCTGGTTAAAACCCTGCAGCAACAATTACTACCGAGTGCACGACAGTTGGGCGAAGGCATGATCGCGGCAGATCCTGCATCGAAAAAACTGGTCGAATTAGCAAAAAAGGTGGCGCATTCGGAAGCTACCGTATTATTAAATGGTGAAAGCGGGGTAGGTAAGGAAGTACTGTCTAAACTAATTCATCAAAATTCACCGCGCAGTAGTGGTCCATTCGTAGCCATTAACTGTGCTGCTATACCTGAGAATATGCTGGAAGCTGCCTTATTCGGATATGAGAAAGGTGCTTTTACCGGCGCGGTAAAAAGTGCTATGGGTAAGTTCGAACAGGCGCAGGGTGGTACCCTGCTGCTGGATGAAATTAGTGAAATGGATCTGGCGTTACAGGCCAAGTTATTACGCGTCATACAGGAACGTCAGGTAGAAAGACTGGGTAGTCAGAAAATGATTGAACTAGATGTGCGCATAATCGCCACGACTAATCGAGATCTTAAAAAAGAAGTGGCTGAAAAAAGATTTAGAGAAGATTTATTTTATCGTTTGAATGTGTTTCCGTTAGTAGTGCCTGCATTACGTCACCGCACACAGGATATCATTCCTATCGCGGAAAAATTAATCGCCGTATATAGCCGTGCCACCGGGCAGGCAATCAAGCTATCAGAGTCTGCGGCACAGCTTCTGATTCAGCATCCCTGGCCTGGCAATGTGCGTGAACTCGATAATGTCATCCAGCGTGCAATGATCCTGAAACAGGGCAATGAAATCACTGATGACGATATCATGCTAGAGACAAATAGTTCTGTGGATTATGGGTCAGAAGAAAACGATGATGCCGGAAAACTGCAAAATGATTTACGCGATAGAGAAGCCGAAGTCATTCTGGAGACATTAAGATGCCATAATGGTAGTCGCAAGAAGACTGCAGAGCAGCTAGGTATTAGCCCACGGACTCTACGCTACAAACTGGCAAGAATGCGCGATGCAGGCGCGGCTGTTCCGGATTAATCTGCAACTCTCGGGATTAAAGTAGTTTCGAAGCCCTGTTCAGGATTCATCGGCACTAGCTGAGATAGAATTAACGACAAAACTGCAAATCCCGTCCCGCACAAAAATACCAGGGACGGAGATATAATCCACAGAAAACCCAGTGCAAATGGCAGAATGACCGCAGCGATATGATTGATTGAAAAAGCGACCCCAGCAGTAGAAGCAAAGTCCTTAGGATCACCGATTTTCTTGAAGTAACTTTTAAGAGCTATCGCCATGGCAAAAAATACATGGTCCAGAATGTAGAGTACCGAAGCCAGTATCACGTTATCGACAAATGCATAACTGGTAAAAATGATAATCAGGCCCAGATATTCCAGCGATAGTGTTTTTCTCTCACCCCAGAAAATCACCAGCTTGCCAATCTTAGGTGCTAGAAAAATGGTTAAAACGCCATTGATGAGGAATAGCATGGCAATATTTGAAGCCGAGAGATGAAATTTTTCCACCAGCAAAAATCCAGCAAACACAACAAAGATCTGCCGTCTGGCACCGGATAAAAAAGTGAGCGCGTAGTAGAGCCAGTAGCATTTGCGCAGGATCATTTTTTTATGCTGTTCGGCTTCACCTTTAAAATGAGGAAAGCCCTTATAAATTAGTACAGCGAGAAAAACAGTTGTTAGCCCACCAGCCAGATAGACCCAGTGATATTCAATCTTTAACAGATCCAGCATCAGATAGATGGCTGCGAATATAAACAGTCCGGTGAATGATCCCACTGCCATCTGTCTGCCCATCACCAGAGGTAGCTGATCTTTGCTAATTAATTGCAGGGATAAAGATTGCTGCATGGTCTCGGCATAGTGAAAACCAACCGACATCAATACCGTCGTGAAATAAAGCCCCATGACACTGGGCAGATAACCGGTAAGCGCAGTACCTAAACCTAGTAAAACCAGCGATACAAATGCCAGTGTTTGTTCACGCATAAGCAGCAATAGAAATACCGCCGCAAATGCCAGAAACCCGGGGACTTCGCGTAAGCTTTGTAAAATCCCCATTTCGATACCACTGAAGGCTGCCTGTTCTATGGCAAAGTTATTCAGTAGAGTGCGCCAGGTAGAGAAGGCTAAAGGTACTGCAGCCGCCATTACATACAATAATACTTCAGGGCGGTTTTGCCATTTAAAAAGGTTTTTCATCCGGTATTTCTCATGCCCGCTGCAATAGCGTTGATAGAACTAAGTAATGCACTTTTCCACTCTTCACTTAGCTCGGGATCGCTGGAACCTGCGCGATATTTACGCAATAAATTAATCTGAATATAACCCAGAGGATCGAGATAGGGCTCACGTCGAGTGAGCGATAATTCAAGCGTTGGTTCACTCGACAGTAGTCGTTCGGACTGTGGGATTTCTAACACGTAGCGCATAATCTTTTCATGTTCTGAGCAGATCATGCTGAATATCTTGTCTGCCAGTTGCTGATTGTCACATAGATCGGCGTAGTAACGCGCAGTCTGCATATCAGATTTGAACAATGCCATCTGTGTGTTAGAAATCATTGCGTTAAAAAATGGCCAGTCACTGTACATCTTCTGTAATTTATCCAGACCCTCATCAGGATGCAATTTTAGCCAGGCTTCAATTGCTGATCCCATGCCATACCAGGCGGGCAGGGTATGGCGTGACTGAGCCCATCCAAAAACCCAGGGAATTGCACGCACTGAGGATTTGGACATGTCACCCTGGCGTCGATGACTTGGTCGCGATCCGATATTCATTAAACCGATTTCACTGACTGGGGTGGCCTGATAAAAGTACTCAAAGAAGCCCTCAGTATTGTCGGTCAATTCTCGATAGCTTTGTTCAGCCAGATCAGCCAGTTGCTGCATATCGGCATAATATAATTCATGGTTAAAGACCTGATCACGAATGATATTTAAACTGGATTTCATCAATCCGGTAATACCCATAGACAGTTCGTACAGTGCGGTTTCTTCATTGCTGTATTTACTCGACAGAACCTCGCCCTGTTCGGTGAACTTGATTTGGCCATGTACAGTATCATGCGGCTGCGACAGGATCGCATCATGGGTAGGGCCGCCCCCACGTCCGATGGTGCCACCGCGACCATGAAACATGCGGCATTTGACATTATGCTGACGAGTAATCGAGATGACTTTTTTCTGTGCCTGATACAGGCCCCAGGAGGCAGAGACTATACCGCCATCCTTGCAGGAGTCGGAGTATCCGAGCATTACTTCCTGGGTATTTTTTGCGGCGGCGAGTAAGGTTTTGTATAGCTTGTTGTCCAGTAGTCGATTTAAAACTTCATCGATATGCGAAAGATCTTCAATGGTTTCGAATAACGGGCTGATCTCGATATGACAGAAATAAACGCCATTGATTTTACCAACCAGCCCTGCCAGATAAGCCAGATACATAACCTCCATGATATGACTGGCATGGTGCGTCATAGAAATTACATAGTTGCCAAAGGATTCTTCGCTGATTTCTTTGCGCATCTCTCGCATGGTCTTAAACAGTTGCAGCGTCTCTAAAGTATCAGGAGTCAAAGCAGATTCAATGGTGTCAGGTTTTAACCCGCTACTGATCTGGTCAGCCAGAAATTGCACGCGAGTTTTTTCCGGCAGGGATAGATAGTCGACAATGCTGGTCTGTTGAAGAATCTCGTGAACCGCATTGCTATGACGGGTCGATTCCTGGCGCACATCCAGTTTCAGCATAAAAAAGCCAAAGGTTTCAACCAGTCGAATCAGATCCTTTAGTTTGCCATTTGCTGACGTGGAATCGTTATGACTAACCAGTGAGTTGTAGATAAGGTAAAGATCATCCAGAAACTCCTGACTGTTCTGGTAGCAATGGATGCTGGTATCTACCGTTTTGCCCTTGAGGCGGGCTTTTAGCGTACGCTGGTTTGAAGTCAGACGGTAATGCATGTAATACAGTTTGCGACGATAGATTTCTTCTTCAAATCGATCCCGCGTTTCGTCAAAGGCTTTTATCCCCTTGGACTCGTCAATCAGCAGGCTTTCCATGAAAGCTTCATTGGGCGTACACCAGCGTGACGATTGAGTGAGCTGTTGTGTCAGGTCCAGCACTCTGAAGCAGTACTCTCGTATGATTTCTTCTGCATGCATGCGTAATGCGGTAGCAGTAGTTTGAGAAGTGACATAAGGATTGCCATCGCGGTCGCCGCCTATCCATGAACCAAATTTTATAAAGCTGGGCGGTTTTACTACAGGGTTACCGTAACTATCTTCACCATATACCTTGCACACGGCTTTTTCTATATGGCGGTATTCCATTGCAACAGCCTGATAAATACTGCGCTGAAAGTAAGATAGACCCAGTTTGATTTCATCAGCCACTTCCGGACGTTTTTCACGTACTTCATTGGTTTGCCATAACACTTCGATCTGTTCCTGCAAGTGATCTATTAGTGCATCCTTTTCATAACCGGTAATGCGTTGATCGGTCAGGTCATCGATGATTTCAAAGATCTCGCGTTGTAATTGCATCACGGTTCGGCGTTTGGATTCAGTCGGGTGTGCGGTAAAAATTGGCCGATAGGACAGTTCGTTAAACAACAGGCTTAGATCCTGCTCGTCGATACCCTGGCTTTTGAACTCTGTGATGGTTTTAAAGAAAGAACCTTTCCAGTCAGGATACCCGAGCAGGCGAACCGAACGCCGACGCTGGCGGTGGAGGAAATCTTCTTCGGCAATATTGACCAGACTGAAATAGATGGAAAATGCGCGTATTACCTGTTCGGTGATTTTGGCCGGAAGCTGGTCAATCTGCTGAATTAACTGCAGACGTTTGGCGGCATCATCCTGCTTACGTAACTGGATAAAACCCTTACGTAGTTTTTCCACCGCTTTATAAACCAGAGGGTCTTCATGTTTCTTAAGCACATTACCCAGCAGGCTTCCCAGTAACTTGACCCGCGAGCGTAATTCCTTATCAGGGATTGATGACACTGCTTCAGGTGAATTTTTCATTAGGTATACTTTATATCAGTCGTTGATTGACGGAGTGTAACAAACATTACTGGGAGCACGTTGAAGCAGTGGTGTTAGCTCTGCTTCATATAGTGCGCATCAAATTTCTTCTTTCTTCGGATCGGCTTTTTCTGCGGCCTGTTGCTCACGGAACTGTAGAAGAACCCGTTTTTCCCGCTCTTCCAGACGTTGTAACATCTGACCACGTCTTTCCTCTGCTCTAGCCATAATTTCTGTCAGGCGATCAGCCTGATATTTCTGAAAGCGAGCAAAGTCAGCTGCATATTTTTCAGCAGCCTTACGATCTCGATCAAGGTTAGCCTGCAAATCTTCCTTTTGTTTAGCAAAACGTTGTTTGATTTTTTCCTCTGTCATCGGCTCTGGGGGCGCTATACGCGATAATTCTTCAGGGCTAGGAAAAGCAGGCATGAATTGAGACGGTCTTTCAGCGCGTTGAAAATCAGGATATCGCATAGGGTGAGGCATATTATCTCGTTGCATCATCGGGTGGGGTTGATATGCGGGTGAGGGTGGCTGGGCTGAAGCTAGATGCGAAAAGCTCAATAGTGCCAAAGCGGTAATGGTTATATATGTTGGTTTTTTCATTATTAGGTCTCCTTCTTTTGTCGATATAACCATATCATGTCAGTAGGGGCGTAGCCAATGCCACTCTGTGCATTCAGGTTATACCATTAAACAATTTTAATACTTGTAGATAGTGTAAAAATATCTGTTAAAGCTGCATGGAGTTTGTATCAAACAGCATAATCTGTGACTATACTTCGCTTGTAAAATTCAATCATAAATGAGGAGTTAAAACATGAGTATTCAGAAAAAGGCTGAAAGTGCTGTAGGTCAGTTGGAAAACCTTTTAGCCGAACACTGGACCACAGAACAGGAGATAGCAGCACGTAAAATCATCGAAAATGTAATGGGTCAGGCAATAAAAGAAGCCTGTGCTGTGAGTAAAAAGGTTGTTACAGAGTGTTGTTCTGCTGACCAGGATATGGCTCATAAATTGAATGAAGAAATCAAACTGGCACGAAAAGCATTAATCGCCAATCTTAATAGCCTGCGCTAAATTCGTTTTAGCCTACTCGCAGGCAGGAATCGGCGTTATAATTTGCGCCGATTCGGTTAACAGGTCCTAAATTTATGACGAATGCCCGCATTGGTCACGGCTATGATGTGCATGCATTTGCCGATGGCAAGGCCATTATACTCGGTGGTGTAGAAATCCCATTTGACAAGACATTTCTTGCACATTCCGATGGCGATGTGCTGATTCATGCCCTGTGCGATGCCATGCTGGGTGCAGCCGGTGAAGGGGATATTGGGCAGCATTTTCCGGATACTGATGATCAGTATAAAGATCTGGACAGTCGTATATTCCTGCAAAAGGTGTATCAGATTGTTCAGCAAAACGGCTTTCAGATTGTTAATGCCGATATTTCTATTATTGCCCAGGCCCCCAAAATGGCTCCCCACTTATACGACATGAAATTAAATATATGTGAAGACATTGAGTGCGAACCTTCCTGTATTAATATCAAAGCTACCACTACCGAACATTTGGGTTATATTGGCCGAGGTGAAGGTATTGCTGTGCATGCTGTTGTGCTGCTGGAGAAAGAGCTGTGAGTCTCGGTCCAGTAATGCTGGATGTAGAAGGGCTGGAACTCACACAGCAGGATCGTGAACGTTTACTGCACCCACAAACCGGTGGTGTGATTCTTTTTGCGCGTAACTATCAATCACCTGAACAGTTAGCGGCTCTGGTCAAAGAGATACATAAGCTGCGCTCTCCACGACTGATTATAGCGGTTGATCAGGAAGGAGGTAGAGTTCAGCGCTTTAGAGAAGGCTTTCAGCGCCTTCCAGCTATGGGTTTGCTGGGCGATCTATATGATGAAAATCAGCAAAAAGCCATTAGTATGGCCGAGAACATTGGCTGGATTATGGCGGCTGAGCTGCTTTATTACGGTATCGACCTAAGCTTTGCTCCAGTACTCGATCTGGGGCATAAAATTAGCTCGGTGATCGGAGATCGGGCTTTTCATACTCATCCTGAAGTGATTGTACGTCTGGCCAATGCTCTTATTCGTGGGATGAATCATGCGGGTATGGAGGCAGTGGGAAAACACTTTCCTGGTCATGGTTCGGTGGAAGGAGATTCGCATCATATAATGCCTTTCGACAGGCGTAGTGAGTCGACTATCATGTCGCATGACCTGATTCCATTTCAGCGCGTCATCAATAACCATTTAACCGGGATTATGATGGCTCATGTCATCTATGAACAGGTCGACCCTATGTCAGCTGGTTTTTCCAAACACTGGATTCAAGGGGTGTTACGTGAACAGCTCGGTTTTCAGGGTGTGGTTTTCAGCGATGATTTGAATATGGCTGGAGCTGAAATAGCAGGTAATTTCAGCCAGCGAGCAGCTGCTTCTTTAGAGGCAGGTTGCGATATGTTACTGGTGTGCAATAACCCTGAGGGGGCTGATGAAGTATTACATTCACTTAGCGATTACAATAACCCGGTTTCTCAATTACGTTTGGTAAGGCTACATGGCCGAGCTGTTGAAGACAGGAATTTGATGCATTCAAGCAAATGGTACGCTTCCATCAAGCGCCTGCATGAATTTATGCAAATGACAGAGCTTGTACAGAGCGATGATTTGTTTGAGGCAAATTGATAAAAAGATATGATCAGGTGTTGCGTTAGAGATAAAGCAGGTAAATGCTATTCTTAACTCCAACATTTACCAAAAATAATAACTGGGTTAAATTTAATGAGCACAAACTTGACCCGATATATTAACCCCCAAAATCAATGGCTATAACTCTATGCAGAAGAATAAGGCACTGGAAGTCCATCAGGAAGCGCAGCAATTGTTTAATACTAATGAAGTTGATCAGGCGATAGCGAAATTAGCAAAAACCATTACCAAAGATTATCAGGATAGCTTTCCTATAGTGATGTGTGTCATGAACGGTGGCCTGTATCTAACCGGGCAATTAATGCGTTATCTGGATTTTCCACTCACGCTGGATTATGTGCATGCCACACGTTATCGGCTGTCTACGCTGGGTCGTGATGTGTTATGGAAGGCTTATCCTCAAAATACTCTGAAAGATCGCACGGTGATTATCGTGGACGATATTTTTGATCAGGGTTATACCTTAGAGGAAATAAAAGCCTATTGTGAAAAGCAGGGGGCTAAGAAATGTATCAGCGCTTTTTTAATCCGTAAATCTCATGATCGTAAAAAGGCGGATATTGAAGCGGATTACGTCGCGCTAGAATGTGACGACCAGTATGTGTATGGATCGGGCATGGACTTACATTCTCATTTTAGAAACGTATCTGGTATCTATGCTATACCGCAGGAAAAGTCGGGAGGAAAACCTCATGAATGATGAAATAAATTCCCTGATTGCAGTTATCGGTGGCACCGGATTGTACGCCATGATGGATGATTTTGATTTAACCCATCAGGAGATAATTAATACCCCATACGGTGAGCCTTCTGGTCCTCTGGTGCATGGAAAGCTGTACGGCAAGGATGTGGTGTTCCTGGCACGTCACGGATTCACCCATCGGCTACCACCGCACCAAATAAATTATCGCGCCAACATCTGGATGTTGAAAAAAGCAGGAGTGGATAAAATCCTGGCTGTGAATGCGGTAGGCGGCATTCATCCTAACAGCCCGCCTGAAACATTGATAATCCCTGATCAGATTATCGATTACAGCTGGGGCAGGGAACATACCTTCTATGCTGAAGACCTGACACGCGTTGTGCATATCGATTTCACCAGCCCATACAGCGATTCGTTACGAAAAGCATTAATAAAAGCAGGGAAAATCTGTGCGTTGAATCTGGTAGAAAGTGGGGTTTATGGCTGTACACAGGGACCAAGGCTGGAAACGGCCGCTGAAATCAAGCGTCTGCAACGTGATGGCTGTGATCTGGTGGGTATGACTGGCATGCCAGAAGCTTCCCTGGCACGAGAGATCTCTATGGAATATGCCTCTATCGCAGTGGTCGCCAACTGGGCCGCCGGCCTGGGTGATGCTGAAATCAGCATGGACCAGATAGAGTCATCTCTACAGAATGGCATGGAGTCGGTGAAGTCTCTGGTTGCTGAAACGGTCAAACTATTGTGAATAGACAAAATACCTCAGGCTTATGAAACAGGCTTTTATTTTTGATGTAGATGGCACCCTGGCTGATACAGAACGTGACGGGCATAGAGTAGCCTTCAATCAGGCATTTGAAGAATCTGGTCTCGACTGGTATTGGGATGAAGAAACCTACGCTGAGCTTTTAACTGTAACCGGCGGTAAGGAGCGCATGAAATATTATGTTACGTCCCACAACAAGGCCGAGCAATCTCGAGCCGATCTGGAAGAATTAATCAAACGGCTGCATGCACTAAAAACAAAAAAATATGTTGCTCTGCTGGAACAGAATGCTATTCCGCTTAGACCGGGTGTTAAACGTCTGCTGGATGAGGCACGAGCTGCCGGGATTCGTCTGGCTATTGCAACAACGACAACCCCACAGAATGTAACAACTTTACTGGAGAACGCATTGGGACCAGAAAGTATCAGCTGGTTCGAGGTGATTGGGGCAGGTGATATCGTTCCACATAAAAAACCGGCACCCGATATTTATCAGTATGTACTGCAGCAAATGAATTTAAAACCTGAATACTGTATTGCTTTTGAAGATTCACTCAATGGCATCAAGTCATCACTAGCAGCACAGCTTGATACTATTGTGACTTATAACGGTTATACCCGTAACGATGATTTCACGGGTGCAAAAATGATCCTCGACCAGTTTGGTGACAGTGATAATCCATCGCAGGTTTTACAGCAAAACGGCCAGCAGAATTACCTGACTGTTGAAATGATCAGGCAAATCGCCTGATGAAATTTTGCAGTGTCTGCGGACAAACAGTCAGCCAGATTATACCCGCTGGAGACAATCATCTTCGCCATGTTTGCGATGGCTGTGGCACTATTCACTACAGCAACCCGAATAATGTATGCGGAGCAATTCTGACTCATGGCAGTAAAATTCTGCTGTGCAAACGTGCGATAGAACCACGTTATGGTATGTGGACACTTCCAGCAGGCTTTATGGAAAACGGTGAAACCGTTACCGAAGGCGCTGCGCGTGAAACACTGGAAGAAGCCAATGCATTCTCACATAACCTCAGGCTATTCGGTGTTTTTAGCCTGCCGCATATCTCTCAGGTTTATATGATGTTTAAGGGGGCGTTAGCCGATGGAAGGCATTCACCCGGTAGTGAAAGTCTGGAAACAGAGTTATTCGCCTTTGATGACATTCCATGGGAACAACTTGCGTTTCCAGTTATTGACTACAGCTTGAAATTATTTGTACAACAGCCTGAGTTCTCAGGTGTTCATACGGCTACTGCCGTTCGGCATGCTGATAGAAGCGTTGAGTGGGTTCAGCGCTAGTTTTATCTTCATCATAAAAGATCTTCAGGCTGTCATCCCAGGTAAACGTGCGCTATAACCGTTTTCGGTTGCCTGTACATTGATCAGATTTTTAGAAGTTTGCTGATCAAACTCTAACTCTTCAATTAGGTAGTCCTGCAACCTGTAGGCAAGCGATACTGTATATCAAGTCCCTTCCAACGAGAGATCACAGGCTTATGTCGAACCCCGCCATCGGCGCTAAATCCAGGGCCTGTGGGGAAAATCACAGAGATGACTTTCTTAACTCTGCCCTCCGTCTGTCGGAAAAAAATTAGAAAAACTCAGAAAGTCAAGAGGAATATACTTATACTCGAATAAGAAAAATCCTACAAATAAAGCAATAAGGGGGTAGTAATGAACAATGTTCAAATATTCTCTCATTTAATACTCAGAATTTTGGTATTGATTATGCTG
>JBNKMF010000098.1:1336-17361 GCA_050292965.1 Gammaproteobacteria bacterium | reverse complement strand
ACGGAGTGGCTTCGAGGGATACCTGAGTCTTCCTGGCTTTTGGCATGATACGCTCCTTGCGTTGGATAGATGGCTTCGCCCTAAGCGCGTGTTGTGGTAATGTCAATGGTCAAAAGATGGGTGTCCTTAAAAGGTTTCCTTAAAAGGTTCATCCCAAAAGATTAACAGCATCGAAATAAATTTCGCTCAACTTACCTGCTCACCTGCGCGTAATTAAACCTAAATTAAGGACCTGTAATGAAAGACATTTATAAGTCTCCTGACTCTGAATTGTTAACACTGGAATCTTCTGATTTTTCCGAAAAAGAAACAAAAAAAATATTGGCCAGCTGGCGACAGTTAAAATTGCTTTGCATAGTTTGGGCTCTTTTTTTTGTGTTACCAGGGATTATTATGATACCACTGATAATTCCTGGAGTTATCAATGGAAAGTCATACCCAATTGAAGGCGCTTTATTTTTTATTGCCTTTTCATCTTTATTCGGACTAGCAATTTTTGGATCTTTAAAACTCAAAATCTGGGGAAGAATTCTAGGGATAATCCTATGTTTTTTTTTACTCTTCGGTTTTCCTGTAGGTACATTACTTGGGGTGGTAGGCCTTATTGCATATAGCAGATTAAAATTTGCCTACAAGGCTGACGGAGCCATACAATTACTTAAACTAAAAGAGATGCAAAAATCCAAAAAAAAGGTGTAACCGGCAGTACTAACCCTGCCTGTGGGTTCACACGCTGCTGAAGAGATGTAAGAGGTAAAGTGAAGCAGAAAATCAGAGCCTAGATTGCTTTCCAAAAGATATTTACTGCAAGCTGGCCGATTAGCTCCAACTTATCCCCATTTCTGGATGTGTCTTCAAGAAGCCAAAACATTTGGCAGGACCAGCTCTACCGGCTTGCCTTCCGGCCTTTCAACACGCAAATAAACAAAGACACCCAATAAATGAAAAGAAATTAAACTTCAGCTATGGCTACAGTTAAATGAAGGGGGGTAAGTCAAAAAAAGAGTTTTGTTTAACCTTATTGTGTATTTTATCTCTGGCTTGCTTCTCAGGACAAAATGATCCTGCAACCTGTGATATCAGGTTGGTGTTTGAAAGAAATTTTTAAACTGATCATCTCCACCACAAACTCACTACAACTCGTCCAACTGCGGATTTCAGGTTCAAAAACTTGAAAAAGAGAGCTGTGATCGAATCTGTAATTCTTTTTTGTCCTGAGGGTTCATTTGAACGCCTTGCTCAATGGCTTGTATAGCTAATTTATAGAGTTTGTCATTAGATTGACCATCGGTAAGAGACACATAGGCTTTGACAAGCGCCTCCTTTAACTCGGCCACTTTCTCGCTGGTGGAATTTAGTTTAAGCAATTCATCATAGTTGAGGTGAGCAGCAAATACTTTTTTTAATGTTGGCCTACCGTTTTTCAGATGATTGTTGGCCGATTTCACTAAAGCCGCAACTTTACTTTGATTAATTAATGCTAGCTTTTTTTTCTTAGCCTGTTCCTGTAGTGCTGATTTTTTGGCTTGTTCTTCCTGTTGGCGCTTTAGCTCTAACGCTTCTTGTTCTATTTTGAGCTGAAGTTTCCTTTTCTCCTGTTGTTGCTTCTTTTTCAGAATTTTTTGTTCTTCGCGCTTGCGCTGTTTCTCCAGTTGTGCGAGTTCCAATTTACGCTGGAACTCTTCTTTTTGCTCATTGATAGTGATACGAAGCTTAAGTAACGGGTCATAATCATCCTGGACGGAAAGGCCCTTATCGACCCGTTCCATTGCCTTGTCGAAAAGGTTTTCTTTTAACAGGTTTTCTGCCAGGGTATGGTAGGCGGCAGCAATTTGGGTGAATCCACTTCTCACCCGCTCGTCATCTGTGGGTAGTTTTTCAGCTAGTGCCTGGTAGGATTCATAGGCGTTATCACCTCTGGGTTCAAGCAGTTTATTTGCCTTCAGTTGTTGTTCTGCTGTATTGAAAAGCGAGCGTATTTCTAACTCCTTTTCAATCTGATGCTTCAGTTTTAATGAGGCGATATGAGTAGGTTTTTGTAGTAGTAAAAATTTTACAGTCTCTAATGCGGCTTCAGGGTTCGTCTCCATTTGGGTCAAAGCTTGTTGGTACAGGTTTTCGACAACGGGAGAAGTCTCGGCCTCCTCTGTTTTTGCTAAGGAGTCGATGGGGGACTGTTCAACTGGTTTTTTTTCTACGTTCGTTGTGTCATCAGCAGAGGTCACTAATTCAGGTGCATTCTCCAGCTCTCGCTGTTGTTGTGCTTCGTCAAGGGCTGACGGTTGCTGTACTTCTCCATCAGGAGCTGACTGCTGTTGTGTATCGTCAAGAGCTAACTGTTGCTGTACTTCGTCAACGGCTGGCTGTTGTTGTACTTCATCATGAGATGGCAATAAAATGAGTGTCCCTGCAAGAACGGTCACAGCCAAACCGGCAGTGAGAACCATCCACTTCGAAAATGAAAGGGACGCTGTTTTTCTATGATTAGTTTTGTGGTACTGAACAGATTTGGTTTGAGAAATAGTGGGTGCCAATTCAAGTAAGTCGATACCACATTCCTCAAGCGCTGTGGTGAATTGATTGAGGTTTTGGATTCTATGACCAGGTTCGGGAGCGAGCAGTTTTCTGAAAAAAACTTTTAAGTCCTTATTTTTACCTGCGGATGGCCATTCTTTGAGCAACGTGGCGTCTGTCTTATCAACGGGGAGAAAGCCAAAAATCAGTTGGTATAGCAGTACGCCAAGTGCATGAAAATCAGTTGCCGGTGTCAGGCCTTTACTAGCTTCAGGGGCCAGGTATCGTTTTTGCGCCTGTTCCATCGACTTGAAGGTTAGTGGACGTAGCGTCGGTATTATTCTTTGCAGGACTACCGGCCTTAATATCAGCTGATCGGGAGCCTTAAAGTAGAGGGAGTTGTATTCAATGCCGCCATGAACTAGTCCCGCTGAATGTAGCTGGTCCAGGGTTTGTGCCAGTTGTATAGCAAATTTAAAAATCTGATGTCTGGCCAAAGTTGGTGGGGCAGCGGATAATTGCTGAGGATTGGGAAAGTATTGAGAAATCACGTAACAGGCCTGGTTTGATATTTTAGCCTGAAGAATCGGTGCCATGATTCCAAAACTGCTGCCCACCAGTTTACTGGTGAAATTTCTGAACTGGCTTAAAAATGCCTGGTTTTCGATAAGAGAGGGATCAAATACCTGTATATTGACGGTTTTATGATTGCTAAGATTCAGTGCATTGTAAACTCTGCAATACTCTCCATCGGCAAACTCTCTACCTAATTTAAATCCCGGGATATCCATCTTAGAGTCACCAATTTAATATAGATTTGTGGAAAATACCGCGTCCTCATTAAAGTGTCGCTGTGTTCTCTTAACAACAACGATAACGTCGAGGGGTACAACGGAATTTTTCAAAAAGTCATCTAGCATTCCGAAACTCATTGAATTAGGCATGGAAAATGCGCCATTTGCTTTAGCATATTATTACTTTAAGTAAGCTGTCTGCGGTGAAACTAGTGTTGTGCTACGTATAAATGGCACTTTGGAACATTTATTGGTCACTGATATGTATCATTTATACGTTGCTGCACCACACCAGGTTCAAGGTTTTAGCACCACCTTTACGGATGAATCTAAGGCTTCTTCCGCAATGTAGCTAATCTGGCTCGGATTCGACGAAACAGATTTTTTCACCTCAGTGCCATTTGCGAGCTGCTTTGGGGGGGGCTTTCTACCCGAAAAGATAAGTTTGGCCCAGTATGATTTCAATTGACTGCTACTCTTCCCACTCACTTTTTTATAGAAATCAATCCGCTCGCTCGAACCGTCCTTCTGGTCAATCGCGATTGCTTTAGTTCCGTTGGGAAAGGAGGATGTCTTACCAAGAAAGATATCGGACACCTGATTCTTAGTCAGGCTGTCAACGCTTGAAGAAGCGCTGACCACCACCACAACGTCAGCTCTGGCACAGGTAAAGATAACAGAGAGGAGTAAAATAAGAGTTGCCTTATACGATACGTTCATAGCTATTACCCCGCTGTATTAGAAAATAAAATCGAGAGAGAGGCTGATTACTTCAGCATCATGAGGCTTATCTCTGAAACCGTTCGTGTAACCTTCATCTGAAGGTTCAAATACACCTGCGCATGTATCTGCCTGAGGGTCTCTACAATCAGTCCTAATATGGTCCCATTGGGCTTTCAAAGCCATGTTTGGCATGAAATCATATCGCACACCCAATGCAATGCTATGCTGGCCTTGCATAACGCCATTGTGCATCTGGTTTATGATGCTGTTGGTGTTAGGTATGTTGGCAGGAGTGACAAGGTCGCTATCGTTAAAGACAGACGAGTTGTCCTTACCTTGAGCATAGGTTATATAGGGTGTCCAGGATTCGATCCTGGCCCCAGCTGACAGGTACCAGGATTGCATTTCTGGGAAGAAATCAACATTCAGTATCGTCTTGCTCCATTCCCCTAAAACGAAATAATCACCATTATCCCAGCTCCCTCCCAACGAGAGATAGGTTGCTTTAGTATTATTGCCATCGATTTCATGCATTACATCACAGGCAATCTGGTCGATTTGACACAGATTCTGCAGGCCGGCAAGCGCGTCATTTATGGTAGGACCGGTTATACGAAAACGGTTAAGCGCGTATCCAGCACGAAACGTAAAGTCGCCTTGCCCCGCCCTGACATTGAGCCCGACTACTTCAGAGTCATTGTTGTTGCCCCATGCATTGTCCACTTTGGACTGTCCAATGTATGGCTGGACAAGCCACGAGATATCTCCGCTTTGTGTTAGCCACAGCAGGTCAGCACCATCCATGAAATTGAAGGGGACTAAAGAGTAGTGTTCGATGGGTGGACGCACCCAGGGGTTTGCAAAGTTAACATCAAGAAAATCTGAAAGATTGAACACAGGTGGACGGATTCGCCCAACACGTACATCAAGTTCTGGTGATAACTCATATTTGAGGAAAGCCGAATCGACTCGTGTCGCTAAGGTTTCATCTTCAAATCGTTTCGTTAATAATTGTACGGAAAGGCTGATCTTTTCACTGGCTTGCCAATCGAACTGCGTGCCCAGTTTGCTGTCAACGTTATAGCTTACCCTATCCGAATCACCCGCTCCGATGGCTTGAGTATGGGGACTGGTTACGTAATCCGCCCCATCAATATCACTGTATACCAGGCCCAAAGTGCCAAATGCTTTGAAATTGACACCACCACCTAGATCAATGGCATTTACTTGAGTTGCGACCAGAAATGCCGCTGTAATGACTGTAAGTCTATATTTATTCACCCTTTCCCCCCTAAGTATCTTTGTCACTTACTTATGAGATTGAGTAGACATACTCAAGAATAAGAGACAAAAACAAGATAAAAATTGCTGAGCTAGCTTGAGAGAATGAATGTCGAGAAACAATTATTCTATCTACTCCTTGTTACGTTCAACTCCTTGTTACGTTTAACTGCATTAGTTCAGAGTTGGGAATTCTGCGTGCGTTCTTAAGCTGAAACAAGTGAGAATATTCTCATTTTTAAATAGAACTAGTTTGTTTATCTGGTCGTTGCTGAAGTCTCTATCTTTGTACTTTTTAATCATAGTTAAGCGGAATGTCTTTATCGTGATTACAAGGCGAAACGACGCGGAATAGCGGGCTATTCCAGGGATTAACACCTGCCTGGTTTTCAGTATGAATGTATAGGAGCGTGAAAAAATAAATCGACTGTAATGGTAGATGAAACAGTGTATTACCCTCCTAATGCGAGCGGTCAACTGTGGAATCCAGATTAAATGCCGGCAATGCGGCCTCACGTAAGGCCGCAAGCAAAACCAGGTTTTTGTTGGTAAAAGTAAGATTAAAAATAGCTAACTTAGTATTTACTCAGAAAATATACATCTTAAATCTGAATCTGCCGTGGAGGGGTAAAATTTTTGGGGATGAAAAATTCAGATTTTCCAACTTAACGTCCAGATAGCGCTCATTCAAGAAATAGATGTGCGCTGCTGCAATCGATCTATTCTGTTGAAAAAATTAAAATGGTAAGCCGTTTTCTGTAGAAAGCACATAACACTCGTTGAGTTTATTGTTTCAAAAACACTCCATGGAGTCTGCTTCCGTTAACTGTTACAGAAGATCATGTTTCAGAACGAATCTGCTCCATTTGTTCCAAATACTTGCTGCCCCATTTCTCAAGCTCGGCCAGTATCGGCTGAAGTGTTTTCCCAAACTCGGTCAAGCTGTATTCAACCCGCGGAGGAACTTCTGCATACACCTTGCGCTTTACAATTCTATCTTTTTCCAGTTCACGCAACTGCTTGGTCAACATTCGTTGGGTAACCGCAGGCATTAACTTATGCAACTCATTAAATCGCCTGGTCGTGCCAAGATGATACAGAATCACCCCTTTCCACTTCCCGCCAATCGCCTCAATCGCAGCCTCTACGGTGCATCCAAAACTACAACTACCTACTTTCTTCATTGAAAACGCCTTTAGTATACTTTTTGTAACTATAGCACAATTATGTGCGTACTTGTATTTATTAACCTATCATCCATAATTGTACTTTTACAACATAAACGAAGGAGCAATCATGGAACATCCAGTCATCCAGGATCTACAGTGGCGCTACACAACCAAAAAATATGATCAGACACGAAAGATCCCGCAGGCAGATCTTGACGTCTTTTTCGAAGCTCTGCGCCTCTCGGCATCTTCTATCAACTCACAGCCGTGGAAGTTCATTGTGCTTGAATCTGACAGCGCCAAGGAACGCATGCACAATACCTTTAGCAACAACTTTCAGTTTAACCAGCCGCACATTCTAGACAGCTCACATACTATTCTTTTCGCGCACAACCCACGCTACAATCGGGAAAACTATATCGAGGTTATCGACAGGAACATTGAGGATGGACGTACTAAACCGGAAGATAGAGACGGCGCATTAGGCGCTTTCGTGTTTGCTGAAATGAACACGGATGAAACCGGGAACACTACATCCTGGACCAGGTCCCAAACCTACCTCGCCCTTGGTAATGCGTTACATACACTGGCACGGCTCAAAATCGACGCCACACCCATGGAAGGAATTGATGTCGAGCTCGTCAACAAGGAGTTTGAGAAGGAACTGGGTGGCTATGAGTGCCATCTTGCCGTGGCAATAGGCTATCGTCAGCCAGAAGAAGACTATAACGCCAAATTGCCTAAATCCCGCCGTAAACTGGACAGCATCTTGTTGCGTGTGTAGCAGCCCAGGCACTGATACAACACTTGCTGGGTTGATATCAGGCCTGCGAAATTACAAACTGGGTCAGAGTGAATTTTTCTAATATTAGTAAAGAACCACTCTCTGACCTCTTTTACTAGCACCCCCTCATAACTCTCATTTGGTACTCGAATGTCGATGTCATTTAAATGTACTGAATTATCCGGTCAAATTTGCCCCCCGGTTGTAAACCGGGGGGCTGGTATCGGGCTTTGAGCTTGTAGCGTGCTTGTGTTGGCAATGTCGGATGGCGCTGCGCTTTTCCGACCAACGATAAAGAAAAGCACCTAATAATCTTCGAGCGCTTCGTGATTCAATATCAAGCCGACTTAATTTCCACCTCTTTCCACTCATTACCCGCATCCACTTCATGACTGGGGTGATTACGTAAAGGTGTTTTCATGGTAACCAGTTCTTCTGCGCTGCCGGGATGAATCGCCACGGTATTGTCGAAATCTGCCTTGGTTGCTCCCATTTTTACCGCCACTGCAAAACCCTGCATCATTTCATCCGCTCCATCACCAATCACGTGTATGCCAACAACCTTTTCATGCTTGCCGCAGCACACCAGTTTCATCGCCGTGGTACTGCCATGGTCGGCAAGGGCGTATCGCATTGGGGTGAAGTCGCTCTGGTAGATATTCACCTGTTCTTTAGTCTGGATGGCCTCTTCTTCAGTCAGGCCAACGGTTGCAATAGGGGGGTGACTGAATACCACGCTGGGGACATTCCTGTAATCCATCTTCATTTCGGGCTTGCCGTTGTACAGGCGTTCGGCCAGTCTGCGCCCAGCTGCTATGGCTACGGGGGTTAATTGTTGCTTGCCGATGATATCGCCCAGGGCGTAGATGCCCTCGATATTGGTTTGCTCGTATTCATCCACAGGTATGACGCCATTGGGTAGCATTTCAACACCGGCGGCGTCCAGATTGAGGGTGTCGGTATTGGGTAAGCGGCCAGTGGCCCAGATCACCTGATCAAAACCTTGAAGTTGTTGTTCAGCGCTGTGAACCATCAGGCCCTGATCATTGCGTGAAAGACTGGTGACGCGAAAACTGTTATACAGATGGATGCCCTGCTTGCGCATCTCTTCAGCCAGTGTGTCGCTGATCAGGCTATCGAAGTTTTTCAGAATGCGTTCGCTCGGTGCGAGTACGGTGACATCAGCACCCAGTGCTCGTAAAACGCCACCTAGTTCAATGCCGATATATCCACCCCCGATGACAGCAACTTTTTCAGGCATTTGTTCTAACAAAAAGAACCCATCTGATGTAATACCGAGTTCAGCACCCGGCACATCAGGTACAAACGGCCTGCCGCCAGTAGCAATGACGATATGTTTAGCAGAGTATTTTCTGCCATCAACGCTTAAGGTGTTTTGATCAACGAATTTAGCATGGCCGGGGATGTGGGTGATGTTCAGGTCAGTCACATAGCCATCCCAGAAGTTATTGATGTTGGCGATATACTGCTCACGACCCGTAACCAGTTTTTGCCAGTCGGTAGTGCCGCGTTGTGCGGGGATGCCAAAGCTTGATGCATCATCCACCGCATGCGCCAGATTGGCGGCATACCACATGATTTTTTTCGGCACACAGCCCTGATTGACACAGGTGCCGCCGAGTTTGGATGATTCTACTATGGCTACTTTTTTTCCGAACTGGGCAGCCTTTTCTGCCACGGCAAGACCGCCGCTTCCGCCACCAATGACTAATAAATCAAAAACATTTTCGCTCATAATAGAATTCCACAAATAAAGATACCGGTCATTGAGACCGGTATCCGGGTTAACAATTCAACTTAAGCTGCAATACTAGCATCTTCTGCCAGGTATTTTTCAAGCTGATCTGATCCACCAATCAAATCGCCATCGATGAAGATTTGTGGTACGGATGAAGTACCGGAAATTGCACGAATGGTTGATTCACGGAAATCGCGATTCAGTACCAGCTCGTCAAAGTTTATGCCTGCATCGCGCAGCATGCCTTTGGCACGTACACAGAATGGGCAGCCTTCGCGAGAGAATACCGTGACGCTTTTAGGTGCTCTTGTACCTGGAGCGATATAGCCCAGCATGGTGTCCGCGTCGGAAACTTCAAATGGGTCGCCCGGCACATCCGGCTCGATGAACATCTTGTCTACCACACCGTCTTTCACCAGCATGGAATAACGCCATGAACGGTCACCAAATCCAATATCGTCCTTGGAAACCAGCATGCCCATACCCCTGGTGAAGTCACCGTTGCCATCGGGCAGGAAGGTAATATTGTCGGCTTCCTGGCTTACTTTCCATTCGTTCATTACAAATGCATCGTTAACTGAAATACACACAATCTCATCTACGCCGTTTTGCTTCAACGTAGCCGCTAACTGGTTATAGCGCGGTACATGGGTTGATGAGCATGTTGGGGTGAAAGCGCCGGGTAGTGAAAAAACCACTACAGTTTTACCTTTGAAAACCTCATCGCTGCTGACATCAATCCAGTCGTGATCCTGACGTGTACGAAAAGTAACCTGGGGTACTGATTGACCTTCTTTATTTTCTAACATATTTATATCTCCTGCTGATAAAAGGGTTTTGGGTTAGTTGTTTGTAACTTGGGAGAATTATCAGGGAGTTCCTTGGATCAGTAAAATCGGTTGTTTTGATTAAATCAATAGGTTTTGCCTATTAATAAACCTTGACTGTATTGGGTAGATGGTTAAGGATGGTAGTGATTAAGGCCTGCAATGCCTGAAAACGTGGAAAGCTGCTGCGATAAAACAATGAGATCTTGCGCCAGCTGTTATCCAGATGTAACTCGTGGGTTGCTATACCCCGGCCTGTGGTCCATGAACCAGACATGGCCAAAGCAGGAACCAGTGTGCAGCCGTAACCAGCGCTAACCAACTGCAACAGGGTTTCCAGGCTGGAGGCACGCAGATTCGCCATCTCGCCCTGTTGCTGGCGTTCTCTTAGGTGGCACACTTCCATTGCCTGTTGAGTCAGGCAGTAGTTGTCGGGAAGCAGTAAGATGTCCAGCCCTTCCAGATCCTGCTGTGTGATTTCATCCTTGGTATATAAGGGGTGATTCAGGGGATGAGCCAGCCAGAAGGGTTCCCTGAATAAGGCAATGGATTCAAAATCGGTTTCTGGATGATCAGTGGCGAGAATGGCAGCATCAATCTCATGATTGGCCAGACGCTGCAACAGTACATCGGTAGCCTCTTCGGAAAGCACCAGCTTTAATTTCGGGTAATCCTGCTGCAGGGGTTTCAGGATCAAAGGCATCAGGTAAGGGCTGATGGTGGGAATAGCACCGATGCGTATTGGTCCTGCAACCGGGTCCTGATAGGATTGAGCCAGTTGCTGGATGACGTCTACCTGCTCAAGGATGAGATGGGCATGCTGCAATATGTCCTGTCCGGCAGCTGTGATCTTAACGCTACGGTTGCTACGTTCAAAGATGGTGACGCCCAGTTCATCTTCCAGTTTCTTGATCTGTCCACTTAAGGTAGGTTGACTGACGAAACAACGCTGAGCGGCCTTGCCGAAATGTCGGGTCTCGGCGAGCGCAATCAGGTATTTCAGGTCACGTATATTCATGCAGCCATTAAGCTTTTGATATATCCGCCACGGTTTTTCATCATGCCATCGTACAGCTGTTCAAGTTCGGGCACAGCTGAGTCCGGCATAATGGGTAATTGCATTAAGTTCTCAGCCCACTTTGTCACCTTGGGGTGGCGACTGGCATCCTTTAATTGTGGGATATAGGGCTCAAGAAAGGACAGGCGTTGAAATAACGGCGCAAAACTCAGGTCTACCAAAGAGAGGGAGTCGCCATTAAAAAATGGGCTATCGCTGAGGGTATTTTCGATTCGATCCAGTTTGCTCAGCATGGCTTCTACCTGTTCATTAAAGCCATTCTCATCGGGGGCCATGATCAGGTTAAAGCCATTCATCAGACACTCATTACCAAACTCCATCCAGCTGCGGTTTTGAGCCTTAAGCACCAGATCCGTAGGGTGTAACGGCGCTCCATAGGCTTCATCGAGGTATTCAATAATCACCGAGGACTCAAAGATAATTTGCTTACCTACCTGGACTACTGGGACCTTGCCCAGAGGTGATATTTCCCTGAACCATTCGGGTGGATCCATCAGGTCAATGTATTCGATATCAAAATCGATACCTTTGTGTAGCAGGGTGAGTACGGCTTTTTGAACATAAGGGCAAAGTTTGAAGCTGATTAGTCTTGGTTTCATAGGGTAAGTCTCATAGTGTTTTATTCGTTGTCTGGAAAAGATGGTGGGTAAATTCCATATATCAATACCCTGCACTCAGGGTCCCCGCCTGACGGGTATCTGATGCCGCATTCCATCCATCTTCAACCTTCATGATAGATTGGGTGCTGCCCATCGCCCAGCGACTGGCGTCTATCACATGGCCCTTTTGTTGAAGAAGTTTGATGGTATCCAGGCTGAAGCCTTTTTCCAGTGTCAGTTTATCCGGTAACCACTGATGATGAAAACGTGCAGCCTGTGTGGCTTCAGCAATATTCATTTTGTGATCAATCACATTGCTGATGATCTGTAAGGTGGTGGTAATAATGCGTGAGCCACCGGGGCTGCCGGTTACCAGAAACACATCCGGTTTATCTTTATCAAATACAATGGTTGGACTCATCGAGCTTAGCGGGCGTTTGCGCGCGGCTACTGAATTGGCCTCGCCTCCAATCAGTCCATAGGCATTGGGTACGCCGGGTTTGGCGCTAAAGTCATCCATTTCATTGTTGAGTAACACACCGCTACCTGCAGCCATAATGCCAGAGCCATAACTGAAATTGAGTGTATAGGTATTGGATACCGCATTACCCCATCGATCGACGACAGAAAAATGCGTGGTCTGAGGTGATTCGTAAAGAGGCCCGAGTCCGGGTTTTATATCCTGACTGATACTGGCCTTATCGGGATCAATCTGTGCAACCAGTTTCGTCGCGTATTCCTTATCAGTAAGTTCGGCGACAGGTACTTTATTGAAATCAGGGTCTCCCAGATATTCGCTACGATCAGCATAAGCGCGTTTCATGGCTTCGGCCATCAGGTGGATGGTTTGAGCACTATTATGTCCGCTGGCGGTTAAATCGAAATGCTCCATCATATTCAGAATCTCAATAATATGAGTACCACCGGAGGATGGTGGCGGCATGGAAGCGATTCGATAGCCACGGTAATTGCCCCATACCGGTTGGCGAATCTTGACCTGATAATCTGCCAGATCCTGCAGGGTCATATTGCCATCTGCTTTTTCGACGGCTTTGATAATGCTTTCGGCAACCTGTCCCTGATAAAAGCCTGCGCTTCCTTTTTGTGAGATCAGACGTAGTGTATGAGCAAGATCGGGTTGCGACAGTGTTTCACCTACCTGGTAGGCGCTACCATCGTCATGGTAGAAAACAGCTGCAGCTGCTGAATCTTTTTTCAGTCGGTCAGCTACTCTGGTTAATGAAGTGGATAAGTCATGGTCTACGCGAAATCCTCGGCTGGCCAGACGTATTGCAGGCTTTAATACCTGGCTCAGAGTAAATGTACCATAGTCTGATAAGGCCTGAGTAAGACCTTTAACGGTACCCGGTACACCTACTGCCAGGCCATGAAAACGTGAGCGATCTTTGACTACTTCACCCTTGTCATCTAGATATATATCACGATATGCGGCGTTTGGGGCCATCTCACGATAATCAATAGCCACGGTTTCATTTTTGTCGGCCAGATGTACCATCATGAACCCGCCACCGCCCAGGTTACCGGCCCTGGGTAAGGTAACAGCCAGGGTAAATCCAACAGCCACGGCAGCATCCACCGCATTACCACCCTGTTTGAGAATTTCGACTCCTACCTGAGTAGCGATGCCTTGCTGTGATGCCACCATGCCATGTTCTGCCCATACCGGTTGGGCCAGGCTGGCATAGTTGAGGATTGGAGGGCTGGCCTGTAAGGCTGCAAAAGGTAGCAGCGTGAAAGCCAGGACAACGGGGTTGAAAAGGCGCAGGAAAAAGGAAGTAAATGATTGCACGCGAGAACTCCTGTCGTTTTCAAATGGTTGTCAAGAGTATCATGCCAGCCAGCTAAAGGCAGAGCCCTTTTTGTGTCAGCGTTTAAATGCTTTATTGCGAAAGATACGTTGTTTAGCCTGCTCGTATTTTTGTTCGCTGATCAAGGTTTCATCCTTCAGTCGGCGTAACTCTTTTAATTCCTGAGTTAATCGCTGAGTATTATCCAGTCTAGAATTATGTTGAGCGTTAATGATGTGGCTGGACAAGCTTTGAAGAAAGTCATCAAATGATGCTTTATCAGGGTTTTTATTCATTAATTCGAGGATAGCGGCACGTCCGTATTTAGTATAAAAGTATACCCTGTCCTCGGCTTTAAACAGGCCGAATAGAAAACTGATCAGGCATAAAGTCATTGCCAGTATGGTCAGTGGAATGGCTAGTGACGAATTGCCTGTTGTGTCCTTAAACCAGTTGATATAAATCAGCATCAGACTAATGATGGCAAAGATAGCCGAACTGATAAGCCAGCTTTCAGCTAATTTAGATCGACGTACAGGCCTGGGGTCCAGATAGGTCAGGTTGATGCGGAATTGTTGTTTGCCGCCATGTTTACGTTCAATACGCTGGTAGCATTGAATGTCATTGAATATGGTGAAGTGGAAAAGCAGCCCTTTTAGATGACTTTGTTGAGTGAATTCCTGATTTATCTCTTTAACTCTGACCTGCTCTTCATCGGAAAACGGGGTGATTTCTTCATCTGTGTTAAGATTGATTTCTTCCATAATATTATTTTTCGAAAGCGGGATTAAAGGCATCATAGTTTGTCGATGATGGCCGAATACCATAACATGCTAAAAAACCACTTCGACAATTCTGTCATGGTCTTATCACTTAATATAGAAAAAAATCGACGTTATGTTGGCTAAAATTCGTTTGTCTATTGTTCTGTTGAGTATGGCTGGGCTTGCAGCCTGTGCAGATATAGGTTACTACCTGCACTCTGTTAAGGGGCATTTCAACATTATCCAGCAAAAGCGGAATATTGATGAAATCCTGCAGGATGAGGCTATTCCTGACCAGTTAAAACAACGCCTGCGTCGGGTACAAGATATACGCAGCTTTGCATTCGCCGAATTGAAACTGCCTGAGTCGGATAGTTATACAGAGTTTGCGGATTTAAAGCGCAGCTATGCTTTGCAGAACCTGTTTGCGGCAGAAGAATTTTCGGTTAAAGCGAAACAATGGTGTTATCCAGTAGTCGGCTGTGCCGGTTATCGAGGTTTTTTTGATCAGCAAAGGCTGGAGGCGTTTGTTAGTGAATTGCGCGAGCAGCACTATGATGTTTATGTGGCGAATGTCTCCGCCTATTCCACTCTTGGCTGGTTTGATGACCCTGTGCTGAATACTTTTATTAACTGGCCTGATGAGCTATTGGCGGGACTGATATTCCATGAGCTAGCCCACCAGCAGCTGTATGTGGATGGCGATAGTCGTTTTAATGAATCCTTTGCTACAGCAGTACAGCATGCCGGAGTGGAAAAATGGTTACAGCAACAGGGGCTTGAACAGCAGCTTGAGCGCTATCGTCAGCGCAGGGCTAATCGGCAGAAAGTGTTCGATTTGATCAAACAGGCGCGTGTTGATTTACAGGCGCTGTATCAACGCGATATTGCCGATGAAGAAAAAAGAAAGTTGAAGCTTGAATATCTACAGGATTTAAAGCAACGCTACCAGGCCTTTTCTGAAGCTATACAGCAAAGAGATGGATTCCAGCGCTGGTTTGATGGAGAGCTGAATAATGCAAAGCTGGTTTCCGTATCAACCTATAACGACTGGGTCCCTGTGTTTGAGCAAATCCTGCTTCAGCAGCAGGGAGATTTTGCAGCATTCTATAAACAGGTATTACGACTATCTGAGCTCCCCCGCCAACAACGCCTGCACTGCTTTAATGACTGGGTAGAAAATCCACGCAGTCTTATTGGTGATGCATTTTGTGCCCAGAACTAAAAGCCATGTTTCCAAAGGGAAGATTGAATTCGTCGACGATTTTTTCGGGCTGCACTAAGATTTCTATCCGCTTCAAAACGTCGATATTCTCAAAAGGAATATGCATCAATTGATGCGCCATCAGCGCTTGCACGATATCTATGTCGGCGTGACAGCCCTCTGATAGCCAATCTTTTAAGGTAGTTGGACAAAGAGAAATTAGCAGCTTGCATCATGAGGTTTCGGTCTCATTGTATTTTTGACGCCTGTAGTGCCCTGGCGAAATGCCTTCGCGTTTCTTAAAAAAGCGAGAGAAATAGGAGGGATCCTTGTAGCCCAGTGCGTAGGCTATGCTGTCCAGTGGCAGGCGAGTGTAGATAAGGCGCCGTTTAATTTCTATCAATAATCGATGCTGGATGATTTCCTTGGCAGTCACTCCAGTCATCTCACTGCATAGGCGGTTAAGGCTGGAAGTTGAGGTATTCAGCGACTGTGCATACTGCTGTACGGTCCAGTGCTGCTGGTAGTGTTCTTCCAGTAACTGTTTGAACCGGTTTATCAGCTGCTTACGAGCATTGTTATGCTCCTGCCCTGGGTGAGGATGGTTTTCAAGCTGGCGCGTGATTGTGATCAATAACATCTTTGCCAGACAGTTGAGCATCTGGTTCTGGCTATGCTGCGATGCTCTGATTTCCTGGCTGATGTTGTCGAATGTTTGTAA
>JBNKMF010000098.1:0-1159 GCA_050292965.1 Gammaproteobacteria bacterium | reverse complement strand
GATGGTAATGATCCAGTAGCCGCTAAGCTTATGATTTTTCTCATCTAAACAGACCTCGGCCGAGCCATTGTCAAGGAATAGCAGCTGGAATAGTTTGCCATGTCGATGTGGTTTTATATGCCAGTCATGTCTCTCGCTACGATCGGCAATATCTTCTATATGGACAAATTCGGGCTGTAGCTGATGGTTCTCATCACCATACAAAGCAAATCTGGGAATGGCGTATTGGTCGTCTGAATTCATAGGTTATATTTGAGTGCTTGATTAAAAAGTACCAGTAAGTGCGGGATAAGTGAATTTTTTTTGTACTTTTTTCAGCGCATTATGGAGTTAATCCTGGTGTTATGCCGAGGAATAATAATAAAAAACTAAATTAACCATAAGCTGGAGTTCATATGAACAAGATTAAAACGCAGGTTGCGATTATAGGTGCTGGTCCCTCAGGACTGCTATTAGGGCAGTTACTGGCAAAACAGGGCATTAGCAACATTATTGTAGAGCGCGTGACTGGAGATTATGTGCTGGGTCGTATCCGTGCCGGGATTCTGGAACAGGGATTCGTCAAGCTGGTACGCGAAGCCGGTGTGGCAGATCGTATGGATGCCGAAGGTGAGATTCATCAGGGCTTTGAAATCTCAAACAATGGCGAAACTACCTATATCGATCTTGAGAAGCTAACCGGTGGTGATGTTGTTGTTTGTTATGGCCAGGTTGAAATCACCAAAGATTTAATGGCAGCGCGTGCAGAGGCTGGTTTGACCACCTATTATGAAGCTTCAGATGTGCAGCCCAACGATGTCACTTCGGAAAATCCATCACTAAGCTTTAGCTGCCAGGGTGAAGAATACCTGCTTGAATGCGATTACATTGCTGGCTGTGATGGATTTCATGGTGTATCCCGACAAACCATACCTGAGAACCTGCGTACAGAACACGAGCGGGTCTACCCCTTTGGCTGGCTGGGCCTGATGAGTGATACCAGACCGGTTAGCGAAGAATTGATTTACTGTAAAACCGAGCGCGGATTTGCACTGGCTAGCCGTCGATCGGCAACACGCTCGCGTTATTACCTGCAGGTTCCACTCAGCGATAAGGTCGAAGACTGGTCGGATGAGGCATTCTGGGATGAGTTTAAAAGACGTCTACCAGCAGCAGCGGC
>JBNKMF010000097.1:0-18838 GCA_050292965.1 Gammaproteobacteria bacterium | reverse complement strand
GATAGAGCCAAAATAGGGGCGGAATACCAATAATTGCCTAACAAGTGGCTCAATCAGGATTGGCAAGACTTGTCAGCTTTTGTGCAAAATGACGCACAAAATCCGCCAAGTACTACCAACCTAATAGCCAGGCGTTAGCCAAAAGATGGAATTGAGTGAGAAATGAAAGACTACATAATAAAATATTACGATAGTGCTCAGTCTTACTACGGCACTTATCATAATCACAAAGAGGTTTCGGCTTGGGCGGGGCTAGTACTTCATGTGCTATTTTTAGGCTTCATCAGCCGTATAGAAGCTCCTAAACATTATTATCATGAAGTTAATATTTCCGTAATTGGAGTGGCTTTTCTAGTGTCAGTATTAACGTATCGATATATAAGCAATCAACTGAAAATGAAAGATCAGGCTGGAGCGCACGCTGGGGCAGCCAAATTCCTGTTGGCAAAAGTGATGCTAGAAGATGAGTCTAAGATAGATCCAAAGTGGTATTTAGAAGTAGAAGATAGTGATGATTTGGACGCTCAATCTAGTCACGTATTGCCTGCCAAAATGCTAACAAAGTCAAGAGCATTGAATACGCGTGCAAGAGGATTTCAAGACAGAACTAAAAATATGATATACGCGATATTATTTCTATCATCAGTTTTTGTCGTGGCAATCAGGTGCGTTGATGTCATTGTCTAATCGGGATAGGGAGCCGCTCTAGCGACCCCCTCCCACAGCACCGTACGTACGGGTCCGTATACGGCGCTTGGCTTGCTATTCGCAACGACGCTTCATCGGGCAAATCGAATTCATATCAATTTACCAAACTGCCAGCATGCTAAAGGCATGTGGGTATTTTGTTGCCGCACTGTCAAATTGAGAAGAGTTGTGAACCGAAAGAATTAAAAACTATAACTGCATTGATACATGAATAAGGGGTTAAGTTTCGGTCGTCGCGCAAGAAACCTTTCAAGACATGAAGCCAATAAAAAGTATCCCCTTAGGTACCCGTCTAATAATGATTCTATTGGTATTAAAGTTCTGGGGACACAGTACTTAATTGTTAGAATTTAAATAACTAGCTCAGTGATGCTTCGACAAGGTCGGAGATTCTATCCTCAGGTCCGTAAACGGCATATCCATATGCCACTCCTGCCGCGCTTAGTTTATGCCCTTTGGGTACTCGCGATGACATTTTGCTCTTAAGTAAGCGCCATTGGCCGTTGGTATCTGATAATCCTCTAGCCAGCCCCCTCACCACCAGAGGTGGCTTAAATCGAAATTCCGAATTTGTTTATCGGTAATGTGAGTTTTTCTTTGAAAAGCTTCTCAAGGCGAAATGAGCATGCAACCTGTGATACCAGGTTAGTGCTTGAAAGAGTTTTCAGTTCAAAAAGGGGAGTCTCAAAAGATTAAAAGGGTCGCCAAAAGGGTTGATTGTGTCTGACTAATGGGCGACCTGGTTTAGTATTTTCTAACCCAAATGACCGATGATCAAGTCTTCTGCCCATGCTAACGCAGCTTAGATAATTACAGGCTTTCCATACTAACTGCGATAAATTCATAAAAATTAAGAAATTTTAATGTGGTAGTGAAGTACATAAGACATTATTAAATTGTAATGGGCTTCTTCCTCAAGATGAAACCTTTTAAAAGGGCTTATCTGAGTTATATGAAAAGACCAGAAAGCATATCAATGAAGATAACTAGCATATTAAATTGAGTATTATTTGAGAGATATTGTATGTGGAATAAAATCGCTGCGCTGCAGAAAAACCTTGTCTGGAACATTCCAATTTTTATGGGTCTGGGAATTATCTTCGGGTGGCTTCAAAACCCTCAATTCCTTAAGGCTTTTATTATGCCGCTGACTTTCCTCATGGTTTATCCCATGATGGTCAACCTGCAGATAAAGAAGGTCTTTTCTGGTGGCGATACAAAAGTCCAGTTAGTGACTCAGATTCTTAACTTTTTGATCATTCCATTTATTGCTTATGCAATAGGTCTGATCTTCTTTCAGGATAAACCGCTCATAGCTCTGGGGCTCCTGCTGGCTTCACTTTTGCCCACAAGCGGCATGACCATATCATGGACAGGTTTTGCAAGGGGTAATCTTAATGCCGCTATAAAGATGACCGTAATTGGTCTGGTTTTTGGCTCAATAGCAACGCCCTTTTATACTAAGTGGTTAATGGGGACGGTGGTTGATATTCCGCTGCTTAAAGTCTTCATGCAGATCTCCCTCATTGTTTTTCTTCCCATGGTGCTTGGATATATTACTCAGAGGCTTATCATCTTAAAGTATGGGATGGCAAAGTATCAAAAAGATATCAAACAAAAATTTCCAATGCTGTCTACATTAGGGGTACTGGGGATCGTATTTGTCGCAATGGCACTAAAGGCAAAATCAGTGCTCGATAACCCGACAATGCTGTTTTATCTTTTTGCACCACTCGCAATTCTCTACCTGATAAATTTTATTCTTAGCACTCTTGTGGGCAAATACTTCTTTAACAGAGGTGATGCCATCGCTCTTGTATATGGCACGGTTATGAGAAACCTCTCTATTGCACTGGCTATCGCTATGACAGTATTTGGTGAGGAAGGGTCAGAGATCGCATTAATCATTGCCTTAGCCTATATCATTCAGGTACAGGCCGCCGCATGGTATGTAAGGTTTACAGACAGGATATTCGGTGAAGCAGGAGAGCAGGTTGCTGAACAGGTTATGCATGAAGGAGTATTCTCGCTCTCTAGTAGTGCAACGGTGCAAGATGCCATTAAGCTGCTTGATGAGGAGCATATCCACTCTGTAGCGGTACTATCCGATGACGATAAACCCATTGGACTCATCTCGTCTGAGATGGTTATCAATATGCTCGCCGATGGAAAAGAGCTCAGCACCCAGCTAGGAGATATCAAACTTGAGCCAGCCCTTACCTTTGACAGGAAATCATCCGTATGCGATGTGATAAAGGCCATGAAACGCAGCCATGAGTACAAAGTGCTCATCACAGATAAAAAAGGTGATCTCCAGGGGGTGATAACACAGATGGATTTGATAAACAGTATCTGTTCTGGGGAAGGGGGAGCAACATAGCGGATTAAAAAGATGGTTTACAGGGGGGGCTGATCAACAGTTATCCAGGAATGGTAAGCGTTCAGCCAACCTCACTTATACCTTGATTAAGAGATCAGTAACCTACCTTAATCGTAAAACCATGGTGAACTTGATGATCGCTGCAGTGAACTACTTGAACCGATTTATCAACGACTCAAGGCAACGCTATAACAACAGGCAGTGATCAATACGAATCTTTTTGGGACACCCAGTTTTTGTTTCCTGACACATAACCAAACAATCCCTTAAAATTTCTTTCATACACCAACCTGATATCACAGGTTGCAGGATCATTTTTTCCTGATAAGCCATCCAGAGAAAAAATACACGATAAGGTTAAACAAAACTCTTTTTTTGACTTACCCCCCTTCATTTAACTCTAGCCATAACTGAAGTTTAATTTCTTTTCATTTATTGGGTGTCTTTATTTACTTGCATCAGATTTCCTGACACCCAGCTTGATCAGTTCACGGATTCGACGTCTGGGTTTGCGCCACTGTTTGACCACCATGGATGGTGGAAATACAGATAATATCTATCTTTCCCACACTCTTCACAGAGCTGCAGTTGCCGTCGGCTAGTACTTTTTAAAGTATTCATTTATGATTACTCCCAGATAATGTACAGGGGACTCTCACCCCCATAAGATCGAGCCCATGCCGGGCACACACAATCGCATTCACACGGATAATTTGCTCTGCTGAGCGACAATTTCCGGTGATGCGGAGCGTTATGCCAATCAATTTTAAACGCAAGGAGAATAGAATGACTATTACTGTTTTAAAGGATGTATTAATTCAAACCGGGAAAATAGAAAAATATTTTGAAGGTGTGGTTCCTGCTAATTTATGGCGTGCAAAAAATCGAAAATCATCAGGAGGGGTTTTTGATTTTATTGAGGAGAATACGGTACTTTCCAACGGGCGCCCTAGGCAAGCTGATATCAAGATTGAATTAAGAAATGGAGTAAAATGGGTATCTGTTAAACAACAGCCACGAGGAATAAGCACTTTCGACAGAGCCGGTCTTCCTAAAGGAAAGGACTGGGAATATTATCTAATTCCAAAAGACACTGAACTACCAACCGGACTTGCGATTGTAAAAGATCAATTTAACACCAAGTTTCAAGCAACCCACTACACCATTGCGCCAGCATATGACATGCCGTTAGCTCAATTCAAAAGTTTATTAGGTATTTTGACCCAAAGAATTATAAAAGAGGCCGTGTAATGGAGATTCCAAATCATATGGCTCCAATGCTTATTTCGGCAGTTCGAGATGGATTGTTGTACCAGGATCAACTGTTAAAAAGTGAAACATTAAGAAATAGAGCAGATTATGAAGAGCATATTTTACAATTGTCACAGTTTTTGGAATTTCTAAAAGAAGAGTACAAGCTCATTGAAAATGATGCAGGAATTCCTCTTGAGAAACTTTTGTAACTCTTCAGGTATTATCGGGATAGGGAGCTACCCAAGTAGCCCCCCCTCCCATAGCACCTTACATACGGATCCGTATACAGCGCCTGGCCAGTTATTAACTGAGATACTTCATCGGGCAAATCGAATTCATATCAAGTGTCTATCGGGCCGTAGCCGGATGGTGAATTTTGCGCCATAGCGTACGCACGAAGATGAGTCCTATCTTTTCGAAATGTGCATTGTTCAAACCGGCATTGGTCGCCAGTGTCTTCGAGAGTCGCCAGTAACTTTTACGCGATAGCCCCAGGCTGATGGCATCAGATTTCCTGACGCCCAGCTTGATCAGATGACGGATTCGACGTCTATGTCTGCGCCACTGTTTGACCACCATGGATGGTGGAAATGCAGATATTGCAGGACGCCTAAATAGATTTAGGTGATAGAGCGAAGCTGGAAGCTAGAGCCGAGCATATATCTGTCTTTCCGACACTCTTCACAAAGCTGCAGTTGCCGTCGGCTAGTACTTTTTAAAGTATTCATTTATGATTACTTCAAGATAATGATTTGCATATTCTGGCGATCATGAACACCAATTCTGGACGATCGTGAACACCTGATTTCTACGCATTGTTCTGTTTTGTTTTTTACCTCAAGTGTTCACGATCAGTCAATGATTCCGCGTTTTTTTCTCATCGATTCGCCTTTTAATTTAATTCCATGAGCGTTGTGCATGAGTCGATCAAGGATGGCGTCAGCCAGGGTGTTATCACCGATTGATTGATACCATTGATCAGTAGGTAATTGACTGATCATCAGCGTTGATGAGCTGTTATGTCGATCATCCATAAGTTCCATCAGATCATTCCTCTAAGGGGCTTTTAACGGTTCCAGCCCCCAGTCATCCAGGATCAGCAGATCTAGTTTGGAGAGCGCCTGTAGCGCTTTACTGTAACTCCCATCGGCCTTACTCTGGGTCAGTTCGATCAGTAGGCGTGATAAGCGGTTATACTTTACTATATATTCTTTCATACAGGCGGCATGGGCGAGCGCACAGGCGATACAGGTTTTACAACTGCCACAGGGTGCGGTGATGAGCAGGTTCTGGTGTTTATGCACCCAGTCGTTTTGTAACAGGCTGGCGATTAGCGATTGACTCAGCCCTCTCGGATGCTGGTAAATTTCTGGTGCTAATCGGACACGGTAGTGTAGTTAAAATGGCAGACTTGACTCGTCACTACTTCAGCTTCGTTTTGAATACCATGCAGCATGTAAAAGTCAATCAACTCGTGCCATCGGCTTTGAGCACGGCTTTGATCAAAGGTCAGGCGATTTAATTGCGGTTTATTTTCGATTGATAGCTTAAGGTTTCTTCCTTAGGACAAGCTGGCGGGTGAAACATTATCAGTGTTAGTAAAAATTTAAAAAATAACTTTCGGCACAATCTCCGACAACAACTCCCTCATTGGGTGCGACTTACGATAAATAAAATAAACCTCGCGCTGAAAAACAGGTGCTTCCTTGACTTCATATAGCAGCCCTTTGTCCAGCAAGGACTCTACCTGTTGTCTTGCCAGATACCCCATTCCCCCCGATGCCAGCAGGTAATCCAGAGCCATACTAGAGATATTGAATGTAATCTCTGGCGATAGCACGTCACCCAATAATTGCTGATGCTGATCAGAAAAAACACTACCCCAGTCCACATAGCAGTAGGATTGATCTGAAACTTGTAAAATATTACAGGGTTTACTGCTCACCAGTACGAGTTCAAGCTTACCAACTTCATGCGACACGATGCCATTAAAATAGGGGGCATCAAAGACCAGTGCTGCATCCAGCTGTTCAGAGATCACAGATTGCGCCAGTAGCGGTGGCGAAGCAGCCTGAATTTGAAACAGTAGATTTTGATTCTGCTCCTGACACTGAATCACCCATGACTGAACAAGAATAGGCCATAGATCAGATACCGTACCAATACTCAGCAGTTGCTGATTTTCTTCAGTGACAAAATTGATTTCGTTTTTAGTTTTTTCCCATTGCTTGACGATGAGCTCTGCACTATTCGCCAGCTTTCTGCCGGCGGTTGTTAATTCTATCTGGTTGCGTTTGCGTACAAATAGAGTAGTTTTCAGGGTATCTTCCAGTAATTTAATGCGCGCACTGACTGCCGATTGGGTAAGACAAACTCTATCAGCGGCTTTTCCAAAATGCTTCAGCTTGGCGACTTCGAGAAAGGTCTTTAACAGATCAATGTTCATTACCGGATCTAGAAAAAATTATGATGGTCAGGATTATGACATTTTGTTGGATTTTTGATAGTTCTATCTCTTAAATATACCTGCGATTTCTGGAAACCAGAGACGCAGTATATTCTTTATTGGAGAAACTAAATGAAACCCCTTTCTTTACTGATTAGCGCTGCTTCCCTCATGCTGGCTGCTGCTTTTACTACCCCTGTACTTGCCGAACAAGATGCTGAAGAAATTTGCATTAACAAAGCTGATGAGATGCAGATCGCTGATGATAAATATGATGATTTCATTCAGAGCTGTGTTGAAGAAGCAACCAGGTCTGAATAATCCGACAGTTTTCAGTTTCTAATCAGGGCATCAGACAGCCAGTCAAAGCGAGCTCAGGTTTTCTGGGCTGGCTGTCTGAACTTTCCAGAATTCCCCTTCCACCTGAATCTGGGACTCAAAGAAAACTATCGTCACGCTAACGTATTTTTAAAAAGAAAGTCCCCCTTGAAGTCATTACTAAATAGACTTTTAACTTAAGGCGCCTCTGATCAATTCTGTTGTATCAGCCTGTAAGCCCCGTAGGGCGAAGCCTGAAACATACAGTTTCGGCGTTGCATTCCTTGAAAAGGGAACAACCATTCTCTGCGAAGTGCGCCTTGAGTCTGCATGCTTCAGGTCCCGCAGAGACATAACATAATTGATCAGAGATGCCTTAATACCACTAATAGAGATTATTTTTATCTCTCATGGATAGTTTATAACTGAATCGGATTCGATTTATTTTCCCTGAAACATTGCGGCTGCATTGCATTCGACCTTGCAAGAGGCACATGCTACAATTTAATAAATTTTTAGGGAATTGATCATAGTTAGTTTGAATTATTAAGAGTCTTATGAATCAGCCTGCAGTCAATATCAGTAGTAATCCAGTTGATCACGAAAATCTACTTCGTACGCACGGCGTATTCCCCACCCAACAGCGTATGGCTATCGCTAAAATTCTTTTCTCCAAACATCAGCACATTACAGCCGAGCAACTACATACGATTTTAAAACAAAACGGTTTCCTGGTATCCAAGGCTACGGTTTATAACACGCTGGCAGCATTTGTCGAAAAGGGTCTGTTATTTGAAATTTTCATTGACCCAAACTCTGTTTACTATGACTCAAACATTAGCCACCATCATCATTTCTACAATGTTGATACTGGCGAATTAACGGATATTGCAGAGGACCTGGCCCCAAGGTTTAATACCGCCCAACTTCCTGAAGGCACTTGTTTCGATGACGTCGATATTGTCATCCGCATTCGAAATCAAATTTCGCAATAACTCAAGTTTACTTTTCCATCGAGCTTTCTCCCCCTTATTCAGACCTCTTGATTCATTGATCTAGATCATTTGCTTAGATTTAGACCAATTCTAATCTTGCCCGTGTTATATATGTGGTTTATTCCTTTTCACTTCTCATCTATAGGTGAACATTATGAAATGCTTATCCATCTCGATGTCACTAACTGCAGCGCTACTCTGCTCTGCATCAGTACTCGCTGACGAACCGATAAAACCCATCAAACCAGTGCAGAATATAAATCTGGCTCAGGTCGAACTGGGTAAAAAACTCTATTTTGATCCTAGATTGTCAAAGTCGGGGTTTATTTCCTGCAACTCTTGCCACAACCTGAGTATGGGAGGCACCGATAACCTGAAAACATCTATCGGTGATCATTGGCAGCAAGGTCCCATCAATGCCCCTACCGTCCTTAACTCAAGTTTAAATCTTGCACAGTTCTGGGATGGACGAGCCACTGATTTAAAAGCACAGGCTGGTGGCCCCATTGCAAACCCTGGTGAAATGGCTTCTACACATACCCTGGCCGTAGATGTACTGGAGTCGATACCAGCCTATGTCACCGAGTTCAAACAGGTTTTTGGTAAAGAAAAAATCAATATCGACATGGTCACTCAAGCTATAGCCGAATTTGAGAAAACACTAGTCACCCCCAACTCACGCTTTGACCAATATTTACTCGGAAATAATGACGCTATTACTGTAAATGAAAAAGCAGGTTATAAGCTATTTAAAGACAGCGGCTGTGTGGCTTGCCACAATGGTGAAGCTGTAGGCGGAAACTCATTCCAGAAAATGGGAGTTGTTGAAGCTTACAAGGCAAAAAGCCCAGCGCAAGGCTTAAGCGCTGTAACCGGAAAAGATGCTGACCGCTTTAAGTTTAAGGTACCTACTTTACGAAATGTTGAGATGACCTATCCCTATTTCCATGATGGTGGAGCTGAAACTTTGACTGAAGCCGTTGATTTGATGGGTCGCCTGCAGCTGGGTAAGAAACTATCAAGCAAACAGAATGCTCAGATTGTTGCTTTCCTGAAAACATTAACAGGAGATCAGCCGTCTTTTCTGATGCCTATTCTTCCACCTTCTACCGATAAAACTCCTGTACCTAGACCATTTTAATTGATTACTTCAACAACGTATCAAAGCCCTCCACATGTTTTTAGGCGTGGAGGGTTAACTATTTATAAACCGGCATTCACCGTATAAGCCTCTCTTAAGCTGGCCAGAGTTAGCTCTCTTAAACCTGAAACCTCGGATTCAGGTTAATTTTTTTTGGAGTTGGTTATTCTCACTGTACATATTATTATTCAGCCTCTTATTCCATTTCTGATCACTGGATTTAACAAACATGCCCGAAAGCAAGCCTGCTACTAAAGAATTCATCCTCAAAGCAACCTGTCATGCGACCCGTGGCATTGTAGCTGGGGTCACCAGTTATCTCAGCTCCAGAGACTGTTACCTGTCTGAATTGAATCAATTTGATGATGAAAATACTGGTCAATTCTTCATGCGTGCGGTATGTCGTATTGAAAGTGACAACTTTACCATTGAAGGCATTAGACAGGAGTTCCCTCAGATCGCCGAACCATTTGGAATGCAATGGCACATCTTTGACCGTTCTTCACTGAGCAAGGTGTTGATTATGGTAAGTAAATTCGATCATTGCCTGGATGACCTGCTATACCGTCTGCACAAAGGTGAGCTGCCCATGGAAATCACAGCCGTGGTTTCGAACCATAAAGACCTGCGTCCTATGGTTGAGCGTGAAGGCATCCGCTTTGTTCATTTACCGGTTAATAAGGACAATAAACCAGAACAGGAAAAAGCCTTACTGGATATCATAGAAGAAACCCAGACCGATCTGGTCGTACTAGCGCGCTATATGCAAATATTGTCAGACAAGTTGTGTAAAGAATTGAGTGGTCGAGCAATCAATATCCACCACTCCTTTCTGCCCGGGTTCAAGGGTGCCAGACCTTATCATCAGGCTTATGATCGTGGTGTAAAGCTGATTGGAGCAACTGCACACTATGTCACTTCGGATCTCGATGAAGGTCCAATCATCGAGCAGTCGGTTCAACAGGTTGACCATACCTATAGCCCTGACATGCTGGTAGCAATAGGCCGGGATACCGAAACTGTGGCACTGGCCAGGGCGGTGAGTTTACATATCGAACACCGTGTTTTTCTAGATGGAAATAAAACGGTAATCTTCAAATAAACTCGGCATTTAACCCTGCTGAAGTTCTATGATTGAAATTTGCAGGGTTATAAGCTACACCCAAATACCGAGCTGCTTTGCTGTCTTTAATCCTAAGAAGAAACAGGCGGACAGCTTACGTTTGTAGACCGCCCCAGAGATAACATAATGTCTGACCTGGCCGAGGGCAAACTGAGTGCCCTGGCTCTGGTTGGAAAACACCTGAATCAGCGTAAACTTTTGCCTCCTGTCAGACGATTTAAGGCGCGCTCTTTGTTCATGAAGACAATACCGATATCCAGGAATTTCAGGGACTTAAGTATGTATGCGTGAGCTTTATAAAGATCAACAAGGTGCAAGAATCCATGCTGAAAAGCTACACATTAATAGCCAACTGACCAACTTTTTTCGCGTAACTATTTCAACATTTGTATTCATCGTAATCTTGACTAACTGTGATTTTTTTATATAGGAAGAGTAAATGTACCAGAGTAAACTCATACTATCAGGCACAACAAAAAAGCTACTCTCGCTGAAAGTCTATAACTACTTCCTTCAGAATGCCTTCAGTGTTTCACCTAAAAGTAATTGTTAAAAAAGAAAAGTCAATAGATTAAGAGCCACCAGATTCTGCAACCTTGTTGAGAAAATGCACAGTGCTTTGTAGTGTTCGCCCCCTACCAACAAAGGGGGTTATCACAAATGTCAAAAAGGCAAAAACTGACACCTGTTGTGAACCTCTAGTGAATTTACACAAGCAGGAGCATAAACTCACTAAAGAATTAATCTCATAAAAACCCAGGGACAGGTATATGTTTTTTTAAACCAGAAAGTCTTCACATCTTAAAAAAAGCAACCTGATCACACCTGAAAATCAGCATATTTATTGAACTTGAAAATAGTTACCACAGATTTGAGCAGCTTTCCCTGATCTGTGTTAAAAACGATCTAAATATTGAAATGGATGAAGCTTAGGGGGAGCAAGAAAAAGAATAGATTGAAAAATTAAACCTGATGTTGCATTTAAATAATTTAAGCGCAGCCTCACCGCAAGTTTTTCCCAATATCTTCATTTAGTTACTGCAAAAAATATTTTTTTATGGTATTCAATATAAATATAGTTTGTATGACATTCTGTAATATTTTCGCGCAAATTGTTACTTCATTTTTCTGTAGTTCATAAAAAGCTGGAATTTAAACTGCTCGCCAAGAAGCACTAACTATTTACCTAATGCAACAGACTCAAATTATAATAATTAGTCACCTGGGAATTTTTGAAGTCTATGATAGGACATTATAATATCGGACTAGTAGCATTATCTTTCTTACTGGCAATATCGGCATCTTATGCTGGGCTGTCGATTGCTTCTCGTATTCCACAAGTTGAACGAAATGTAGTCTGGTTTTGGATTCCAGGGGGGGCTACATCTTTAGGATTCGCAATCTGGTCTATGCACTTTGTTGGCATGTTTGCATCTCCAATAAATATCCCATTAGCCTACGATATCCCATTAACAGGAGTGTCTATACTTTACGCTGTTATCGCGACCACTGCTGGATTATTAGTTGTGCGTTCAGGCTGTAGAAATTTATTCGCCCAATTGCTAACCACATTTTTCATAGGCTCAGGAATTGCCGCCATGCATTACACGGGAATTGATGCACTAAAGATCATGCCTGGCATTGATTATGATCCCTTCCTGTTCACACTATCACTCGCCATCGCCTACGCAGCTACATTTGTATCCCTGCGCCTGTTTTTTGCTCAGACTGATCAGATACAATCATTCCGACTGTATAACACAAAACGCCTTTATGCTTCCATATTGATGGGATTCGCTATAGCTGGTGTGTATTACACCGCTATGGAAGCAACAATTTTTGCACCCAACGCTATCTGTACCGCTATAGGAAAAGGTATAGATCCAGGCCTCATGTCAATTCTCGTCGTCATAGGTGTGATTAATGTTATTTTAACTACGCTGGTAGTGTTACTGTTAGATACCAAAGACTCTCACAACAGAAAGGTTCTTCAAAGTGAAAAACGCTTTAGACAGGTACTTAATAATGCGCCACAGGGAATGCTTTTAGTTGATAAAAGCGGCCGAATCAACCAGATAAATCGTAGCATGTTGAAGTTATCGGGTTACCACTATAGTGAGTTGCTAGGAAAACCCATTGAGAACCTCATCCCACATCCTTTAGATAGGCAACATATTAAACTTCGTGAAGATTTTTTTACACAGGAAAACCCACCCTCAAAAATGGGGAATAGAAATGTATATTCATTGCGTAAAGACGGCACTCAATTTCCGGTTGAAGTCACGCTAACACCCATGTCTGTTAATGATGAGGATTATGTACTTGCCACGGTCAACGACATCACTAAACGACTATCTCTAGAACAGGAACTTGCTAAAAGACAAAATGATTTAATCGAAGCCAACCAGCGCATTATGATTGCAACCGATTCGGCAGAAATAGGGATTTGGGAATACAACCTGACCGACCAAAAACTGATCTGGGATGACTGGATGTATCGTATTCATGGAATTTCATCCGATCATCGTGCAGCAACTTATAGAGATTGGGAAAACACCTTGCACCCGGATGACCTCGAGTTTATTCAGAAAGAAATTGAACTCGCTACCCGAGGTGAAAAGGTGTTTGATACACAGTACAGAATTATTAAGAGTAAGGGGGAAGTTGCATGGATAAAAGTAAATGGCTCACTATTGACCAATGACTCCGGTCAACCCGTTCGTATAATTGGAACAACCTATGACATTACCAATAAAGTTCTCAACGAAGAACTTATCTGGCGTCAGGCTAATTTCGACTCTTTAACCTCTTTACCTAATAGAAAGTTGTTTCACGAACTGCTCGACCAGGAGATTAAGGAAGCTCATCGTGACTGTGATAATTTGTGGGTACTATTTCTTGATCTGGATGGATTTAAAGAAGTCAATGACACACTGGGACATCATGCAGGGGATGAGCTACTCATTAAAGTAGCCAAAAGAATTTCGTCTAACCTGCGTGAAGCTGATGTCGTCGCTCGCCTGGGTGGAGATGAATTCGTAGTCATTATCACAAAGTGCGAAGCATTAAATACCGTAGAGAACATAGCACAGAAGCTAATCGATTCGATTGCAGAAAGTTATACCCTGGAGCAAGATGAAATCCATATATCAGCCAGTATCGGCATTGCAAACTATCCGAATGATGCCAGCAATGCTGATGACCTGCTAAAGTTTGCTGATCAATCTATGTATGTATCCAAGCAAGGTGGGAAAAATCGCATTTCATACTTCACGCCTGAATATCAGAAATCCGCATTAAAACGAGTGCAGATTACCGCCAGTCTACGCCAGGCAATTGTCCATTCTCATTTCGAACTGTACTACCAGCCCATCATCGACCTGAAAACAGACAATCTTCACAAAGCAGAAGCATTAATTCGATGGAATGACCCCGAAAAAGGCATGATCGACCCGGATGGCTTCATCCCCATTGCTGAAGAAACGGGGATTATTCTGGAAATAGGAAGCTGGGTTTTTGATGCCGCTTTTAAACAATTACAATCCTGGCTCCCCAGGCTAGATGATGATTTTCAGCTGAGCATCAATATGTCACCAAACCAGTTAAAGATTATCCCGGCAAAATACAAAGACTGGACCGAAAAACTGAAAGAATTTTCCGTTGCCGGTGAACATGTCGTCATTGAAATAACAGAAGGCCTATTACTAAAGAGTGATAAAATCGTCACCGATAGATTATCGCAATATCACAAAGTTGGTGTGCAAATTGCGATCGATGACTTTGGAACGGGTTATTCTTCTCTAGCTTATCTCAAAGACTTTAACATTAACTATCTTAAGATTGACAAGTCATTCACCTGTAACCTGAAACCTGGTTCCAAAGAGCACGCGCTATCGGAGACCATCGTGGTCATGGCGCATAAGCTCGGACTCAAGGTCATTGCAGAAGGCATAGAAACCAGCGAGCAACTTGCCATGCTGCAAGCCATGAACTGCGATTATGGGCAGGGGTATTTATTTTCGCGCCCCTTACCAGCTGAAGAGTTTGAAAAAGTCTATATAGATGCTCCCCATAAGCTGAAAGCAAGGAGATGATAAGATCTTAAATTGATAGACAGAAGGAAATTACAACCCGGCCAAATCTGCTATTCTTAAGGCTCCACAGCATTTTGAATTAGGATATGTCGAATTTAGAGTCACTACTTTCTAAAGTTAAAGAATTACCAGCCCTGCCCCAGATATATACTCGAGTATCAGCTCTGCTGGATGACGATAATGCATCAGTAAATAAAATTGGAGAAGCCGTACAAACCGAACCATCCATTACTTCAAGAATCCTCAGGATGGTAAACAGCGCTTATTACGGACTACCGTACTCTGTAACCTCTATACCTCAAACCATAGCACTGATCGGCCGCCAGCGCTTAAAGGACATCCTGATCGGTACCCTGCTGGCCGGGCTTTTCAAGAATATCGAAAACGAAAACTTCTCCATGAATAATTTCTGGAGACACAGCATCAAAACCGCCATCATCGCGCGCCACATTGCGATGCAAAGCGCCCATATTATTGATCATGAAGCACTATTCACTGCGGGTCTTTTACATGATATTGGCAGGCTGGTAATCGCAGGCAAACTACCCGAATCACAGCTTCAAATCGACACTTTAGTAAAGGAAAAGAAATTAGAAACAATTCAAGCTGAATACGATATTCTGGGGTTTGATCACACAGACGTGAGCAAGGCCCTGCTGCAAAAGTGGCGCCTGCCTGAATTACTGGTGTATGCTGTTAAAAACCACCATGAGACGGACCATTTCGGCCCATTTGCAGATACCAATTGTATTGTCTATCTGGCAAATCACCTCAGCCACGGGTCACCACCGGCGAAAGAAAAAGACTTGCTACCAATACTGGATAAAATCACCAACTGGCAACAGGCGAAATGCCCTGTCGATCAAATCCTGATAGCCTGGAACCTGGCAGAAGATCAGGCGTATGATATCATGCTGTCTTTTGGCATGACTGACTAATTAACCAATAGAGCAGATATTGGTATGTATAGTCAAGCTATCTGAGCGGCTAGTCATTCAGCGAGTTTCTGATCCGGACGCACTATTGAAAATAGAATTAACGAGCTAACCGCTCCAAGAGTATCCGATAGCATATCCTTCTGCGCATCCCAGATATCGCCCTGAGAACCCAGAAATTCAACACCGGCATCACCTCCTTCTGCTACCGCATACCACCATTCAATGATTTCATAGGCGGCTGCCACACTCATGATAAAAAATAACCCGAATGCTGCCGCCAACCAGAAAGAGCAATACTTTTTTCTGAGTAACCACTCAGCCATTCCAAATGCAAAAAAGCCAATGACAAAATGACCAATGCGATCGAAATGATTTCTTTCTGCACCAATCAAATCACTGAACCACTGAAAAGGGACATTGGCAAAGGTATAGTGCCCACCGACCGTGTGCCAGAAAATCCAGATAGCCATCAATGCATACGCCAGATTACTGAAACGAAACAACTTAAAGGTAAAAACCAGCAGCAAAAAGATAGCCACAACCGGAATCACTTCAGCTATCCACACTTCTCGTGAGACCGGCTCAATACCCAGGATAATGAAGAACACCACATAAACAGCAGCTAGAAAATGGGGAAAGTATGTGCGTATCATGGAGCTATCTCGGTCAGTAAAAAATGGCAATACTTTAACTCAGCAGGTTTATCCAGCCAAGGCCCGCCTCTACGCTGGTTCGTGGATTGTATTCTGCACCTATCGGATGGCTGTAGCCGATATCTTTCAGCAGATTTATAATGTGTCGATAATTTAACTCACCGCCATCCGGTTCGGAACGATCAGGCACTGAGGCAATCTGGATATGACCGATGATCGGCATCAGTTCGAGCAGGCTACGCGAGATGTCACCCTGCATGATTTGCAAATGATAACAGTCGAACATCAGCTTTAGATTAGGTGCAGCAACCTCATCAAGAATCCTTTTAGCCTGTTCAGTATTACTCAGAAAATACCCCGGCGCATCATAATGATTCAATGGCTCGATCAGGATAGTGATATCCAACTTATCAGCTTTACGGGTAGCATAACGCAGATTTTCGATATAGGTTTTACAGGCTGGGTCACCACTGGCATTGCCCGCCATCACATGAATATTGTTTGTGTGAATAGCCTGTGCATATTCCATTGCCTGATCAATAGCTGCCCTGGCTTCCTTTTCCCTGCCTGGTATGGCCGTTAGGCCATAATCCCCTGCCGCATCTCCACGCCAGGTATTCAAGCTCAACATCGGTATCCCAGTTTCAGCCAAAGCCTTTGCAACCCGATGAGCAGGCGTAGTATATGGCCAGTGACACTCTACCGCTGCAAAGCCTGCCGCTGCGGCTTTATGAATGGCGTCGGGCAATGCAAGCTCGCTCCAGAGAAATCCCAAATTTGCAGAATATCGCATATTATCACTGCCTTTTAGCCGAATTTTTTATCCATCATACCTGTAACAGAGTATGATGCGACTCTTTCAGTCACAACCTATCGACCAGCCATGAAACTGTTAATCCGTAATCTCGCCCGCACTACTACCGAAGCAGAGCTAAAATCCCTGTTCGAAACTCATGGCAAGGTTCAATCCTGCACACTGGTGATGGATAGTAAAACCGGCCTGTCAAAAGGCTTTGGCTTTGTCGAAATGCCAAAGCCCGGTGAAGCAAAAGCAGCGATGAAATCCACCAATGGATCAGAACTGAATGGCAGCACTATTCGAGTTAAGAAAGCCGAAGATAAGGCCGTTAGCCAATAGATATTTGACTAACATAGTCAGGAATTTCAATACCTTCTAAATTCCTGCCATCCGGTTCTGGCTCCATTAATTGCATTTTTAGCGGGACAACACCTGCCCAGACCGCCTGACCATAATCCTCTTCATCATCGTTCACACCTGAATCACGAATTTTGGCTGATGCTTCCTCAATCGGTAGTGAAAGCACTGCGGTTTGTTTAATCTCAGCATCAGTCATAGGGCGTAACTCAGGGCTTCGTCCAGGGTACAGATGATCGATAAGCCTATTCAATTTTTTGTACTTTTCATCGTAATCCGTAATCAGGGTCGGCTGGCCGAAGATCAAAACAGAACGAAAATTCGCAGAATGGTGCAAAGCTGATCTCGCTAACACCAGTCCATCCAGTAAAGATACCGTGATGCACACTTCGCCCTCCAGCCATGCTTTCACGCCTCTACCACCGCTAGATGCATGCCAGTAGATATGATCCCCTTCACGCCATTGAAAGGTGGGCATAACAACCGGAGAATTCTGTTGCATATAGCCAATATGACACATCGGCATTGCATCAAGAATGGCGTATATAGTTTCTCGGTCGTAGTGCCCTCGCTCACGAACTCTACGCAGACGGCTTCGCTCTGTTTTCTTCAATAAATCACTCATCAATCTTTCTTTCATTAGTAACAATATGTTGCACTCTATCGATATATTGGTATTTTATTAATATCCAATTTCTATAAATTTATACATACCAATTATCAATGATAGATATTCCATTACTCGACCTTGACATTACCCCTGACTCAGCAGTCCCACTGTTTGTACAGGTCTACGAATCCCTGCGCGAGCGCATTGTCTCTGCTCAACTCAAGCAAAATGAGCGCCTGCCTCCATCAAGAAAGTTAGCTGAGGAACTGGGAGTTTCACGCTCTACAGTCATCACCGCTTATGAACAACTGATTGCAGAGGGTTTTGTTTACAGTAGAACGGGCTCAGGAGTTTATGTCAGTGAGATCGGTGAAATTGAACAATTAGAGAGCAGGAATATATCCAGTAACACCGCTTTGGTTGCATTCGATTCCAGCAGCAAACTGCAACCATTCCACCCGGGCAATCCAGATTCACGCCTGTTCCCCTATCGACAATGGAGCAAGTGCATTGCCCAGGTCGCAAGAACACAGGCTGAATCACTGGTGAGGAGTAATAATCTATTTGGAGACCCCAAGTTGCGCCACGAGATCTGCCGCTATCTTGCCGAGTGGCGCGGTTTAAGGGCAGCCCCTTCTCAGGTATTAATTACAGCTGGGGCCAGTGAAGCACTGGAACATTGTATTCGTACTCTGATCCAACATGACGACAGAATTTTCCTGGAAGACCCCTGCTATCCACCTCTTCGCTCATTTGTGGAAAACGTCAGAATACCTGTCAGCGAGCTGAAGATGGACAACCAGGGCGCCCTGCCACCTGTCATAAGCAAAAACACATCAGATCAAAAACTGGTAATTCTTACCCCCTCATCTCAATTTCCATTAGGTGGCGCCATGCCTCAGGCAAGACGCAATGCATTTATCGCCTGGGCAAAACAGCAAAATGGCTGGATTATTGAAGATGATTACGACAGTGAGTTTCGTTATTCTGGCCGTCCGATCCCCTCTCTTGCGGGTCTGGAT
>JBNKMF010000096.1:0-18880 GCA_050292965.1 Gammaproteobacteria bacterium | reverse complement strand
TACCCTGTACAGCGCCAGCAGAAAACTCAAACTGTCGCCCGCTTATATCAGCGGCAGGCATCTCGACTGGCATCAAAGGGAAACCAAACCAGCGCAGCAATGGGAAATCGACTATGCCAGACCAGTAGCGGAAACAGCGCTTGGACTCGCAGATATAAAGGACAGTGCCGAGGTAAAGATCTTTTATCAGCGTAGAAACGAAACCCGCATCGCCGAGATCCGCCACATGGGCCGTTATGAAAATATCCCCCAGTCGCTGGAAAAGTTACGTCGCTACGTTGTAGAAAAAGGTTACCAGTTGAGTGGCTTTTACGAAGAGGTTTACGTGGTTTTCGAGGCAATAGAATCCGATTCAAGTCAGTGGGAGACTTTGTTGCGGTATCAGGTTGAAAAAGACTAAACAAAAACTGCTACCAGCCGATATAACAATTAACGGTATTAGTTTTAGGTGACTGTTATGAAAGATCTGAATGCCCCAGACGAAGAACTGATTCTGGAAACCATCAGTGGACTTTCTTCTCAGGTCTATTCCAATGATCAAGTTAAAGTGAGCTATGCGGATTATCAACATAGTTGTTTTTTGCTGGAGATGATTGATGATCTGGAGCAACAGCTAGAAGATACTCACAAATATTGTTAGATAGTGTGTATTTTTCTACAGTAAGCAAATAGGCAGCCTATGGTTCCTCTGTTTTCTGTTTTCTGTAAGCTGTTACCTGTCACCTGCACAGATTAGCCTTGTTATCTTGCTTTCACATTCGCGAGTAATATTAATGGACTTAGCTTTCGATAACAGGCGGTAAATCTGAATTGTGTATAATCGTCCCAATTATTAGCAACTAGATAACAGTCAGTGAAATTGTTTAAGTGTGGAAATTATAACCACATTCTTTTATTCGAGAACACTCACTGTGAAAGTTGTAAACACCTCTGCGGTTTTGATCCGTTAAGCTTAAACCTGTTGACACTGAAGGCAGGTGATAATTACCTGACTGAAATATGCGATGTAGAAAACACAGCCTGGCGTTACTGTAAAAATCATGATGAGGGAGTTTGTCACTGGCTGGTAAGGGGTGATTCTAACAGTGAATTTTGTCTTGCCTGCGAGTTGAATCGTTATATTCCTAACTTAAAAGATATTGAGAATTTAACAGAGTGGAGGGCGCTTGAACCGATATCGTGCTCTGTTTGGTGATGAATGCGAAGATTATGGGCAGGCGTTGCAGCGACACTATGAACAGGGGGCGGCAGAAGGATGGAATAATAATTACGTCACCAAATATGCTGCATCTCATCCCTGGGAAGACTGGGCTGAAACCTGGTCGCATTACCTTCATTTAATCGATGTCATGGAAACCACCAACTCTCTGGGAGTGTCTATTCTGCCCACAGTTGGTAATGCTAGCAGTAACCTGTCCATGAGTGCCAACATTGACCTCTATATTGAGATAGATTTTAAAGGCTTCCTTGAAAAGGCTCTGGCGCTAACTTTTTCAACCAACTCATTGAACCGAAGTATGGGGCAACCGGATCTATATCCATTTGTGCTCAGTGAAACGGTCAAGAATAAGCTGGCCTTTGTGCATGATATCATAAAAGAGTTTCAGCGCTTATTGCCTGTTTGAGATGTTAGCTTGGTTATGAATAATCGAAATCAAATAATTGCTCAACAATCAAAATAAAACAGAATATTGTATCTATAATCGATCAGTCGCTATTTAGATGTGACAGTTATTATTAATCAATTTTTCAAGAGAAAGTCCTATGTTAAAAAAAGTAGTTTTAATTCTGATGCTCACAAGTTTATTTGGATGTGCCTCCGTCCCTATGGATACTGCAGAAAATGATGCTAAATATAAACAATTTCAAGCGGATCCCGATCGAGCTGGTATCTATGTTTATCGTAATGAAACCTTTGGCGCTGCGATGAAATTGGATGTTGAAGTGGATGGTAAAAAGATTGGAGAAACTGCAGCTCACACCTATTTTTATCAAGATCTTGAACCAGGTAAGCACACTATTACCTCTAAAGGTGAAAATACAGAAACTCTGACTTTAGATGCGATTAAGGGAAAGCTGTATTACATATGGCAAGAAGTAAAAATGGGGGTGCTAAGTGCTAGAACAAAACTTACACTAATGGATGATGAGGAGGGTAAAAAAGGCGTGCTGGAATGTAAAGCAGCCCTGGCGAAATGAATCCTGAATAGTATGAATAAGCCCGAACCTCAAAAGAGGTTCGGGCTTAAATCAGAATTTACCTGATTGATAATCATAAAAGGCCTGTTCCACTTCCTGCCGGGTATTCATTACAAATGGACCACCACGCGCAATTGGCTCATTTAACGGCCTGCCAGCGATGAGTAAAAACCGGCTGCCTTCAGAACCCGCTGTTACACTCAGGTTGTCGCCTTTACTAAGTACCACCAACTGATCTTTGCCAACAGCCTGTTGCTTGCCCTGACTATCTTCCAGCAAGGCAGCGCCTTCAATTCCATATAAGAAGGCATTATGTTCACTGTTCAGACTTTCAGTGAATTGTGCATCAGGCTCTACTGTGACATCCAGGTACAGTGGATCAGTCAGAGGCTGAACTACGGGGCCAGTTGTTCCCTGACAGGTAGTTCCGGTAATAACACGAAGCTGACTGCCCTCGCGTGCTTCTATAGGTATCTTGCTTGCATTGTGCTCCTGATAGCCTGGTGCATCCATCTTATGCTCGGCAGGCAGGTTAACCCACAACTGAAAGCCTTCCAGCAGGCCATCTTCCTGTTCTGGCATCTCTGAATGCACAATACCTCTGGCGGCTGTCATCCATTGAATGCCACCAGGTTCAATCACACCTTCATGCCCAGCGTTATCCTTGTGGCGCATCTTGCCATTTAGCAGATAAGTCACGGTTTCAAATCCGCGATGCGGGTGCGGTGGAAACCCGGCAATGTAATCATCCGGGTTATCCGAACGAAACGCATCAAGCATCAGGAAAGGATCCAGCTGCATGAGTGCAGGTTGACCAATAACTCGCACCAGTTCCACACCAGCGCCATCGGTCGCCGGCATACCTTTTATAAACTGGGTAATATGTCGATTCATAGCTTTACTCCTTATCAAGTGTTAACAGGCCCTGGCAAAGTTGTATATAACAGACTGCCAGTGATAGCCATGTTTTACATAAATAGAATAGATTTCATTTGATCATTATTCGTGATGAAATTGCTATGCAGCTTTAACGCGCTGTTGCAAAAGTTGCTCAATCTGATCATTGGCTTTTTGCAGACTTGCTTCTGGCGAAACATTCATACCATCGGCACTGACGACGTTTACATCAGTAATACCAATAAATCCTAATACTTGCTTTAGATAAGGCGTTACAAAATCCATAGGGCTATCAATGGGTACTCCGCCAGTACTTATAATAAGCGTTACAGGTTTGTTCTCAACCAGCCCCTGTGGACCTTCGTCAGTATATTGAAAGGTCTCGCCCACTCGTGCTATCAGATCAATCCATGCCTTAAGTCCACCAGGCACTGAGAAATTATACATGGGGGTGGCAATAATAATTTCGTCGGCTGCTTTCAGTTCTTCAATCAATTCGTTTGATAGCGTTAACAGGCTTTTCTGTACATCGCTACGATCAGCTTTGGGCGTGTAGCTGGCAGCTATCCACTCAGCATTGATTAAAGGCAGGTTCTGACTTACATCACGCTTAATTAGGTTTACCTCTGTGTGATGTTGATCCAGTAACGCTTCAACTTGTTTGCTCAATTTGCGAGAGGTTGATCCAAGTGGGTTAGAACTGGCACTAATACTTAATATGGTATGACTCATTTTGCTTGCTCCAATGGTTTGTTTTTATATGGAGGTTATTATTATTGTTTTATAAATATGGATAAATAGTTATATTGGCAAAACATAGTTCTATAAAGTGAAACAATTGCTTGCCGACTTTTATCAGGAGAATGTATGCGCGCCAATAAATTTGAACAGATTTATGCCTTTGTAACGGTGGTGGAACAGATGAGCTTCACCAGGGCTGCTGACAAGCTGGATATGGCCAAGTCCTCATTGTCTCGACGTGTGAGTGAGCTAGAGCAGCGCCTGGGTGTTCAGTTATTGCAGCGAACTACGCGTAAGTTGTCTCTAACTGATCAGGGGCAGCAATTTTACCAGCGTTCGGTTCAGATATTGGCTGAGCTGGAAGAAGTGGAACAGGTCATCAGTGATGAGCAGGTAGAGCTAAAGGGGCGAATTCGCATGGCTGCACCTTTATCCTTCAGTAATCAGCACCTCTCTAGTGTTGTCACTGAGTTTAAATCACTTTATCCAAATATTGATCTTAATATCGACCTGAATGACAGGCAGCTCGATCTGGTGGAAGAAGGTTTCGATCTGGCCGTTCGAGCGGGTAATCTGCAAGATTCCAATCTGCTTGTACGCAAGCTGGGCATTGTTCGTATGGCTACCTGTGCCAGTCCAGAATATCTGAAGCGTTACGGGATCCCTGAACATCCTTCTCAATTGCCTGATCACCTGGGGCTGTACTATACCAATGTACCGGCGAATTTGGGCTGGCGTTATCTTGTCGATGCCAGGCTTCAATCGTTTATGCCAAAAAATAACCTGTCGGCAAATAATGGTGATTTTCTGGTGCGGGCGGCGGTGAATGGCCTTGGTCTGGTAAATTCACCGACATTTATTTCCTACCGCTTATTACAGTCTGGTGATTTAGTGCGTGTGCTGGCTGATTTCCCTTCCCCTGAAACTGGTCTGTATGCGGTCTTTCCACCAGGTCGGTTGATGCCTGCCAGGGTAAGAGCGCTGGTTGATTTTCTACAGAATAGATTTGGAGATCATCCATATTGGGATAAATTGAACTAATCACTCAGCTCAGGGGATAAAAAACCGGATATATATCTGATGTGAAATAGGTGTTTAGTATGGATTACGTTGCTACTGCAATTCAGCGCTTCACAGGTCGCTGTAATCTATAAGGGCCTGTTAACACAGCTGGAGGAAAAATGGTCCCAGCCTTTATGCCCTTTGGGTGCTTCGGGTTGTGGCAAAAATACCGCCACTCGTTGTTTATTTGGAGTAACCAAACTTCTCTCCTCGTGCCTAGATTGGTGGCATTTTAGCCACAACAGTGACAATCAACACGTGTTAACAGGCCCTGGAGGATATAATAATGACAATAGATCATGATGAGAGCATGCTGGACGTGCTGCTTGATGACATGGTGCAACATAGCTTACCTCGTATACTTGCCATCCGTAAAAATATGAAAAGTGAAGATACACTTTCGTACAGCGACCTGGAATTTTTGTTGCATCTAGTGGACAGGATTGGCGAGTGCCATTTAAAGTATAAAGATGATGCAGAATGTCGACTTATTTTCTCGACCATTCCACATCTGGTTTATAAGGTGGTGCATAGAGCTTATAAAAATGAAAAAGCCGAGTTTGCTTCAGCTGCATTAATAGCTGCATAGACTCTTAAGCTCTTTTATCCATTTTGACTGACAGGTATAATCCGCGCCTTTATTGTTCGAGGACAGGCTGTGGCTATCAAGTCAGATAAGTGGATTCGGCGCATGGCTGAAAATGAAGGTATGATTGAACCCTTCGAAAGTGGGCAGGTGCGTGAGTCGGAGCAGGGGCGTATTATTTCCTACGGGACTTCAAGCTATGGTTACGATGTACGTTGTGCCAGTGAATTTAAGATTTTCACCAATATCAATTCCGCTATCGTAGATCCGAAGGATTTTTCTGACGACAGTTTTGTCGACGTAAATTCTGATGTTTGCATCATTCCTCCAAATTCTTTCGCACTCGCGCGTACGGTTGAGTATTTTCGAATTCCGCGTAGCGTGTTGACGGTTTGCCTTGGTAAATCCACCTATGCGCGTTGCGGTATCATTGTCAACGTCACCCCGCTAGAGCCGGAATGGGAAGGGCATGTCACGCTGGAATTTTCCAATACCTCTCCGTTGCCTGCAAAGATCTATGCCAATGAAGGTGTGGCACAGATGCTGTTTTTTGAGTCGGATGAAGTCTGTGAAACCTCCTACAAAGATCGAGGAGGTAAATATCAGGGGCAGAAAGGAGTTACCTTGCCAAAGACGTAGTAATAAAGAACCTTAAGTTCGAAGATCGAGAATCGGCCAGTTACGTTCGTCAGCGATCTGAGCAAGACGATTATCTGGATTGACGGCTACCGGATAATCGACCTGTTCCAGTAAAGGTAAATCATTATGCGAGTCACTATAAAAACGACTTCCATTAAAATTATGGTTGTTTTGACTCATCCATTCCTCAAGGGCGCTAACCTTGCCCTGCTGGAAAGTCGGTGTTCCCAGGTAATTGCCGGTATATTCTCCATCAATAATCTCAGGTACAGTTGATAAAATGTGTTCGATGCCGAGTAATGCAGCTATGGGTTCGGTGACGAATAGATTGGTGGCACTAATGATCATCAGGGTGTCGCCCTGTTCTCTATGCTTTTGCAGTAATGCTGGCGTACCAGTAGCAATGAGTGGCTGAATGATGCTTTCAACAAAATGCGCTCGCCATTGGTATAACTGTTTAACAGGGAACTGCGTTAAGGGTTCCAGTGAGAAGCGCAGGTAGCTGTCGATATCCAGGTTGCCCTGTTCATAATCTTCAAAAAACTGGCGGTTTTTCTCTTCGTATTTAAGTGGGTCGACAATATTATGATCAACCAGATACCGACCCCATAAAAAATCGCTATCGTCCGTAATTAGAGTGTTATCCAGGTCGAATAAAGTGAGGGACATGTTTGGTGCGTTCTCGATAAATTGGTCACTATAAGGATTTTGTGCCAAAATAACAGTTCATTTTATCTCAAGAGTTTCCTCTAAGTGATTGATTCTGATGGTTATCGTGCCAACGTAGGTATTATCCTGAGCAATAATCAGGGGGCTGTACTGTGGGCGCGCCGTATGGGGCAGGACGCCTGGCAGTTTCCTCAGGGTGGAATTGATGGAGGCGAAGATGAGCAGCAGGCTATGTACCGTGAGCTCTGGGAAGAAATTGGTCTTAAATCTAAAGATGTTGAAATTATTGCATCCACCAATAGCTGGCTGCGTTATAAACTGCCCAAACGGATGGTGCGGCGTAAAAGCCAACCGGTTTGTATTGGACAAAAACAAAAGTGGTTTTTGTTGAAACTGGTGAGTGAGGAAAATCGCCTGAACCTTGAAACTACCGGTAGCCCCGAATTTGATGAATGGAAATGGGTTGATTACTGGTATCCTGTTGACAACGTTGTTTATTTTAAAAAACGTGTATATCGTTGCGCTTTACAGCAACTCAATGCCTATCTTGAAAATCCAGTCTCTTTGGTGATTGATTGAATTATATGCCATCACTGATCCACACATTACAGAAAATACTTAAAAAGGTTGATCAGGCGCCAGATATTCAGTCAGCGCTGGATCTTATCGTGGAAAATCTTATCGATGCCTTGAATATCGATATCTGTTCTATCTTTTTAAATGTGGAAGATGAGCCTGAAAACCTGTTATTGATGGCTAACCGTGGGTTTCGTAAAGGTTCTGTGGGGCGAATTAAACTCAGTACAGGTTCTGGCCTGGTCGGAATGGTTGCTGAAAAAGCGGAGCCAGTGCGCCTTGAGGATGCGCTGACACATAAGAGATTTATTTACTTCGAAGGCTCAGGAGAGGAGCTATTTCCGGTATTCATGGGGGTCCCTATCATCTCCCAGCGAAAGGTATTAGGGGTTCTGGTTGTTCAACGTAAAGCCGTTAGCTTTGATAATGATGATGAAGCATTTCTAACCACCTTGGCAACTCAGTTAGCCAATGCCATTTTCCATGCACAGCGTAGTGGCGAGATGGCCAGTTTACTGTCGGACGAAAGCGCCTCTATCTCCTGTACCTTAAATGGTGTTGCGGGTGCTCCAGGGCTTTCCATGGGTAATGCGGTAGTGATCAATCACGGTGTTAATCTGCATAATGTACCGGATAAGAAAATTGAAGGACGTGAGAGTATCGTAGAGCAGGTTGTACTGTTTGATTCTGCGGTAGAAATGGTCAAGTCTGCTTTATTCGAGCAAGCAGAACTGATGAAGCAATCTTTGCCTGAAGAAGAATGCGCCCTGTTTGTGGCTTATGCGCAAATGCTGGATAGCGGCTCTTTGATTGATGACACCTGTCAACGTATAGCAGAGGGCAACTGGGCGCCTGCTGCCTGGCGTAAAACCATTCTTGAACATGCCGAAGTGTTTGCATCTATGGATGATGAGTATCTGTCAGAAAGGGCGAATGATATTCGTGATCTTGGGCGTCGTGTATTACAGCGCATGATGTCTGATCAATCTAGCGATCTTGATTTTCCGGCTCAGTTTATGCTGGTTGGAGAGGAGATTTCTGCAACGGATTTTGCCAGTGTGCCGCTGGATCGCCTGCAGGGCATTGTATCCCAGCATGGGTCAAGCTCATCGCATGTCGCTATTCTTGCACATGCGCTTGGTGTACCCGCAGTTATGGGCGTGGCGAATCTGCCCTATACACAAATGTCTGACCTGATGGTGGTCGCCGATGGCTATAGCGGCACGGTATATATCGATCCTAAGCAAGCGTTACTGGATGATCTGAGGAGATATATCGAGGAAGAGCATCAAGTCACCGATAGTCTGCTGGAACTCAAAGATAAACCAGCGGTAACCACAGATGGAGAGCGGGTTTCACTGTTCGTCAATTCAGGTCTGATGTCTGATCTTAGCCCTTCTTTACGCAGTGGTGCCGAGGGGGTTGGTCTGTACCGTACAGAGATTCCGTTCCAGATTCGTGAAAGTTTTCCCAGTGAAGATGACCAGTATCGAATCTATCGAGATGTGCTTGAAACCTTTAAAGGTAAACCAGTGGTATTACGCACGCTGGATGTGGGAGGCGACAAACCATTAAGTTATTTCCCTATTCGTGAAGCTAATCCATTCCTCGGCTGGCGAGGTATCAGGATGACTCTTGATCATCCAGATATCTTTATTACCCAGGTGCGAGCGATGATACGGGCTAGCATCGGGCTGGATAATCTGCACATTTTGTTGCCCATGATCAGTTCCCTGCAGGAACTGGAAGATGGATTGATATTGATCCATCGAGCCAAGGATGAAGTGCAGGAAGAGATGGGGATTGATATCCGTTTTCCACATACGGGAGCAATGATCGAAGTACCCAGTAGTATTTTTCAGATTGGTGAAATTTGCCAGCATGTGGATTTTGTATCCATCGGAACCAATGATTTGACACAATACCTGCTTGCTGTAGATCGTAATAACGAGTCAGTGGCTAAACTGTTTTCTTCACTGCATCCCTCAGTGCTACGAGCCATGGAACAGATCGTAAAGGGGGCGGCTTTGCAGAATACACCAGTTAGTGTATGCGGCGAGCTTGCCGGCGACCCTCTGGGCGTGATGGCATTGATGGGAATGGGTATAGAAAGCCTGTCGATGAGTGCTGGAAGCTTACCTCGAGCCAAAAAGGTTATTCGCTCTTTCAGTCATAAAGAGCTGAAAGCGTTGTTTGAAGAAGCTAAAAATCTGTCAGATTTTCAGGATGTCAAAGATCTCTACATTGAACAGCTGGATGCAAGAGGATTGGGTGGTTTGATCCGCGCAGGCCTGTAAACAAATATTTAAAACGGTTTTAAAGTAGCCAGCAATATAACTGCAAATAATATCAGTACCGGTATTTCATTAAACCAGCGATACCATACATGGCTGTGACGGTTGGCATCATTGGCAAAATCTTTCACCAGTTTGCCGCAGTAAAAATGGTATATAACCAGTATGCCTATCAAGGTAAGTTTGATATGAAGCCACATCATTTTGCCGAATGCAGCCCAGGCGTAGTCATACAGCATCCAGATTCCAAAAGTCAGTGTTAATACCATCCAGGGACCGACAAAGCGGTATAGTTTGCGCTCCATAATTTTGAAATGCTCGCTGGTTTCCCTGTTATCGGTCATGGCATGGTTAACAAAGATTCGCGGTAGATAGAATAAACCTGCAAACCAGGCAACCATAAAAATAAGATGAAAAGCTTTTAACCAGAGCATGGCTTATCCTGAGAGTTGTGAGAGTTTCTGGGCAATAAGTTCAAAGTCCAGTTTACCAGCATGGCGATAAATAATATCCCCACTAGTGTCTAGTATAAAGGTAGTTGGTGTGGCAACGATATTTCCAAATGCCTGCGCAATCTGGTTTTGTAAATCTAAATAAACAGGATAACTCATGCCTTTTTGCTGGCTTGCCTGCACGATGAGGTCGGGTCGGTCATAGTACATGGATAGCGCCAGAAGTTCGAAGGGGTGATCAGCCTGATTTTTCTGGTACAAAGCATTCCAGCCCCCGACCTCGTGCATACATATTGTGCAAGTGGGTGACCAGAAGGTGACTATGAGCGGTTTCCCTTTAAGATCCTTAAAACTTTGCCGGGTGCCATCGATGCGTTGAAATATCAGATTATCCTCAATTACCGGATAGTCTGGAGAGTGCAACTGAAAAGCCAATACAGCAAGAGCCGAAATTAAAACCACAAAAGAGATGATTTTTACCAACATTCTTGTTCGATTTAATGATGTAGTGGATGGATCAAGGTATAATTCTGCGCTCATTTTTACTCGCTGTGATCAAGTCGAAAGAAAAAGTAAATCGGCAATGTTTGTTTTTTTGAGCGATGATGATAGGAATAAGCAGCAAACTATGCAAATTTTGTCCAAACGAGTGTGAACTTTTAAATGATTAATGTAGGAATTATAGGTGGAACCGGGTACACCGGCGTTGAATTGATGCGCTTGCTAGCCATTCACCCAGAGGTGAACCTGCAGGTTATTACATCACGCTCAAATGCAGGTACGGCTGTGTCCGATATGTTCCCCAATCTACGCGGAAAGGTGAATATTCAATTTACCGAGCCCTCACAGGAAAGCTACAAGCAATGTGATCTGGTATTTTTTGCCACTCCTAATGCGATAGCCATGCATCAGGTCGAACCATTACTGCAGGCAGGAGTTAAGGTAATTGATCTGGCTGCCGATTTTCGACTAAAGGATATTGCGGTATGGGAAAAGTGGTATGGAACTAGCCATGTTTGTCCACACATCGTAGAGCAAGCGGTTTACGGCCTTCCAGAAATGAATCGTGAGCAAATCAAAACCGCACAGCTGGTAGCTAACCCCGGTTGTTATGTAACTGCGGTGACCTTAGGGCTGTTGCCTTTATTGCATAACCATCAGATAAACCCTAAAACGATTATTGCGGATGGGAAGTCAGGAGTCAGTGGTGCGGGGCGAGGAGCCAATGTAGCGACATTATTTTCTGAAGCTGCTGAATCGGTCAAGGCATATGCTTCTGGCGGGCATAGGCACTACCCTGAAATTAAGCAAAACCTTCAGATACTCGATGCTGAAGCTGATCTGGTATTTGTCCCACATTTAATGCCAATGATACGTGGCATTCATGCCACGCTTTATGCCGAACTGACCGGAGATGCTGAAAAAATACAGACTCAATTCGAAGAGTATTATCGTGATGAACCTTTTGTAGATGTAATGCCTGCTGGTTCGCATCCTGAAACCCGCTCGGTTAAAGGAGCCAATGATTGCCGCATTGCAGTGCAACCGTTGAAAGATTCAAACAGAGTGGTTGTTCTTTCAGTTATTGATAATCTGGTAAAAGGTGCTGCCGGTCAGGCGGTGCAGAATATGAACCTGATGCTGGACTTGAATGAAGCTAGTGGCTTACATGCTCTTGGCTTGATGCCATGAGTAAAGCGCATCTTGGGTTTCAGGTCAGGGAAAATAATCCCTGGCGTTTGTGGTTAGGTACAGGATTAATCCTGCTATTATTGGTTGTTATGTTTTTACTTGGGAAGGCCTATCAGAGCTATGAATACAGTCAGTTGAAACTGGTTGAAGAGGCCATGGCTGCGCGTATCTCTGAACTTGAACAGAGAAATGACACACTGGTTAAAAAGAACGCCCATCTGGATGGTGTTAGTAAGATTGAGCATGACGCTTACGAAAAGTCGAATCAATCTCTGGTAAAGCTTCAAAGAGAGCTGCTCGAATTAAAAGAGGAGCTGGTGTTTTATCAGGGTATCGTGAGTCCAGAAGAGCTTGCTCTTGGCGTGAATATTCAATCGTTTGAATTGACCCGTAAAAATGATAATGGCCTGTATGCCTACAAATTGGTACTAACCAAGCGTGGTAAAAGTAATCAGGTAGTCAAGGGTGGAATGGATTTACAGGTAAAAGGGAGTCTGCAGGGTGAGCCAAAGATACTGCCACTGAAAAATATCAAGCAGGAGTTTGATCAAAAAGATGAAAAGTTTTCATTTAGATACTTTCAGGTTTTTGAAGGAGAGCTATTATTGCCGGATAGTTTCGAACCCAGTGATATAGAGCTGGCGATAAAACCGACAACCCGTAAAATTAAAAATTTCACAGAAACCATCTCCTGGGTTCAGGCGCTGGCTGGAGGCGACAATTAGTATGTTCAAGAAAAAGAAAAACCTTGCATCGACCCGAATTGATACTCTAATCGGGCAGGGTACAAAGATTAAAGGTAATCTTGAGTTCTCCGGAGGTTTACATGTTGATGGAAAAATAATCGGAGACGTCATTGCTGAAGAAGGCAGCGATGCGCTATTGATTCTGAGCGAATATGGTCATATAGAAGGCGATGTTAAAGTACCCAATATGATTCTAAATGGTGAAATAATCGGAGATGTTTTTGGCTCGATTCGGGTGGAGTTAGCACCTAAATCGAGAATAAATGGCAGTGTTTATTATAACTTAATTGAAATGGCAATTGGTGCCGAAGTCAATGGTGGCCTGGTTCATGAGACTGCTGAAAACCTTGCTCCCAAGAGGTTGGAAGACAAGTCGAGTAGTTCAGTCGACGTTGCTAAACAAGCAGCAGACTAATAGTTGACTAATTTAGTCAGGAAAGTTATCTTTGCTGCATAAGAGTCACGGTGAGAGATATGGTAAGTGTAAATATTAATGCAAATTTTGGTAAACCGTTAAACGCAAATGCGCCTACGGTGCTTGATTTCAGCGATGCGGCAGCTAATAAAGCCAAAATTTTGATTGAGGGGGAAGGTAATCCAGAGCTAAAGCTCAGGGTTTTTGTACAAGGCGGCGGTTGCTCGGGTTTTCAGTACGGTTTCACATTTGATGAAAAAGTGAATGATGGAGACCATAAAGTCGAAAAAAATGGCGTTACTCTGGTAGTTGATCCAATGAGTTATGAATATCTGGTTGGTGCTGAAGTTGATTACAAGGAGAGTCTAGAGGGTTCTATGTTCGTCATTAATAATCCCAACGCCACCACAACCTGCGGTTGCGGGTCTTCTTTCTCGGTTTAAGTTTTTAACCTGGATTCCTCAGTTGACCGCTCGCATATGAGGGTAACTCACTGTTTTATAAACCATTACAGTTGATCACGCCTTGATTTAATCCGCCTCAAACGCACTACAACTCGTCCAACTACGGATTCCAGGTTTTTAGATTACAAAATCGAGAGGTATTCAAGACACCAAAAAGCCAGCGTTTGCTGGCTTTTTGGTGTTTTTCAAAGATTTAGTTAAAGCCGCTAGAAATGGAAGTATCCGTTTAAGTAGATGCCATCATATTCTAGATTAGTGTTCAAATTGTTTGAGTCCTGTAAATCAAGGGAGAATGTTTTTATACCACCTTCTACGCCAAGCCCTGATTTGCTTTCATAGCCTACCATCAGGGTGGTATCTTCTGATGAGTTGTCGCCAACACTTAATTGCTGGATATTTGCACCGATGTACATGCCTGTCAGGGGTAGATCAAAACGGGCGGCCAGATAGAGCATAGGGATGGTTTCATCAACATCGATTGTTTCGCTATTAGTAGTGTCGCTAACAGATACCTTGCCATCAAATTTCTTAAAATCTAGTCCCAGATCCACATTCACCCAGTTATCAAGTAATTCGTAGTAAAGCACTATGTCATTATGCGATAAATCAAGGGTCGAGTTGATGATCCCGGTATATGGTTTACCTTTAAAATTAAAGCTTGCTGAGCCAACGCTTGACGAGTTTAGGTCATAACCTGAATACTTAATATTTGGTATAAAAGGTACTGGGTGCTCAAAACTTAATGATAAAGATGTCGATGAGTCATCCTTGTATCCGAGGTCGTTCTTTAAGTTTATTGTCGTGTCAGTGGTTGATGTGTTGGATTTGAAAGATCCAGTTACGTCCGGCATCCAGTGATTGGCCCCGATATTAAGGCCGACAAAATCTGCCCGTACAGGATTTAGCGCGGCTAAAACCAGTAATGACGAATAGATGCCAACCTTGAAAGACTTCATTGTGAACCCTGAAAATAAAGAACCTCATATACTACCATAAGTCTTGCGGTATACCAGACTAATAATAGACAGCCCCTAAAATTGTGAACTTGTCTGCATTAGTCACTGAGGGCAGGTTGCCTGGTTTGCGCTGCAGTGTTTGATTGGCGAGCCAGGCAAAGGCGCTCGCTTCCACCCAGTCTGGGTGAATACCCAGGCGTTCTGTGGTGTATAGATTGTCGCAGCCCAGCTGTTGAGTAAGGGCCTGAGTCAGGTGAGTGTTTTTTGCACCACCTCCGCAGAGGTAGAATTCATCAATCGAGGTATCCAGTGCTGAAATAGCCTGAGCGATGCTGGTGGCTGTTAATCCGCCCAGGCAAGCCATGCAATCTTCTGGGGTTAGCTCGAGTAGGCCACTAGATGTTAGCCACTTAGGAGAAAAGTAGTCGGTACCTGTCGACTTTGGGAAGGCTTTTTTAAAATAGGGCTCGTTTTCAAGCAGATTATTTAATCGCTCCTGATGGATTATGCCTTGGTTTGCGATTTTGCCATCTTCATCATATGGGCGATCAAATTTCAGCTTGCATAGGTGATCCATTAATGTGTTGCCGGGGCCACTATCAAAACCGATTACTTCTTTATTTGGATTAGCAGGCAGAAAAGTGATATTGGCAATGCCTCCAATATTAATGATTACGCGATTGGCCTGGTTATCACGGAAAACCTGATTATGAAACGCTGGTGCCAGTGGTGCACCCTGTCCGTTTAGTGCGATATCGCGACGACGAAAGTCAGCTACAACGGTCAGCCCTGTCTTTGCTGCAATAATATTGGGGTCGCCAATCTGTAAAGTGAAGGGAGTGTCTTTCTTTATACAGTGACGCACAGTCTGGCCATGCGAGCCAATGGCTGAGATGCGTTGCCGAGATAAGCCTGTGTGCGCAATAAATTCATTTATTCGCTGTGCGTAATATTGCCCAAGTTCGCTATCCAGTTGGCACATGTGGTTGAGTGAAGCGTTTGCGTCAAGCGCCAGATCCTGAAGCCTCTGTTTAAGAGCGTCAGGGTAGGGGGTAAATTGTGTTGCATAGGATTCAGGTGGTTTGTCTTCAGGAAAGCGCATGGCAATGATATCCAGGCCATCCATGCTGGTTCCCGACATAGTCCCTATATAGATAGAGTCGTTGGTAGACTCAGTTTTGTTTGGTGCTTGATTCATCGGGGGTTTGAGCGATAGGTTCATTGCCCATTATGTTGAGCATGCTGAGATAGGATTTTGTCTCCTTCTTGAAATCAGTCCTATAGGACTGATTGATTGGTTTTGCAGCCGGTAATTTCACTGTGAGAGGGTTGCGATGAACTCCGTTCACGCGAAATTCGTAGTGTAAATGAGGTCCAGTTGCCAGGCCTGTGCTACCAACATAACCGATGACTTGTCCTTGTTTGATACGTTTACCATTCTTCATTCCTCTGGCAAAACGCGACATATGCGCATATACCGTAGTGTATTTGGCGCCATGTTTAATCATGAGAGTGTTTCCATAACCACCTTTTTTGCCTCGAAAGCTAATCTTGCCATCGCCGGATGCTCTGATTGGTGTTCCTCGGGCAGCAGCGTAATCAACGCCTTTATGTGAGCGCCATTTTGATAGTATGGGATGAAAACGTTTTAGAGTGAAGCGGGAACTGATGTGTGAAAACTTCACGGGTGATCTTAAGAACGCTTTGCGCATGCTCTTCCCATCCGGTGAAAAGTAGCCGGTATTACCTTTGGGGTCTGTGTAATGCACGGCTTGATATCGTTTACCCTGATTGATGAACTCAGCTGCAAGTATGCCTCCGTCGCGAATCTTTGAGCCATCCCTATATAGCTCGTTGTAAACTATGCTGAACTGGTCGCCTTTTCGAATATCCAGCGCAAAGTCGATATCCCAACCAAAAATAGCAGCCAGCTCCATAATAATGTTTTCGGAGATGCCATTTTCAGCGGCTGCTTCAAATAGCGATGAAGTGATTGTACCTGACTTATATGCTGGGATGGGCTCTAGAGGGCGGTGCTGAATTTCTGATTTGAGAGTATTATCCTGTTGCCTGTTAATGATCAGAGTGTGTGTCTCATCAGGCATGTACTTTAATCCTGTTAGCTGGCTGCTCTCATCAATGAGTAAAGAGATGTCCTGGCCAGGTTTAATTCTGGCCAATTGTCTGGTTTGTTTGTTCAGGTTAACAACATTGTACGTAACCGATGCTTTGAGCCCTGTTTTATTGAAGATAGAAGCTAGAGTGTCGCCCGCTTTAATGGTTATCCGTTTCCATTGGTTTTTTTCAGTGTTTGCAGGGTTTGTAAGTTCGTTCTCGGGGGGCGCCGGAGAAAATTCTTTTTCTGGTAATGAAACCGAATAGTGTAATCGCTGCTGCTTGAGGTTAGAATCTTCGACCTTGGCGATGCTGTCGGGTAAAAACGAAAGCGCAAGAAAGATAGTGCTTATCAATGTCACTAGAGCTGTTAATCCTCTAATCACTCGGCTTGAGAGAAAGGGACGGGCAATTCGACGTTTAGATCGGATAGTTTTATTGGCATGTGCTGATTTGAAGTCTAGATCCAGATAACTCATGCGATCCACAGCCAATATGTATTTAATGTCGTCAGTAGCAAAATTAAGATTAATTCGAGGTAATAATGAACTCTATAGAAGAAGCATTGCAGCAAATCCAAAGAGGCGCTGACGAAATTCTAGTGGAATCTGAGCTGATTAAAAAGCTTAAAAAAGGAAAGCCGCTAAAAATTAAGGCTGGATTTGATCCAACTGCGCCTGATTTGCATTTAGGTCATACGGTATTGATAAATAAGTTACGTCAATTTCAGGATTTGGGGCATGAGGTTCAGTTCCTTATCGGTGATTTTACTGCGATGATCGGTGATCCGACGGGTAAGAGTGCTACCCGCCCGCCCTTAAGCCGCGACGATGTGCTGGAAAATGCCAAAACCTATGAGCATCAGGTTTTTAAAATTCTCGATGCACAAAAAACTACAGTGCTGTTCAATTCACAATGGATGGGTGAAATGAAGGCTGCTGATATGATCCAGTTAGCAGCCAGGCATACTGTAGCGAGAATGCTGGAGCGGGATGACTTCAATAAGCGTTATAAAGGTGGTCAATCCATCTCTGTGCACGAATTCCTTTACCCTCTGGTTCAGGGCTACGACTCAGTAGCAATGAAGACTGATGTTGAGTTGGGTGGGACCGATCAAAAGTTTAACCTGCTTGTAGGCCGTCAGTTGCAGGAGTCTTATGGGCAGGAACCGCAAATTTGTCTCACCATGCCAATACTTGAAGGGTTAGATGGTGTGCAGAAAATGTCGAAGTCGCTGAAAAACTATATCGGTATCACCGATGAGCCGAATGATATGTTCGGAAAGATAATGTCGGTGAGTGATGAATTGATGTGGCGTTATTTTGAGCTATTGAGTTTTAGACCCATGAGTGAGATCGAAAAATTTCAGCGAGAAGTAGAGCAGGGTAAAAACCCAAGAGATGTGAAATTCCTGCTTGCTGAAGAAATTATTACCAGATTTCATGATGCAGAAGCAGCGAGGTCGGCTCAGCAGGATTTCATTAATCGTTTTGCCAAAGGAGCGATTCCGGATGATTTACCTGAGGTATCCATCACGGTGGTTGAGCAGACCATCGGCATCGCGGCACTGTTGAAACAGGCGAATCTAACCAGTAGCACATCGGAAAGTTTTCGTATGATTAAGCAAGGGGCGGTAAAGCTTGATGGTCAGAAGATTGAAGATAAGGGTCTGGAACTGGAAAAAGGACAGGTGGTTGTCGCTCAGGTGGGGAAAAGAAAGTTTGCACGGGTGACGCTGAGTTAACTGTGGCTTAAAATAAAAAAACGGCTTTAGGAGCCTGCAGGGTTTAGGATGAATCTACTGCGGAAAGGTATTTTGGCCAACAGCCTGATCATTTTCGTTAAACAGGCTCACTATTTGCCCCCAAATGATCGAAATAGTTGACTCAAAATCCCATTCCCTCGCTACGATCACCTAAACCCGACAGGCTCCGAGATATAGGGATAAGGGCCGTTTTTAGGAATAAAAAAAAATAAATTAAAAATATGCTTGACGGTTGAAATTATCTCCCTATAATTCGCGCCTCGTTAGACGAGAGGCGAAGTCGGAAAGCTGATTTGCATCTTGTTTTTCATCAGTTTAAGGAAAGAAATTTCCACCCCTGATTCAAGCGAAGCTTGCGGAAGGAGAAGACATTAGGTGTTCCCTGATGTTAAAGATCTTTAAAAATTGATTAGGTAATTTGTGTGGGCGCTCATGATAATTGTGTAGTTATACATGATGAATTGAGTGACCAAACTTACTCGTTATTAAATAACGTAATAAGTCAAGGTTATTCTCTTCGTTAAAAAATTGTTGTACGGATTGCTATCCGTAAAATAGCTTTAAACTGAAGAGTTTGATCCTGGCTCAGATTGAACGCTGGCGGTATGCTTA
>JBNKMF010000095.1:0-19054 GCA_050292965.1 Gammaproteobacteria bacterium | reverse complement strand
TCCTGGCTTTAGGCATAATGCGCTCCATGCGATTTGATGAGGGTTTAAAAACTACGACTTTTACCTGCACTTGTCAATATTCAATAGATGGGTGTCTCCAATTCACCAATTCAGCCCCAATATTCAATAGATGGGTGTCTCCAATTCATATCTCCAATATTCAATAGATGGGTGTCTCCAATTCATATCTCCAATTCAGCCCCAATATTCAATAGATGGGTGTCTCCAATTCACAATAGATGGGTGTCTCCAATTCATATCTCCAATTCACCAATTCAGCCCTGTAGTCCAAAATGACCGCTCACGCCACAAACTTACCGGTGCCTACGGTCTATCAGGAAGGGCAGAAAAGGGTCAGCAGCGACCATACACACCATTTTCTTGAATGACTGCTATCTGTAAGGTAAGAGGCAAATCTGAGTTTTTTCCGAAAAAAAACGTTGCCCTCCATACTCCTGTATTGTCCTACCTTCGACCATCCATAGTCTGGTACCTTAGCTCAACCTCGAACTCGTACCTTCTACAACCTTGCAGTCGAGCCATTTATTTCGAAATGACCATAATTATCGGGTTTGCATCTTTTGGGTTTGTAGTTGTTAGCTGCAGATCGGTAGTGCGGGGCGCAAGCAATAAAAAGGCCAACCGAGAACTGTTGGCCTTTTGATTTTGGTGGACACGACGGGATTCGAACCCGCGTATAACAACAACCAGAGCATTACTTCTGGCAACCACGATACTTGGACGCGCCAGCTGACACCCGCTTTAGAGCATCGAGCCTGCATCCTCAACCATGCGTATCGGAATACCTGGATTGTCACCGATTTTACTCGGCCACCTTTACGCCAATCGTTTTAGGTGGTGGCACTCCCATCTCACCTGCGTGCCCATTGATTTACTCATCACTTAAACTTTTACCGAAACATCCCAACAATCCTCATCCAACCTCATTAGTTGAATATCAACAGCAGTTAACTGTTTGATAACCTCTATATTGGTCAACAAATGCTGACTTGGGTTTAATGTTCTAAAACGCCCACCGCTTCCCAGTGCCATAGGTAACAGCAACTGATCAGCCAGATACTCCCCTACAGGGACTGCCGCTGACAGGTAACGCTTTAAATCACGAATCGCCCGACCAGCTACTCGCTCGGCACTGACATTTCGTTCACCTACGGATTCACAGACCTCGGTCACATTTCCCATTTCAACACGTAGTGAAACCATATTCCCAGGTCCACTCGATTGCACCTGACGCACATGCAGAGATGCCTCCGGCCATAACAATTTATTCTGTACCATACTCAATTCACGCTTTGCTACGTGTGCAGGGATACGCGATGAGGTAGCAACTGCTGACTGTCCAAGCTGCTCACCACATTCCATCAAATGCAGTGATCTTTTTTCCAGCAACGGATAAACCCTGGCTTTCCAGGCACCACCTCCGGCAGGATAAAACCCATAGCTTTCCAGCTCAGTTTCTATCTGGCATCCCATCTTCATCATTTGCGGTAAAAAACTTTGCTCAATAAAATCATAGCTTGGCGCCATACCGTTATGAGTGCCGCCTTCTATGTAAAGCTCACTCTCATCATCCGCCAATAGCAAAGGCATCAATACTGTTTGAAATACAAGTGTAGTACTGCCTGCTGAACCAATCGCAAAGCGGTACTGGCCTGCTTTTATTGCCCCCGGTATAAATGTCACGTTTGACGAACCCAGTTCAGCACCGCTCACCTTTGCATCGCAGATTTCCTGCGCAGCTTTTAAACACACCATATGCTGGCGCAATAAACCAGGCCTGTTTCTTCCCGCTCGAATCTTTTCAATGCGCACAGGCTGTCCCAGACACATCGCCAAGGATAGAGAGGTTCTAAATATCTGTCCTCCGCCTTCACCTTTGGAACCATCAATTGTAATTACTTTTTTTGTATCAATACTCATTTCGTTATTTCCTGATTAGGCATCCCTGCCCCCTCCAATTGTCAGCGTCCTGCTGATTGCCTACCCTTTAACGCAGACCACTTGCTTGAGTGTGTAAACCACTTCAACCAGATCTTTCTGTGCCTGCATAACTTTCTCTATAGGCTTGTAAGCCGATGGCGTTTCATCGATCACTGCCGCGTCTTTTCGACACTCAACATCAGCTGTTGCTTTACAATGCTCCTCTAGAGAAACCAGTTTTTTTGCCTTGGTACGTGACATCACTCGCCCTGCCCCATGGCTACAGCTACAAAAGCTTTCTTCGTTACCTAGCCCTCTTACAATGAATGACTTTGCCCCCATACTTCCCGGGATGATCCCCATCTCTCCTTCACGGGCTCGTACCGCTCCCTTACGGGTTACCAGTACATTTTTACCGTAATGGTTTTCACGTGATACATAGTTATGATGGCAGTTAACCGCTTCAATACGCGCTTCAAATTCAAACCCGAAGCTATCTCGTACTGCCTGAATCACTCTAGCCATCATGACTTCGCGATTGATTCTGGCAAAGTTCTGAGCCCACTCGACCGCTTCCACATACTGATCAAAATGCTCGCTACCCTCTGGCAGGTAGGCCAGATCGGAATCAGGCAGATGTATATGCCAACGCTCCATATCCTTTTTTGCCTTTTCAATAAAATAAGTACCAATACGGTTACCGACACCTCGTGATCCGCTATGCAACATCAGCCACACACTGCCGTGCTCATCCAGACACATTTCAATAAAGTGGTTTCCTGTACCCAGAGTTCCCAGATGGTTGATGTTGTTGGTGCTCTTTAATACCATGTGCTTTTCTTTCAGCACATCAAACTGTTCAGCCAGCGGTGACCAGGCGCTCATTACATCATCGGGCACATTCGACCAGGCTCCTTTATCTCGACTTCCTCTTGCTCGAGTTGATCGCCCATGTGGTACCGCGTGCTCGATAGCTGAGCGTACCGCTGCCAGATTATCGGGTAACTGAGATGCCTGAATACTGGTGCGCACCGCCATCATTCCACAACCGATATCAACACCTACTGCAGCTGGAATCACCGCCCCTAAGGTTGGCACTACACTTCCAATCGTTGCTCCCTTTCCCAAATGCACATCAGGCATTACTGCTACCCATTTATGAATGAAAGGCAGCTTTGAAATATTTTTAAGCTGTTGTCTGGCTGCATCCTCAAAAGGTACACCCAGAGTCCATGACTTAATCGGTACGCCACCGTCTTGCATCACTTCGTATGATAATTGGCTCATTGCTATCTCTCTTTAAATAATCTGATTTCGTTTTTCTTGATATTGCTATAGCGAATACGATGCCAGGTTTTAATTATGTCCAAAAATAATTTTTAACTCTTTGTTTTAACTACTATTTTTATTTATTTACACAACATCATAAAATTTTCAATGTTAAAGTCATGCAAATTTATATATCATTTTAGATAGTTTAATATCTTTTTTGATAGCATGAAAACAGTAGCAATCAGCATTCTTGGCACCACTATGGATCGACGGGGTAAAGCCGATAAACGTTGGGATAAGTGGCGTCCAACCATTTCCATGTGCCAGCATGATGATTTATTGATCGATCGACTGGAGCTGTTATTCGACAATCATTCTCAAAGTCTAGCTGATCAGGTCACCAAAGATATCAAGCACGTCTCTCCTGAAACAGAGGTAGTTCATCACCGCATTAACTTCAATGATCCCTGGGATTTTGAAACCGTGTACAGCGACCTGCTGGACTTTGCGCGTAGCTATCCATTTAAGCCAGAAAAAACCAGATATCTGATACACATTACCACCGGTACCCACGTAGCACAGATATGCCTGTATCTACTTACCGAAGCCGGTTATCTGCCCGGACAACTGCTTCAAACCTCTCCCGCAGCTCGTGGTAGCAATCTACCCGGCCAGTATCAAATCATTGACCTTGATCTATCTAAGTACGACCAGATAGCGTCTCGATTCAAAAAAGAACATCAGGAAGGTACGAGCTACCTAAAAGGGGGCATAGAGACCAATAACACACAATTCAATAGCATGATCGAGCAACTGGAAAAAGTTTCTATCCGCTCGAATGAACCGATCCTTATTACTGGCCCAACCGGTGCTGGCAAATCTCAACTGGCTCAACGCGTTTTCGAACTAAGAAAACAACGCGGTAAACTCAAAGGCCGACTGGTTGCCGTGAACTGCGCAACCCTGAAAGGAGAGAATGCCATGTCTGCACTATTCGGCCACAGAAAAGGCGCTTTCACAGGCGCAGCCAGTGATCGTGCAGGCTTACTGATGGAAGCCAATGGCGGCCTGTTATTTCTGGATGAAATTGGAGAGCTCGGTCTGGACGAACAGGCCATGATGCTGAAAGCCATTGAGGATAAATGCTTTATGCCCTTCGGGATGGATAAAGAAGTCAACAGTGACTTCCAGCTCATTGCCGGTACTAATCAAGATCTTTCCCTGCTCGCCCAACAAGGCCTGTTTAGAGATGACCTGTTAGCCCGCATCGATTTATGGACCTATCGCCTACCCTCCTTGAAAGAACGTCTGGAAGATCTGCAACCGAATATTGACTATGAGCTGGATGCCTTCTCTAGCAAGTCGGGTTATCTGATAACTTTCAACAAAACGGCCCGAGAAAAATACCTGAAGTTCAGTACCTCAGCAGAAGCAATCTGGTCTGCAAACTTTCGCGACCTGAATGCCAGCATCACCCGCATGGGCACTCTGGCTGATGGTGGCCGCATTACCACTGCTGTGGTTGATGATGAAATCAGCCGCCTGAAACTCAAATGGAATACAGTATCTCATTCTCATGGGTCACCCAGCAGCATCATTGATCGTATTCTGGGTACAGGCAGTAGCCAATTGATGGATTATTATGAGCAGATTAAACTCGCGAGTATTCTAGAGGTCTGCAAAAACTCCCGCACTATGGCAGAGGCTGGGCGCAAGCTTTTTAATATAAGTCGTGATACCAAAAAATCGAATAATGACTCCCACCGTGTAAAGCAGTTACTCGAAAAATATAGGATAAAATTTGAAGATATTAATTAAAATCTATTCACAACACAGCGCACGGAAGTACAAATGTTTATCTTGATATTTGAGGGGCCAAATGCTCGCTATTGGCACTTTAGCGAGCTATTGAACAGGTTATTTTCAATGTCAGCAATATAGGGAACAATCATTAAGTTCAAACTGGAATATATCACGTATCAGATGGTTGATCACAATTACTGATTTATTTGTTCACTGCTACATATAAGTTGTAGTTCGTCCAACTTCCGAGCTCCAGAAAACATCGGCGCGAGGGTTAGTCTTTCAGCAATAAGTCGATTGACCATACCTGTTGATTTAGTGGCTTCAACGTCGTAAACAGGTTTAACCTGAATACCTGTTTGCCGCTCAAAGTCTTTAAGGATGGGTTCTGACAATACCTGGTCTAAAGAGGTGTAAACAACAATTTCACCAACGAAAACTGCTGTAAGCAATTATCGTCCAAATACGTTGTAATCACCTATCGATCACTATTCATCTTCACCCCCAGCAAAACAAGCACTACCAATTGATGCCGCTTTGTAAACATCTGTTTGTTCACCGGTCTTTAGATCTACTCGAACCAGCCGGTCCGGTCCAAAATTCGGATCCACCACTACCATCAAAAGTTCCCGCATCCTGGAGTTATAATCCACCACCAAAGCAAAGCCATCGTTTATCCGCATGCGAAAAATAGACCTACCAGGTGTCCCGTTCCTCACATCGACATCAGCTCCTCCGTCATGCCCGAAAAATATCAGCCCACCTTCAATCCGCTGAATATCTGAAGCATTGATCTTTTCGAGTAAACGAATATGCTTCACGTTACCCGTAGAGATATCAATCTGGAGCAGTCCATTATTCGTAAATACTTCGAGAATATCACTTGATAATGATCGTATTGCAAAGGCCCTGCCCATCTTACTAGTCAAAATCTCAGGAGGCCCCTTGTATGAATATTTTGTTACAACAAAAGAGTTATCCGCAGCTCTCATATCGCCAGGTCTGGTATTGAAAACTGTATACATCAACTCTTTTTGCGTATCCAGTACGACGTTTGTCGCCACTCCTTCTCGTGGGATAAATCCTGTTGTCGCAATTTGGATCGGTTTTTGGGTCGAAAGAGGAAGCCTCCAAAGCCCTCCACCATCATCCAAATAATATATTGATCCCCTACTACACTGAAGCAAGTAGGCGGTTTTTTTAAGTCGCAAGAGACTTTCTACTTCCCCAACATGCTCAGATAATCCTGCAATCCTATAACCAGCAGGTGTCGACCCATTATTTGTAAGTGCCTCAACAAGCAAGATCGTCTGTACTTGAGATGCGAAACCACATGTCACGCAAGAACAAACTAGCAAAACAAACACGCCCGTCGAAAAAAGGCTCCTAGAGCAACGATTAAACGATGGCAGCATAGTATTCTCACGGTGCATACCGCAGACAGAGCTCGCGTACTCACGGACCATGCTCCTGCCATCAGTAATACGCCGGTGTATTCTTGACAACATGTTTGGTATCAGTTTCAGTGGTTGACCCAAGTATCGTTTCTTCATCATCTCTTATTATTGATGACTTACGTTCAGGATTGCAGTTACCCTCACAGTCCGTGCAAGTGCGCTCAAGTAACATCTCCTTATCTACGTATTGATAATGGTTTATCGTTCTGTATCGCTCAAGGTCACATGTCAAGAGCGCCCCTCTAGCCCACAGTCTTTCATGCAACCAAAACATTAATTGCCAATCTGACCATTCTCCTGTTTTATCATCATACCTGAATTGGTCAGGTCCATAGCCAATCCCAATCCATGGGCTACAGGAATCCAATCCCATAGGATCAAGAAAATATAACAAGTTTGCTTTAGCATAGAGGTAAGTATTCAGACCACCGACCATCCCAATCGGGTCACTCTCGATATACCTCCCTGTACCAGGATCATAAGTTCGGAAGTAGTTGAAGTATAACCCACTTTCTATATCCTGATACTGCCCCGGGAACCGGTGATTTAGAATTGTTAAATTGCCATCAACATCAGCAACCAGTCCGTTTAGACCGTTACTAAATAAATGTACTCTTTGACTCGTTCAAACTCTACAGGTACGGTTAACCCATAGGCTTTTCCTGGCGCTACTGCATTGTGTAATTGAGCAGATATTTCCCCATCAAGAGCAAACGCATCGCCATTTGCCATACAGGCTACTGCTGCATCGACAACTGGCTAATCCTGTTGCTGGAGTCGAGTACATACACGACTGCCTGACTGTAATTCAGTCACATCTGGAGCTAGACCATAGATTAGCCCTCCGACCAACCCGGTTCTGGTTGCCGCGAGTTTTTTTATCTACTGCTTGCACGATATCATCAAGCGCTCCAATATCTCGAGCTGAATCACTATCGCCTGCTGCCTCAAGTACAATCGATGTTGTGGATTGAGAGATCCGATTCTGTTGATCAACCTCATTTTTGCTTGCCTCAATATTAATGGCATTTTTATTTTCCATATGACTCATAAATTTTTTCCCAAAAAAGCACTACTAAAATAATATTAAAAGTTATAATGTATAATTAATTTATAAATATGTGACTTTAGCTACTATGAGTAAATCAAAAAAAAACAGCTCCGCTAAAAACGCTGACCTTAATTATGGTGTTCTCAATTCTTCTCTGGGTTATTTCATTCGTCGTGCCCAGCTCAGGATATTTCAGGAGTTTAATCACTTCTTTGAAGCGCTGGATATTAAACCCGCCCAATTCAGTGCTCTTGAGATCATTCACAGCAACCCTGGGTTACGCCAATCCAGCCTGGCTAAAGCACTTAATATTCAACGTACGAACATGGTCGGCATGCTAGATAAGCTGCAACAACGCGGCTTAATAGAACGCAAACCTTCAACCAGTGATTTGCGAGCGCATGCTTTACACCTGACCACCAAGGGTGAAAAATTACTCGATCACCTACACCAACAATTTCACCTGCACGAAAGTCTACTGAATGAACGTCTGGGTGAAGAACGATATCAACTGTGCAAAGAGTGTCTGCTTCTTATCATTGAGGCTGAAAAATAAAAACCAAGGGAACTTATAATTAATTCTGGTTGATTTTAGACTGAGGTAGAAATGCCCCGATTCGTCCCGAAGATCGCAGCCTTAGGGTGGCTATTACAGCTCGCTTCGAAACAAATCGGGGCAATTTCTAGCCAGAATAAAAAAATGATTTAATCAGGGGTTCCCTGGATACTTTTTAACGTGGTGGCAACCTTAACCCACCATCAACTCGAATCACTTCACCGTTCAAAAATGTATTTTCTGCGCAATGTAATGCCAGAGATGCAAATTCAATCGGTTTACCCAATCGGCCGGGGAATGGAATAGAAGCTCCAAGAGTCTGTTGAACTTCTTCAGGAAGCTCTTCCATCAACGGCGTTTTAAACAACCCTGGAGCCAACGTTAATACGCGAATTCCAAATTGAGCCAATTCTCTTGCAGCAGGTAAAGTCATAGACACTATGCCACCTTTTGAAGCAGAGTATGCCGCCTGCCCTATCTGGCCTTCAAAAGCCGCGATAGAAGCAGTTAAAATAATGACTCCTCGTTCACCATCTTCGGAAGGTTCAAGTTTTGACATTCTTTCTGCACTTAGGCGCAGCAAGTTAAAACTTCCAATCAGGTTAACGTCAATAACTCTAGTAAAATTTTCCAGTGGGTGCACCTGATCTCGACCCAGAATTCGTTTCGCAGTACCGATACCAGCACTATTAACAACAATCTGAGCTACACCTGATTTTTGCTCAATGGTATCTAGTGCCTGAGAGACACTTTGCTCTGAAGAAACATCGCAGTGCACCGCTATACCTTGAATTTCATCGGCAACTTTTGCTGCTGCCTGGTCATTGATATCAAGCACCGCAACTTTGGCACCATTATCAGCAAGAATTCGTGCTGTTTCAGCACCTAAGCCTGATCCCCCACCGGTAACCAAAGCAACTTTATTCTTAATATTCATTAATTATGGCCCTCAGGAATTCCCAAAGATTTTAAAAGCATTAAAACTCGGTGACTTTCTTAGCTCGTTTCTCAAGAAAAGCTCTTAATTTCCCTTTCGCCTCTTCACTACCCTGGGCGATGGCTGCCATCATAGACTCCATCATAAATGCCTGACCCGGGTTGCTTTCAGCGATACGCGGCAATGCCTGAATAACTGCAAAATTGGTCATTGGCGAGTTGTCGGCAACTTTTCTCGCGACTTCCAGCCCCTTTGCTAACCCTTCTCCATCTGCAACCCGATAATTTGATAACCCTAATTTTGCGCCCTCGTCAGCATTAAACAGACGTCCAGTCAGCATCATATCAGTCATTACTGATACACCTACCAGGCGTGGAACACGCACTGATGCACCACCACCGACGAAGATCCCGCGCTGGCCTTCCGGGAGTGAGTAATAGGTTGAGTCTTCTGCAATACGTATATGTGTCGAGCTAGCAAGCTCTAGTCCACCACCCACGACTGCGCCTTTCATGACACAAATAACCGGTACCGGTGAGAATTCAATTAATTCAAATGCCCGATGCCAGCTCATGGAATGCTTTACACCTTCGATGGTTGAGCGTTCTACAATGTCTGATAAATCTAGCCCGGCTGAAAAATTATCACCCCTGGCTGTCAGTATTATCGCCTTGATGCCCTCCGGTATTTGACGAAAAAAACTCTCTAGTCCAAAAACAAGCTCATCATTAATGGCATTACGCTTTTCTATTCGGTTTAACGAAAGGATCGCAATATCATCCCTCGTTTCTAATTCCAGTGTTGCTGGTAACTCCATAATCATTTCTCCAGACATAATGTTATAATATATAACATTATAGGCTAAAAACTTATAACTTGGGAAGTCTATATTTTCAGTAATTTCACCATATTAAATAATTAAACCTACTTTATCATACAGATAATCATCAACTGGTAGCCAGTTTTACCGAATAATGACCAATATATTCGATCTTGATGTGTTAATTATTTATTCCGCACTGATTTATAAATATAAAGTAATAATTAGTTATAACAATAATTTTTATTTTGCATTTGCCCTCATACGCCTCCTATTCCCATAAGCTTTTCAGGGATCCCGATTTTGATCGACTTTAAAATCTTAAACAAACAGCTTTTGATGCCCTGTATATTAATGTGAGCACTGAGCAGGAACGTCTTCGAAAGCCCTCTCTTGTTCCATACCCCCCTTCACCTGCTTAAAAAGGCAAAAACCCTATTGGTATACCGCTGATAGAAACCAGATACAAATTCAGTACCAGATAAGCTGAAAAAGTAATCGACCTGAGCTCCCCTATGCAAAAGAGATGATTGTAGTATGGGACTAAGCCGAAATTCTGGGACGGTATATGACCATTAACAATTAGGGACACCTGTATAACTTGCCAGAGGACAAGTCGGCAAAGATGCGTACAGCCGCTTATACAGCACACTCTGTGAGGGCTATAGCAATGAATACAAAGGACTTAGATGGACTAACTGTGCTAGTTTCAGCCTGTATGATGCTAAACAAATACGGTCAGCAGCAATAAGATCATCATCTAAACAATGTTAAGTAATATACATTCAATGCCTGAATTACTCCAAAAATAGCCATTCTGCTATTTTTTAGTTATATTTTATAGCATATTACATGTACTCAATAAATCACCATCAAACTTATGTATTTATATAATTTTAGCTTTAATCACAGTATTTGATTGATTAGCAATATTTTTTATGGATTTATATACTCAGTTATGGCCAGTTGAGCCAAAATAAGTTGCCAATATTTTTCTTGCTAACTGAAAAACTGGTTTACAAAAACTTTTTTTAGTTATAATTTATAACAAATATAGAGTCATGAGCAGCTATCTGAACCGTGCCATGTTCGTAAACTCACCGAGGAATTCAAAATGTTTAAACTCAAATTTCTGGCTAAGCAACTCATTACCACCTGCGCTTTGATGTCAGTACTTACTGTATCTGCACAGGCAGCAGAAATAACACTTAAACTGCATCACTTTCTACCCAAGCAGTCTCCTGCCCACAAAAACTTTGTTATCCCCTGGAAAAAAGCCATAGAAATGGAATCCCATGGACGCATCAAGGTTAAGGTCTATCCAGCTATGCAGCTTGGTGGTAAAGCACCGAACCTGGTTGATCAGGTAAAAGATGGTTTTGTCGATGTTGTTTTCACCTTACCCGCCTATACGCCTGGACGTTTTCCAGCCATATCTGCTTTTGAACTCCCCTTCATGGTCACTGACGCTGTACAGACTTCTCAGGCAATTCAGGAATATTACGACACCAACAAAGAAGTTCAGAAAGAATTCAATGATATCCATCCATTAATTCTGTGGTCACATGATCGTGGTGTTATCCATACCAAGAATAAAACCGTTAGAAGCCTGGCAGACCTGAAAGGTATGAAGATTCGTATTCCAAGTCGTCCAGTTGCTGATGCCATGACTGCCTACGGTGCGGTACCCGTCGCAATGCCTATTCCTCAGATGCCTGCAGCGTTATCCAAAAATGTTATAGATGGCACAGTTGTACCCTGGGAAATTGTACCGGCTTTCCGTCTACACGAACTGGCAGATAGCTCTACCGAAGTACTGGGTGAACGTGGTATATATACGGCAGTTCTGATGCTTGCGATGAATAAGGATAAATACAATTCACTACCTGCTGATCTGAAAAAAGTGATCGATGATAACTCGGGTATGAAATGGGCGAAAATCGCTGGTACATACTATAGAGATGCTGAAGGTCCTATTCGCGAAATAGCCAGAAAACATGGAAATACTATCGTTGCCATGCCAGCAGAAGATGTTTATAAAATGCGTGAAGAAGCCTTTCCAGTACACACCGCCTGGATCGAAGAAATGAACAAAAAAGGTCTCCACGGTCAGGCTCTGCTGGACTCTGCTAATGCATTGCTCATCAAATACAGCAAACAATAATTAGCCGTTCACCGAAGGTTCGAGAAATTCAGGAGGACAGCATGACAACTAAGAGATCAGAGGCCCCTGCTTTTGGCGCTCTATTTGAATCGTTTAGCAAAAAACTGGCGATTATCGCAGGCTTCGTGCTAGTCCTCATGTCTATCATTACAGTCATCAGCGTAATGGGACGTTATTTTTTTGACTCCCCCATTGTTGGTGACTCTGAAATTGTCAAATTGCTAACCGGTGTCGCGGTTAGCCTTTGCCTGCCTTATTGTCACATGCGCTACGGCAATGTCATCGTCGACGTATTTACTGCACATTCATCGACTGGATTCAAAGCCTCTCTGGATTTTACGGGCAGTATTTTACTGGCTTTACTAGCTTTACTTCTCGCCTGGCAAACCTCTGTAGGAGGGGTGGATGCGTACAATTACGATAACGAAACAATGATGCTACGCCTAAAAGAATGGTGGTTTTACGGCATTATTGCAGGCGGTTTATATATGCTGAGCATTGCAGGATTTATCATCGCCGCGCGACAATTCACTCTTATCAGAAAGGACTAGAACGTGAGTAGTGAAGCTGTAGCTGGCCTGATGGTCCTCCTGATGCTGGTGTTAATGTTCATCCGCATCCCTATTGGTGTCGCCATGATGGCAGCCGGTGTTCTGGGATACTCCATTATTGATGATTACACAACATTGTTTTTCTTTTTGAAAAACTCCAGTTTTAATCAGATGGCTAATAATAGCTACTCGATTATTCCGCTATTTCTATTAATGGGAAACCTGGCATCACGCTCTGGCATTAGTAAATCATTATTCGATGGGATGAATGCCTTTATTGGTCACTATCGAGGTGGACTGGCACTGGCTGCGGTAGGTGGTTGCGGTTTGTTCGGCGCAATCTGTGGTAGTTCTCTGGCAACGGCTGCAACCATGGGACAGGTAGCATTACCCGAAATGCGTCGTCACGGATACAATGGCGCCCTGTCAACCGGTGCTCTTGCTGCGGGTGGCACACTGGGGATTTTGATTCCACCCTCAATCGTATTAATCATCTACGCATTATTAACCGAACAGAATATTGCCAAACTATTTCTGTCTGCAATGGTACCCGGTGTGATGGCAGTACTGGGGTATATGATTGCAATTATAGTGGTGGTAAAGCTGCATCCTGATTATGCCGATTGCACTGAAAAAACCAGCTGGAATGAAAAGCTTCACGCCATAATTAACCTGCTACCTGCCAGCGCCCTGTTTCTCGGGGTACTCGGTGGAATCTATGCCGGTATATTTACGCCAACTGAAGCAGCCGCATTTGGTGTCATAGGAACCACAATAATCGCCATTGCAAATCGCCAGATGAATATCAATCGCTTTCTAGAATGCCTGACCCAGACAGCCATCAATACCGGTATGATTTTTGTCATTATTCTGGGTGCCGATATCTTCAATGCATTTCTTAGCCTTAGTGGCATGCCTGAATATCTGGCCGAATATATTATTGAAAGCAGTTTATCGCCCTACATGGTTATGACTGTGATACTGCTGGTATACCTGGTGCTGGGTTGCCTGATGGATTCCCTGAGTATGATTCTACTTACAATACCCATCTTTTTCCCAGCTATTATGGCGCTGGATTTTGGTATGACACAGGAACAAACCGCACTCTGGTTTGGCATACTCTGTCTGATCGTAGTTGAAGTGGGCATGATTACTCCGCCTGTTGGCATGAATGTATTCGTCATCAACAAAATGGCTGGTGATGTACCCATGAAGCAAACCTTTAAGGGTGTTCTACCATTCCTGATTTCTGACTTTTCCCGGGTTCTATTGCTAGTACTTTTCCCAATATTGACCTGGGGTATAGCGCTATGACCCCATATAAAAAATAGAAGGTATCTCTAATGAATATAGATGAACTCATTGCCATAGATATGCATACCCATGCTGAAGTATCCTGTTGCGCTCCGCCGGACAGCTTTGGTGAAGAGTATGATCGAGCTGCGGATAAATATTTCGGGTCGTCGCACCGTCCTACCATAGATGAAACTGTTGCGTATTATCGTGAGCAGAAAATCGGCCTGGTGATGTTCACTGTAGACTCTGAAAGCCAGCTCGGACGTCGCCGTATTCCTAACGAAGAAGTTGCCGAAGCCGCTCAGAAAAATAGCGACATGATGATCGCTTTCGCCAGCATCGATCCGCATAAAGGTAAAATGGGTGCGCGTGAAGCTCGCCGTATGATCGAAGATTATGGTGTCAGGGGCTTCAAGTTTCACCCGACCGTGCAGGGGTTTCTGCCTTATGACAAGATGGCCTGGCCTATCTATGAAGTGATTGCAGAATATAACATGCCGGCAATCTTCCATAGTGGTCATTCAGGCATTGGCTCAGGTATGCGTGCTGGTGGTGGACTGCGCCTTCAGAATTCAAACCCCATGCTACTGGAAGATGTGGCTATCGACTTTCCAGATATCCAGATTATTATTGCGCATCCTTCCTGGCCCTGGCAGGACGAAGCTTTGTCACTGGCCGTACATAAGCCGAATATTTATATCGATCTATCCGGCTGGTCACCAAAATATTTTCCTAAACAGCTCATCCAGTATTCCAATACGCTATTGAAGGATCGCGTACTATTCGGATCGGATTTTCCATTGATTACACCTGAACGCTGGATATCTGATTTCCAGAATGCGGGGTTTAAGCCCGAAGTTCATCAACGGATTCTAAAAGATAACGCGGTCCGTTTATTAGGACTGGCTGATTCTGAAAATAAATAACGACTAACAAAATCCAGAGTCGGATATAAAATTACACGACCTGGAAAACGATATTTCGAGGAACAATAAAATGGCTAATCTACGTTCTGTCAACATGAACTGGGCTAAAGCAACTTTACGCCAGGCTGATGACGGGGTGCTTTACATTACTAATGATGCCCCCCTGCCCGATTACCCTAGAGCAATATTCGACAAGCTGGATGAATGGGCTGAAAAAACGCCTGATAGCATGGCTATCGCAGACAGACGCACGGACTCTGGCTGGAGGTCGCTGACCTATAAACAGATTAAAGATCAGTCACGCGCCATTGCTCAATACCTGCTGGATAAGGGCTTGAGCGCAGAACATGGTCTCGCCATTATAGCCCCCAACTCTATTGACCACGCACTCATGGCTCTGGGCGCGATGCGTGCCGGTGTTCCCTATGCAGTGATCGCACCCGCCTATGCACTGCTATCTACCGACTACGTCAAACTCAGTTACGTTCTTGAACTCATGTCTCCATCGATGATTTTCGTGGATGACACCGAGCCATTCAAACAGGCTATACAGGCAGTTGAAGTTGATTGCATGGTAATGGCGGTAGACAATGCCAAAAGCGGCTTCAGTCTTGCAGATGCTCTGGCAACTGTTCCGGGTGAATCTCTGCTTGCTGCGGAGGCGTCTATCACACCGGATACCGTTGCCAAACTTCTTTTTACCTCAGGATCTACCGGCATGCCTAAAGGAGTGATCAACACCCAGCGCATGCTGTGTTCCAACCAGGAAATGATTCGTCAATCCATTGCTTTTCTGCAGGATGAACCTCCAGTGCTGGTCGACTGGCTACCATGGAATCACACAGCAGGTGGTAATCACAACTTTGGCCTGACGCTTTATAATGGCGGTACGCTGTATATCGATGAAGGAAAGCCCACTCCAGACTTAATGCATCATTCGGTCACAAACCTGTGTGACATAGCACCCACGCTGTATTTCAATGTCCCTAAAGGCTTTGAATTGCTGGTTGCCGAAATGGAAAAAAACGTTGAGTTGAAAGAAAAATTCTTTTCAAACGTCAAGTTAATTCAATACTCAGGTGCAGGCCTGTCCCCGCATATCTTCAAACGTCTGGAAGAAATGTCGATCGAAACCGTAGGCAAGGAAACCCTGATCATTACCGGATACGGTGCCACCGAAACTGCACCTTTCGCCACCTGCCCGATTGGGCCGATGAGAAAACCAGGCCTGGTCGGCCTACCTGCTGTCGGTGTTGAATTCAAGCTGGTACCACACGATGTCAAAACCGAACTTCGCGTACGCGGCCCATCGATTACACCAGGCTACTGGGGCGAGCCCGACAAAACCGCCGAAGCCTTTGATGACGAAGGCTTTTACTGTATCAAGGATGCCGTCAAACTGGCCGATCCTGACGATATCTCTAAAGGCCTGATGTACAACGGAAGACTCGCAGAAGACTTCAAATTGTCAACCGGTACCTGGGTCAACTTTGCCAATCTGCGTGCAGGTTTTATCAACCATGCAGCACCGCTGGTACGAGAGCTGGTGCTAACCGGACACGATTTGGACTTTATCGGAGCTTTACTATTTCTTGATGTGGAACAGGCCCGAAAAATGGACCCAACACTCACCAATGCAAGCACTGAAGAACTGGCCTCAAATCACATCATCAGGGAGTATATCCAGCGTGCTTTGAACGATTATAAAGAAGTTTCAACAGGCAGCTCCACCCTGATCAAACGTGTCATGATCATGGGCGAAGACGCCTCGATACAAACCGGCGAAATGACCGACAAGGGATCGGTTAACCAGCGTTCGGTATTGGCGAGAAGAGCCGATCTGGTAAAAGCGCTTTACCAGGACAAACCGGGGGCTGATGTATTGACGATCAAATGATTACCTGATAGCAGCCAATTCAACTCACTTAAAAAACACTTACCTCAGATTAGGGCAGGATGCCCTATCTGAGGTGAAAAGGCTTTAAATATCGCCATTTGAAGGCTGCAGACTCTGTTTAGTACCTGGAGCCTGTAGCCTGATAGAGGGATAAAGCGCTGAGCGGGTTCCAGGTATCGGCTGGTTATCCTCAGTGTGATAGGTAAAAACAGGCGAGAGTTTTACCGAATCAGTATTATTCATACCCGCTGCGTGCAGGGTTCGTGAATGGAAAAACACCACGTCGCCCATATTTAATTCCGCAGTTACTGCTGACGCTAGCAATTCACTGTTTTCTTCCAGGTCAGTACGGAAAAATATATCCCGATCAAATCGACCTAATCCAAATTCCATACGGTGTGAGCCAGGGATAAACATCAGGCTTCCATTCACTTCATACTCATCACCCAGCGCCAGCCACACCGACACCAGCTCTGGTCGGTCGAAGCGCCAGTAGCGGTTATCCTGATGCCAGGATGTAATAGAGCTGTACCCGGGGTGCTTGGTCATCACACAGTTGTGATGACATTGCGACAATAACACGTCTTTACTGCCCATCAGCCTTTGCAGATAATCTCTGACGATAGACCCGGTTGACCATTCTCTTAACAGTTGACTACGACCATAGGCATGCAATAAACGGCGTGGCGTATTGCCTCCCTCGCTGGATCTATCCTCAGGCGAACCGGGATACTGCACATCTACTTCAAATTCTGCCGGGCCACGTAATGGATTGAGCGACTCAAGGATTTCTTCACGGATTGCCATGCAGCGATCAGCCTCATATAACTGAGGAACGATCAGGTAACCATCGCGTTGAAATTTCGCTTCAGCCAGATCGTCGATAGCAGCCGTAGTTGACTCTACATTCATTTAATTTAACACCAGAAAGTAACATTAATGATCGACGACCAGATTACCATGATTCAACAGGTTATCCAGTATTTGTTGATCACTTAACGACCCATTCGAAGTTAAATCAACTCCTGTCAAAATAATCTGCTGCGATGCTTCTAATGCGGCATCTACTCCCGCTGGATCTATGTTAATGGTGGTATTGCCAGTATTGCTGTCATAACTAAAGTTGAGATAGTTATCTAGTGTCGACAGATCCTCACTAACCAAAATATCGGAGAGGTCCAGCACGTCACCACCAGTGCCAACAGTAAAATCAGCAATGGTATCCACTGCAGGAGCCAGACTGCTACCTTCATCCCCTGCTTCCAGAGCGAATATATCGATACCAGCACCACCTAGCAGACTATCGTTTCCACTACCGCCAATTAACAGATCATCGCCCGTACCTCCCTGCAGTATGTCATTGCCAGCATTACCAAATAATACATCATCTCCGGCATTACCAGCGAGGGTATCACTTTGATCCCCCGAGATAAGGATTTCAGATTCCTTGCCGCCGGTCAGGGTATTACCACTGACTGTATGAATACCTGCAGATGTAGTATCTAACACTCCAGCTCCATTATCCAGAGTATAGTCAAAGGTCGAATAATCAGCTGAAGAGGTATCAATCGTCATTAAGAGGTCATACTTTCCACTGCTCCAGGTATAATCAGCTTTGATCACAACATAGTATTCACCCGATGCTGGTGCGGTAAAACCACCGTTTGGTTCCCATGAATGACTAGCGACATCTAAAACATAGTTTCCATTACTATCATAGATAGAGGCACTCACTGCAAAACTTGAAACGTTCAGGTGTATAGTTTCGCCCTGCGCCAGAGTCACCTTAATCCAGTCCTGGTCATCACTAGAGTAAATACTGCCGTAGTAAGCGGCACTGTAGCCATTAGAATTCACACCAGACAGGTTGCCAACGTTAGAGCTGAATAGTGAACGGTCAGACATGTCGGTTGCTGTCAAGGCAGAGTTGTTGGTTGCTGTGTATTCACCTCTGTCGTTAATCTCAACGGCAGCACTGGTTGTTGAAAAATCTGACTCTGAAAGACCATTGCCTTCAGTGCTGAAAATTACTTCGCCACTACCCATGCTTACGGTTCCACCGACTGCATTATCGGCTGCGCTTAGAAATGCATTGGCATCAACACGATCATTATGTAGCAAAGCTGAGTCACTGATATGTATTGGAGTTCCATCGCTAATATTGGTAATTATGATATCCTGATTTGCATCCAGACCTGGCTGGTAATCGATATTGAACTGGATATTGGCTGAGAATACATCACCATCATTATCGATAACCGTTACAGGAAAGTGTTCTACCTGACCCAGTACTGATTGATCAACATCAAGCGTATATACATATTCACCCGAAGCAAAATCGATATCCAGCGTACCACCCAGAGCAGTGACAACTGTAAGTAAA
>JBNKMF010000094.1:3369-19057 GCA_050292965.1 Gammaproteobacteria bacterium | reverse complement strand
GTTTTACCCACACCGTTGCGCCCCATCAGGCAGTTACATTTACCCTTTTCGAGCTCCATATCTATATCCCACAGGGTATGACTCTCTGAGTAGTATTGATTGAGCTTTTCTATCTTTAACATATTCATTACTCCCCGAGATAAACTTCGACCACTTCCCTGTTGGACTGCACCTGTTCCATAGTGCCTTCGGCAAGCACACTACCCTGATGCAGCACCGTGACATCGCTTGCTATAGAACGCACAAAATCCATATCATGCTCCACCACAACCACCGAATGCTTACCCGTCAGGCTATGTAAAAGTTCAGCGGTTTTATCCATTTCCTGATGGGTCATGCCTGCAACTGGTTCATCTACCAGCAATAGACGCGGTTGCTGCATGACCAGCATGGCGATTTCCAGCCATTGCTTCTGCCCATGCGACAATAAGGAAGCGGAGTCATGCCTTAAATCGATCAGGCCTGCCTGCAGCAGAATTTCATCAATACGATCAATTTGTTCGGCGCGCAGTTTGGCGAACAGCGTTGGCCATACACGTTTGTTAGCAGCCATAGCCAGTTCAAGGTTTTCGAAAACTGTATGATGTTCAAATACAGTTGGTTTCTGGAATTTACGTCCTATACCAATCTGGGCGATTTCCGGTTCTGAGAATTTCAGCAGATCTATATCCTGACCGAAAAAAACCGAGCCAGTGTCAGGCCTGGTTTTACCCGTAATGATATCCATCAACGTGGTTTTACCCGCGCCGTTAGGGCCGATGATGCAACGCAACTCGCCTTCACGTATATAAAGATTTAAGTTATTGATCGCCTTAAATCCATCAAAACTTACCGATAGATCTTCAACGTAGAGGATCATACCTTTGGAGGTATTCGGGGTAATCTCGTCGGCACGGATCATAAAGTTAAAAACCTGATCACGCCGCGCGAACTCTCTTAAAACCTGTAAGCTATTCATTTCGCGGCCTCCCTGGATAATTCAACCGGCAGCGAATCATTACTCGAATCAGATTTCTTTTTTCGTTTGAACAGGCCTATGATGCCATCCGGTGCAAAGATGGTAACCAGAATAAACAGACCACCCAGTGCAAATAACCATATCTCGGGGAAAGCTCCGGTAAAATAGGTCTTGGCATAATTCACCACAAAGGCACCCAGCACAGCACCAAACAGGGTTGCCCGTCCACCCACTGCCACCCAGATGACGATCTCGATGGAGTTGATAGGTGAAAACTCTGAGGGATTTATAATGCCCACCTGAGGTACATAAAGTGCACCGGCGATACCAGCCAGTACAGCTGAAAACGTGAACACAAAAAGCTTGAACAGATCTACCCGATAACCCATAAAGCGAACCCGATTTTCGCTATCACGAATGGCGATGCTCACCCTACCCAGTTTCGAATTGACGATATAACGACAGCTAAGGTAACCGAGTGCCAGTGCAATACCTGAGCTTAAAAACAACACTATACGTACATTATCGGACTGTAATGAAAACCCAAGAATATCCTTGAAATCGGTCAAACCATTATTGCCGCCAAACCCCATCTCATTACGGAAGAAGGCCAGCATCAAGGCATAGGTGAGTGCCTGAGTAATAATAGACAGGTAAACCCCTGTTACGCGTGATTTGAATGCAAACCAGCCAAACACGAACGCCACCAGTCCAGGCACCAGCAACACCAGTATCATGGCAAACCAGAACTGATCAAAACCGAGCCAGAACCAGGGTAACTCCTTCCAGTTGAGGAACACCATAAAATCGGGTAACACTGGATTTCCATAAACACCCCGATCACCAATCTGGCGCATCAGGTACATACCCATTGCATAGCCACCTAACGCAAAAAAAGCACCATGCCCCAGACTCAGTATGCCGAGATAACCCCATACCAGATCAACCGCTATTGCCAGTAAAGCATAAGTCAGATATTTACCCAGCAGTGTTACCGTATAGGTCGGCACATGAAACATATTGTCAGGTGACAACAACTGGTTAGCGATCAATACGTAGACACTAGCAACCAATAACAGAGTCAGAAAAACCTTGCCACCAAAATCATTTTCTAACAGTTTTCTAATCATTATTCTGCCGCCCTGCCTTTCTGTGGAAATAAACCACGCGGCCGTTTCTGAATAAATAGAATGATAAAGATCAACACCAGTATCTTGGCCAGTACCGCACCGGTAACTGGTTCCAGATACTTACCAACAACACCTAACGATAATCCACTGATCAGAGTACCCCACAGGTTCCCGACGCCACCGAATACCACGACCATGAAAGAATCCACGATATAAGCCTGACCAAGATTAGGTCCCACATTGGTAATCTGACTTAAAGCAACACCTGCCACACCAGCTATGCCGGAGCCCAGACCAAAGGTCATTGCATCCACCCATTCCGATTTAATACCCATGGCACGCGCCATATTGCGGTTTTGCGAAACGGCTCGTACATGTAAACCGAGCGAAGTTTTTTTCATCACCAGAAACAGCAGTACAAACACAATCAGACAGAATATAAAAATATATAAACGGTTATAGGTAATGGATAACAGTGAATTGATTTCCAGTGATCCACTCATCCACGGCGGAGTTTCCACCGAGCGATTGAGCGGAGAAAAGATACTGCGCACCACCTGCTGTAGAAACAGGCTGATACCAAAGGTTGCTAACAACGTTTCTAACGGACGGCCATATAAAAAGCGAATGATACCTCGCTCGATAGCGACACCCACCAGACCCGAGACCAGAAAAGCTGCAGGGATTGAAATCAGTACTGAGGCACCGATATTTTCTGGCATCAATAGTTGCACCACATAAGTGGTATAGGCACCAATCATAATCAGCTCACCATGCGCCATATTGATAACACCCATCACACCAAAGGTAATAGCAAGACCGATAGCTGCCAGCGCCAGAATCGAACCCAGGCTCAAACCAAAGAACAGGGTTTCGATATAGGAAAACATGGACACCCGAGATTCGATGGTTGCAACAGCTTTGGCTGCCGCCGTTTTCACTGCTTTATGGGGTGAGTTTTGTGCCAGTTGTTTAAACTTGTTTAACACATCAGGATTTAACTGATCCTGCAATAACTGGATAGACTGAAGCTGGATCTCCTGATTATCTGAATCCAGACCGGTGAATGCAACGACCTCATTAATCGCCTGAATGACATCGGTATTTTTTTCTTTGCTTAACATATTTTTGAGTAGACTGATCATGTCTTCATCGGCCTGCCCCATTAGATTCGATACCGCCTGCACACGTACTTCTGCATCCGGGTGATTTAATTTGATATTGGAAATTGACAGCTTGAGTAACTGCCTGAGTGAATTATTGATGCTGACTTTTTTTAATTTACGTTTGGACATAGTGCCAAGGTCTTCACCATTTAATGCATCTGTTACCTGTTTGCCAGAGTCGGCATCCTTGATAAATGCCAGACGTTTGCTTTTTTTAACGTAATACAGATCTCCAGCCAGGATTGCTTTCAACAGCAGTTCAGTTTTTTCATGGCCGCTATCAACAAGTAATTCGATTCCCCGAGCTTTTTTATCAAAGCTGCTGGTGGTTAGCTGTGAGGTCGCTTCGTCAAGACTGGAATCATCAGCCTGCACAGTATTCAAACTAAACACACATGCGAATGAAATCAGCAGTAGAAAAATTCTCATAAACAGCCTGTTGTAAGTTTTGCGGAAAGTGATAATGCATATAGCATCATGTGTTGATATACGGGGCCGGAGTCTCGGCCCCGTATATCAGATTAAGACTGTATCAAACTAGAAGTTCTGACCTGAACATTTGGCTGTTTTAACGTTGTAGTTACCGCAGCTTAAAGGCGCTCTCCAGTCAGAGATCAAATCTTTTGAACCGGGCAGAAAGTCTGACCATGCATCGCCAGGAACCAGACCTGAAGTCTTCCATACTGTTTCAAACTGACCATCGTCCTGAATTTCACCGATCAATACTGGCTTGGTGATGTGATGATTAGGCATCATGGCTGAAAGGCCGCCAGTCAAATTAGGCACAGCGATGCCAATCAGCGCATCCTGAACTGCAGAAGGATCAGTAGTACCGGCTTTCTTAACCGCTTCTACCCACATTTTGAAACCAATGTAATGAGCTTCCATTGGATCATTAGTCACACGCTTTTCACTCTTGATAAATTTGTGCCATTTTTCAATGAATTCATCATTTTCAGGCGCATCAACACTCATGAAATAGTTCCATGCAGCCAGGTGACCAACCAGAGGCCTGGTATCGATACCAGAAAGTTCTTCTTCACCTACTGAGAAAGCAACCACAGGGATATCATCCGCAGTAACACTCTGATTACCCAGCTCTTTGTAGAAAGGTACGTTTGCATCACCGTTGATAGTAGACACAACCGCTGTTTTCTTACCTGCTGAACCAAATTTCTTGATATCAGAAACAATACTCTGCCAGTCAGAATGACCGAAAGGTGTATAGTTGATCATGATATCTTTCGCTGCCACCCCTTTTGCCTTCAGATAAGCTTCAAGAATTTTATTAGTAGTTCGCGGATAAACATAATCGGTACCTGCCAGTACCCAACGCTTAACACCGATTTCATTCATCAGGTAATCGACCGCAGGAATCGCCTGCTGGTTTGGCGCGGCCCCCGTATAGAAAACGTTTTTAGAAGATTCTTCACCTTCGTACTGTACCGGGTAGAACAGAATGCTATTGAGTTCTTCGAATACAGGCAGTACTGATTTACGAGAAACCGAAGTCCAGCAACCAAAGGTAGCAGCAACCTTGTCCTTAGAAATTAGCTCGCGCGCCTTTTCAGCGAATAGAGGCCAGTTAGAGGCAGGATCAACAACCACCGCTTCCAGTTTTTTACCTAATAGACCTCCTTTTTTGTTCTGATCTTCTATCAACATCAACATGGTATCTTTCAGCGTGGTTTCACTGATCGCCATGGTGCCAGACAGGGAATGCAACACACCGACCTTAATGGTATCAGCGGCGATTGCGGTGTTCATTATTGCTGAGCAAGCTATCGCCAGAGTCGCTGCTTTTAGTGCTTTGAGTTTCATCGTTTCTGTACTCCAAATGTTTAAGGACAGGAACCAGTTAACAACTTTAGTGCCAGAAGTTTAATAATTGATGAAATTCAATTAGTTAACACAGATTAAAAAATAGCCATTCAAATAATTGAGCAGTATACTCAGAGACATGCTTAAAATTAGTGCAACAAATGAATCCGCAGCACACAATCAGTGCTATCCCTCTCCCTCCCCCCCGACTAACTAAATAAATAATGCATCGCATCAGTCCATCGATTTCGGCCTAAAAGCTGGTGTTACAACACTGTTACCGCCCTGTGCTTATGCCCTGAGCTATTGTCGGCATACTGGTATATACCTGATAGTATTTTATTCACTTGATCAAACTAGCTGCTCAAAACAGGTGCACCCGAAAGCCTGTTTTCACAACTAGACTGGCAGTGGTTGGCATAAACATCGGCACCCCTGCTCAGTCTGCTGCAACCCACCACTACTGACAGCTTATTTGCCAGCCATCGGCTCTGTCCTATATTGAGTTTTCTAATGGCGAACAGAAGTCGTCGCGCCTTGATCTACACCACCGCATGCGCACTTAAACTCCTCCAACTGCGGATTCCAGGTTAAATTTGAGCTATCTGATGCAATAAATTAGAGATATCAGAAACAGCGTCGGATTTCACAGGCCTAAAATCAGCGCTGTAATATTCGTGGCTTCCAGTGATAGCCCGCGATGAAAGATCCACCAACTATGGCCAGGCAGGCCAGCAGCAAGCCAATACTGGGCTCACCAAATCCAGCTACTATAAGCAATAGTACTGATATCAGCGGAGCCGCATAGGCCAGCACCCCTAGCAGCTGCAGGTTGCCATGCTTGACCCCATAGTCCCAGGTAAAAAAAGCAATACCCACAGGCCCCAGCCCCAAACCAATGACTCCTAGCCACTGGCTGAAGTCCTGTGGCCAGACAGTCGATTCCCAGATCAGGTGACTACCCAATGCCAGCAAAGCGGTTAACGCACAGAACCAGCCGACGGCATCTGTAGAAACCGACTTCACCAGACGGTTGGCCACCGAATAACTGGACCAGATCAAGGCACAGGTAAAAGCCAGCAGATAACCGATTAAGTATTGCGTACTAAATCCACCACTATCTTTTCCAATCAGCAACCAGCAACCGGCAAGTGCGATTAATGCGCCGACAATATGCTGCAAGCGAATCCGCTCACCCGGTAGAAACCCGGTAAATAACACAATAAACAGGGGCCACAGATAAGCCAGCAAACTTACCTCTACCGCTGGGGCATTCCTCATTGCAGCGAAATAACAGAAATGATACCCAAAGAAACCACCCACTCCGAGTAACCAGGCCAGGTAAGGTTGGCGTATATGCTGAAACCCAAGATGACCATTCTTCCACCAACGCAGGTTCATCAGGATAAAAGCAATGGTGAATGTCATAGCCATCAACTGAAATGGAGGGATTAAACCTTTTGTTAAGGTGGTTAGTAATGCGAGAGTACCCCACAGAAATATTGAGATAGAACCAATAATGGTTGCTGTCGTCTTGGATGACATAGGATTTACCAAAACTGAGGACAATACCAGTTTACTCTTTGTATCTTCAAGGTAAAAAACGAATAGAACGAGAACAACTTATCGCTGCATAGTTTAATAGTGCTGGAGAAATCTTTCTAATTAATCCTTAATAATACTTCTGGAATTACCATGTTGAATACAGAGGGTTGACCTATACTCTAGTTCACTGGCATCAATTAGTAGCACAGCGCTAATGCCTACCATAAACATTGAGGCACATAAAAAGTGATAATTGCTTCGGTGGGAAAAATCATGGGTATACTATTAAGTATAGTCTGACGGTTTAATTATAAGATTCATTTTTTCTTTTAAAAAACAATGATCTAATGATAAAGTGTTCCATAGTAGGAAAAGGAAATAAAAGGTTCCCAGCATGAGTGATGAACTATTATTTGCTCCCGAAGAGGGAAAACAACATGACACGGCCGAACTCATCCAGAACACCTGGAAAGTACTGATTGTCGACGATGACAAAGAGGTTCACTCTTTTACCAGGCTGGCTCTGCACGACTTCACCTATAGCAATCGCCCCCTTGAAATTAGCTCCGCCTTTAGTGCTAAGGAAGCTAAACAGGCATTAACTAATGGCTATGTAGCCGTTGTACTGCTTGATATCGTTATGGAATCTAGCGATGCCGGACTCCAGGTGGTTGAATACATACGTCATAAGCTTAAAGATCACTTGGTTCGCATTATCATTCGTACTGGCCAACCAGGAGAAGCACCCGAACGCTATGTAATCGATCATTATGATATTAATGATTATAAAGAGAAGACCGAACTTACGACTGAACGCCTCTATACAACCATGAGAACGGCACTTTCCCAGTATAAACAGATCATTGAACTGGAAAACCGCAAGAATGAACTTTATCACTCGCTGCATGTTGATAGTTTAACGGGCTTACCCAACCGATTAAAGTTAACAGAAGATCTAGATACCGGTACTGTGATGTCTCTAATTCTAATTAATATTGACGGTTTTAGTATGACAAATGATGCTTATGGATTCGAAATTGGAGATCAACTGCTGATACAGGTTAGCGAAAAACTACAAACTATCCTAAAACAATTTGAACTGACGCTTTACCATTTAAACGCTGATATTTTTGCCGTGCTAATTCCATCAGATCTTTGCGAACATACCGATCAGGTCGTCAATAAAACTCGATTAGATATCTCGGAACATATCTTCATGATTAATCTCCTAGAGTTACGTTTGAACGTGACCATTGGTGTGGTGATTAATGAAGTTGGCAATATGATTCAAAAAGCGGAGATCGCACTGCGTGAAGCACGTACTATTAGTCGAAACCGTGTGCAGTACTACTCTCATGATCTGGAAATCATTAATGCCATTCATGAAAATAATAAATGGACAAAATGGCTGCACGATGCCTTGATAGATGACAAAATCCTGGCCTATTACCAACCAATTATTGATCCAGCAACCCGGGAAATACATAAGTATGAGGCATTAGTCAGATTGGAACATGAAGATATCACTTACTCACCTTTTTCCTTTTTAACAGCAGCTCGTCATGCCGGATTACTACATCAGATTACTCGGCGCATAGTTGATAAATCATTTGCTAAATTTAAAGATAACAATATTAACTTTTCTATAAACCTGGCTGATATTGACTTGATGGAAAAAGATTTCATTCCTTATTTAGAAGAAAAGCGCCGGGAGTATGACATAGCGGCAACCCGCGTCAGTTTTGAACTATTAGAGGACAGTACTCTACTGGAAATTCCAGTCATTCAGAAACATCTTTTTAAGTTGATTGATTTGGGCTATGGCATCAGCATTGATGATTTTGGGGTTCGCTGTTCAAATTTTGCCAGGCTGGGCAGTTTCCCTCTTGAAACCTTAAAAATTGACGGCAGTTTTATTCAGAACATCGATACCAATGAACACTCGCATCTGGTAACCGAATCTATTTTACTTTTTGCTAAAAAGAAAAAAATTAAGACCGTTGCTGAATTTGTTCACTCTGAAGCTATTTTCGAGATAGTCAAAGCAATGGGAGTCGATTATGTCCAGGGTTATTACTTAGGCGAGCCCAAAGCAGATCTCATCTAATGGAACGCATGCAAAAAGTCTTTCTTATCGTTGCATTGCTTTTTGCCCCCTCCTTGCACGCCCTGTCCCTGATAGATATTCAAGGCGTTATGCTACAACGCATTAGCTCATTCATCACCTGGCCACAACTACCTGAGCGAGCTATGCGTATCTGTATAATAGGCGATGAGGCATTTGTAGAAAATCTTCGACAGCTCTACCGCAATAAAAAACTACATGGCTTACCGATTGAGGTGCAGCCAATCGAAGTGAGCTCTGAAAAATCTCTATTAGGCTCATGCCAAATCATCTTTATTGTTAATAATAATCCCAGCGCAATTTCAACTATTGCTAAAACTATCAAAAGTAAAAATCTATTACTAGTCAGCAGTAATGAGGATGATATCTATAACGGAGCCACAGTTGCTCTATATCATGACAACAATAAATTTAAAATTATTATCAATAAAAACTCCTTGCAAAGTCACAACTTAAAGGCAGATTATCGCTTGATGAAGCTAGCTAAAGTTGTAGAAACACCGGTGAGCAATCATGCAACTGAGTAATTACTCGATTACTAAACAGTTTGTTGTGATGCTCTCAGTAGTGAGCACAGTTATTTTATTGATGGCTTCGATTTTTAGTGTGCTATTTATATTGTTTAATGAACAACAGCGCTTTATTCGAGAGAGTGAGCTAGAAGCTAACTTTCTGGCAGAAACAATGCTGTCGCACCTGGCATTTTTTGATGCTAAGGGAGCTGAAGATTCACTTAAGTCGATCGTTAAACGGGAATCCATTCTGCATGTAGCCATTTATGACAGCAGCCTTTTACTATTTGCTGAGGCTAACCCTGATCATTTACCACCCCCAACAGAGATTAAGAAGTCAGCAGAATTTATAGATGGTATCTGGATTAGCTTGAATTCACGGTACCGTATCATCGTTCCTATTATTCATCAGGATGAGCTATTAGGATATTTTTATATCCTCAAAAGTGCATCTAAAATTCTACAATCATCGCAACAACTGCTCGCACCATTACTAATCTTTTCACTATTCCTGATTGTAATTGTGCTAATTGTTTCCTGGCGCTTAGGTAATCATATGCTACGACCTATTCTTTCATTGGCAGAAAGCGCCAAACTGGTGGCAGAAAAGCGTAACTTTTCACACCGTGTAAGCTACCCGGGAAAAAATGAGGTAGCAGCACTTTATGAAGCTTTTAATCTGATGCTTATAGAGACTCAATCCTTAACCGATGAGCTTGAAGAGCGAGTTGACGAACGAACTAAATTATTACTATCAAGTATTGATACACTGCGTGAAGCACAAGACAAGCTAATACAATCAGAGAAGATGGCAGCTTTAGGAAGCCTGGTAAGCGGAGTAGCTCATGAAGTTAATACCCCGTTAGGTAATGCCATAATGGGAAGCTCAATTATTTCCAGAGAGAGTAAGGCTATTCTACAAGAAATTCAGGAAGGTACGCTTAAGCGTTCGGTTATGGATACCAGGCTAGGCATTATTCTGGAGAGTTCACAGCTCTTAGAAAAAAGTATAAAGCAGGCAGCTGAACTAATTACTAGCTTTAAACGCATCTCCGTCGATCAAAGTACGGATGATCTGCGAGATTTTAACCTGAGAGAATATGTAGAGGAGGTATTCCTCACATTCCATAATAAACTCAAACATATCCCCATAGAGGTTGAGATAATTGCTCCCAAAGAGGTTTTGATCTATTCCCACCCAGGAGTGTTTGCGCAGCTATTGAACAACTTTATAAATAATACGATTTTACATGCCTTTGATAGTAATCCTGAGGGCGCGAAAATCACCACTACTATATCCATGTTAGATAAAGGACTTCAATTTACCTATTCCGACAATGGGAAAGGTGTTGACGAAACTGTTAAAGACAAAATATTTGAGCCATTTGTAACCACAAAACGTAATGCTGGTGGTACGGGTTTAGGGATGAACATTGTTTACAATTTGGTCACTCAAAAGCTTGAAGGTTCCATTTTAATGAGGTCAGAAATGGGTCAGGGTACAAAATTTGAACTATACCTACCCTATATTGAGAAAAGTGATACAACAATATGATGGTTTCCTGTTTTATTAAATGTAGCTTATTTTAAATTTATCACCTGAATCCATAGATTCAGGTATCAATTAAGGTGAAGCAATGAAATCCAGACTAGAGTTATTACTGGCTGCATTATTATGCATGCCCATAGCTGTAAACGCTGATAGTGATCTTGAACTTATCGATACTCTGTCTCTTGAAGAGATGATGGGATTAACCATATCAGCTTCAACCGGCACGGATAAACCCCTCTCACTGGCACCAGCCATTGCAACAGTCATTACCGAAAAGCAGATTGCTCAATCAACGGCTAAAACATTTGATGAGATATTAGAGAAGGTGCCGGGACTACACGTATATCCAGGAAATGGCTTGCTATCAGGTGCGTTTGATATTCGGGGGATTCATACCAAGTACAATCAACAGGTGATGATTCTGGTCAATGGGACAACCATGCAAGGGCTAAAATATAGTGCGCCGGAAACGACTGTTAATATGCCATTGAGCGCAATAAAGCGTATAGAGATCGTAAGGGGTCCTGGATCAGTCATTTATGGAGCTAACGCTTTTGCCGGTGTCATAAACATTATCACCAAAGATGCTGATTATTTAGCTAATAACAGTGAAGCAGGTGTTAGTTATGGTTCGTTTGGCACAGCTGAGACATGGCTAAACTACGGTGCTAAAACTGATGGTTATGCATATGCCGTCAATTTATCACGCATGCAAAGCGATGGTGATGACGACCGTATCATGCAAAAAGACCTTCAATCACTAGTCGATGGCCTATATACAACGACAGCTTCCAATGCTCCAGGAGCCTTAAATACAGACTATGAACGTTATAACCTGAATGTTAACTTCATCAAAGATGCTCTTGAGTTTAACCTTTGGGCAAGCACACTAAACAATGGTGGAACCGGAGCGGGTATTGCTAACGCACTTGACCCTGACGGTTGGATAAAATACGAACGTATCCAGAGCGATCTCTATTATCATCAAAAACTCTCCAATGAGTTGAAATTAGAGCATAAGATTTCGCTTTCTTATCAGGCATTGCACACCTATCTGAATGTATTTCCCGCTGGCTCAGTATTGACCATTGGTTCTGACGGAAATTTCGGCGGTCCGTCACCAATGGGGAATGTGACCTTTACAGATGGCTATATTGGAACGCCCGGTGATATAGAGCGAACAGCTGGCTATAAAGCGACTTTGATGGTCGAATCGTTTGAAAAACACCTTGTACGCTTAAGTGCTGGCTTATTTTATGGAGACTATAAGGCCCATGAATCAGGAAATTTTGGACCAGGGATTATTGACGGAAGCTCAATATCAGTCGATGGAACACTAACCATTAAAACCGGCACATCTGCCATATATATGCCAGATGTGGATAGAAAACAGTATTTTTTTAGTGCTCAGGATGAGTGGACATTTGCCCCTGGCTGGAACTTAACGGCAGGGCTACGATATGATGATTACTCTGATTTTGGTTCCACCATTAACCCTCGACTTGCCCTGGTTTGGCAAACCTCACCAGTACTTACTTCAAAACTGCTTTATGGGCGTGCATTTAGAGCCCCTTCCTTTGTTGATATGTACGCTCAAAACAACCCAGTAGGTAACGGTAACCCGGATGTTGATCCAGAAACTATCGATACCTATGAAGTTGCATTTGACTATTTTCCGAATGAGCAATTACGTTCTGTTATCAACTTTTATTACTATGATGCTAAAGATATTATTGATGCAGCCGGCACTTCAATAGACAATGTTGGGCAACAAAAGGGCTACGGTAGTGAGTTGGAAGTAAATTTCCAGGCGACTAGTGAACTCACACTACAGGCTGATTATGCTTACCGTCACACAGAAGTTGATAATACCGGTCATGCAGCAGCCGATGCGCCTAAATATTTAGCGCATGCAGGTGCTAACTGGAGCTTTGCTGCCAACTGGTATGCTGATGCACAGGTTTTCTGGGTAGCCGAACGTAAACGCTTAGCAACCGATACACGCAAGGATGTACCCAATTATTCAATGGTTAATGCTTCAATCGGTTATCAAATGGAGAAAAATCTTAAACTTAGCAGTGGTGTAAGAAATCTGTTCGATAAGGACATTTACGAACCTTCACCAGCAAGTGGCCTGGGTGAGATGGATGACTATAAGATGCCGGGACGTTATCTATATGCTGAATTAAGGTATTCATTTTAAGAACCACTAAAACCCATCTTTTGCGTGACACCGCCATCACGAAAAAAACCAGCTTTTTAGTTATCACTATAACAAATTTTTTTATAACTACTCTGGCTTAGTTTTATCAAATCATCTTCCTCAGACACTGGCTCAATTACACAGTCATCAAGCAACAAGTGATCGTCTCCTTGCCAAAAGTTAAGTCTGGCTTCCTGTAGAGCCTGTTGCCTGGTGAGTCCTATATCTTTCAATAGATCCTCATCCAGCTGTAACAGTTTCCTTCTTGTTCTGGATCTCTGAGCGTAAAGATCAATTTGCTTTAGCAAACGATAAAGCCGCTGTTTTACATTGCTGGGATTTATTAATTTCATATCTGTTCCTGCATCATTCAAGTACAGATAATGTAATTCAGGGGCCTACTTCATGACAGATTCACATAAAAACTATTTTTGCATGACAGATTTACTAAATATGCATCTGTCATGCACATACTCCATAAATCTGTACCGTTTATGAATCAAAATTTAATATCTGTCATGTTTTATGCTATTACTTATTTAAAAGCTTTTCACCACAGAGAACACGAGATCAAATGTTTATTGTTAGTCAGTTTGGTAAATCCCTCAACAGAGAGTCTAATTAGAACAACCTAATTACTCCTCTATGTTCCCTGTGGTGAGATATTTTTTTCAAAAGCCAACCAGTTATCACCAGCCATCAGGTAATGTTATTCGCTATGAAACTATATGAACGCCTCTACGGCACTATCTCACAACAGATCGAAAGCGGGTATTTCCAGGTCAATCAAAAGCTACCCTCTATCAGAGAGATGAGTCAGCAGCACCATGTCAGTATTTCTACGGTACAGGAAGCTTATCGTTTACTGGAGGATGCGGGGTTAGCAGATGTTCGTCCCAAATCGGGTTATTACGTTAAGTTAGAAAAACCGCATAACCTGCTGCCTGATATTAGCCGCCCAGACCAGAAGCCTGTTCAGATTGATAACTGGGATAAGGTGCTGGAGTTAACCTCAACCGATAACAGGAATGGTTTTATGGCCTTTGGCCGAGGCACCCCCGATTTACAACTCAGCACCCTCAAACCGCTGCAGCGAATTATGGAGGATATCGTAAAGAAGCAGCCTCTGGCACTGTACCAGGCAAAAGCGGGCAAAGGAGCAGATAGCCTGCGCGAGCAAATAGTACGGCTTATGTTGCTTTCCGGCTGCTCATTACACCCGGAAGATATCGTCATAACAACAGGCTGTCAGGAAGCCCTGTCATTAAGCTTAAAAGCGCTGACTAAACCTGGCGATATTGTTGCGGTTGATTCACCCTTTTTTTATGGCTCGGTACAGGCTATACAATCCAATGAATTAAAGGTACTAGAAATTCCCACGCATCCAGAAACCGGTATCAGCCTGCCCGCACTGGAGCTTGCTTTAGAACAGTGGCCGATCAAGGTTATTCAACTGGTTCCAACCTCGAATAATCCACTGGGTTATATCATGCCGGATGAAAATAAAATTAAGCTGCTACAGCTGGCCGCGAAATATGATGTTGCGATTATCGAAGACGACATTTATGGGGAATTGATTTACAAAAGCCCTCGCCCGAGAAGCATTAAATCTTTTGATACCGAAGGTCGGGTATTGCTATGTTCATCATTTTCAAAATCTATAGCCCCCGGTTTTCGCGTAGGCTGGGTTGCGGCAGGACGATATGGAAAGGTCATTGAACACTTAAAGTTCATTAACTCTTATTCATCTCCCACCTTACCGCAACTGGTGATCGCTGAATTTATCAAACAGGGTTATTACGACAGGCACAATCGTGCAGCAAAACATCAATATCATAAAAACAGAGATCTGATGATTCAGGCAGTGCGTAAATACTTTCCAGAGGGCACCAGAATGACCTATCCTGGAGGCGCTCTCAACCTATGGATAGTTTTACCCGAAGCTATAAATAGCTTTGAACTAAATGAAAAACTACTCCCCTTTAATATCGGTATCGCTCCGGGCGCTTTATTTAATAGCAGTGGAAAATACAAAAACTGTATGCGCCTGAATTATGCATCCCCGCATAATGACAGAATTGAGCAGGCGATAAAAACGATTGGCGAGCAAGCCTGTGTATTAAACAAGCAAAGTCTTGCAATAGCTGCGAGATGATACTGGTTTATTAGAAAAGAGAGTCCCCAGAGTTTAAATCAATTGTCTGATAATATTTCCTGATTACCCCCCAGGCCACAGTCATTTAAATATATGGCTCTTTAGAAAAATTAGTGGGTAAATTGCTTTCTCAATATCCCGTGTCTCAGGATCGTTAGCAGATATACATCCCATTTCAAGCCTGCGGCAAAATGGTATTCAGAGCGGGGTCAAATGACAGGGATGTCATTTGAGGCTCAGCGCGGTTGGACCCGCGTCTGAGCCGACCGCGCTCTGGATGCCATTTTGTCGGTGAAGGGATTGAGGGGCGGCATTTTTTGGTTACTTTTTTTGCTGTAGAAAAAAGTAACTCGCACACTTTAAAGGAAGAAGCTACGGAGCAAGGAAAGCATTTAGTGTGTGAAATTATTTGTTCTGTGAGTTGCCAACTCATAAATTGGTTTTGATTATTCAAAAGTGAGCATTGAAATAATCAACTACTACTATCTGAATGTCTCTCTATTTCAATAACTTGCACTTCG
>JBNKMF010000094.1:0-3362 GCA_050292965.1 Gammaproteobacteria bacterium | reverse complement strand
AAAAGTAACTCGCACACTTTAAAGGAAGAAGCTACGGAGCAAGGAAAGCATTTAGTGTGTGAAATTATTTGTTCTGTGAATTGCCAATTCATAAATTGGTTTTGATTATTCAAAAGTGAGCATTAAAATAATCAACTACTACTATCTGAATCTCTCTCTATTTCAATAACTTGCACTTCGAAATGAAAAATTCTACCCACATATTTTTCTGAGGAGGCTAAAAGGATAATGTCCCCCTTATTGCTGCTTATTGCTCAAGTTGATCTCAAAATACAAGAGCAACGCGTAGATATTGAAATAGAGTATGCGGATAATGAAAGGAGCAAAGAGGGCGGGGTTGATTTAGTTCCAGCTAAAATCAACTAATAGCTTACCTGATTCAAGTACCAGGGACTGTTAGTGTTCTCACACAGTTTCGGCCCTGCGCCTTGGCTTGGTACATCGCCTGGTCAGCCTCCTGTTTAAGAGAAGTAATCGTATCGTGTCCTGCTCGGCTCACTGCGATGCCAATGCTGGTTGTGAATGGGATCTGGGTTTCTCCTATCAATGGCACGAGGCCCTCAACCTTCTGGAGCAATTTTTCTGCCAGCAACTTCGCCCCGTCAAGTTTGGTTCCTGGAAGCAACAATAAAAATTCTTCACCACCAATACGTCCTAACAGGTCAGTTTCTCGTATATTTGCTGTAAGACAGCCCACAAATTCTTGCAAGACTATGTCGCCGACTTCGTGCCCGTAGCGATCGTTGATTAATTTAAAATGATCAATATCCATAAACAACAACGAGAAGGTCGTTTTCGAGCGCAATGCTAGTCGTGCTACATGCTCGGCCCTTTCGTAAAAAGCACGCGAATTAAGGGTTCCTGTCAGTGGATCATGGCGAGCTAAATCGAGTAGCTTATAGTTTACTTCTTTCAGGTTCTGCCGATAACTAGCGAAGCGTTTTGTATAGGAGTACAGGAATGCGCTACCTGCGCAAAGACTGAATAGCATGGTAACCATTGCATTGCTAGAGAATGGCGCTAGCAGGAATTTGTTCGCTACAATGAGGGTGATTAAAGAGAGTATCGTAGCCAGCAATCCAGGAGATAAACCAAGGATAGTGTAAGCGACCAAAATCAAAATGAAGAACCAGATCGCACGAAATTCATTATTGGTCAGAAAATATAGCGCCGAGACGTTGACCAGAAACCAGGCAATAAAAAAAAGAAGCGCTACTATGACGTATCTATCCTTGCGTGCCCCCAGATAGATCGACAGCGCAACGTCAGATAGAAAGAATATTTCGATGGAAGTAAGGTGGATGCTAGCCTGGTGATTTAGCCCAAGCCAATCTGCCAGAATGAGCGCACCACTGAAGGTAATCGCCACCCAAAGCGAGACGCGCAGAAGGTGAAAGCGGAACTGAAAATAGTCTTTTTCTGCCCCGAGCTCTTCCTCACTATCAGTCATCGACTTAATCTTCAACATGAACGTTGACTCATAATCGTTTACCTGCGTATTACCCTTTCCCCGCCACCCCCTCTTCCTGAAGCAGGTTTCATACCACTGACATTTCTGTTGCTAAACGAGGGTTATACGGGTTTCTTAAAGTAAGAATAGCAGGGATTTTCTATACATCTATATTAGCATTAGTTGATGACAAGTGGGTTCTCACTGGATCCAAATTTCCATTTACAGGAATCTATGGCCGCGAAAAGTCTTTGGGGTCAAAGTATTGTCTTTTGCCATCTTCCTATAAATTATACGTGCTGACAGTGAGTCGTACCCTAAACCCCGTGCAAGCGCGACTGCTGGCGAATAGCCGGCGGCTCAATCCCCAGATTCCATCATTGAGCAGCTGACTGTCTGATGGTGATGCGATATTGCTCTTTACGACGGTGCTGCCCATGCGTAGACGATCCACATTTATCAACCGACGCTCAAATGCCGTAACGCCCAGTAATTCAAATACGGCTTGTAGCGTTTGGGGGCGTATTCGTCGGATATTTCACTCAGCACCGATTTGCCCGTATGACTATCTATCTCCAATCGAGCAAATTCGACAGCGCCCTGAAAAGTCGCACAAACTTGTGCTGTGCATACACATCAAATAGACTCGTTTGTGCGGTGCGGGTTTCTCGCATGGTAAGGCTCTCTGGTTTTTTTGGTTATTTTGTCGAAAACAATTCTACAAAACCTCAGCGCCTTTTTTAATGCCTACGTCAAATTATTTTCTTATTTTTCAGCAAGTTGGGAGTTTATGGATAGGCACTAGTTAAGCTTCTTTGGGTGACTCCGGTTTTGGTCATATCCGGCACTCTCGGGACTTCGTAGCGCCCGATGCAGTGCCTCCTATCAGAACTTTACCTTAAGCAATCAGGTCTCACCGTGAGACTTTTGTGATTTTTTTATCATACACTGATCCAACAGGAGAAAACACAGTGCCGAAACAGATTCTAATCATCGAAGACAATGCTGACATCATCCACCTGCTAAGCGTCAATCTACGCAGCATGCAGATGAAGGTGGAGCATGCATCAAATGGTAAAAGTGGGCTTACGCTTGCGGTAAGCGGGCGCTTTGACCTGATAATTCTCGATCTGATGTTGCCTGAAATCGATGGACTGGATGTATGCCGCCGTCTACGCGAAAAACGTGTGTTCACTCCGGTACTGATGCTGACCGCAAGAACTTCGGAGCTGGATCGCGTACTCGGCCTTGAGGTTGGTGCCGACGATTACCTGACCAAACCATTCAGCGTCCCTGAGTTGATGGCTCGGGTCAACGCAATCCTGCGCCGTGCGGAACATTACCATGAAACTGACTCATCCACGGTAACCGACAGCATTCAATTTGACGATTTGCTGATCAACCCGGAAACTCGCCTGGTTTCGATTAGCGACAAACAGATCGATCTAACCGCCCGCGAATTCGATCTATTGTGGCATTTCGCGACCCATCCCGGACGGGTTTTTACCCGTACTCAACTACTCGATATGGTCTGGGGATATGGCCACGACGGTTACGAACATACTGTCAATTCTCATATCAATCGCTTACGTGCGAAAATCGAAACTGACCCAGCAAAACCGCATTTCGTCCTCACAGTGTGGGGTGTTGGCTACAAGTTCGCCGAAACCGCATCTAAACTGGTAACCTGATCATGCTGCGTACGCTGTATAGCCGATTGGCTTTGACCCTTTTCATCCTTTTCCTGCTGGTTGGTTCACTGCTGGTATACATGGTTGCCAGGACTTCAACCCAGTATCAGCAGGAAGTCTCGCAAAAGCTCAACCGCGATCTGGCCAGTTATATCGTGAATCAGCATCCATTGTTCAATGACGCAAAAAAACCGGTTATGCAGGATGGCCAGGTCAACCAG
>JBNKMF010000093.1:0-19510 GCA_050292965.1 Gammaproteobacteria bacterium | reverse complement strand
GCGTGAGCAGGACGCGGAAGCCTTGCCTATAGGGACATAGGCAAGGGGCGTGAGCAGGACGCGGAAGCCTTGCCTATAGGGACTGCTAAGTTAACTATTCAAGAGAGGCAACTAAAGCTATTGCTCTAAAGCCCGAATAATAAATTCCGATCATCTTACAATCTGAGTGTTTAGATATTAAGCAAAATAGTCGATTCGTCCATCTGCTACAGCAATACTTGCCTGCTGCATGACACCCACAGCCGCATTTATTGGTTCTTGCAAAACCGATTGATGGCTATCCCCACTCTGAGAATCTCCCGAAGCATTCTGGTTAGATGATGAGTCACGGTGTGACACATTCACGTCTACAGAGCTATAACCCGCATCTTGTAGAATTTCACGTAACCTCAAACTAGAACTTTCTACCAGATCTCTGGTTTGTACATGCTGGGTATGAATGACTACCTGAGCAGAATCATCTTTAATATGAATTTGTATATCCAGCTTACCTAAATGAGGTGGATCAATACGGATTTCAGCATTGTTCAACTTCTGATTAATCAGGAAGGATACCCGTTCACCTAAGGCATCACCCCATTGCTGATTGTTTGTAGAAACCGATATGGATTGTAAATGTGGAGGCAATACCTGTGATGCGGAATTTGGAGTCTGCGAAATTTGTGTGGTCACGCTAGCCTGTATGGGATTAGCACTATTTTCCACAGACTTTATAGTCACTGTATCCGTAGCAGTCATCTGTTGCTTAATATTCACAAGCTCTGCCGAATTTTTAGCTAGCGCTTCTTTTTCAGCATTTTCTGCGGTTAGCAGCGATTTGGAGTCGACTTTAGCTTTTTCATCTGCAACCCCTAACGCCGAAACTGATTCTACTGCAGAGGTTCGCGACATCTGGGTGGATACCGATTGCCGCTCTGGTGGCAAAGCGTCTCCTTTAAGATTAGTCGTAGAGACCACTATTGGTATCGCAACCGAATTGACATCCACAGAATCCTCACTAACATCTTCTTCATCCTGATCAGTCCCGTTAACTACCAAACTATCAGACTGATCTGAGTCAGTTTGCTGGCTAAAATGCGACTTTAAAAACTGCATCCACTCAGTAGGCAAGGTATCGTCAGGTGAAGTATCCATGTCTACGTCAAACCCACCAAGCATAGCCATAAGTTCTTTATTATCAATAACTTGACCATCTTCATCTGAGACAAGCTGGATCAGGTTCTGGCTCAACATGCTAAAGAACTCACTTTTTGACAGATTAATTTGCTCACCATCTACGGTAGAAAGTTCTATATTCATTTGACCACCCAACGATGTATTTGCTGGCATATCGCTAAGTAACAATGCGGATGGCATAGAAGTGTTTGATATTGTCATCTTTTAAATCCTGTGTTCGATGTTTGTGCTTACTGAATTTGCCTGCCTATGAGCATCTATAATTGAATATGCAGGTTGTATGCCAAATGAATTGATATTTGAAAAAATTTAAAAATCGTACACAAAGTGCATTACTCTGATCATATTCCATGAATATGGAGCAAAATGTATGCTAAATATAAATAATTATGCTAAATATAAGAATTCAATTCGATAGCCGGATAATCTGACTATCAGATGAATTTAATTGGTAGAGAAAATGCTCTGATTGATCAAATGAACAACCAGGCTCAAAAGGGAGATGACAAGGTTTGGCAAAACAACAAGACTTAATAAGATCCTCTGATCAAAAAAGATTTACTGATTTATGGGCACGTAACTTAATTCAGGACGCGCCCAACAATAGTCTGCAAATTTACCAGCTACTGATAGATGCTTATAATGAAAAGCAGCGCGTTTATCACACCCAGCAACATATCGAAGATTGCCTGACGCTATTCGATGAAATCAAAGACCAACTGCAAAATGCCGACTCTGTCGAACTTGCGATATGGTTTCATGACGCTATCTATCAGATCAATTCCAGAGAAAATGAGGAATTAAGCGCCGATTTATTTATGAATATGAGCGAAGAGATTTTAATACCTACAACGCGTCATCAAGTTTACCAACATATTATTGCCACCTTACATAATGGTTCCGAAATGCTGGAGCACGACTCCCGCTACATGGTAGATATCGATCTTTCCAGTTTTGGATTGCCCTGGGATAAATTCATTCAGAATAGTCTTGAGGTGCGTCAGGAAATGAGTCATATCCCGGACGAAATATTTTATCCTAAACAGTGTGCCTTCCAGCAATCACTGCTAAAACACGGACGCTTTTATCAAACTGATTATTTTTTTAAAAACTACGAGCAAAGAGCTCTTAATAATATCGCCGATTACTTTGTCCAGCTAAGAAAAAAAACCGGTATTATTTGCGAAATTGAATAATAACTAGAATCCGCAGTTTGACGAGTTGTAGTGCGTTTGCGGTAGTGTAGATTAAGGAGTTACAAAGCTCCGCGTCCTGCTCACGCCCCTTACCTATGTTCCTATAGGCAAGGCTTCCGCGTCCTGCTCTCGCCCCTTACCTATGTCCCTATAGGCAAGGCTTCCGCGTCCTGCTAACGCCCCTTACCTATGTCCCTATAGGCAACGCAGAGATACGCCGCCGCAAACGTGCAATTCAGTTCGTAGCGGGATTCACCTGTTTGGTGAAATGATATATATACTGTAATGGTCTACAAAACAGTGAGTTAGCCTCTAATACGAGCTCGAGCGGTCAACTGCGGTATCCAGGTTCAACTTTAGGAGTTTCTTAATGCATTACGCAATGAGATTTCATCCATAAATCGCTGCTCCTTCTTTTGTTCCTGCTTTTCTTCATCCACCTGTATACGATCCACCATTTTATGAATTGCATTTGAACGTGAATGTGTCAGTTTCCACTGCTGACGTTTAATCTCAACCTCACGCTCAGCCATAACAACAACATGCTGCTGTTGTTTAATGGTTTCATCCAGTTGATGTAGAAAACGATTAAATTCCTGCAACTGAACCGATGAGTAACTGATCGCTACTCCCTGATTATGGCGCTCAGCATATTCCTGCTTATATTCAACAAGCTGATTCAATCGATTAAGCTGTTGCTGTAGTTGTTGTTGACTAAATGCAACAGACTGCAATGCAGTTTGCTCATTTTTTTCAACATGATCGACTACTGGAGCAAGCTTTTTAGTTCGTGTCATTCAACTACCTTATACATTACCTGCCATCTGACCGGCTTGATTGGTATTGGCCGTCGTAGTTTGGGGCTCAAGTTTGTAAAAACGATCAACCAACTGCTGTAATTGAGTATAGCTCTGACTGAGGGGAACTGCCTGACTCATATCCTGTGCCAGAAAGCGCATGAGTTCTGGTTGCATCTTAATGGCCTGATCGATTTCGGGATCACTGCCTGTCTGATAGGCACCGACATTGATCAAATCGCGATTTTGCTGATACAGACTGTAGTTACGTCTGAAAAATTGCACCATCCGTTGCTTTTCCTTATCCATAATCACTGGTGCCAGGCGACTGATGGACGCTTCAACGTCTATCGCTGGGTATTGCCCAGATTCTGCAAGCTGACGAGATAATACAATATGACCATCAAGTATCGCCCTGGCAGCATCTGCGATAGGGTCATTATGATCATCGCCTTCAACCAGCACGGTATAAAACGCGGTTATAGATCCCCCTCTATAATCACCGTTGCCCGCGCGCTCAACCAACTGGGGTAAACGCGCAAAAACTGAAGGTGGATAGCCTTTGGTAGCAGGTGGCTCACCAATCGCCAGACTAATTTCACGTTGTGCCTGAGCAAAACGGGTTAGCGAGTCCATCAGCAATAAAACATTTTTACCCTGATCACGAAAATACTCAGCAATACTGGTCGCCTGCATAGCGCCATGAATACGCATCAAAGGTGATGAATCTGCAGGTGCTGCAACGACCACTGATTTCTTAAGTCCTTCCTCACCGAGGATCTCCTGAACAAATTCACGCACCTCACGTCCCCTTTCCCCAATCAGACCAACTACAACTATGTCGGCTTCGGTATATTTTGTCATCATGCCCAATAAAACGGATTTCCCCACTCCACTTCCGGCGAATAATCCCATACGTTGCCCACGTCCGATACTGGCCATAGTATTGATCGCACGCACACCTACATCCAGAGATTCTCGAATAGGTGTTCGACTTAAAGGATTGATTTCACGGCCTTCCAGAGGCATGCGTTGACGAGTTTTTAACGGACCTTTTGAATCTAGAGGACGGCCTCGACCATCGATTACTCTTCCAAGCAGTTCAATACCAACATTTACCGCTGAAGAATGACTGGTAGGTATCACGCGTGAATTCGGCACTAGCCCCCGAATATCACTGGTAGGCATTAAATAGAGCTTTTCACCAGAAAACCCAACCACCTCGGTTTCCACTCTTTGCCCATTTGGGGTGACCACATCACAGCGTGCACCAATCGGAGCCTGACAGCCCATAGCCTCTAGAGTGAGTCCCACCATGCGTGTGAGTACACCTTCAACATGAGGTTTACTCAATTCTTTGCTGCAATTTGCTGCCGTACGTTGCAGTGAATTTATCCAGCTAGTACGGGCACGGTCAATCAGTGGATGCTGTTGCATTTCTGTCATCCTCCTGCCGTTCACCACCCAATACGGAAGCTGCCAGCGATTGCAGGCGATTCTCCAGTGTGGCATTGATCACTGATTTATCTGATGTTATTTCACAGCCTCCACGACTAATCATACGATTTTCCAGAATTTTCCAGCTTTGCTCTTCTTCATTCTCATCCAACTGTAAAATTTTACGCACCAGAGCCGCATCTTCCGGGTGGAGAGAGATTTTTATCTTACGAGAGTTTGCCGGCAACAACTGAATTGATTCGCGAATGACGCCAATGATTTCGCCCGGCTCAGCGCGGATCTCTCGTCTAACCAATTGCTGCGCTAGAGTTACCGCTAACAGTGACAATTGCTGCTCTACTTCTTCATTCAATGACTGCAGAGGGGATTCAAAAAAATTAATCAGACTGAGTAAGCGTTGCTTGAGTTGAGTGTTTTCCTGCTCTGCTTTTTTCATACCCTCCTGATAGCCTTCTTCCTGTGCCTGTTGATGCCAGCTCTCGATTTCCTCGGCGGTTGGGATATTAGTATTTTCTGAATCTGGATCAGGCCTGGGTTTGTTTTCGTCACGAAAAACCTGAGAAGAAGCCGAATCCACTGATGGTAAATTCCATTTTTCTACCGGTGACTCTGAAATATTGCGGAATTTGCCGCTATTGCTAGACATAATATGCGCCTAAATACAGATCATCTGAATGATTAAACCATTTCTTCACCGGCACCACCCAGATTCAGCTCTCCTGATTCTTCCAGACCACGAGCAATAGTAAGAATTTCTTTCTGGGCCGCTTCAACCTCACTAAGTTTAACCGGTCCTTTGGCTTCCATATCCTCAACCAGCATTTCGGCAGCACGTGAGGACATATTTTTAAGGAATTTCTGCTGAAATTCCTCATCCACACCTTTCAATGCCAGGGTCAATAGATCGGTAGATATCTCGCGTAACAGAGTTTGAATACCCCTGTCATCGACATCACGCAGATTATCGAATACAAACATCAAATCCTGTATACGGGTGGCAAGATCTTCATTTTCGACACGCACCTGATCCATCATTACGCCCTCAATTGATGAATCGATAAAGTTCAGGATATCAGCCGCAGTTTTTTCACCGCCAACCATGGATGACTTAACATTATCATTATCGGTGAAATATTTTTCCATGATCGAATCCAGTTCCTTAACCGCTGCAGGCTGAACCCCGTCCAGGGTTGCAATACGCATCAGGATACCGGCACGGGTATTTTCTGGCAGATTGCTCAATACCGATGCAGCGCTATCCGGCTCAAGATAAGATAATACGATAGCGATAATCTGGGGGTGTTCGAGACGAATGATTTCAGCAATCGATTTAGGGTCCATCCATTTCAGTGCTTCAAGGCCATTACTACCACTTCCCATCAGGATACGGTCAATTACATTGCCCGCTTTATCACCCAGGGCCTTTTCCAGCATGCCGCGGATGTAGCTGTCGTTACCTATGCCAAGCGCTGTCTGTGTCTCCAGCTCATGCAGAAAATCGTCAATAACAAACTCCACCATTGGACGAGTGATGTTTTGAACACTTGACATAGCTGCACCTACAACCTGGACCTGCTTGGGATTCATGTGTTGCAGGATTTGCGCCGCAACATCTTCACCCAGTGTCAACAGTAGCAAGGCTGCCTTATCCAGCCCCGACATTTTTGGGATTGTGACTTCAGTTGTCATAGTTCGTTCTATTATTCATTAGAAACCCAGTTATTAACTACATTGGCCACCCTGGCCGGATCATCCATCACCAGAGTTTTTGCCATACTGACCTTTTGTTCATGTGTTGCATCGCTACGGCGTATCATCGCAGCGGTATTCTCGGATTCATTACCCAATTGCATTCCAGATCCCGATAGAGAACTAGGGCCAGCTAATTCACCACCATAGTCTGCACTACCCCGACCAGATGAGCCACCTTCTTCATTGTCGCCACCCTGTCCAGCCTCGACGCGAGACAGGCTCAGCGATCTGAGAAATGGCCGACCGAATACCAGATAAACTATCAGCAATCCTATAGCTCCTAAAACCTGTTTAGCAAGCGTGACTATCCAGCTTTCATCGAGCAGGCTTCTCCACGCAGGAACCTCTTCTAGTTTGACCTCGGTAGGTACAAAAGGTTGATTAATTACACTAACACTGTCTCCACGATTCTGGTTGAAACCTATAGTTTCTTTCACCAGACTTTCAAACCTACCGATATCTTCATCGGTATAAGCCGTTTTTTCAGTAGTGCCATCATCTTTTACGGTGGTTTTCGAATCAATCAATACAGCTACCGACAGACGCTGAATACTGCCCGAAGGGTTACGTGTATGACTTATCATACGATCAACCTCAAAATTACGTGTGGCACTTCGGTTCTGCGAAGCGGGCAATTGGCCGCTGCTATCTGCAGCTTGCGCGGCATTCGGATCGAGAGTTCCAACCCCAGGGGGCTGATTACTGAGTGCCCCCGGAATACCCTGCACCGCAGTTAGATCACGCATTTCCTGTTCATTGACCTGTTCGCTGCGAATTACACTTCGCTCGGGATCATAGGCTTCACGGGTAGACTCAATCTGAGAGAAATCCAGCGTGGCTGATACCTGTGCATTCACCTTACCGTCACCAATAATGGGTTGCAGCAACTGTATGATACGCTCAGCATAGCTATCTTCCAGTTTGCGTGTGTATTCAAACTGCTTGCTGGTTTGCGCCATATCGCTGTTTTCATCCGCGGTGAGTAAACGCCCAAACTGGTCAACCACAGTAACCTGGGCAGTATCCATCATAGGAATACTGGCTGCCACCATATGTACAATGGCATCCACCTGCCCCTGATTCAGGCGACGCCCTGAATAAAGTTTGGTGACTACTGAGGCACTGGGTTTAGCGCGATTGCGGATAAATATGGATTGTTTAGGTAAAGCCAGATGAACCCTGGCCTTCTCAACACTGCGAATAGATTCAATGGAACGTGCAAGCTCGGTTTCTAAAGCATGATTGTAGCGCGCAGACTCGATGAATTGACTGGTACCAAGCCCCTGATCCTGCTGTAGCATTTCCAGACCTTTGGTGGTTCCCTGAGGTAAGCCAACGGCAGCCAGTTTCAATCGTGCTTCAGCAACCTTACTCTGTGCCACCATGATAGTGCCGCCAGTTTCTATCTTGTATTCAATCTGATTGGCGGTGAGCACATTAGCAATCTCCGATGCATCCTGGCCCGATAGATTACTATACAAAGGCGCATAATTAGGCCCGAATGACCATAACACCACCACAGTACCAATCGCCACAGCCATCGCTAAACCAATCAGCCGTCCAAAATGACGAACTGCATGTGACTGCATGAAATTATCGATCGGATTATTGCCAGACCTTCTCATTGCAGTAGCGGATTGCGCTTGCATCTGGTTGTCTGTTGGTACTTCAGCCATAGTACATTACACCTTTCATATTATACTGGCATATTCATAACGTCTTGATAAGCTGTCAGTAACTTATTTCGAACTTCGGTCAAAGCCTGAAACGAGACACTGGATTTTTGCATAGCAATCATCACTTCTGCCAGATCCACATTGGGGTCACCACGTTCCAGTGCCCTGCCCAGCTCAGCAGCTTTCATCTGCCCATCGTTAACCTGATCTATGGCTTTTTGCATCATATCTGCGAAACTACCCGCACCATCGGTAGCGGGAGTCACTTCCTGCATTGGTTTGTTACTTGCCAATGCCTCGATGGATCGCATTTGATTCAATACCATATTTATATTGTTATTCATGGTGTCTACCCATTGTCAACTTCTTGACACAATTTACAAAATCACTCACTTGCAACAGCTTCTGACCAATCCATTTCATCGGTTTTTTGACTCTTTTCGGTGAAAGCTACTGTTGACAGGCTCATGCATTCTGACTTTGCAACTATCAGGCCAAACAGCCTGGATATTGTTAAGCAAGGTGGGACAACGACTATATTGCTTAATGATGAATTTTAGCTGGAGAGTCTGGGCGACTTACACCAGTCAGGCTGGCAAGCCACGGTAGTAATGCCATAAAAAGGCGACTGCTCTACTTTTACATCGACGTCTACTTCAGCGATATAATTTAAGTGGTGCTTTATCTTTTGCGGGGTCAAATAACTTAGAGGCAACAGCTATCCAATGCCTTGATAATATAGACAAAAAATGCTCAGCGTTCCTGAACCTCGATTGCATTACCATCCGGGTCACGGAAAAATATGGCTCGACGACCTGATTTACTATGTGTGTAATCGACGTAATATTTTTCCAGACGCTCGATAAGCGCATTCATATCGTTGGTAATCAAACACACATGCCTGTCTCGACCACCGTGTTCAGGACGGTCCTCAACAGGGTCGGGATTATTGAGTTTGAGACAATGTATCGCCTGTTGCCCTACCTTGAACCAGAGTCCTTCAAAAACCATTTCAGGTCGTGAGCTGTCCTCTTCCAGCCCCAGCACCTTGTTATAAAAATGACGACTTTTCTCAAGGTCAGAAATAATCACACTGTGGTGATGAATGCCGGAAAAAGCTGTTGTTGCTGAAGCCATATGCCCTCTGTGATCATGCTGCGCTTATCGCTATAATACCCGCCTCTATACATCATGCCCAGACTATGAATCCAGATTTATCGAAGTTACACCCCTATCCATTTGAAAAACTCGCGCAACTTAAGAGCCTGGTTACACCTCCCGAGCATCTGGATCATATCGCTCTTTCCATAGGGGAACCTAAACACGCAGCACCGCATATCGCGGTAGAGCAACTGATCACGCACACTCACCTGTTATCCAATTACCCGACTACTCGTGGTAGTGATGCACTGCGTGAAGCTATAGCTGGATGGTTAAATCGTCGTTACCAACTGAAACCCCCAATTGATAGTACTACTCAGGTAATTCCTGTGAATGGCACACGTGAAGCCCTGTTTGCATTCGCCCAGTGCGTGGTTGACCGTTCACAAACGAATGCGCTGGTTATGATGCCAAACCCGTTTTACCAGATATATGAAGGCGCTGCACTACTAGCAGGTGCTACACCGGTATTTATGAATTGCACCGAAGAGAATAACTTTCTCCCGGACCTGAATGCCATAAACGATCAACAGTGGCGGGATTGCCAGCTTATCTATATCTGCAACCCAGGTAACCCAACCGGGGCCGTGATGCCTGTAGAGTACCTGCAGAAACTCATCAAGCTGGCACATCAGCACGATTTCATCATTGCCAGTGATGAATGCTATTCAGAAATTTATGCTGACGAAAACATTGGGCCTCCAGGTCTGTTAGCAGCCGCTGCAGCCATGGGGATAGATGATTACCAGCACTGCGTGGTTTTCCATAGCCTATCCAAACGGTCTAACCTGCCTGGTATGCGCTCTGGGTTTGTGGCTGGTGATTCCAGCATTGTTAAACAGTTTTTACTCTACCGCACCTATCATGGTTGTGCGATGCCGCCAATGACGCAGTCTGCCAGTATCAGCGTCTGGAACGATGAACAGCATGTGATTGAAAACCGTAATCAATACCGACTTAAATTTGACACCGTTATCGAGCTACTTTCTGATAAAATGCCTCTGCTTCGTCCAGATGCAGGGTTTTATCTTTGGGCAAGAACCCCTATCCCGGATACCGATTTTGCTCAACAGCTCTATGCCCAGCAAAATATCACCGTATTACCGGGACAATACCTGTCACGCACCGTAGATGGGTTTAATCCTGGAAGCAACTATGTGCGCATGGCTCTAGTTGCCCCGCTGGACGAATGCCGCGATGCCGCAATAAGAATTGGGGAATTTTATTCAAGGCTAGAATAAACCAGCAGCAAACTAACTGACAGACAATGTAGATCTGGCGCTAACAATTAGCGCCACTCACATTATTAACGTATCACTATTCGAACAACATAAACTTAGGAGACATCAATGTCCGACATTCAGGCCATTATTGAACAAGCTTTTGAACGCCGCGCAGACATCACACCGCATAACGTAGAAATTCAGGTAAAAGATGCCGTATACGAAGCTATCGATTTACTCGACAGTGGTAAGGCACGTGTAGCTGAGCCAGTTGAAGGTGGCTGGAAGGTGAATGAATGGCTGAAAAAAGCAGTTCTACTCTCTTTCCGCATTGAAGATAACCAGATTATGAAGGGTGGCTTCAACAATTATTACGACAAGGTACAGTCCAAATTTGCTGATATGAACTCGAATGATTTCCGCGAAAGTGGTGTTCGTGTGGTGCCACCTGCTACAGCTCGTAAAGGTTCTTTTATCGCGCCCGGCGTTGTGCTAATGCCTTCCTACGTGAATATTGGAGCCTATGTGGATAGCGGAACTATGGTCGATACCTGGGCTACTGTAGGCTCCTGCGCACAGATTGGTAAAAATGTTCATTTATCTGGTGGTGTTGGTATTGGAGGTGTGCTGGAACCGTTGCAGGCCGCACCTACCATCATTGAAGATAACTGCTTCATCGGTGCCCGTTCTGAGGTTGTAGAAGGCGTGGTGGTTGAGAAAAACTCTGTCATTTCTATGGGTGTTTATATTGGTCAGAGCACGAAGATCTATAATCGCGAGACTGACGAAGTCACCTATGGTCGTATTCCTGCCGGTTCAGTTGTGGTTTCAGGCAACCTGCCTTCAGATAATGGTAAATACAGCCTGTACTGTGCCGTCATCGTGAAACAGGTTGATGAAAAGACTCGCTCTAAAGTTGGCATTAACGAACTACTTAGAGACATCAAATAATGTCTCAGCAGATTCCCATCATGTATGGTATCGCCAACTGTGACACGATCAAGAAAGCCCGTCACTGGATGTCTCAAAATGAAATTGATTACCAGTTTCACGACTATAAAAAGCTGGGTACTGATGAGGATCAGCTCAAAAGCTGGATCGCTGAATTCGGCTGGGAAAAGATAATCAATAAGCGCGGCACCAGCTGGCGCAAACTGGATGAGACTATGCGTAACAGCATGGACGATTCCAGTGCTTTGGCCGTGATGCAGGAAAACCCATCGATCATCAAACGGCCTTTACTTGAAACAGGCCAGTGTCGCATTCTGGGTTTTAACGAAGCTGAATATGCAAAGGTTTTACTCTCATCATGACCTCTAATACTGTTGAGCTAGCGATACAGCTACTGTCGATTGATTCGGTAACCCCTGACGATAAAGGCTGCCAGCAGATACTCAGTGATCGACTGGAAAAAATTGGTTTTAACTGTGAAATCATGCAGTTTGGTGAAGTAACTAACCTTTGGGCTCGCCGTGGTCAAAAGGGGCCCGTTCTGGCCTTTGCAGGACATACCGATGTAGTGCCGACCGGCCCTCTTGATAAATGGCATAGTGACCCGTTTAACCCTGAAATCAGGGATGGTTATTTATATGCTCGGGGTGCAGCTGATATGAAATCGAGTATCGCCTGTATGATTACCGCCTGTGAACGATTTATTGCGGAACACCCTGAGCATGATGGCTCCATCGCTTTTTTGATCACCAGTGATGAAGAAGGCCCCGCTATCGATGGTACGGTTAAGGTAATTCAAACCCTGGATGATAGAAATGAAAAAATCGACTGGGCATTGGTAGGAGAGCCATCAAGCCTTGAGCGCGTGGGAGATGTAGTCAAAAATGGGCGTCGCGGCTCTCTGGGGGCCCAGTTAATCGTTAAGGGCATACAAGGGCATGTGGCTTACCCACATCTTGCAAAAAACCCTATTCATCTGGTCAGCCCGGCACTGGCCGAACTGACATCAGTAGAATGGGATCAGGGCAATGAGTTTTTCCCTGCCACAAGTTTACAGATTTCAAATATTCACTCTGGCACAGGGGCCACGAATGTCATTCCAGGTGAAGTAGTTATAGATTTCAATCTGCGTTTTTCAACCTGCCTGACTCCAGAACAAATCCAGCAACAGGTCATCACCATACTTAATCGCCACCAGCTTGAATATCAAATCGAATGGAACCTTTCTGGCCTGCCCTTTTTAACTGCTGAGGGTGCTCTGGTCGAAGCCGCACAGAAAGCCATTTTTGAAACCACAGGACTGAACACTGAATTATCCACCTCTGGTGGAACCTCAGATGGCCGATTTATTGCCCCAACAGGTGCTCAGGTGCTGGAACTGGGACCGGTGAATGAAAGTATTCACAAGATAAATGAAAACGTTAAGGTAGATGACATAAACACGCTCAGTGAGATATATCAGAAAATGCTAGAGAATTTATTCGGATAAATTGGATGGTAACAAAACCGTAAATCGAATATAGAATAAAATTACCTGGATTAAAAAACGGCTGGCTGTCTACCGTATCTGAGTTTCGACTTCTCGCTTTGAATCGTATGAGTATCTTTGATACCAGTGTAAACAGTATAAGAAGCAGGGTCAGCAATATAAATTTGCAGTGAGCCATTCTAGAAAGCAACTTATTGACTGAAGATTACAAATATACCCGTCCTATTGATACTTTCAGGATTGATCGTGAATTTATTTGTGATGTGATACGTGATCATGGCGATACGAATCTAGTCAGTGCTATTATTAGCCTTAATCATGATATGGACATGTCTATAATTGCCAAAGGCGTAGAAAACCAGCAGCAGTTTGACCTTTTAAGCGACAAAGGCTGCCATCTGTTTCAGGAGTACTATTTCTCAAGGCTTATAACTGCAGATGAATATCTAAAAGAGCTAAAAACCATCCCGTTTAAGTCTGATATTTTACACAATGATTATCGGTAGATTTGCCCCCACCCCATCCGGTCCGCTACATCAGGGCTCACTGGTCACAGCAGTTGCAAGTTATTGCGCAGCAAAATCTCAACAGGGTAAATGGCTAGTTCGTATGGAAGACCTGGATACGCCACGTGTGGTTAAGGGATCTGCAGATAACATACTTTTTACTCTGGAAGCATTTGGTTTTGAATGGGATGGTGAAGTTTTATATCAAAGTCAGCGCTTTCAGGTGTATCAGGATATCCTCCAGCAATGGATTGATGACAGACTCATTTACGCCTGTAGTTGCAGCCGAAAATCCCTGATGAATGAAAATTTGCGCTACGGACCTTCAGGCATAATTTATCCTGGCTGCTGCCGAGATAAAAAACTGGATATCAATAAAAATTACAGCCTACGACTGAATTTACAACAGATTGGAGAGCTGTGCTTTAACGATATTCACTACGGTATCTTTAAGCTCAATCTCAGAGATCAGATGGGGGATATTGTGATTAAACGTGCTGATGGCATTTATGCTTATCATCTGGCGGTGGTAGTAGATGATGCATTTCAGCAGGTTGATCATATCGTGCGTGGCGCAGATCTGCTGGAAGTGACAACATTACACCTGCATCTCAACAGATTACTTGAGTATAGCGATGCAAGATACCTGCACCTGCCACTTATTAAAACTGCCGATGGTAAAAAATTAAGCAAACAAACCGGAGCCAGGGGTATAGCCCCTGCAAAGGCTAACGATCATTTAGTCGCTGCACTTAAGTTTCTGGGTCAGCCTGTGCCGGATGATATTATCAATGAAAGCCCAGAAAACATTCTGGGCTACGCTGTTGAGGTATGGGATGCGTCGCTGATCCCACACGATAAAACAACTACTTTATCTTATTGATATTCAACTCTACCACACCATCGAACCCCTTGTGTTTCATGGCAGTGGTTTCGAAATACAAATCTCCAGCCTGAGCAACAGGATTGCCGGAACGTGAGATACGCGCACCAATTACGACATCGTCAAAGCTTGATAGCTTCATCTGAGGCATCATGGCATCCGCATCGCTCAAAGTTAGTTTTACCGGCAAATCGGAAACCTTTAAACGTTTTGCCGCCAATGGCATTGGTGGCCCGGAAGCTGCCTTTGCATAAATAAAGAGCAGGTCATTTGCCGATACTTTACTGGAAAATTGCGGGTCAAGAGTCACACTAACAGCCACCCCTGTGCCCGTAGAAGCAACTGCATTTGAGTTAGCGTCTGAACTCATGGGTGATGGTGCAGCAGCCTGCGCAGGAAAATCAAGCTCTGGTAGCTCAGGATGTTTTTGTTTCAGCTCAGTCAATAGTGTTTTCACTTCTGATGTTGACTGGGGATCTTTATCCAGTAGTGGCAACAAGCTCATCCAGTAATCAAAAGCTTCCCGATTACGCCCACCCTGCTCTGCTGCTAATCCAGCCAGCCACAATGCAGTAGGATTCTCTGGCACCAGTTTTAAAGCCAGTTTAACCAGATGTTCAGCTTCACCGGCCATACTGCCATTTTGCGTCATTGCCAGTCCATCAGCTAATGCCAGCAATACGGCAGGTTCCTCTGGACTCAAGTCGTAACTTCGTTGTAGCGCTGCAACCGCTTCTGGATACTGTTGCAGAGAAAGGTAGGTGCGTCCCAACATAAACCAGCCGCGAGCGTCATCTGGATTTTCGCGCAAGTGATCTTTAACCTTTTGCACCAGTTCAGCCATGGAAGGGGCTTTTTTACCACTCTGACCATGTGCTGCGGTCTGAGCATCTGTTTTAGTTCTAGCTTGAGCTAAAGTAGGATTCTCTATAACCCTGTATTCACCAAGTTGCCAATACATATAAATACTTAAAACAGGAATAAGCGCAGCAAAAACCCATATTGCCCATTTACCCGCATTCTGGTTGCTCTGTAATGATTGCTGGCGCTCTAAATCTATAGCTAAAGAGACTTCCAGATCGGTCATAGCCGCATCAAATTCCTGCTGAGACATTTGCTCATTGGCCAGTTGCTGCTGCAGGATTGCTTTTTTATCACGCGCAATAACAATGTTTTGCTCATCGCGCCCAAGTGAATCCTGAGTAGAAGGCTGACGCAACACGGGTATGATGACAAATACCAGTGAAACGAGTATCAGGATGACGATTAAAGCACCAAAAATCATTTGCTTTCCTCTTTGTAATTATCAGCTTTTTCGGAAAGAAGGTTCCTGGCCTGATCTATTGCATCTGCTTCTGGAGCCTCAATAGGCTCCTTCCTGCTGATACGAAAAATTACAATAATTAATACCAGTAATAGCAATAGGAACGGTCCGCCCCACAATAGCAACGTATTTGATTTTAACGGGGGGTTATACAGCACGAAATCGCCGTAACGGTTCACCATATATTCAACTATCTCTTGTTTATTCTTGCCCTGCATTAACATTTCGTAGGTTTGCTTACGCAAATCCTGAGCTAGCTCAGCATTCGAATCAGCAAGGTTCTGATTCTGGCAAACCAGACAACGTAATTCCTCGATCAGGTTTTTGTAGGCCGCTTCGGTTGCCTGATCTTTAAATTCTAAAGCTTCAATTGCCGCGTGCGCAGGAGACAGGAATAACCACAGAGTGGATAAAACAATTAGTATTTTCATAATTATAACAGGGCTTTGAGGCGCGGAATAATTTCATCCTGCAGTGATTGAGCGGTAACAGGGCCTATATGCTTATACTTGATCAACCCATCTTTACCGATAATGAAGGTTTCTGGTACACCGTACACACCCCAGTCTATGCCTACTCGCCCATCCTGATCAATCACGCTGAAAACATAGGGGTTGCCAAATTGTTGCAGCCAACGAGCGCCATCGACAACCTCATCTTTATAATTCAACCCGACTATATCGACTATTTGCATTTTTGCGAGTCTTTTAATAATTTCATGCTCGGCACGGCAAGAGACACACCAGGATGCCCATACACTCAATACCCATACTTTACCTTCCATATCCTTAGGTGAAAATTTTTCTGCCTGGTTCGATAGCTTTGGCAATGTGAAGGCAGGAGCTTCCTTATCAATCAATGGTGAAGGGACTCTCTTTGGATCTTGCGTCAGTCCGAACGCTAGCAGAACAACCAGTATTACAAAAATACCCAGTGGTAACAAAAATCGCATCAGGCCACACTCCCCATCGCTTTCACTGAAGCTTCTGACTCACGTCTTACCATCATTCTGTAGCGTTTATCTGTTCCAGCCAGTAACCCACCAAAGGCCATAATCAACCCACCCAGCCAAATCCAGCGAATAAATGGCTTGAAGTAAATCCTGATCGCCCAGCTGCCATCATTGCCCACTTCTTCACCCAATGCGACAAACAGATCGCGGGTAAAGCCAGCATCAATGGCTGCTTCAGTCATCGGCATCTGTCTAACCATGTAAATACGTTTCTCAGGTGTTAACTGGGCTGAAAAGCCAGAACTATCAGTTACAGTAAAATCACCGCGTGCAGCACGATAATTATCCACATCAACCATATTCACACCATTAAACACAAAGGTATAACCTGCCATTTCGAAACTGTCACCGGGACTCATGCGTAAATCCTTTTCAATTTCATATAAACTGACCAGAGTAATTCCAACGATAAAAACAGCAATACCAATGTGGCCTAGTATCATGCCGTAAAATCCCCAAGGTGTAGAACGTAAACCGGATGCTAATGACCGCCCCTTAAAACGCTCAGACAGAGCCAGAACAACGGTTGAAGCAATCCACAGCGCCATCATCAGTCCTGCTAATGCCTGCCACTTCCAGACCGGCAATAATAGGCTCAGAATGACTGCAGCTACTACAGAAATCAACAGTGGGAGTTTTAATTTGCTCCACAATCGAGGTAATTCATCATGCTTCCAGCGCACTATCATCCCAACACCAATCAACACGCCAATGGGAGCCGTCAACAACAAAAATACCAGATTGAAGTAAGGAGGACCTACCGATATCTTGCCACCCATGGCATCAACAAATATGGGATACACCGTACCCAGCAGAATTGCCGCTGCCGCAACGCTGAGGAAAATATTATTCAGTAGCAATACCATATCGCGTGACTGCAGACTGGTGACCGCAGCACTCTTAAGTGTGGGAGCGCGCCAGGCGTAAAGCGTCAGTGAGGTACCGACAATCACACCCAGAAATAAAAGTATAAAAACACCCCGCCCAGGATCACTAGCAAACGCATGTACCGAGGTTAATACACCGGAACGAACTAGAAAGGTGCCTAGTAAACTCAGGGAAAAAGCAAAGATGGCCAGCAATGCCGTCCAGGCCTTAAAGGTGCCTCGTTTCTCAGTAATTGCCAGTGAATGCATTAATGCAGTCCCTACTAACCAGGGCATGAATGAAGCATTTTCCACCGGATCCCAGAACCACCAGCCGCCCCAGCCCAGCTCATAATAGGCCCACCAGCTACCCAGTGCGATACCCAGTGTCAGGAACAGCCAGGCAAAATTTGTCCAGGGGCGTGACCAACGTGCCCAGGCAGAATCCACCTGACCTGAAAGCAAGGCTGCTATAGCAAATGCAAATGCGACTGAAAAACCAACATATCCCAGATACAACATAGGAGGGTGTATCGCCAACCCAGGATCCTGTAGCAGAGGGTTTAAGTCTCGTCCCTCTACAGCAGCGGGTAATAATCGCTCGAACGGATTGGAAGTGATCAGAATGAATAGCGTAAACCCAACACTGACAAGCCCCATCACACCGAGGACGCGTGCCAGCATAACTTTGGGCACACTACGACTAAACGTCGCTACCGCAGCTGTCCATACTGAAAGAATTAATGCCCACAGTAATAAAGATCCTTCATGCGCACCCCATACACCTGAAATTAAATACAAAAAAGGTAACTGGGAGTTAGAGTTTGCAGCCGCATACAGCACTGAATAATCATGGTTGATAAAAACCATGGTAAGACAAATGTAGGAAATCAGCACCAGAAAAAACTGGCCATAAGCTGCTGGCCTCGCAATAGCTATCCAGCGTGAATAACCTAGTTGAGCACCTGCTATGGGGAATACGGTTTGTATAATTGCAATACACAGGGCAAGAATCAGCGCAAAATGACCAATCTCTGGAATCATAGTGATTTCTCTCGGGTTTAGGGTTATTAGATGCCTTTTTTATTCATGCTAGGCATGACCTGACCGGACTTTTTCATTGCATCCATCACTTCTGGGGGCATATAGTTTTCATCGTGTTTAGCCAACACTTCAGATGCAATAAACTGGCCGCTATCGTTCAAACGACCGTTCGCGATAATGCCCTGCCCTTCGCGGAATAGATCAGGCAGAATACCGGTATACTTAACCTTAACGACAGAATCATTATCCGTAAGATCAAACTCTACGGTTAAGCCTTCACCTGGCCTGGCTACACTGCCATCAACCACTAGACCACCAACGCGAAATTCTTTATTCACCGGCGCTTTGCCTGCCAGAATATCAGCGGGGGAAAAGAAGAACATTATGTTTTCATTCAATGCTTTGAGCGCGAAGCTCACACCAACGGCTACACCCACGATCATTAGTACAATCAGCGTGAGTCTTTTTTTACGAGCTGGGGTCATGAGTTTTATTTTCCTGAGTTTTATTTGAACGATACTGACGTTTAAGTTTCTTCAAATTTTGTTTATGTTGTTGACGTGGCAGCCACCAGTTAACAACCAGTACCACCAATGTCAACGCATACGACGACCATACGAAAGTCGCATAACCCCCCATTCTAAAGAATTCAGACAACATTATTTTGCACCAGTTCCTCAACCCATCGACTATTTCGCTCACGATGTAGCAATTCAGCGCGAACCCTCTGAAACAGGGATAGAATAAAATACACCTTGAATGCCAACGCCATGACCAATAAGGGCCATAACATACTCAAGGGCATGGACGGTTTGTCGAATTTGGTTATGGTTGCTCCCTGATGCAGGCTATTCCACCACTCAACCGAGTAATGAATAATCGGGATATTGACTACACCGACAATAGCCAGGATAGCAACAGCCCTGCCTGCCACGCGTTTATCATCAATAGCACCGTATAAACCTATCACGCCGAGATACAGGAATAACAGGATCA
>JBNKMF010000092.1:0-20089 GCA_050292965.1 Gammaproteobacteria bacterium | reverse complement strand
TGCGCTTTGGGCTATCTGAAGGCATGGTATTAGCAGCGGGTCCAGGCGGTAAGGATCTATTTGTACTAAATCCTGATGATGGTGCTACCCCAGGGATGCGGGTAAAATAATAAAGTTCAGGTGATCTATACTTTTTATATCGTATAGATCACAAAACCCTACGGAGGCGAAATGAAACGAATTCTTGACAACTACCTGGGACAGGAAATTGGCATTAATATCGAGCGCCCGCTTCGCATCGACTCGGTAATATTAAAAGCGGTGAACGATACCTATTTTTCCGTAGTCGATGAAAACAAGGGATACCTGCACCATTTCTCTTACACCAGCATTATTCAGATCATCGAACATCCTGAAGGCATAGACGTTGGCGGATTATTCGAGCATAAGAAACATTTTAATCTGGTGATCAAGGTCGGGCACATTCCTGAATTTACTCCACTGTAAAACGCCCCTGTTACCTCCTTGACCAGTCCAGAATTTAGCAGGATTTTCCTGCTCAGCCATATGCGAGCCTACAGCAGCCTGGCTGGGCATATACTGGGTTCTCACCCTGAGATTAATGGATACTATGAACTTCATCTGGATTACCAGCAGGACGATAGTCAACGGCTTCAGGTCTTGCATTACCAGAAACATGACAGCCTAAAAAAGAATAGTCGCTTTCTTTTCGACAAGCTACTGCACAACAGATACCGATTGACCGATCACCTGATACACAACAAAAACAATCGTATTCTGGTCTCTATCCGTAAACCGGAAGCAACCCTTAAAAGCATTCTCAAGCTGTTCAGGAATAAACCCGACCCTGCCCCTTTCCAGCATGCAGAAGAAGTCACATATTATTATTGTGAACGACTGGATGCCTTAGCCGAATTTTGTAAGAGGAATAAAGGTCATTACTTTTACTATGATGCAGAAGAATGGGTACAGCAACCTGAAGTCTTGCTACCAAAGCTGCAAACCTGGCTCGGGCTTAGCACTGAACTTACTGAAAAATATCAGCAGTTTTCTCAAACTGGCAAAGCCCGTGCGGGTGATTCATCCGAGAAGATCCTGGCTGGTGAAATTAATAAGCGGTCTAGTGATTACTGTGAAATCAAACTTGAGCAGAAGTGGATTGATTTGGCTTTGGAAAAATACGAGGCATGCAGAGCGCCCATAATGATTGATTATTCTTCTTAAACCACTAAAATTACATTTCATCACAAGGCCTTCGAACCTTATAAAGATGATTCCTTATTTTTTTAGCATCAAAATATGCTATCATTTTGTCTAACTCCGATAACATTCTTTTAGCTTTAATTGTTAGACAAGAAATCCCAGACCACATTAACGAATGTTCAAGCCTTTCGAGGTGTCTGACATACTCTTCATCCCTTCCCTTAAAAGGCACCAGCTTAATTACCTTATTATTCCACTCGGAAGGTAATGGGGAATCATAATTAGAGTCTTTTGCAGGATCCCTAATGTAAGGATAATTCGTCAACTCAAGGAATTCATACCCCTGCTTAAATATTCTGATTTTCGGACTTGAACGATCAATATCTGCAGACATACCAGCTCGTTCAGGCCCCCATGCGGGGAGACGGATAATACCTTCTGAACTTGAAACCACTTCAAAAGAAACTAACGTTTCAATACGTCCTCTAGTCGTATCAACAAAACTTCCAAAAAAAGGCTTATAGCTTACAGACCAGTCTGCTAAAACAGTTGCGCCTTCAATCGGTTTATTTGACTGTGCATCAACCAGAGTGATTCGAGTTTCAGGTGCCCAATATTTATATGACATAAAAGTACTACAAGAAGCTAGAAACAGGGTGACAAGAACACCAAATACTAGTTTTAAAATTATTTTCCTCATTTTTTTATGCTTATACCTCTACTTTTAAGTCGTTTTATACACTCCTCACATCTTTAACTGGAGCGATAATTTTAACATTTAACAAGTCATTAAATTTTCTATAAACGCCTACTTCCATCACTGAATCGGTTTAAGAATAAGATCAAACTATTGCTTAATTTCAACACTTGACAAAACACTATCTGATATGAGGTCAATTCACATCCCCATCAGGCCGCGAAAAAGTAAAGTAAAATCGGGGTAAATTCGCATCGACGCGAATTTTAAGGGCAGCCGCGTCAGGAACACGTCTGACCCGACTGTGATTTGGCAGCACTTTTGTCAAAATGAGATCCTGCGGGAAAAACCGGTTTCGCTCCTTTTCGTGCTTTGAAAAAGGCTCGCAGGCACTCTCTACTTCACTCCGAAGCAAGGGAAGCACTTTGTCTGAGAAACAATTATCAGTATATTTAAGTCATCACTCACAGCTTGTGATATTTAGGTAAAATTAGAAAAGACTATCCCAGGCATTCCTGGCTTCTGGGTACTGAAGCAATGCTTCAAGAATCTGCCCCCGGCGCTGATCACGATGCGACTGTGACTGAATCAATCTATAAGCTTTAGAGTCTTCACCGAAATTATGCCTTACATTACAGCAGAATTGATCTAGCTGTTGTAACGCATTGATGGTCTCCTGTTTTGCTTGCCACCACTGATTTTCATCTCTTAACACTTCTTCAAGACCTGTCACCCGTTTTAGCACTTCCACATGCTTTTCCCTGTAGCGGACTAGCATATCCTGCTCTATACGTTGCAGGGTTTGCTCAATTAACTGCTGATCAGGGTTGCTACGCAGATCGGTTTTTGTCACCAACTCTGCCACACTGAATAACAGCAGATCTCCAAAAAACTGGCGTTCGAATTCATCGCTTAAATCTATATTCTCTTTTGTAGCTTCGACTCCAGGACGAAAATTCTTTTCATCACCGGGCAATGTTCGTGTGTGCAACATGGGCAGATTTGCAGTCACAAATCGTCCGCCAATTTCTGCCTGAACCAGTCTGCCAGCCGTTGGGCCTGACATTCTTAAACGTAAATGCCCAAACGGGATAATGTTTTTCAAGCCCTCGTAATTAACGATGTAATTGCCCGGGTAAATCGTTCGCGCTGGCGATAATTGCATCAATGAACCATCATATTTAAAATGCGTTTTACGCGTCGGATGCTGACCCGAGAAAAACCAGTTTAGCTGTGCAGCAAACCCATTCAGGCATTTCAGATTATCGTGCTCACCCGTTAATGGGCAGGGGTAATCGTAACCCTCTTGCCGATTTTTAAAACCAAATAGTGTAGACATATCATGGTAGGCCGCATCATGCCCCAGACTGAAATCACTCTGATGAAATGAACAACCATCCTGTGGGTTCAGCGTTGATAATTTGTCGATGAATCGAGAAACATCCAGTAGAAAGTTGGATGTCATCACCGCCGGTGAAACAGGTGGGTCACCGACCAGTTTACCGGTCAGCATTACCGTATCGGTTTGCTGGAAAATCCGGTTTATTGCATAAAAATAGTTTAGTGCTGGCACAATACGCTCACCCTGCACAGTTGCAATATTCACCTGAAAGGTCTGATCACTATCGACCGGGAAAAACAGGGTACGCTCAGGATCATCAGCCATCTGTAACATTTTCAGATAACTCAGGTTTCGCATTGCTGCCTGACCCTTACGATAGAATGCTTCAGCTCCCTGTGTTGTCAGTATAGAGCCAAGATGCTTTTTCTTTTGCTCCGGCAACTCGTTTAACAACTGGTACTGTTCATGCTGGCCAAAGTGAACCACGTTCAACCCTTTTTTACAGTAAGCTTCTGCAAGCGCAATATCCTGCTGAATATATTTCTGCTCACGACTGTCCTCTGCTACCACAACCCGAATTTTGCAATAACTATTGCCATCCATTCCTCCATAGCCATAGAGTTCACATTGCTGATAGATACTCTCCAGGCATGAGCGTAAATGCTCAGGCCGATCAGCAATAGGAATAGTTAGAATAAACTCGTATCTATCGTCTTCACCTGAAAGTTGTAGCAACGCTTCCTGCTCGCGAAACAGTGACTGATATAAATCCAGCAGACTATCAAAATCATCGGATTGCCAGAGCTGCCTTTCCAGCAGTGGATAAACCTGATCATAAAGTCCTGTTAACTGCTGCAGAGAGTCATGATCTGATTTTGCTTTCGATTGTTGATACTGATGCCGAATAGCATCCACAGATGCCTGATCAGCAGTAAGCTCTAGCAGGTAGTACTCCAGCTTACCTGTAACCACTTTATACACAGCGTTTATCTCCGAGAGGAGTAATTGGGGTAGGCATCTCGGTCAATGATCAATTCGATGAGATTGATACCGTGATAAAAATCGATCTGCTTAAAAGCATCCAGACAATCCTGCTCCGTTTCCAGTTTAAAATAATTAATACCAAAGGATTTCGCCAACAGGGAAAAGTCAGGATTCTGAAAATCACAGTCCAGCAAACGATCTTCATATAACTGGTACTGGTTTTTACGGATCAAGCCCAGGGTTTGATTATTGATCAATACAATATTTAGCGAAATACCATAATTGACCGCTGTCATGATTTCCATGCCACACATCTGAAAACCGCCATCTCCCAAAATAGCAAACAATGGCTTCTCTATCTTAAACCCGGCTCCTATAGCTGCGGGTATTGCATGACCTAGCGATGACACGCCTGTATTGGGAAAGAAGAGATCATTATTACTCACTCGATAAAAATTTTGCGCGAAAATCATATTATCGTCAAACATCACCAGCCCATCAGGGAAACCTTCATCCAGCAATCTATAAAAGGCTTTTATCAGATCAAATTTAACATCGAATATTTCCATTGAGTCTGCTTTAACCTCATCATCGATCTGTTTTCTAAAGCCGTTTAAATCAGGTAATGATTTAGCCGCAATTGCGCGGGATTTACAGGTTTTATCCAGTGCCTGCAGGTAGACCTTTAGATCAGACTGTACTGCAAGGTCTGCTTTAAGCACCTTTTCAAGTTGTTGTGCATTTTGGTCGACCTGGATAATTTTCCGGTCAACGGTCAAATCTGTATTCCATACATAGCTAGTTCGTTCGTTAAAACCAGCGCCCAGTAAAATAATCAAATCCGCTTTTTCTTTTATATATTGCAAAGCATAACCGCTGGAAGTTACACCTAGACTACCGAGCGACAATGGCGAACGCTCATCTATGGCACCTTTTCCCTTAAGACTGGTTGTTACAGGAATATTAAGATTCTGGCTCAGGTTTTTTAACGCCTCTCGTGCATCCTTTGACTGCAGGCAGCCGAATCCGGCTACCAGTACTGGATACCTGGACTGACGTATAAACTCAACACTCTCATCAACGTCGCATTGAGAAATATGTCTTTTAGGTGGATGTGTAAAACTCGGTAATTGATCGAGGATGCTGGCATCCACCGTTTCAGTTTGCACATTAAAGGGAATACTTAATACCACTGGCCCCGGGGTTTCTGCCAGTAATTGCCTGGCCGCCTGGTTCAGCACATTAGCCAGATAATCGGTACGCTCAATCAGTTTGTGATAGCGGGTAACCCCTGAAAAAATAGCCGTCTGATCAACACTACCTCCTTCACCAGAACTTTCCTGAAGCCCCCCTCTGCCAAAGATATGTGTGGGTGCTTCTCCAGTTATCGCTATAACAGGTTGCTTATCAGCATAGGCGTTGGCTATCCCGGTAATCAGGTTACTGGCACCCGGCCCCGCAGTAGCAATACAGGCACCTATGCCACCCGTTGCACGAGCATAGCCACCTGCCATAAAGGCTGCCCCTTGCTCATGTTTAGCCAGCACAGATTTTATTTTTGAATGATAGAGTTGATCGTAAACCGGCAGAATATGTGCCCCCGGCATGCCGAAGATGGTGTCTATGCCCAGGTTTTCGAGAAACCGGACGATAAGTTCACTAACCTGTATGTCCATAGACCTGTTCGGGTGAGCGGTTCACCCAAGTGATAAACCCTCGAAGCATAGCTTTACCCCGGATTGATTGGAACCTAATTCGTCAAAATTTCCATTCAAATCATAGATATGCCTATAAAAGAAACCAATCTTTAAATCACTGGTCACAAAACATGTTGATTTAGCAAGTACCCGCACAGGAGCGGCTCACATCATGACAAGCATAATAATCAGGCTCTTTTGCAGTGGCAGGACATGAACACTCCAACAACTCTTAATCTGGGCGAATTTGATTCTCCCGTTCTGATTTTTGGTGGTCCCTATAGTAACCTGAGCGCTACGCAGGCGATGTTGAAGGAAACAGAAAGGCTATCAATCCCACCAGAACGCATAATCTGCACAGGAGATATTGTTGCCTATGCCGCCGAACCAGAGCAGACCAGTAACCTGATAAAAAAATCGAGCATTCATGTCGTTATGGGTAATTGTGAAGAATCGTTGGCAGAAAACAGCAACGACTGCGGCTGTGGATTTGAAGAAGGTATGCTGTGTTCAACGCTTTCTGAAGGCTGGTATCGCTATGCTCAATCGCAGGTAAGCGAGTCAACGCGCCTTTGGATGAAAGCTTTACCCAGAACTATTCGTTTTTCAATACACGGACACAGTTGCTGTGTCATTCATGGTGGCTTCAATCAGATCAATCAGTTTATCTTTGCTTCAAGCGATATAGAAATTAAGCGTCAGCAACTACTTCAGGCCCAAACAGATATCATGATAGGGGGGCATTGCGGCTTGCCCTTCGGACAGCAAATCGATGACAGGCTATGGTTAAATGCAGGTGTCATTGGATTACCCGCTAACGATGGGACAGTCGAAGGCTGGTTTATGCTAATGCAACCACAGCAAACTCAATTAAAAATTAGTTGGCAGCGATTAGGCTACGACCATCACCACTGTCACCAAACTATGAACCAGGCGGGATTAAAAGACTATGCTGAGACCATTACAAGTGGATTGTGGCCGAGCATGGATGTATTACCTCCTGAAGAAAAGCTTCAACAGGGAAAACGTCTGATTTTTGACAAAATTTATTTTCCTAACACATGAGGAAAAATAGCAAACACAGGTAGAATAAAATGTATATTCGCTAAGGAAAAAACTTAAGCAGATAACCCGTTACTATGGCTCATTTATTTATTTTCACTGTCATCACCAATATATAACTATTTAATTAAATATTTATACACGCTATAAAACAGATACTTACAAAGCTAATTCCTACAGATCTATTCCACTAACAAATTCTAACCACCAGCAAAACCTGACTCCCAGGTGACTGGGCTTATCAGAGCTGCGACAATTTGACGCATTGTAAATATAGGTAGCATTTTTACCATGGCATCATCTATTAACCATGGAATAACAAATGAAAACTATAAATTTATCATTGGCGACAATTGCTCTGACCACCCTGCTTGGCGCATGCAGCGACAGCAATAACGACCCACAGACTGTCGATGCAGTTGTTAATTTTTCAGCTAAAGTTGGCAGTGCCGATTTTGTTAGTGAAACTACTTATTCCGATATTGGAGCAGGCTCAAGTGCCGCAACCCGTGAATTCAGAATTGATGATTTTCGCATGTTTATCAGCAATGTCATTCTGAAAACCGACACAGCGGAAGAGGTACCAGTAACACTGGATCAAGATGGTGTCTGGCAGTACAAGAATGTAGCTCTGCTGGATTTTGAAACCTTCGCAACCCCTGAAACCAATACCAGCATTGCAGGTAGTTTCACTACACCAGACTCCGGCACTATTTCAGAAGTCTGTTTTGATGTAGGTGTACCCTTCGAGCTGAATCACTTAAATAGTGCTAACTCTCCATCACCACTGAATGCTTCCGGCATGATGTGGAAGTGGCAATCGGGCCACAAGTTTGTACGTATAGACGGCGTTGGTGATCCTGCTAGTGCTGCAGTCAAGTTCAACCTGCATCTCGGAAGCACCGGCTGTGTCAGTAACTCGGCAGTAGAAGCACCCACCACAGCCTGTACCTATGCAAACCTGCCTCAGATCTGCCTGGATACTTTCGACATCGACAGTAAACAGATAACTATTGATTTGGCATCCTTGTTCCAGAGTACCGATATCACGCAGGTGACCGCTAATACTGCGGCTGGTTGTATGTCGGGCAACAATGATCCAGAGTGCCAGGGCCTGTTTCCGCGCATGGGTCTGGACTTTGTATATAAGGATGGTACCAGCGAAACTAGCTACCCTAAACAGCAGCAGGCCATGTTCAACCTGGAAACCATGTAAACAAATCCTCGTCACATCAAAAACAGGGAGATCATATTAGGCAGGGAAGCCTGAATTAACCGGGTGAATCCTTTATGTTCCAGAAAATAACCTTGCCACTATTGTTAACATGCAGTGTGTTAATTCAGGGCTGCGGTGGTGGCAGCGACAGCACCGAAACCAGCTATCAGTGGAAATTACCATCTGATTTCCCTGTACCCAGAGTGCCTGCAGACAACCCCATGTCTGATGCGCGTGTCGAACTAGGACGCTTTTTATTTTATGACCGTCGCATGTCAATTACCCAAACCAAATCCTGTGGTGACTGTCATGAGCAGCGCCGTGGCTTTACCGACAATCTCGAAACCGCTGTCGGGGTCACAGTAGACCAGATACACCCACGCAATTCACTGACCCTGACCAATGTTGCCTATAACTCTGTGTTTAACTGGGCCAATCCCAACTTTGTAACTCTGGAAGGCCAGTCATCCGGCGTTCTGTTTAACGAAACCCCAATCGAACTGGGCTGGGCGGACAATGAAGACACCCTGTTGCAACGCTTTGTTAACGATAGCAGTTACCAGCAATTGTTTACTGCCGCTTTTCCGGATGACCCTGACCCGATAAATATCGCCAATATCGAAAAAGCTATCGCCAGCTTTGAGCGCACTCTCATTTCAGGCAATGCACCATTCGACCGTTTTAGTCGTGGGGACAGAACCGCATTAACGGCCTCGGCTAAAAATGGCATGGATTTATTCTTTAGTGAACGACTGGAATGTTTTCATTGCCACGGGGGGTTTAACTTCAGCCAGACCGTAGACCACGAAGGCTCGCAATTTACCCAGGTCGAGTTTCAGAATAATGGTATTTATAACATTGGGGGAACCGGCGCTTACCCGATGAACAATACCGGCTTATGGGAGTTTACCCAGAAAGACGAGGATATGGGTAAGTTTCGTGCACCTACTTTACGCAATATTGCGCTGACTGCACCTTATATGCATGACGGCAGTTTTGACACCCTGGAAAGTGTCATCGTTGACAACTATGCACGTGGTGGACGCCTTATTGAAACAGGCCCTTACGCAGGTGATGGTGCGTTAAATCCTTTTCAATCCAGTCTGTTGCAGGGATTTTTACTGACAGAACAGGAAAAGCTCGACATGCTGGCATTTTTCGACAGCCTGACGGACTGGGAATTTATCTGCAACCCAGACTTAAGTGATCCTTTCGGTAATATCCCTATGCATGATCAGTGTCCCTGAGGAATCGTTATGAAATACTTAAACACCTCTCTGGCACTATTATCAGTATTCATATTCACTCTGCTTAGCGGCCCTGCATATTCCTGCGCTACCTGCTTATGCGGTGACCCAACCTTAACCACCATGGGAGCCGAGAAGCCTTTCAGCGGGCGCTTACGCCTTTCGCTAGATTATCTCGATCGAAGTGAAAGCAGTGGAACCACAGGAGTAGATCGCACTGAAACTGATGAACAGCGCACAACCCTGGGAGTCAGTTACTGGCCTGACGAAAACTGGGCTGTCGGTGTACGGTTACCCTGGACCAGTAAGCAATCCACCCAGAGCAACCTGGCACGGCAAAGCACTGATGCAATGGGTGATGTAGATGTCGATATACGCTACTACCTGTGGCAGGACCAACCACACAGACCCAGACATCTGATTGGTTTACAGGGTGGCTTACGTCTACCCCTTGCTGATGAAGAAACAAGGGCAGGCATACCGCTTGATATCGATGTACAACCTGGTGGCGGACTCTGGCTTGCCAACATTGGACTATGGCACGGTTTTTTTAATTTTCCGTGGATGGTGTATAACAACAGTCAATTGAGTATTGGACTGGATGAAGGATACGGTCAGTTCGAGTATGGCTCTTCAATCAAACTGTCTTCCACTGTGCAATATGCCATTAATTATCAGCTTGCGCTACGCCTGGGAGCCGACCTACGCTGGAGTGGTCGTGACAGCTATGCCGATGTGCGCGAAGAAAACTCAGGTGGGTTTATCGCTTTTCTATCTCCAGGAATCGTTCTGACTATTGCGCCTGATTTGATTCTGCACGGCAGTGTGCAATTGCCAACAATTGATCATCTCAATGGACAACAGCAGGAAAACAACATTTATCGCATCGGAATGACTTATGATTTCTAAACACAAAATACTTACCATTCTAGTTATGCTAAGCCTGCTTGTTGCCTGCGGTGGTGGAAGCAGCTCAAGCAGTGAAGGTACCGATGTATCCTTTAAGGTAGAACTGAAGCCGGTTGAAGATGGGTCGGGACAACCTATGCCCCAATCCGCAGGAATCAAACAATTCGACAATAGTGAAAATCGTTCTATTCGTATCAAAGCAGGTTATCTAGTGATATGGAGTTTGACACTGGAAACGGATTGTAGCGATGCTAGCTTCACCTCCGCTGCATCATGGCTTGACTGGTTTATTGGAAGTGCTCAGGCACACGCTGTCGCCAGTCCCCTGACACTTGGCGTGCCGCATGTCGTTGACCTGACAGGCGTTGAATCGCAGTCAATTACCCTGGGTTCCATTGCTCCTCCAGCCAACGATTACTGCGGACTGACTACCGAGCTTCTGAAAGCTGATGCCGACACCGTCAGCCTGCCAATCACTCCTGACATGATTGGCCTGTCGTTTTATGTGCAGGGTGAATACCTGGCAGATAATGCAACCGACTGGGTAAGTTTTGAAATTGATAGTGGTAAAAGCCTGCTGCCTGTACGTCGACTGTTTGGCGTACCAATGCAATTAAATAGTAACCAACTGAACCACAGTGTAACTCTGCAATTACCCTATCATGACTGGTTCGACGGCATCGATCTCACTCAGATAACCGACATCTCTCAGATTGATATGATTCTAAGTAACATCACAGCTTCGATTCTTATCACCCCATAACACTCATACACAGCCTGATAGTTTGTCTCAATTCCCCTGCTGATGACGAATATCATCAGTAGGGGTAGTTAAGATAGATACTGCCTATTGCTTAGCTTTACACGTTCAAATTTTAATATTTTTTCTCAATACTAAGTATTTGACAACCATGACACTGCACTTCTGAATATATTGAGTCACCGGAGTTGAGACACTAAACCTCTCTTCATTATAGTTTAATAATCAACAGCTTATATAAACACCAGATTACCACCATGTAATTTTTCCATCAAAGCTAAGATTTTTTAGCCGAATATTTACACATCTGAATCAATATCTCGCACCTCCCTTATTCAAGCTTTTTGATATCAGCTTGCCCCCTTAATTTCAATAATTATAATTGATGCGCCAATCGATTTCTCTTATAGCTAATTGCCTTCGAAAAACGCCCCGAAGCAAATAAATAAAGAGCACTTTCCGGCATTTACTTATCAATCCGAAGCCCCATACAACAGCAGTATGTAGATTCAGATTTTTTTAATTTATGTATTAACAAAGAGGATTTTTTACATGAGTCACCTCATACCACCAGCACTCGGATTACTGGGACTGGTAGCTGCATTTTTTATTTTTCGAATAATTATGCGTTACAGCGAAGGCGAGGAAAAAATCGCCAAAATTGGGCATGAGATCCATGTCGGAGCCATGGTTTTCATGGCTCGTGAATATAAAATGCTTTCTCTATTTTCATTGGCATTAATCGTCATTCTATGGGTATTGCTAGGTCATCTTACTGCTATTTCATTTATCGTCGGCGCGGCCTCTTCAGGTATTGCTGGTTTTATTGGCATGTACACAGCAACCAGGGCCAACGTGCGTACTACCACCGCTGCGCATGAAGACGGCCCTGCTCAGGCCCTCACCGTGGCTTTTTTTGGCGGTTCTATTATGGGCCTGGCTGTCGCATCACTTGGTTTAATTGGTCTCGGTACGCTATATTATTTTCTCGCTGGTGATCTGCATGGCATACACGCTATAGAAGGATTTGGTATGGGCGCCTCTACTGTAGCTCTATTTTCTCGCGTAGGTGGTGGTATCTTTACCAAATCAGCTGATGTAGGTGCAGATCTGGTGGGTAAGATTGAAGCTGGCATCCCAGAGGATGACCCAAGAAACCCCGGCGTAATCGCTGATAACGTGGGTGACAACGTAGGTGATGTTGCCGGTATGGGTTCAGATATTTTTGAATCTTATTGTGGAGCGATGATCGCCACCATTGCCATGGCAGCTACCATGTCAGCAGCCGCTATCGACTTACTGGGTGGAAATCAGGAAAACCTGATGTTTCTACCACTGGCACTCTCTTCACTCGGAATCATTTGCTCTATGATCGGCATATTCATAGTTAAAAAGTTTTCCTCCAAAGCACCCGAGGTGGCTTTACGCTCTGGCACCATTGGCGCAACCATTATCTTTATCATCACTGCATTATTGCTAGTGACTTCTATGGATATCACCTGGAAGGTTTGGGCAGCGGTATTAAGTGGCGCTGTTGGCGGCATGATCATCGGCCTGGTTACCGAGTACTACACTGCGGGAAAACCAGTGCAAACTATAGCTGCAGCGGGCGATACCGGCCCTGCTACCGTCATGATTAGCGGACTGGCTATAGGCATGGAATCTGTTGTAATACCTATATTATCTATCTGCGGCATTATCTGGGTTTCTACCGAACTGGCAGGTCTGTATGGCGTAGGTATTGCTGCGGTGGGTATGTTATCCACCGTCGGTATTACTATGGCTATCGATGCCTACGGCCCGGTTGCAGATAACGCCGGCGGTATCGCTGAAATGGGTGGACTGGGTGAAGAAACGCGCAAGATTACAGATTCACTGGATGAACTGGGTAATACCACTGCGGCTATAGGTAAAGGTTTTGCCATCGGTGCTGCGGCGCTAGCGGCGCTGGCAATCATCTCGGCCTTTGGACAAACCGTTATGGTCCACAATCCAGATTTTTCGCTTCAACTGTCATCCCCCTCTGTTTTGATTGGAATGTTTATCGGTGGACTGATTCCCTTCCTGATTGCTTCTATCACCATGAATGCAGTAGGTGATGCAGCATTCGACATGATTAAGGAAATCCGTCGCCAGTTCCGTGAAATTCCAGGTCTACTGGAAGGCACTGCTGACCCAGATACAGCCAGGTGTGTTGATATCGCCACTACAGCCGCGCTCAAGCGCATGATTATCCCAGGTGTAATCGCAGTCGGCATGCCTTTTCTGGTGGGTTTTGGCCTTGGGCCAGAAAGTCTGGGTGGTATGTTAGGCGGCGCGCTGTTAGCCTGTGTGCTACTGGCACTGACCATGGCAAATGCCGGTGGTGCCTGGGATAACGCCAAGAAATACATTGAAAAAGGCAATCATGGCGGTAAGGGATCAAACAGTCATAAAGCAGCCGTCGTAGGAGATACTGTGGGCGACCCCTTCAAGGATACCTCCGGACCCGCAATGAACATTCTGATCAATGTCATGGCAATTGTTAGTCTTGTAATTGCACCATTACTATAGGAGAAAGGCTATGAAAACATTTTTACTTTTTACCGGAACTGGCCCCCTACTGGTACTCAGCTCACACTCATCGGTTGAAGACAGGGTATTCCTGGAGAAACTGGCCGCTAAAGGAATTTTTAAATTTATCGCGCATGAAATACCACTCGAAGTGGTTAAGGAACGCTACGGCAATCATTACAACATAGCATCGCAGGATCTGCATGAAACCGACGATCTGAGGGTCATAGATTTCGATGGACAGCGAGCCATGAGACTCATCAAGTTTTCAGAATATGGGCCAGAGTATATGCATGAACCTGATGTGGAATACGAGAAAGAGCTGTAACCATAACGCCCCTCTATTGAGGGGCTTTTTTTACCCCCTAATAGACCCGGATCCAACGGAACTAACCACATCATAATAATCAGGTATTATGCGCCGGATTATTTTGCATCGATAAACCATAAGGGACTTACTCAAAAATAGCTTTCCAACATTCTGAATAAGATAGCGGTCTTTCAAGAAATTGATTTGTATGCCTGCTATCGACCCGAAGAGGTCATTGACTAACAACAACATAAGGGTTGCGGAGCGAGGTATGAGCGAAGCATCCCAGAGAGCGACTTAATGTTTGTGTTAGCATTATTTCAACAACCTTTTACAATTTTAATCATAATTTTAATCATAATTTTAATGACTTTTGATAATTTTTTATCTATGGATGCTTCACCATTGAAAGCTACTAGTAATACCGGAGAATTATTACCTTCCTCCTGTAATAGCGGAAGCGGTCATTCCAGGTTAATGAGTGATTGTCTCTGGTGTGCGCCCCCCTTAAGTTGAGAGGAGTTCTTATATACAACCGCCCCTTTAACGTTGAAAATTCAATAATCACGACCCCTTGATATTTTCTAAAATAATTAAGTAATGTGTCCCCAAATTCCATTTCGCCAAATTCATAATGTGACATATATCACGATAATAAGAAGAGTTGATGTATAGTCTTGCGGTTGGGCTCGAAGTAGAGACTTCGTAATAATAACTCATTGAAATAAGGTCTGAGTCATGTTAACTATCCGTTCATTTTTTTTACCATTAGGTTTGTTTTTTTTCACTCTAGTATTGGCTTCTTGTGGTGGTGGCAGTGGAAATGATGGTGACTACGAAAAAATTGATCCTGATAATATTCCAGTTTCTTTTAATTTTGAAAATGCAGTTCCTGAATCAAATTTACAATTAATTGAAGTCTCAGGTGATATTAATTCAACTAATTTGTTAGCAGGAATAACGATAGATGGATCAGATGAAAGGCTCTACGCATTAGGTCAAAGAGAGTCTGGTAAAATCACTTTGCTAGACAGCATTGTCTTTGAGAAGACCGTCAATAACCTCACCTATAGATTGTCTTTAATTATCGATTCAGAAAGTGGATTACCCAAGAAAATAACTTCTTCAAATGGTGAATACATTATATTTACGAATTGGACGGAGTCTACGGTAGATATTTCAGAATATGATGTAAATGATCGAATAATAAATTCTTCGACGACAATAAGTTTTCCAAAGTCAAACATACAAGAACTTCTAGATTTATATAATGAAATTGACAACAGCGATCTTTCAAGAACAGTAGCGGCTAAAATTGACAACCCTATATGGAATAATCCGGGGCGATTCTATGACTTCATGGGTTCGGCAATGAACATTGCTAGTTGTGTTGGTGCAGGCGCTTTTGCTGTTGGGGCGTGGACTTCAATACCTTTCACATTTGGTACATCAGGGGTTCTAGCTATTGGTGCAACAGGGCTTGTAGCCGCTAGTTGTTCGTCTGCAATTGTATCTACAGCAGCAGCTGTTACAGATAATAAAGCCTTAGATGCTTCGGCTGCAATTATTGATAGTCACATTTGTTTTGTTGATGGTGCAAGTTGTGTTTCTGCATTCTTTGATTATGCATCATTGCACTATAATCCAGATAATCCAACAACAAAAATATATTTACCCATAGAGAGTGCGCGTGATATTGAGCTGGGAACTGAAGTTCGATTTGCGGCAACTTACAATACTGTTTATGGAGACATTACGAAAGCCCAATGGGATTTTGGTGATGGGACTACATACTCAAATATGGATGAAGTTGCAGTCCACATTTTTAATACCGAAGGTATATTTACCGTAACATTTACAATCACTTATGATGACAATACGTCAATATCTGATCAAATTACTATTATCGTGTCAAAGTCTACTACTGATAGTTCTCCGGCAAGTACTATTTTTTCTGAAGATTTCTCTACCGATCCAAATTTTACGTCTTTATCATCCACGTATGCCTATTGGGATGCTACTCAAGAAAATTATTATGTACAGACTCGTGATAACTTGAACGATGAGTATTGGGCATATTCACCTTCTTTTCCTGAAGTAGATACGTCAAAACCGGCGGTAATTCAATTCGATGTCATGTTTGAATATCAAGACTGGGGAACTTATCCGGGTGTTAGATTTTTTAATAATGAGCCAATTGACCTAAGAGATCAGAATAATATTAATTCATTCTATTTGTTTAATGCCTACTCTGATAATTACTATAAGAAAATCGGTATCATAGATAGCGTAGGAAATAGAACTTATACTCCTACAATAAGTGATGACGTTTGGTACGGTATCCGTATAGAACTGAGTGGCAATGATACAGCAAGTATTACTGTTACCCGCTTATCGGATAATGCGATTATTCACGAAGTATCTGACATTACTTTTATACCTCAAAACCTTAGTTATATGGGAATAGGCTATTATGGCCCTGCAGATTACGGCGATTCGTGGTCTCCTATCAGGGTAGATAATGTTCAAATCTCTGGGTCAATAAAAGAAGGAGGAGACAACAATTCAGTTGGTTACGATGGTTATGCTATTACTTCAAATCTGGTGACGTATGGGGCAAATTATGACCAAGCCTGTATAGATGAGTTTGGTACAGGTGCGATACAAGCTGACTGGATTGATTTGGAAGCCTATTACAGTGCTGGCAACGACATGAACGCTTTCATTTCTGGGACGGGTTTTGATACAAAAGTTCACGCTTGGGCTAAAAATAGTGGCTCTACGAGCTATAGTGGGACAAGGGACTATTTTGCTTCATTTAATAATCACTCACCGCACTCTGGTTATTTAGAGCATGATCAATTCGATAACTCGCTATTTAGTTTGGGATCGTGGTACACAAGCAATTATGTTTTCTGTGACGTTTCAGGAATCTGAACGGAGGGATCAACTGATCCAGCATTTACATTCTTATACGACCAATACAGGGCTCGAGAGAAAAATTGTTTAGAGGTTTACCCCTCACTTACTTCGGAAAGATAATATTGCTATGACCGGGTCGCCCATTAGGACTTACGACGAGAAGAAGCATACGGTTGATCAGATCTGCGAAATGATGGGGATTTCAAAGCCCACTCTCTACAAGTACATTGAGGCGGACAAAGGCAGGTGAATTTCATGCAGGAATTTACGGTTTGAGGTGGGTCTGCGAGGGCGAAACCGTAAGTTTCTGTTCAAATGCCCCCGCTAGTCCGTACTGTGGTAATGACTGCTATAGCGAAAGCTGGATCATACTTAGATTCCATCCAACAACGGAGGAATCGGTATGAACGATACAAATCAAAAGGATTGCGGTTATATCCCCTGGAATAAGGGCAAACTAGTTGGACAGAAGCCACCGCTTAAATTAAAGGAAATCTGGGCAATACGGATTAGGCTTGAGATAGCCAATAAAATCCGTGATTTGGCCTTATTCAACCTGGCCATCGATAGTAAGCTTAGAGGTTGTGATCTTGTAAAGATGAGGGTTCTGGATATTAGTCATGGTGGTAATGTATCCAGTCGGGCAAAGGTGATGCAGCAGAAGACCCAACAACCCGTCCAGTTTGAAATCACTGAATCGACTCGTAATTCAGTGGCAAGGCTGATAAAAACACAAAATCTCAAAGATAGTGATTATCTGTTTAAAAGTCGGCTCAAGGACTCAGAACACATTTCTACGAGGCAATATGCACGAATAGTTGAGCAATGGGTATCCACAATTGGGCTCGATCCGGCAGCATACGGAACGCACTCAATGCGAAGAACTAAGGCTGCACTCATTTACCGGCGCACGAAGAACCTGAGAGCTGTGCAATTATTACTGGGACATACCTTACTGGAAAGCACCGTACGATACCTGGGAATAGAAGTCGATGATGCCTTGGAGATGGCTGAAAAGACCGAAGCTTGACTTAATCTGGTCGGGAATCTATAGGCCTGTAGGTTCCCGGTCTCTTGATAGACGCCACTCGGTTGTTCGGCGTAACTGTCAGAGTGGTTGATAAAGCGGTCATTCGTTTGAGCAAAGTACAAATGTCTCTGACGTGCCAAAAGCCGACGTTCGCGTTGTTCAGTGCAAAAAGGCAGGTTGGTGCCAATGCTGACATTGAGTACATCCCTTATCGGGAAAGATATCGCATGATTTTCGTTGTCACGACTTATTATAGATATATAGAGTGACAATGATTCTCTATCTCATTGATTCTAAGGAGCTTACGGTGTTATAAAGGAGCAACAAAAATGTATATCGAGACATAGGGTCCACTTAATATAACTGTTATGCACAAAAGGGACAATACAAATGAATTACAAATTAATTCCGTTAGCGTCAATTTTACTTTCCCTTAGCTCATGTGCCACTATTGATCCTATTCCACTCAAAGGTCCAAATGGTAATCAGGGATACACTATGAGGTGTAGTGGAATGGGGCGCACACTTGAAATGTGTTATCAAAAAGCCGGGGAAGTTTGTCCGAATGGTTACAATATCGTGGGGCAAGATAATTCAACCGTTGCCGTCCCTATTAACGGTTCAATTATTGCGGCACCCCAACGCAATCTGACAATAGAATGCAAATAGTACATACCAATTCGCTCGTGTGGGGCGCTCGCCGCTATGCGATGCAGCGTCCCACAGCTTACGGATGATTAATGCCAACCACATTAGAATTATGAATCCCGTAAACGATACGGTAAAAGCCTTTTATGAAAGATATGGTTATAAATACGTTATTAAAGGCGACTACCTAACTAGGGATATGTTGTGATCACTGACAATGACAATATAAAACGACTAGCCGAAGCCAGACAGAAAAAAGGCTGGACACAGGAAGAAATTGAAGAGTTTGCCAAGCGTAGAAGCCGTGAACTCAAAGAGATTTCTGATAATGTCAATGAGCCTGATTATCTTGCTTCAGGTACCCAAAAAACTATAGAGGAAATATGCGAAGATGAAGAACAAGACGACGAAACCGATGCTTGATCTGGAAAAACAAATGACTCCGCTAAAGGGTGAAGTATCACCAGAAAACGCCCGTTTTAAAGCTAATGTTTTTGCGTCCCAAGTAAAGGCTCGAATGAAAAGCAAAGGTGCCAAGCTTAAGCAAATTCGGCTAGCGCTTTATTCAGCGTTGCCCTGGTTACACCAAAATGCCTGGCGACTTCAGTCTTTGAAATCATAGGGTCATGCAGCATAGCCCGCGCTTTCTTTGAAATAACTGGGGTCACCCATTAGCCGCTTCCAGTCAGATACAAATTAAATTATCCACCACTTTTTTCTAGAAATACAGGGGACAAAACTAACTGGAATTGCTGGGTGTAGATAAAATTAAATATCACGTGTATCTGACCCCAGTTATTTTTGCCCCCAGTTATTTTGCAGTTATTACGTCATCAGACAGTAAGCATGCACTATTACACCATATCGTTTACTACACTCCTGCCATAACTCCAAATAATACTGATAGTTCTCCGGCTCCAGAAAACAGGCCTCTCGGTTGTTTCCACGCTGCACTAAATGATACGGATAACCCGGTATATATTGCCTCGTTTTCCTTGGCATATCTTTCTCCATTATTAACTCAACTCTTTAAATCATTAACATCAGCAATGTAGTTAAAATTTAATCCCACCGACCCCTTTTACTCCCCTTTTACTCATAAAGGCTTGTTCCCCAAGGAAAAATGGAACGATCTGCACTTACAAATTATTTATTACGGACGTGTATTCTGCTCCGCCCGGGGTTGCGATGGCACAGTTTGTCCTATTTGCCAGGCTTGTTACCCCAGGAGAAAGCGGCCGAAAGTGACAATTAAAACTTGAAAATGTATGAGCTTCATAAAATGTACGAAAAAACGGATCTGGCCACCTCCCTATTTCCAGATTGAATTCCGGTAGACAGTCGGTACACCAAAGAGAAATCCCATATCGGCTCTTTCACTCCTGTGACATGCGCCGCACTCTTCCAGGCGACCTTCCTGCGATTTACCATTGCTGCTTTTTACCGTGCCATTGACATTGAACACTCCGTAGTAGTAGTCACCGCCAGGAGGAAAGTATCCCTTCGGGCCCTTGATCATAAGGGTGTAAGCATTCAACAAGCCATCCT
>JBNKMF010000091.1:0-20291 GCA_050292965.1 Gammaproteobacteria bacterium | reverse complement strand
CTTGAAGCATAGCTTTACGAATCATTGGTTGGAAAGGGGAATAGATCTCAGGTCAATTCAGGTGTTGTCAGGATATGGCAGTTCGAAAACAACGGAGATTTACAGCCTTATAACATCAAAAGGATTTCGCAATTTGAAATCACTTTTGATGATAGGGATGTTTGAAACGGGATACATGTAGCGCTGATTTGGTGGGATATGTGAACTAATCTGTAAGGATGCAGTGGAAATGAAATGCACTGGTAGTTGATAGTTACTTTGTTATAGACAATTGATGAAAGCCTGTAACATCTGCTGATAAAATTAAAAGGGTTGAGATATGTATGCACAAGTAGAGAAATCAAAAGAGAATAAAAGTAGGACGGTTGCTAATTCTGTTACTCAGAAGAAAAGTAGTGGGCAGCAAGGTTTTGGTTTTGTGGATAATCGGACTGACACTGCGATCCAGAGACGTTTGCAAGATTTTATATCTACCGGAGTTGTTCAGAGGGTACTCATTGCTGGAATTGACGTGGTAGCGAGTGCTAACATGCCGCAATGGCAGCAAGGTGGTCTCACTTATCACTTGAATATGACAACTGATCCTGCACACGTAACGTGTGAGGACTATCCGGATTCAACTCGCAAGAACAAGAATAGAACCAGCAAAAAGCACTTCTTCTTCAAAGGCAGTGAGGGGACTATTGGTGACGCGGTATCTGGGCAACGTGGGAAGAAAAAGTTCAGTGAGCTTCCACCCGCAGTTCAGGACTTTGTAAATAGTAATTACAACGCGATTCTAAGCGTTTTGAGGTGAAGACAAACTGACCATCTAAGTAGTCCTTAACAAAACCTAAAACCCATTGAGAACGTGTTAAAGCCTCATTGTTACAAGCAATAAAGAAAAGCAAATAACAATGGATTAAAAATTAAAAGGTTTGAGATATGTATGCACAAGTAGCGAAATCGAAAGAGAATAAAAGTAGGGCGGTTGCGAATTCTGTAACTCAGAAAAAAGGTAAAGCAAAAGAAGGTTTTGGGTTTGTGGATAATAGACCTGAAACTATAGCACGAAGAAAACAGCAGTTACAAACCAACTATTCTTCTTCGTTACCGATTCAGAAAAAAGGAAATAATACCGGACTACCAGACAATTTGAAGAGAGGAATTGAAAACCTTTCTGGCTACTCAATGGATGACGTGAAAGTACATTATAACTCAAATAAACCTGCTCAATTTCAAGCTCATGCTAATGCCAAAAGCACAGATATTCATTTAGCGTCTGGACAAGATCAACACTTACACTATGATAGATGGCACGTAGTACAGCAAAAACAAGGCTGGGTACAAGTAACGAAACAGCTACAAGGAAAGGTGGAAGTCAACGATAATCAGGGACTCAAACAGGAGGTTGAAGTAATTGTGGCAAAGTCATTGCAAACTAAAAATGATGGAAGCCTGGGTAAAATGTCAAAGACACACTCCCTCGCACATGGGGCTGGAGTGATGCAGCTTTTCAGATTAAAATTAGGAATTTCAGGGGCTTCAACCTCTGTGGGTATTAGTGCTGATGACCTTCCAAATACAACCTATGTCTGGATCTTGTCTAACAAAAAAGCGGATGCGGATGCTTTAGATGGAAATGGTGTCACCTCTGGACAAAATAAATCAACCCCCCAGGAGATTATTAAAGCGAATGAAGTTAATGTTAAGACCCCGATTTATTATAACGTGGGGGGGCATAGGATGGGGCTTCATTTAAAAGGTATTTTCCAATCAGGACAATTTCTTGTCCCCAGAGGAGGAGATCAAGCTGGGATAGATTATTCCTTCCTTAGGTTTGCCGCAATTGAATCTTATAAATTATGGTATGCTAGCGAAGGTAAATCGAAACTGTGGCCGGATATCACCTCAGATGGAACTATGGTGGAGACAATAGACAGTGATTTTTCAGGGATTACAACAGACACGGGAACTGCTGCAAATGAAAATAAAAAAACAGATGGATCCTGGTTAGCAGAAGCTGGTGTTTACAAATGGAATTGGCAGGATGTAAAAGATAACGAAAGTGTTAACGCACCGTTTACAAATGAAGGGATTGTAAATAACATAGAGCGGGATACTGCATTGAAACAATTTGCAGAAGTATATTTCAAGGCAGAAGTGGCTAAAAGAGATGCCGCTTCTAGCGATATCTTCCAAATATATTTCCCGGAACCCGCTACACGGCTTAGTTCGTATGCGATAGATCTTTTATCTGGTTCTGGTTTTCAAAATATGAAAATAACCCGTGGGAATCAACTTGGATATGGACGGGAAAGCATTGGATTAATAGCCGGTCTTGCCTATCTAGATCAAAAATCAACACAAAAGGATGAAAGCAGATCAAAGAAAAAATTGAAGTATAATTCCGGGTATGTAGTACCTACAGATTTAGGTAAGAGAAAGGCGTCATTTATATCTTTATTTATCAACTGGCATAATAAAATTAAATTGGGCTCAAGTAGAACCGATGTGGCTGTGTTCAATGATTTGTCTGGTATTGACTCCTTTGACCAGTCTTATCTTAACCCAGGCTTACCGAACCAGATAAAGACATGGCATAATAATACACTTACGGAAATGAAGAAAAAAGATAAAGATGCTCAAACATTTTTTCACCCTAAAGCCTGATGCATTAGGAGAATAAATAGTAAAAAAATTACCATTACCTCGGAATGCCTTGATCCAGCAAACCAAAATTTCGGCATTGATTCCAAGACTCCGCGCAGCTTCAGTGCATTTATAACCCTGGTCGACTACCAGACTGACTGCGTCCTATTTAAATTCGTTTGTAAATTGCCTCCTTTGACGAATTTAACCTCTCCAGTTTTAAATAATTATCCTTAACAGGAGTGTACAAATCTATTAGACCATCTCAGTCATTCTGGTATTAATTGTGTATTACTGTGACGTGCTGTGAGTAGTCATTTAAGGTTATCAAGTGAATAGCTCCTTTCTGGATGGGCTCATTCAAAACAATAAGTTGTAGGCATAAAAGAAGACTTAGCAGCTATTCAGTAGAAATTAGCTGAAACATATCATTTATTATTATCTAGCAGTTCTTATAACGTCTATGGTACATATTATCTTTGATAAGTGGGTAAGCTATCTTAATATATGATCTAGGTCAAAAACATTCAACTGATCTATGTATTTAATTTGAAGTTTCAAAAAGGAAAAGGTACTGTTCGTTATTATTTTATTGATGTCCAGAATGTTTTTTGCTTTTGGATAATAGATAATACAGATTGGACGACAATAAAAATTTAGAACACTATCGTAATTCTATAGATAGTGATACGAAAAAAATATTCTTTATGAAAAGCAATAGAGATTTTACTCTGTTTTAAAACAATCTATGGGCTTGCAGTCCATAGTCGTTGAGTTAAAGAAATACAGAAATATTATTGCAGCTAAACCAGGTCAGTTCAGGAGGATTGCGATGGTTGATGTTAATAATGCTGTATTTAAAGTCCATCATATTAATGTTGGGAAGTGCGATTCTTCAAACCATCAAACAATATTAATTGATGCAGGAGCTATCCACTCACTTGGTCAGAATGTATTCACTTACATAGATCAAAGTCTTTTGCATGATCCAACAGTGATGGAAGCTGCTCCCCCCACGTCGATGACTGATAGCTGTCATCTAGAAAGAAAACCATTCGATATTCTTATAAATTCCCATTCTCATAAAAATCATTTAGCAGGGATGCCATTTATTATTAATTCTTTTATGTGTGATAAGGGTATAAGAGTATATGATCAAGGAAAATCTTTTAACGAGAAAAATCAATCGATAGGCCTTAGTGAAATTTATCTCAAGGGGTTTATAGGTAAAGAGTTGCGATTAGAGTTTCAACTTATGTTGGATGCAACTGCTTTTTATACGTCTGAAATTTTAAATAAAACTAATGTGACAGAAAATATAACTGATATTGATTTGGGTGATTTTAAAAACCTTCTAACAAATTTACTTGATGTAATATTTAATGAAGAATTACCTAAATACCAGCCCTATACTGACTATCTGGTTTTGATTATAGAGCAGGGCAATAAAGTTATAATAAAATTAGTAAAAACTGTACTCCTTACTATAGGTGATATATTAAATGTTTTTCAGACCAGGAAAAAAATTAACCGGATTTATAAAATTATCTAATAAATAGTTTTATTGCAATTTGAAATGTCACGAATGAAATAAAAGGAGTTCGAATTAAAGATCATCAACATTCACTGCAAAGATTTAAACTGTCTTTGCCAGTTTAAGGAGTAAAGCTTGTGAGTACTACAGAAAATTTACAAGAACTATATACGCGATGCACTACAGCCATAGAAAGAGATGAGAAAGGTCGTTTAATTCTAACGACAGACGATTTCTGCGAATTCACAAGCGTACTAACAACACTTCCAGCTTCTCAGATAGTAATCGAAAAAGACGGAGATACTCCTGTAAATATCCTCCTGGATAGTTCCACATTGACAATAGTAGGTAAATATAATACAAGCTGGTTCATCTCCGATAAAGATACTGTTGAGTTCATAAAATCTGATCTGTCATTTTTTGCAACAGCCAAAGAAAACAGTGACAACCTCTTAATTGAAATAAATATTACAAATGCAGAATACTCCCAAACTCCTGTAACGGTAAAATATCAAAAACCAAAAAATATTAATCCAAATCATGTTAAAGGTGATAGCGACAAGCCTGTTGATACCACTTATTGGTTTCTTATAATTCCGGATTATTATTGCAAAGATGAATTAGGAATTCTTGATGTAACAAGCCTTACATATCAAGACGAAAACATCATGAGCATGTTTCCCTCGGATAGTTTCTTTGAAGCATTAACACTAAAGCAATTATTCATTAAGATTGATCCAACTGGACAAATCCTGTCATCTCTTTTTGGCCTTGGATGTACACTTAATACTGCAAATGTTGATGTTAAACTTTTTGCTATTTATTCAACAGCTGTAGACGGGGGCTGGGACTTTAAAGGAAGCACCGGGACTGGTCAGGAAATTCCTATAGACGATTTAATTTCCGATTTTGTTGACCTTTTTGGCGTCGATGAAGGGTGTATTCCTACTCCAATATCAAGTCTTGTTATTGAAAGTATTGACGTTGAATTTAATACAGCAACTGAAGAATTCATATTCACATTAGAGTCAAAATTTGCACTTACCAATGAGCCTGACGCACAGACTATCGATATTGTTGTTTATATACATTTGCAAAAAACAAATGATGAAAATGGAAGTGAAATATACGAGATAAATTTTACTGGAAAAATCACGATCAGTATTCTGATATTTTCGATTACTTTTGATGAAGATGATACGATGACTTTACTTATGGGAAGTTATACCCATACAGAAGATAAAAGAAAAATTAATCTGAAAAATATAGTCACTCAAATCTCCACAGATCTTGCAACTTTAGTACCAGCGAACCTGAAAATAGATCTCAAGGATGTTGTACTGCTGTGGTATGAACCTGTATCTGCAGGTCAGCAGGCAACCAGCTCTACATTTCTTTTAGGCTTTGATCTGGACATAGATCTTGATATTACCAGCAATATTCCATTGGTTGGAAAGTCTAATCTTTCCACTGACGAAACTGTCGGAATACAGAATCTACAGGTAATTATTTCATCAGGTGCTATCGCTAAAAATACGATAATTAGTTTGAACACCATGTTACAAAAACAGGGGGTTCATACATTACCTGATCAGGGAGATTTAACCGGATATGTAAACTTGTCAGCAGTGTTAAAATTAGGTAGTAGCCCTAAACCTCTATCTTTACCCATTGGTGAACCAATGGCAACTACAGCTAATTATCCACCCATTACTAATCAAGATGGTACTCCAGTAGTTCCAAGTGGCAGCTCTGGATATAGTGATGGAGTAGTTTGGATTACAATACAGCAAATTCTTGGACCAGTTAACTTTCAGAGAATTGGCGTAAGTTATGAAGATAATATACTCAGTATTTATTTATCTGCAGCAATAACTGAAAGTGGACTGTCGCTAAGTATGGATGGCCTTTCAATTGGTACAAGTCTTGATAATTTTGATCCAGTATTCAGTATTCATGGAATCGGTATTGATTATACAAATGGACCAGTTGAAATTGGAGGTTCTTTACTTTATTCCTCCACTGATTATGGAGATGAATTTGATGGTTTGGCAACTATTGATATTGAGCCATTAATGTTATCAGCTGTTGGCTCATACATTGATCCTACAGAAAACAATTCAGATAATATAAACAATTTAATGGCTTCAATGTTTATTTATGCGGTACTTGGCGTACCACTAGGAGGAACACCTTTCTTTTTTGTTAATGGCTTAGCTGCTGGATTTGGTTATAATCGTAATCTAAAACTACCTTCCATTTATGATGTTAATGAATTTCCTTTAGTTGCGACTGCAATGGATGTAGCTGCAGGTAATACGAATACTAATTTGACACAAGAACTGAAGTTGATGGATGACTATATTTCTCCTTCTCTTGGGGAGTATTTTGGGGCTGCCGGCATAAAATTTACTTCGTTTAAATTGCTGGATTCATTTGCTTTGCTTGTTTTAGAGTTTGGAGATCGGTTTGAAATAGACATATTGGGCATGTCTTCATTAATTATACCGCCTGAATCAGAAAAAACACCACTGGCACAAATTCAGATGAATCTGGAAGCACGTATTGCGCCACAAGATGGTGTTTTTAGTGTAGAAGCTGTGCTTACCCAGGGGTCGTATATACTCTCACGTAATTGTCACCTGACAGGAGGATTTGCTTTTTATTTATGGTTTAGTGGTGAATATTCCGGAGATTTTGTTGTCACTATGGGAGGTTATAATCCTTATTACAAAGTACCTGCTCATTATCCTCAGGTACCCTCTCTGGGATTTAACTGGCAGGTAGATCATAACCTGAGCCTCAAGGGCGATACCTATTTTGCATTAACTCCATGTGCATTAATGGCTGGCGGACATTTGCAGGCGACATGGAACTGTGGCCCAATTACTGCGTGGTTTACAGCTGGAGCAGACTTCATAATTTCATGGAAGCCATATTACTATAATACCCATTTTCATATTGATGTTGGAGCTTCCTATACTTTTAATCTGTTTGGTAGCCAAACAATAACAATAGATGTAGGTGCCGACATTCAACTCTGGGGGCCGGAGTTTTCAGGTAAAGCAACTGTTGATATCTATATTATCTCGTTCACTATATCTTTTGGGGATACTACAGAGCCGACTTTACCGCCGCTTAAATGGGACGATTTTAAATCTACTTTTCTTCCAGATGAAGATTCAATATGTAGCGTTAGTGTTACAGGAGGGTTAATTTGTCAAAATACTGACCAAATTAATGATCCTGACGTAATGAATGATCTTGGCGTAATGAATGCTAAAACTTTTAGATTAGAGACTAACTCAATTATACCAACAAAAAATACACTTTTTGGTGAAACTTCATCAGTAATGGATCAACAGAATTTTGGAATAGCACCAATGAATATCAATGCAGATAACTTTAGTACAACCCATAAAGTTATTATTCAGAGAAATAATAATGATGATTGGGATAGTCGTGAAACAGATTTTAAGATAGAAAAAATCATAAAAAAATCTCCAACTGCTCTTTGGGGAACAACGATGGTTCCTGATATAAAAGGAAATCAATTTATTGAAAATACTCTCGCAGGTTTTAGTATTACACCGGCTAATGAACCTACATGTGGAGAAACTAAAATTATTAGTAGTACTGATTTGACGTATGAAGATTATGATAATTTTCTTCAGGTAAATTCGTTTTGGGGAGATATTATTGAATATGACTCTACACAAGTTGCAGTTGCAGATATCAATACTAAACCAGAGTCACTAACTCAAAGAGCAGTCATTATGAATGCAGTTAACAAAAATGAAACTCTTGATAATTCTTTAGACTTACAGGGGCAGCTCTATACCAATCTATTGAATGTAGTTTTAGTGAAATAATATTACAGGACATAGCTCACTGAATACATAATTCTAACGTTATGATAGAGGGCAGTACTACCCATAAAAACACCTATTTAAAACAGTGATGAAAAGGAAGTTTACAACATGATGCAAGAATTAAATTCTAGACCCGTAAAGCCTTTAGGCTTAAAAACAGCGTTCCAGCTGATGCAAAAATTTTGCTAGATCTGGAATTAACTGTGTTGAACTTCAGAGTTGAATCCACCTTAATTTAGCTGAGCAGTTACAGGAGAATATATAATGCCAGACAGTAGCGCAAGTACAGCACCTTACGATTTACAGTTTATAGAAAAACATGTTCCGGCACTCGAAGATGGTGAATATAAACTTTCGATCAATCAAACAGTGACTATAAAAGGTGTCCAGATGGAGGATTATAGTTATAAGTCTCTGTTTTGGGTTTATGGCCCCCGTTTTTCATTGTCAGATGACAATATATATGAAGTCTTTCCTCCAAATAATAGTACCGGAGAACATTCTAACGTAATGCCACATATAATGTTGTGTCGCAGTACGTTACCCTGGGAAAGGCAGGTAAATGAGGAAGAAAGGAAATTACCCTGGTTAGCTTTGCTGGTCTTTTATGAGGAAGAGGTTGTAACCTCTTCTAATATAAGCGTTCAGGATCTGATAGCTAGTCTTCCGTATATCACTAAAGAGAGTTTTCAAAAAGATACAGATAAATTAACTGTAATTGATGTGGATGAAGATTTGTTAAGAAAAGTTATGCCTGATATCTCGGAAATCCCTTATCTTGCTCATGTGCGCGCTATTGATCCACAGGAGGAAATCGAATTAAAAGAATATGCTGTTGTTGTTGCAAATCGGTTACCAAAAAAAAACGGGAAAAGTATTGCGTACCTTGTTTCGTTGGAAAACTGTTTTGATTCAACAGGATTTGACTATGGAAAAACAATTTTTAATGGAAAAATCAGGCTTGTGACACTTACAAGCTTTCAGTTTTCTTGCTTCACAAAAGATCAGAGTTTTAAGGGGCTTCTATGTAACCTGAACACAGATCAAAATGGTGTACAGAGTTCAATTTGTAATCTTCGGTTGGATGCCAAGACTGATTCCAATGTCGAAAAATATCTGGATATGGGATATGTACCTATGTATCACAATCTTCGAAGCGGAAAAAAAACAGCTTCCTGGTATCACAGTCCTCTTGCTCCAAATAAGCAGCTGATTCTTGACCAATTGCCAATCCCTGCAAAAAGCTCAGACGACTTACTGATTTTTGATAATAATAATGGCATGTTTGACACAACATATGCAGCAGCCTGGCAGTTAGGAAGATTATTGGGACTAGCGAGTGATAATTTTGCATCTTCCATGTACTCCTGGAAACGCCAACAGGAACAACAAAAAAAAATGATCGATCAGGATAAAAAGCTTCTCATTGGTAAGGACTTTTTCACGAATAAAAGATTAGATAATAAAGTCGCTATTCCACCAATCATTGAATCATGGTTTAAAAAAATGCGATTATTAAGTGGTGTGCCTTTCAAATATTTGGTACCAGACAAAAGCATGTTAGAAGAAGAAACAATCCGTTTTTTTGTGCTTGATAAACTATGGTTAAGTGCATTGTACGACGGTGCATTTAGTTTAGGGAGAGTAGCTACAAAAGAGTATGATAGTGAACATAAATTACAAAAAATATTGAATCAGGATAATGAAACAACAGGCATTTTGTTACATTCCGAGGTGGTATCTGGTTGGCCAGGGCTTCAAGTAGATGCAATTAGTGAAAATAGCGAAAAATTAAAAATACTCATGATGAAAAGGCTCTCGACTGATTTGCTTTTATGCTTATTTCAGGGAACGCTTACACAGATAGAGATTTTTAAAAAGCCAGAATCACTGCATTTCGGAGTTGATGATGATGATAACAGCCAAAAGGAATTACGAAATCCAACTACCAACAGCAACCTTAAATGTCCATATATCACTGTGCCTTTCAGAAATTATGATGATCGCGTTATAGATATAACATCATTGGTTGGTAATATCCTGCAAAATTCCAATTCATCAACAACAATTACTTCGGCTGGATTTGCTTACGAAATGATTGAAGGTGCAGAAAGAGTAAAATTTAAAACAAAAGGAGCTGAGTAATGATAAATATATTAATGGTTCCAATCAAAATAGATGCTCTATTTTTAGAAGAGAGACAATCTGTTCTACCACAAATGCTAGATTTTACGCAATTGCCTTACTATGAAAATGGGACGGCAAAAAATGCAGGTACACCTTACCTTAGTGAATCTATCGCTACCAAACCTTTTCAGAATGCAAATCTATCACTTGAAAAAGGTATCCATCTTCACTGGGCCATACCTGATGCACTGAGCCGTGGAGTCGTTCAAGCAGATAATACAGTTGATTTACCGATAGTACCTAATCGCTGGTTAATCACCCGTTGTATAAAAACTAACGGAGAATATGTGAATGAAAAACAATGGGTAGTGGAAAGTGATAAGCTTTTTATTCCAGATAATTCTAAGGATTATACCGCAAAAAATTCTATCTTATACGACGATCAAAAAACTCCTTTTCGCTATATGGGAAATGCTCAGAATTTTTCTGAATGGAATAGTGACGATAATACTGGACCTTATTTTGATAAGCTAACATCTATTGGCTATGGCGATCCCATTTTTGGTGCCTTTTATCCCCACTGTCGAAGTGTTTTCGGTTTTTTTGACGAAGACAATGTATTAACACAAACTAATCTGCCTAATTATCAGTTCCAGATACTTGGTTGGTACAGTAGCGAGGATAATGATTTTTGCGCAAAACTGATTACAAACTTAACTAAGCAAAAACCAGATTTTTCTAACAATGATTTTTTAAACTTTTTACAGGAAGAAGCTAACTGGACAATTGAACCAAAAGATGGTGATTCATTGCCGCAGTTAATGGTTGCGTATGCACAACTTGATTTTTCCGAATCAACAGGTGGCGACAATCTTCCAGAAACTCCTGATTTTGATATTTCGATCGGTAATACACCCTTAGAAGCTTTGTCGGCATATTGTGCTACCAAAACTGCACCGGATAATAAAGCTGGAGTAGAACATTACCTGGAAGCCGTTAATCTGGCCAAAAAGCTCAGGCAACATATTATTGATACTGGTTATAAATTTGAACAAGAACGCCATACTTCAGGTTTTATTGCAAGCGCAAGTGAACATCGCTGGATAGTAAAAGTACAGAGTACAAATACACAAGTAGCAGATGCTATGAATGATCAACTGCCTGAAGATGCAGGAATTTTACCCGATAATTTAATTGAACTGCTTGATACATTAAATTCTCAACAATCCAATTACGATAAAACAAATAGTGAAATTATAAGTTTGCGCCAACAGTTATTTTATGCATGGTACAAATATCAGTATTGTGTACATCCAGATCCAAGTACAGGTTCAAATTGTAACAGTAACGATGCGATGAATTACTTAACATTCATTAGTAATAAAATCAACGATTTAAATAATAATAATGGAAAGCTTTCTCTGACATTTGATCCAGATAATCACAATGTTACTAAAGCAGTGGGAGATGGTAATGGCAGTGGTAGTTCTGCTGCAGATCAACTGGCAGAAACCATTAGTATTGTGCTACTGAATATTAAGCCATTACAGCAAGAAAAAAACTATACTACGTTATTGTATCAAGAACCCGCAGCCAGGTATTGGTCGCCGAGAAGTCCTTCAATTATCTTAGCCGGACCAGATGCTAAACCGTCTTTACGTCATGGCCAAAATGGTTGGGGGCAGGATGGTAACCCCCTAATTTGTCAGATATGTTCAATTGATGGAGATATTGTAAATAACTTTGATACTATTTTGAGTATGTTACCAACTATTCAAAGTGCTGAGCCAGATAATTTCGCCTTTGCTACATGGGAAACACAGCCGTGGAATCCCTTTATTCTTCAATGGGAAGCTAGTTTTTCTCCTTTTATACAAGAATTAGATAGTAAATCCAGCAACTATGATGAGGATTTTATTACAGACAATTTTAAGCTTGATCAAGATCTTCCAACACTCACTTACAAAGGTGATCCCAAGAGTTTTATAAGCAATACTTCTTTTAGTACTTATACCGGTTATTGCATTCTTACACCTCATGCAGGTAGCTTACTTTCATCGGAAATGGATCTATATTTAATGCAGCAGCTACTAGATGTTTACTGTGATGCCCAAAATCCCTCTGTTCCGTTTGATCTGCGGACTCCTATGTATTTTAAGAATAACCGTAGCGAAATTATTCAATGGTACAAAGATCAAAAAACAGATGATAGTCCACAAATTGAAGCCATTTATGAATCGTTTGAGCTTCTTACTAATTCATCTTTTGGTTGTTTATCTCAGGTACTGGGAGGTTTTAATCCAGCGCTTATTATGCAAAAACAGACTTATCAATTAAACATTGCAGATCCTATGCAATCTCCTTTAAATGATACGGCTAATATTATCAAACAAGTAGTTGGTACTAATAATCAAAAAGCCCCAATACCAGAAAATATGTTTTATCCCTTAAGGGCTGGCGGTTTTAACCTCAATAAGCTTAGGTTAGTTGATACTTTTGGCCGATATAAAGATCTTGACAACAATCAAATCACAAATTTTATTTTTTCAGAATCATTATCTCTTAGCGGACTTGATACTGCTGCTTATTTGCCTCCTCGTATTACTCAGCCTGCTAAACTTAATTCTTTGTTGCTCTCTGCCAATTCGGATTCAATGCCAATGAATTCACATATTGGCACAAGCCCTGTGTGTGGATGGATTCTCACAAATAATCTGGACCATAGTATTATGGTATATGACAATCAGGGAAATGCACTAGGTTCGCTCTATCTTCTAAATGAAACTATAAAATGGCAACAGGCACCACAAAGCGATATTCCGGTTGATACCGTGGACAAGATAAGCAATTCTCATCTGAAAAAAATGGTAAATTTTATTATAAGTGCAGATAATGATGTGAACCAATCTGATTTTTTTAATAAGTTTTTTACGGCATTAGAAATCGCTGTTGAAAGCATAGCTCCGGATAATTATGCGGAGCATCAGTCTCTCGCTTTAATGGTTGGTCGTCCATTAGCCCTGGTCAGAATTTCACTGAAATTTGAGCTTCAAGGATTAGCAGCTACAAGCCTTGATTGGACTACATTTGAAACAAATGCTCAACATGCACCTTACGACGACAACCCATTTGTAATGCAAAAATATAACTTTACCAGCGTCAATTTTCCGATCCGAGTAGGTGAACATCAGCGACTAGGAGATGGGGTAATTGGTTACTGGCAAGAAACAGATGATAATAATTATGTAGACCAAACTTACTTTACCGTTCAGGACGATACAATTTCTCAGAATCACATAAAATCAAATAAAGAGAACACTAGTTTAAAAGCTGCTTTTGATTCGCCAACTATCTATTTATCAATGCTTGTTGATCCTCGTGCAAAAATACATATAACAACAGGGGTTTTACCCGTTAAGTCTATGTTGATTCCTAGCAAATATTATAGCCCAGCCTTGAACAGTATTGAGGTTACTTTTTTAACGGCACCTATTTTGTCTGATTCAGGAAGAATAAGTCTACCGCTAAGTCTGGATTCAGACTATTCATGGGTATGGCTTAGTAAATCTGAGGGTCACTGGAATTGTCTTAATTATGTAACATCAGCAGACGAAGTTGGACTTTCTATCTCAGATAGCACCCCAGTTTTACCAAACGATACTCGTTTGTATGAGGGCTGGCTTAAAATTTCCAGGAATAAAGAAAATAATTGAAAGGAGAGATTAAAGATATGAGAATCAAAAAATTTAGTTATCTTGTTATATTTTGTGGAGGCTTGTTCCTCTTTGTAGACTTATGTCATGCTCAAGATATTTTAGAAATTAGCATAAAGAATCAACTTGATAACACTTCAAACTTATACTTGAATGATTCAGATACAAATACCATCAACCAGGTATATTTAAACATCATAAATAGATCAGGAAATAAGATAACTATTAACGCCCCTGAGTCAACAACACCTCTTTCAGATAATTACAAAGTTGCACTTGGTATACCAGGAAATATACTGGCTAATAGCGCTGATAATCCTGTAACTGAAAATAGTGCAAACTGGACAGGCGTTTGGGATGACGAATACCAAATTATTTATCTTGTAAATAACCAGGAAATAGAGTTAGCTTCAGATGATAATTTAACCATTCAATTGTCAAATTTAGTTGTAAAAAATACTACAGATCTAGCAATTTATCCTTTTACAGTTGACTATAAAGATTTTACTTATGCAGATAAACCATATAATGGTCAATCAACTTATTCAATAACTATAGCAAAAAATGATCTGCAGATGATGCCGCCTTTACGAGCAGATTTTGTTGATGGGAATAGTATTTTGAACAACGGTCATGACAACAACCCATTAACATTAAGAATAACAAATATTTCCACTGATGATACCGTAGAATTTTCGAAAGATACACAGATAATAGCCTCTTTTGATATTCAGCAACAACAGGAACAGCCATGGTCTCTTACATCTTCTGACAAAGTAGAAAGTATTTCCATTACTCCTTCGGACTCAAATTTTACAATAAATTTCAATGATGAAACGGCTACACCTACCTGGAAAATAACAACTCCCAGTGGTTACTCTTTGCTGCCTGGTCAGCATGTTGAATTTCAAATAAATGATATTGTAACCACATTACCTTCGGGGATGACTAAATCATACTTAAAACTACTAAATGTACCTGGGTACAGCGAAAGTAATTTTGAACCTGTTATCAAAAAGACCCCTTTATTGATTCAAGATATATATGATGTTAATGATAGCATTAGCAGCACATTTATTGGACCACGAAAAGGACAGGATTTTGCAATTTCATTTCTACCCGATACCGATGAAAGTGCAGGAGTGGTCGCTACCGGAGGTAAAAGCTCTTTAATCAAGCTTTCTGCTTCTGTAGTTAATACTGGTTCAGGAGTAATAACAGGTGTTGTTTATGATTATTCTGCTTCACAACAGATGATGACAGGTGGTGGGAAGTCAGTCTGGCATGTAGACTCTATCAGTGATGGATACTATCGTCTTACATGGGATGATAGTTTTATTGCTCCAATACTTAATACGAGTACCTCCACCCCAAAATACCTGCAGATTGATTATCCAGCTACTCAGTCGTCTATACCTGCAGCCAATGTTTATGATGGAAAAAAACGTTCCATAAATTCAAATGGTATTTTTCTCAAAAACAATGAAGTTTTATATGCAGTTCATGATGTCAATGGTCAAAGTAATAGTATTAATTTTTATATAGATGAACTAGGAGGCAATAAATTTAAGAAGGCCAGTAACTGGCTCATAATCGCAATAGTTAACGGAGATGATAGTACTGTAAAACTGGGTACAGGGACAATCTTAAGTGGAAATTCATCAAATGCAAAAGGTAATGCCATACCTTCTGGTGTAATCATGATGTGGTATAGAGGAGATATCCCTGTTGGGTGGGCTTTATGTGATGGTACAAATGGTACGCCAGATCTGCAAGGCCGTTTTATTGTTGGGGTCGGTCCATATCAATATGATAGCGAAAATACACATTATGAGGAACATCAAACAGGTGGGTATAATTCAATTACATTAAAACTTGAACAATTGCCAGCACATACTCATGGTGGTGCAGGTGATCATAAGCATGATGCAATTTACCACGACAACGCTGATGACGCTCATCAAGTGAAATGGGGGGATGGCGATGGTAATGGAACTAGTTTTATAGATTCTACAAATAGCAAAAATAATCCTTCTGAAAATGGTTATGGCCAATTGTATACATCTAATGGAGGCGGGCATGAGCATCATTCTGTTGGTCACGGGGAATCAATTGAAAATAGACCGCCCTATTATGCTCTTAGGTTTATAATGAAAATGTAACCCCCCTCCTTTGCTGTTGGCCAGGATAGCCAGGTAGGGTGTATTCCATGATCTTTACGATCTTTAAAGACACCTATTGGAAAGGAAATAAAACTTCAGCTATGGCTTCAGTTAAATGAAGGTGCATTAAGCCAAAAATTTGTTTTTGTTTAACATTAATGGATATTTTTTCTTCGGCTGAGTTTAAAGGATAAATTGATCCTGCAACCTGTGATACAAGGTTGGTACTTGAAAGAATTATCTAGGATTAAAGGGGCAGTTCTCGCATTGTAACAATTAGAGGATTAAAGGGTCAGTTCTCGCATTGTAACAACTAGAGAGATTGGTTATTGAGCAGTGGTAGGCGAAGAGCCTGCCCCAGGTGGCTACTGACGGATTGTTGTTGCAGTTTAGCAAACAGCGAGCGGAACTACGGTGACAGTTTATACATTAGCCCTTGACCACCCGGTTTCTTCCTTGCTGCTTTGCCTGGTAAAGTGCTGTATCTGCTAGCTGCAGGGCGCTATCTACGCTTTCCTGCTTAGGGTCGATTTCAACCAGGCCAATGCTTACACTTGTGTTGATACGCAATGTCTTACCGTCAATCTCAACCTCGACTCCATGGTAAAAAGCCATACGAATTCGCTCAGCAATGTTTTCGACAAGATCCAAATTCCTGCTGCGGATTAACGCGGCAAACTCTTCCCCACCGAAACGGGCGAACAAATCGCTCTCCCTCAAGTTTGCGTTGCAGACATCAACAAACGCACATAGCACTTTGTCCCCTACACCATGGCCGTAGTTATCGTTGATGCGTTTAAAATGATCCAGATCGAACATTAGATAATATATTGGGATGTCCTTCCCTTCCCGGCGATCCGTCATCACCTGCTCTGCCAATTGCATAAAACTGCGCCGGTTTCTTGCACCAGTTAGCGGGTCGGTTTCGGCCAGATCTAAGAGGTGCTCCTCACGAATCTTGCGTTCGGTAATATCGATGGCTGAGCCAACCGCCCACCAGTGATCGCCTCGGCGGATGCGCCCTACATATAGCTCGATTGGTAATTCGCTGCCATCCTTACACAGCGCGACCAACTCCAGCGGTTCTTGCAGCAGCAGTCCAGTACCGGTACGGATAAATTCCTCCAACCCCCTGCGCGCTTGTTCGCGTAATGGTTCCGGAGTCAGTGTCTCGTGGGCGCTCAGGCCCATAAGTTCACCCTGGCTGTAGCCAAACAACTTTTCAGCAGCGGGATTGACGAACTGAATGCGGTCCATATCATCGATCAATAAGACCGCGCTTTGTACGGCGTCCGTAATGGCTCGCAGCATCGTTTCCTGCTCTACCAATTCCCTCTGAGCCTGTTTCAGCCTGATTTGATGGTGCACCCGTAGAAGGGTTATAATGGCATTGACCGGTTTGGTAATGTAATCAACTGCTCCCAGGCTCAGCCCCTCTGCTTCATTACCTTCATCCGTCAGGGCTGTGATAAAAATAACGGGTATTTGTTCCGTTATGGGATCGCGCTTGAGATGTCTCAACACTTCGTAGCCATCCATATCGGGCATTTGTATGTCGAGCAAGATCAGATCAGGCACGGGGTTAACTCTGGCCAGCCGTAGTGCTCTTTCACCATTGGTGGCAGCGATGACGGCAAACTCTTCACGCAGGATGTTCATCATCAGGTGTAGATTTTCTGCAACGTCATCCACGATGAGGATCTTTGGCTTAGCGTTGGATTCTGTCATTTTTTCTTTCTTTTTAAGGCCTCAGCCTCATCGATATCGAAAGGTTTGGTGATGTAGTTGACGGCACCAGGGTCATATCCCTCGACCTTCGCATCCGCGTCATCGCGCATCAGGTCAGTTACCTTAAGTATTTTAGACTTTCCTTCCATGGTCATTGTACTTTCTCCTGATGGCTACCCCAGTTATCGAGCAGTACCAGAGCTTCGTCTATTTCAAATTTTTCCATCTCAGCGGCAACCTGTTCGATTGCATCTTCCTGCTCACTGCCTCTCAAGCTGCAACGCAATTCTTCTAGCAGGGTTTCGGCGGCGCCCAGATCGCTATTCAGCAATGCCCTCAGGTGCGCCAGCTTTGCGGGTAATTCTGTCATATCCAAAGGTGTGGCGGCCACCGGCTGGCTGGACGGAACAAGCCCGTCAAGCTCCAGCATCACGTCCGACAGGCGCTGGGCGAAGCGTTCGAACAGCTGAGTTTCAGGACGCTCGCCCTGTTTGAGCAAATCGTCCAGTTCGGTGACACAGTCGGTCAGCGCGGTGGCACCGATGCTACCACTGATACCCTTGAGAGCGTGGCAGTAGGCCTCACCCGCATCGACGCCCTGTTCATCTATGATCCTCTGTAGTATCTTCGCTGCATCGCTGTAACGAGCGTGAAAACGTTGCAACTGGCGGCGGTAGGCATCCGGCTTATCGCCGATACGGTGTATACCCTGAGCAGCATTTAGATTTTGCAGCGTCAGTAGGTCAGCGTTTTCCGAGGCTTTGTCCTGTTGTGTTAGCTCCGCTTGTTTGGCCGCCGTGCGCCGTTCTTGCGGGATATCTATCCACTTGCCTAGTACCCTGGCCAGTCGCTCCGGGTCGATGGGCTTGGTCAGGTGGTCGTTCATGCCCGCATCGAGTGATTTCTGCTTGTCTTCCGCCATCGCCATAGCTGTCATGGCGATGATGGGTGTACGGGCAAACCAGTCGTCTTCCTTCTCTGACAGGGCGCGGATGCGACGACTGGCTTGCAGGCCGTCAAGTTCAGGCATCTCGATATCCATGAGAATACCGTCATAGCAGCTTTGCTGTGCTTTTTTCACTGCTTCCAGGCCATTGACCGCAATGCTTACTTCGATATTCATACTGTGTAGCAATTCTTCGGCGAATTCGCGATTGATCTCGTTGTCCTCCACCAAAAGCAGATGGGCGCCGGCATAGGGCGCCAGTGTATCGGACACTTCTGCTCTGCGGATTCTGTACGGCGGCTTTAGAAGCCTGACCTGTTTTAGTGTCGACAGCAGTGTGTCGAGCAATAACGAAGGCGAAACCGGCTTGGTTAGAAAGGCATCAATACCTGAATACTTCGTGCTCTCGGCCACATTTTCAAGACTAAAGGCGGTCACTATAATCACCTTTGGCCGGGGATTGATACGGATATCGTCATGGATACGGCGGGCGGTTTCATCGCCGTTCATCTGCGGCATGCGCCAATCCATCAACACGATGTCGTAAGGCGCATCCCGCGCCCCGGCCAGCCGTTCAATGGCAGTCTTACCGTCGGCGACAGTATCAACATCGAGATGGAATTGCTGAAGGGTCTCGCTGAGAATTTCGCGCGAAATCGCATTGTCGTCCACCACCAGTACGCGCACTCCTTTGAGCAACGCCCCCGTCTGCTGAAGCAGAATTTCCCGGTAGGCGATCGATTTTTCCACCAGGCCCAGGCGCACGGTACAGCCCATGGTAGTGCCCTCGTCGGGGGCGGAGTGCTCTATCCACACGTCCCCGTGCATCAAGCCTGCCAGGTTCTTGCTGATGGTCAGCCCCAGACCGGTACCACCAAAGCGGCGGGTGTGACTCTGGTCGCTCTGGGTGAATTTATGAAACAGGCGTTGTTGTTGCTCGGGCGTCATGCCGATACCAGTGTCACGCACCGAGATGCGCAGTGTCACCGAGTCGGCATCGCTTTCCTGTAGTGCCAGGGCAAGTTCCACCTCACCCTCTGCGGTGAACTTGATCGCGTTGCTGCACAGGTTGAGCAGTATCTGTCCAATCCGTAGGGGATCGCCGATCAGCAGCACCGGAAGGCTGACATCGTGGCGCACCATAAATTCCAGTCCTTTCTGATCGGCCAACAGGGCGATAGTGTCGACCGTCTGCTGCACTACCTTACCCAGATCGAATTCGATAGCCTCAACCTCCAGTTTGCCTGCCTCAATCTTGGAAAAGTCGAGGATGTCGTTGATGATACCGAGCAGGGATTGAGCGGCGCTCTGGGCCTTGATCAGGTGATTGCGTTGACTCGGTGACAGATCGGATCTAAGCGCCAGATACAGCATGCCAAGGATGGCATTCATCGGCGTGCGAATCTCGTGACTCATGCTGGCGAGAAAATCCGACTTGGCCCGCGTGGCGGTCTCGGCCATCTCCTTTGCCTTTGCATGCTCGACGGTTTGCCATTGCAGCTCACTGGTACGCTGCCTCACCCGTTGTTCCAGCTCTTTGTTCAGTTTTCGCAGTGCCTCCTGACTGTCGCGCAATTG
>JBNKMF010000090.1:0-20525 GCA_050292965.1 Gammaproteobacteria bacterium | reverse complement strand
TGACAGTCCGATAAAAAGATTACCTTGATGTTCATACTGCGGCATGAGATAGCAGGGCTTATCAGCTACCGCCGGGTAGATAGCCTCGCTACCAAAGGGATGCATTTGAAAGATCTGGTCGTTGTGCCCTGTAATTTCATCCAGCTGTTGCATCGGTTTAATCGTTCTGCTCGCCTTATATCCCAATGACAAGCCGTTGAGAGTGGGTGTATACGGAGGGTTGGGTAGCGCCTTTGGTTTTTTGATTCTGGCATTGGCCGTCAATATCTGGGTTAATAGCGCAGGATATTCGGCATGGCCAAAGGCCTGCGCGGGATCGCTCAGTGATAGCTGGAAAAAACCATTACGCGCCCCCAGGCCAAACTCATAACTCGCTTCGGATACACGACTATCTATCGGCTTGCTTGCTTCAAGCTGGTTTATTCGCAGGACTCTGGTAGAAAGCAGGCTATTCGTACCTGATACGCTTTGAAATAGCTCAAAACAATCCCTGTCGGCTGGGTCACCAGGCTGCCAGTGACTATCAGACAACACACTAAATGCCGCTTTAAATGCATTGTTAGTAAATTGAGTCTGATAGCCTCGGTAGTATCCTTCAAAGCCTTCACTGTCACGCGGCAGTTCGGCCCAGTCAAGATTTAAGGTCAGCTCATGTAATGGCTTGCTGGCGGCCTCATAATTGCCAAATACGAAGTAAGAGCTATCGCCCGGCAAGGGCCCAAAAGGCTGGAAAGGTTTCGAAGGATCAAGCTGCCCGTGTTGATTGTATGCTAGCAGCTTGTTAATGCCGCTTATCTCAACACTAAGCTGAAGTGCTGCAATAGTCAGGCCCTGAAAAACTGAATAGGGATAAAAATGACTTAGCGGATTGATAACACATCGCATAACCGGTAATTCGCTGTGCAGACCTAAACCATGTACCGCTTCACAGTAGGTGGTAACAGATGGCAATTCCTGTCCAAGAGTAATCTGAATCCTTAGCCCAGTCTTTTTCACTGATGTTGTTTCCGAGTACGGCAACAACTTATAGTCCAGCACATCCAGCCAGCCTTCTTCAGATGTCAGACTGATGCTAAAGGCCTCGCTTAATAACCTGTAAAAAAGCCCCTGCCAGTCCTGATACAGCAGGGAGGTGAATTCCTGCAGTTGTCGTTCGGGTAACAGAGATTCTGCCTTTTCAAAAACCTGTGCTTTTTGCTGTGTTGTTAAACCACCCTTAAAAGTCAGCAGGTATCGAGCGAATAGCGCACTGAACTGATGTTTAAAATTGTTGATAGAATCACTCTGCAGCAGGTTCTCAAGCTGCATATCCAGATCGTCGTTTTGCTCTGGCTCAATTTCAATGACCATATCGATATTGCGCTGGCCCTGCTCCAGCAATAACAAAGAAGAGGCGATGGAAAACCCGATACTGGCATCACTATCCGTCACTTCTTTCATGCCGGCATGCTCTGCGCCAAACAGGGACCACAGGGGTTGTTGCGACTCTTCAGCAGAGGCCAGAGCTGGTGTCGCAGATTTCATCCGCGTGACATAGCCAAGCCCAGATTCTGGAGAGATCAGACTGTCGTGCTGCAGATACAGTGTGGCAAGGGAGGCAACTCTCGCATCTCTCAGCAGCAGCCCTTCATCGTTACGATAGATTATTTCATTCAGTGCGGAATCCTTACCCGCACTGAATTTAGTACCTGGTCCAACCCATATCTTTTCATTGTATTGCTGTGGCTCTAACAACAGGTAATAACTCTTCGCTACTGGTTTACGCTTTTTGCATCTGAGGATCTGCTGGTAATACAGGTCTAGATGGCGCGAGGTGAATGTATTTAATTTTTTTTGCGCTTTCTGGTACAGGCGAAGGAAAACAATAAACAGACCGATGGCAGGATCATGCATTCCGCTATTCAGGCTTTGCTGCAGCAATATTGCCGTTGATTGTTTAAGATAGGAAATAGAGTTGGAGAAAACAGAAAAAGTAGTTTTCAACTGCTGTATGGTTTCTTTACCGAAGATTGCATCAGAGTCTGTTGACTGTTCAACCGGGTCAGTTTTGGTTAATTCTCTCAAACGCCACACACTGGCGAATTCCTCAGCATTGATAGCGAGTGGGCTGGTTTCTCTCGCTCCGATAATACGGTATAGCTGTTGCAGCTCTGCAGCCAGTCGCTCATCGATCTGGCTTGCAATCCTGTGCGCAAGCAACTGCGCTGATTGCTGTTGGCAGCTACTAAGCTGGCTAAACCAGAGATCAATCTGCAGTGCGAGATCAAGCAGAAATCCGTAGAGTTTAACGGGATCTGAAGTAGAAATTCTGAGGAAATCAGCTTCTAATTTTTTTAAATCGATACTCAGGATTAATGCCATGATTACTGCTTCATCGGCCCTGAACAATTCTCCCCAGTTGCCGTCGATTTCGTTTTTAAGCGTAGGGAAATCTATAACTGAAGCAAACTCTGACCCCATTGCCAGCAATGCTTCAAATGAAAGTTCATCGACATTAAAATAATCTGGCTGCAACGCAGCTGACTGTCGATCCTGTTGCTCGCTTCCGTCGGTGACAGCTATGCCTTTCCAGTCCATTCTCAATGTCCTTTTGTCGCACTATAATGTTCAATCATCAAATACGAACCTGACTTGCTTCCAGGTAATAAAAGGGATACACCATATTGCTACGAGTATTGGTTTTACGCACCGTATAATTAAGCTGGATTCCAAGCCTGCCATCCAGCTCCTGCCCCGTATCGAAGTCGATACTATGCAGGGTAATACGCGGCTCATAAAACAGCACCGCTCGTTCAATGGCATCTCTAATTTCGGTCAGACTGGTTTCATTGATACTTTCAAATAGCAGCGTATGTAAAGCACAGCCATAAGAAGGTTGCATGACCCTCTCGCCAGGTCGGGTAGACAACAGGATATTCAGACTTTCGACGATATCGTCTTCTTCACTCACCATTTTCACACCCGACCCGCCAGCGTACTTATGAAACTCGGGGGGAAAGCTCCAGCCTGTGCCGAGAAATGCTTTATCCGTATCGGACATATTACCCTCCTATCATCACTGTCGGCGCACCGATTACGATACTGCCACCATGTGCGGTAGTGTCGCCCATGCGTGCTGCTGGTTTATTGCCGATCATCACCGTGGCTGAACCCTTGGCTATGGTATCTGGCGGGCCAACACAAACACAGCTATCGCCAAGCACAGCAGCGGGCAATTTTTCGATTAATACGGTAGCGACACCAGGACCGATCACCGGTCCTCCAACATGCGGAATCGGTGGCAACGCAGGGGTTTGCATAGGACAGGTATGCATATCGGTTATTCTGGCTGCTAGTGGCATAACATGATCCTCATTTTTTGTTTTTTAATTAGTGTTAACAGGCCCTGACAGCGGCTAGTTAATCATTACCATCGCGCCCTTGATGGTGGTATTCCCTGAAGCTGACAACTCTGCGCTGGCGCTGCCTTTTGCTGTGAACCCAGCCTTTGCTTCCTGCTTAACGTTCATCCCTTCAAGTGACACATCGGCTTTAGAGCTCATTGCTAATTCACCGGTTGCATCGATGCTGATCTTTCCCTTTGCGCTGATACTGATATCACCAGGGCTATCCAGTACGATGCCATCGCTATTCAGCTCTACCTTGTTACCATTCTGGTCCTGCAACAGGATCGACGTATCATCATCGCTGAGCACCACCTGGTTATCGCCTGGCGTGATGATGCTGATGACTTTCTTGTCATCATCAAATTCGATCTTGAGCTGACTACTGGTAACCATAGCCTTGGTAAAATTGTCTGCGCTGAGTTCATAGGGTGGAACCTGTTTACTGCTATACAGGCTACCCAGTATCACCGGATTTGAGGGGTCATTATTCAAATAACCCAGTACCACTTCATCGCCAATTTCGGGGATAAAGAAAGTACCGAAGCTATTGGAAGCATAGAAATTCGCCAGCCGCGCCCACACGCCTTCGGTTTCCGCCTGTAGTATTGGTACCGACACCTGCACACGGTTTTCACCACCGGGATCGCCATCCAGCTTCATCACCACGCCGATTTGCAGACCATCGACACCCGGTAGCAGGCCCGAGGCAGGCGCTGCCATCAGATCACGCTGATCGGCGAACCAGTCGGGAGACATGCCAAAGTCCACCTCTGTTATCCAGTTATGGCTGTCTATCTGGTGTCTTACTGAACTGACAAATACATTGCCATTAAAGTGTTCGCCAACCCCATCGAGTTCGATCATACAACCGATTTTTGCGCTGGCGCTGCCCTGGAATTTCATACTGCCACGGATTCGTGCTAAGCCGGCCTTGACCTGCTGCGCGGTGGCCCAGTCCTTTAATGCCGTTTTATCCAGTTGGGCGGGGGTTTGCAGGCGGAATGAATCCAGCCCAATAACCTTCGCCAGATCGGCTGCCTGCAGGTCACCCTGAGCGTTCAATGTTTGTGCAGCAACCTGCTCTTCCACCACGGCCTGTTCGGCTGGGTCCCAACTGGCACTATTGACTTCAGTGAGCTGCCAGCGCGCATCCATATCGGCATCCAGCTCGATCAAATCTTCACCATAGGTGAGTTTCAATTCAGGTGTATCACTGGTCTGCGGTGCCTTTACTGCAACACTGGCATTCTCAATACACACCAGCAAGCCGTTTGCCTCGGCGCGCGACAGCATGAAGTCCCAATCACTACAGTAATACTGCACCAGTTCGGGATATTCGGTAGTGGTGCTGTCCACATCAGCACTGAGTCCACTGTATTCGCCAATCAGTTTAGAGATAATATCGCTGTCTTTTGAATCGATATAATTAGCGTTATGCCGTCCGATGGTCATCGCCACCGCTTTATCGCGGCATTCAATTACCAGACGCGAATAATTTTCCCCACTGATTTTTATACCGTGGCGCACAATAATGCCTTCAAAGATCGTTTCTTCAGAGTCGCCATAGCCCGCATTGATACTGATCTCGCTGCCCGGCTTGAAGTCATCGCTGTTACTCAGTGGAAAATCCTTATTCGGCATATCACCATCCAGCAGAATTATTTTTGCATAGGGAATCCTGTTAATTGTTTTGGTCACTGAAACCGAGGCTATCTTTATCGCATCATCTAGCGGGCTACCTGCGCTAGAGATACTGAGTTTAACTACGTCGCTACTTTCGATATTCGGTGACTGTGGCACTGTTACCTCAACGGTGGAAAGTGGAGCTTGCTACCCGGCTTAAGATCGCGAAAATCGGTTAAATTATTCACTCGGGCAACCTCCAGGTAATAGGAACTGTTTTTATAGATCTGGTAACACAGTAGCGGTAGCGTATCCCCCGCTTTCACCTCAAGCAGATGACTCAGATCTGGGGAGGAGCGATTAGCCCTTAATGCTTCTTCTTCCTTGCTCATGAAGCCGCTAAAAGACATCTTGACCTTGGCGCGCAGCGGCTCACCGCTCGGTTTGAACAGGGTATTATCGACCGACATAGAATCCAGCCGACCAAAGAAAATCTGACTACCCCATAACACCCGCACATAATTGGGCTGATGCTCTGAGCCATCGTAGTTATATACAATAGCCTTAAGCGCTTTGACCTGATCCTTAACGTCTTTGCTACTGCCACCTGAATCCGCTATCGCTCCAGTGCCATCTAGCAGGGTGCTAAACTTTAAGCTTTGTGGCTTGATGCTGCTGAATTTCATATCCGAAGCCAGTTGACCAATGGCTTCGGATTTATTGTAAGAAATATTGTAGGAATGATCATACTCTGAGGGATTGAGCATAAACTCGAAAGCATCATCTTTGTTCGCAGTAATATTGCCGTCGCTATCGACTGTGCAACTGCAGATCGTCAGTTTATCTTTCTTCCCTGTCGTCATGAAATGTTTAGCGCTCCTGTGACTCGATCAGGTTTTGTTCAATCATTTCCCGGCACGCTTCCATGAGCTGCTGCTTCATCTCCTCTATGTCAAAATTTTCATATTCTGAATGGAGTTGATTCCTGCGCTCATCCACCAGGGTGGATTTAATAATCATCTGTTTTATTTCAATCGACATAAAGTTAGATTACTCTGGAAAAACTGCTGTAACGCAGCTCTATGGTTTCTATCGCAACTTCGTTCTTGGTGGAATTGAAGCTGTCTATATTCCAGCTCACCGGAAAGGCATTAACAAAGCTCCAGGCGCGAATGGGTAATTTGTTTTCATTCATCAGGTAGATCAACATATCCTTAGGCTTGATTGGACTGGAAAAATCTCCATTAAATATCGAGCTGCACCATATCACCAATGGTGACATAGCATCAGCTATACCACGCTTCAGTTGCAGATTGTCATAAGTTGGCGTTTTAGGCAGATGGTGAACCGATCCATTCTCTCCTAACTCGGTATAGGTTTCGGTTTCTATCGTCGCCTTAATTCCACTGACCTCCTGAAATGATGTATCGAATAAACCTGCTGTTTTGACAAACACGACCTTGAAATAAAAAGCCGAAGGTGGATAGGAATCATCCGTCATAACTCTCCCTCTAACAAAGCGAAACGAGGCTGAGCCTCAACGTCTTCTCAGCCCCCTTTATTCGTATAATTTATGAATTATCGATGGTTATCCCTTCATGAGCGACTTCGATAGTTTCGATCGCCACTTCGTTGCCATCCGACTTAAGGTCAGTACCTGTCACCTTGGTGGGCCAGGCATTCGCCAAAGTCCATACCATCGTTGGTGCACCTGCTTCATCCAGCAAACTGATCGTCACCGGAATACGTTTTATCGTGTTCATCTTGATTTGCTTAAACCAGTCCCAGAACTTGTTATCCGATTTGAAAACACCTTTTTTCATCGTAACATTGCCATACTTTTTGATGCCCGGCATCTTGATCACAGAAAATTCCGGGTTATCACCACTTCTATACTCTATCGGTTGTGCTTCGGCATCCAGACCACTCACTTCCTGAAATGCCATTACTTCAGAATCCCATTTCACCTGAAAGTAGAATTTAGGTATGGGCCATACGTTTGTTGATTGTGCAGATCCATCATCAGCCATGATTGTTTCCTATAAAAAATTGAGTTAAATAACGAGTTAGTATTGTTAAACCAGTCACCTGCCACCTATGACTTTTGCATCTGTTGCTGGAAGGTTATCTCAATAAATTCAGCTGGGCGGCTCACTGCAACCAGCACGGTAACGCGTAGTATGCCTTCCAGTATATCCTCCGAGGTCATAGTTTCACCCAGGCCCACATGCACACTAAAGGCATCATCTGGTACCGCTCCTGCTAGCCCGCCACGCTTCCAGATACCTGTGAGGAAGTTGCGAATCATGCTCTTGATGGTGACCCAGGTATTGGCAACATTAGGCTCGAATACATAGGCCTTAGCCGCCAGACGGATCGATTCCTCCAGCATAATCATGGTGCGACGCACGTTGATATAACGCCAGTCCAGGCTATTGCCATCCAGCGTTCTTGCGCCCCACACCAGAGTGCCCTCACCGATAAAGCTTCGAATTGCATTGATCGATTTACCCTGAGTATTCACGTTCAGGTCTTCCTGTTCATCATGAGTGATATTCACTGCAGGGGACACTACCGCACTCAGGGACACATTAGCTGGTGCCTTCCACACGCCACGTGAATTATCCACCATGGTATAAACTCCGGCCATTGCTGCGGCTGGTGGTAGCAGGTTAAGCTTTGCCTTAATGGCAGCGAGGATACTGCCATACAGCGGACTCATTGCCAGCAGGCTTTTGCCCAGCAGGTTTTTTTGAGACCAGGCTTCATCGCCGCTTACATCATCCCATTTGTTGCTAATATCGGTAATTGATTGGGCCTGTTGTGCAATTTTTGGAGGTGTTGATTCATCGATGGTCTCCGGTATCGACAGCTCCTCGCGCATCAGTGTTTGCAATACATCCTGGTTCACAATATTTTCGTAGTTCAGGTCTTTATCCTGCACAATGGTTGTATTCACCCAGGGATAATAGGCAGCTGCATAATCCAGGTAGTTAATGCCCAGCGCGGAACGAAAGTTATCGATGCAATCGCCGGAAGGGTCCTGCCGATCACGTTGTCCACCCCAGATATCGAGTATGGCGATACGACTTTTCATCTTGCCGCCGCAATGCGCCAGTGCAGCCTGTTGTACACTGATGCTACTCGGTTCGTCCAGCAGGACGGTTTCAGGAATCACTACCATGGTAGGCTCCTGCTCCTTAATCAATAACCCCACTCCTTTCTGTAATCGGTCAGCTTCAATATCATCCTGATAGCTCCCTACAGATACGATATAGCAGGGTCCACCGCCGTTCTGGAAAAACAGCAGCATGCTGTAATACAGCAGGTATTTTCCAGCGCTCTGGTTTAAAACATAGTTGGTTTCAGCCACAGAAAAGTCCGACTCTTCTCCTCCATCTGCGCTCGCTTGATCAATACTGAACTGTGGAATTGGCGCAAAGCCATAATAATTATGAAACTCTGACATTGAAGTAATGCGCCATGGTTTGTTAAGTAAGGTTTTACCTTTGTTATCCGCTTTTTCGGTATAACCGATAAAAGCTGGAACGGCAGTGGCAACCTCGACTACCGAATTTGGAAAGGCACTCTTTTCAACAATATATACGCCTGGTGTTTTCATCTGTCCCATGATTTTTCCTATGTTGTTTAGCCGTTGATATAAATTTCCGATACGATAGCTTCCTGTTCGGCAATCACTTCTTTTCCAATGTGAGAGATACTGGCGACCGGTAGACGGTTGATCACTACCCTTTCACCACCAGTATCCCTTTCCTTCAATTGAAACCGGTATGCATAGTAATCATTAAGCGGGATACTATGCCTGGAACGGAAGGCATAGGCCTGCTTCCGATCCGCGAGTTTTACCTGACCGAGGGCATCGAATTCGATACGCCTGTCCTGATCGAGGATGTAATAGTTTTCTTTTGCCATACCGCCTAGCAGGTAATACTTCCAATATCTCTCCCGTGGCTTGAAGGCAATAGTGTAGGCAGGTGTAGGCTCTGCAAGCCAATGTTCCAGTTCGAGCCCCTGCTCAGTCAAGGCAGAAATATGAATAACGAACTCAGGCAGCAGTAGGCTGTCCTCTGGTTCAATGATGCCCAGCATTTCTGGCGCATCGGAACTGATCCAGTCCTGTGACGATGCATAGTCATCCTGCGTCAGGCACATCTGCCTGGCAAACTGCGTTCGCTGATTTGAGAAATACAGAATGCGCTGATCGATATCTGCATAAGGCTCGGAGTAACTTTTAAAATAGGGGTCATAGGCATAGACCTTAAAATTAAACTGTAGTGGCGTGGTTTCATCTTCTGCATAGGCCTGTAATACTTCCAGGCTGGAATTCCGGTATATAATCTGGATGCCACTGTCAGTTTTTTTCAATAGTAGATTGCAGTTATCCAGTAAACGACTGGTAGAACAGGTCGGACGAAATTCCAGGCTATGGCAAAGGCCACTCTGATAAAAATCATGTTTAATCCTGATATCCAGTAATGTTTGATACATGGCCGCCTGTCATATCCTCATTAAAAACCGAATTGGGAATCGGGTTCTGATACCCCGGTTGGCTGATCGATGACGGCTTCGTTGTCAAAGCTGATCATCCTGACCTTATATAAAACCGAAGGCAGGTATTTACCACTGAGAACTCCCCACAGGTTACTGAGATTGTTCAGATCGAGGTTTTCTATTTCGAGAATCAACTTTTCAATGCCACTGTCCAGACCTGGAGAGTTCTGTTGGTTAAAAACCGGCTGCGCCTGAAAATAGCAAAGGGTGGTAGAAATGAACTTGAGTCCTTCACGGTAGTTGCTGCCACTGAAATAACTGGCCATCATCAGATACAGGTTGAAATACAGCGGGCGAGCAGTAACCAGAGAACGGGTAGCCCCAGCAGGGCCGGCTGTCTGCTGGCGAAATGGGATGCTATCCTTTTCGATATTGACCAGTGAGACAACGATTTTATTATTTATATGGGTAGAGACTGAGCCATCCTGCTCAAGGATATTCGAGATGACAACCACATCTTCATTCAAACCGTATACCTTCATCAGATACTGGTTGAGCTGAAAACAAATGTGATCGATTGCTGCATTAATCATTAATCAAAATATCCTTTACTCAGATCAAAGACGGTCTAACTACCGGTAATGCAGACGTGTTCTTCTTTTATAGTAGTGTTGCGATTTATCCTGATCCTGTCAAGATATAAAAGGTAGCATCGGCGAATTCATCATTCGAATACGACCCTTTTTTTAAATAGATTCAATTGTAATAGTCGGAATATCTGTTGTAGGCTTTATTCTATTTTGTTTCAAATTTTATCTCAGTCAGTATCAGATGAACACACATCGCAATCCACAGCTGTGAGCCATGACTGCATTCTTACTGACGACTATGAAGAAATTGATTTTCAGATTCTGCTTAATCTATTGTAAGACTATCGGTAGCATCTTGTAAGCTAAGTCCCTAAGAGAATTGAGCAATAACTCAGCTGGCAAACTGTGGCCTGCGGGAAGCCTTGAGGATAGCACGACCCGTATGATGCTGTTTTGCCCAGGTTTTAAAATCATACCCTAAAACATTTCAAGGGGTCAGCTCTGCCCGGCAACAAGTTTTAGTATCAGCGAGAGGATCGTATTACAATGAAGAAACAAAATACCGCCATACTTTTTAAACCGATAAATCAAAGGCCTACAATGAGAACAGCATTGAGAAAATTATTTTCACCAATACTTAATTATTTCGAATCAGGTGAAGGCGAATTCGTTTATCGTAAATCGCACAGAACTATTCTGATAGTTGTCGGCATTTTATTTTTACTACTATCAATAATCTCTGTTGTTGCAGCTTTGGCCGCATCTCAATACGCAGCGCTTATTCCAATTATAGTATTCTTTGCTGCCGGTCTTGTTTGTTTAGTTGTTGGTAGTCTAGGTAATGATCGATCTGTGGCAACCATTTGGGGCAGTAGATAAGAGCCTTCAGGCTGAAGGCTGGATAGAATCTACTGGGTAAACATTCAACAGCCAATCAACTTTATTAGCTCACTTTCCGGGAAAGCTTACTGTTCAGTCATTATTTACCCCACTCAGTAACCGCTTGTCCTGCTAACTATCTAAACCTCAGATTTCCGTCAAAGACTGCTCGATGATATCCAGCCCTTCATTGAGGTGTTCATCTGAGATAGTCAAAGGTGAAAGTAATCTAATGGTATTGCCGTAGTAACCACAGGAAAGCAATATCAGTCCATGCTCTAAAGCTTTAGTGGTCAATGCTCTGGTAGCATCAGCATCGGGTTTATCTGAACCGCGCTCACTCACCATTTCAAAAGCCACCATGGCTCCTAATCCGCGTATATCACCTATAGCAGCAGAATCGCTACGTGATTTCATCTTTTTGAGTCGCTCAATAACAATTGCACCGATTTCATCAGCACGTGAGCAGAGGTCATCCTGTTCGATAATATCAAGCACCGCATGAGCTGCTGCACAGCCAATCGGGCTACCACCGTAAGTACCGCCCAGTCCACCGGGTGTAGGTGAGTCCATAATCTCAGCTTTACCGATAACACCGGATAGTGGATATCCACCTGCAAGTGCTTTAGCAACTGTGATCAGGTCAGGTTCTATATCGTAATGCTCAGTTGCAAACACCTTGCCTGTACGGGCAAAACCGGTTTGCACTTCATCACAAATCATCACAATTCCGTGCTCATCACATAGAGCGCGTAAGGCTTGCATGAACTCTTTTGGGGCGGGATAAAAACCACCCTCACCCTGAACGGGTTCAACAATAATTGCTGCCACATCGCTGGGTTCTATATCGCATTTAAGCAAGCGCTGAAGATGCGCCAGGCTATCTTCAGTCGTCATTCCATGATGTTCAATGGGAAATGGTGCGTGATACAGCGCGGAAGGAGCCGGACCGAAACCTGTACTATATGGGGCAACCTTACCGGTTAGGCCCATTGTCAACAAGGTGCGTCCATGAAAACCGCCACTAAAGGCAATAAGGCCTGAGCGTTTGGTGTAATGCCGCGCAATTTTGACTGCATTTTCAACCGCTTCAGCACCCGTGGTCATGAATATGGTTTTGGCATTTTTTATCGGAGCTTTATCATTTAAACGTTCGGCTAGAGCAATATAGCTTTCATAAGGCACTACCTGGAATGCAGTATGCGAGAAACAATCGTTCTGCTTAGCAACGGCTTCAACCAGTTTCGGGTTACAGTGACCCGTATTGCACACAGCAATACCTGCTGCAAAATCAAGATAGCGATTACCATCAGCATCCCAGATTTCGGAATTTTTAGCTTTTACTGCAAATATGGGGGTAGCAGAAGCAATACCACGAGGCACGGCAGCGATTCTACGTTTTAACAACTCAGCATTCGACATTATCAATTAATTCCTACAGTTGGTAAGTGTTTGGGTGCCGCCCAGACACATGAATATTGTCGCTAAATAATATAAACATACCTGTTTAATATAATTAGCCTATGTTTATTAAAAATTACAATCGATTAAAATCTAATGCAAGCTATATTTAATATTTTAAACATAATTATTAAATCTGATTCAATTTTATCTATGTTTAACCAATCTAGCGTTGATCTCATTAAAAAAACCCTGTTTAATATTATTAACAGATCTTAAGATTCATACAAAGGTAAAGACTTGGATATTGATGTAGGCAAACGACTCAAAGAAATCCGTAAAGCTCATGGCTTATCGCAGCGACAATTGGCAGAACTCTCTGGCGTGACCAATGGCGCGATCTCTATGATAGAAAAAAACAGCACCAGTCCTTCTGTTTCATCGTTAAAAAAAGTGCTCGCCGGTTTCCCAATGAGTTTATCGGAGTTTTTTAGTGCTGAAGACTCAGAAGAAGAGAAGTTTTTCTTCAAGGCCAATGAGTTAAAAGAGCTAAGTCCAGCTGTATTCAATCGAATTGGCCTATCCGGAAATATCGATCAGGTATCCTTCAAACAGGTTGGTGATGCCAGCAAACACGCCCTGCAGATATTATATGAATGCTATCCTGCAGGCGCTGACACTGGCGCAGACATGTTGACCCACGAGGCTGAAGAAGGCGGCATCATAATATCAGGGCAAATCGAGATTACGGTCAACGAGCAGGCTCAAATACTGAAGGCTGGAGATGCCTATTTATTCGATAGCCGACATCTTCATCGATTTAGAAATCTGTCGGATGAAGACTGCATTATAGTTAGCGCCTGTACCCCACCCTCTTTTTAGCCCTCCTCCTTTGTAGATGATGTTTTATAACCTGCTAAATTCTGATCAAGATCTCACCTTACTGCCTCTGCCATATCGATTTAGTAAGCATCCTGAGGCTCGTAACACCTAAAACCATTCAGGAGGCCTCGTAAAAACAACTTAACCAGAGCCACCTTGGGTGAAAAGAACAGCTGGGTTTGAGCAATGAATAAGTTTAAAATCTACCAGGTGGCTCAAAATGAGCTAATGCTGATTCGCAAGTGGCCAATAACGCCCCAGTTTTCAGGTGAATTTTAATCAGTTATCGTGTTTTAATTAGTGGAAAGGTGGAAAAAGTAGTTATATTGAAGCTAATTAACACATCATTGCGAAAATCAATAGTGGCGAAGCACCTATAATCATCTGATATTGTTAAGAAACATTGTCCTGCTGGTACCATAATGACAGCAATATATGAATAAATCAGGGTACTTCCCTGTATTATTCGGGTATACATATTAATATACAGACTAAAGCTCAAAGTTAAGAGCTAGTAAAAATGAGAGTTTTTTATGCTGAATAACCAGCCTGCGACAAAGCAAAACCAGTTGATTGACCGTTATGGGAGAAAAATTGATTACATCCGACTATCGGTAACTGATCGTTGTGACCTACGCTGTCAGTACTGCATGTCAGAAAATATGCAATTCGTGCCGCGCACCCAGTTACTGACACTGGAAGAGATTCACTATATCGCGCAAGCCTATGTGGAACTTGGAGTAAAGAAGATTAGAATCACCGGCGGTGAGCCACTGGTAAGAAGCAATATTATCTCGCTATTTCAAAACCTGGGACAGATCGATGGCCTGAAAGATCTAACCCTGACCACAAATGGATCTCAGCTCAGTAGATTTTCATCCCAGCTAAAAGATGCCGGTGTTACCCGTGTAAATGTTAGCCTGGACACATTAAATCCTGAGTTGTTTTCTGAGATAACCCGTGTAGGCAAGATCGAGAAAACACTGGATGGTATTCAATCAGCCATCGATTGTGGGTTTAATAAAATCAAGATCAATAGCGTCATCCTGAAAGATCGTAATCATCATGAGGTGAAAGACCTGCTCAATTATGCACTCGAAAGTAAGATCGATATCAGCTTTATAGAAAACATGCCACTAGGTATCACCGGCGAGCATAACCACAGTGGCAGCTATTACTCCAGTAACGATATTATCCAGGACCTGTCATCTGAGTTTGAATTAACCCCAACTACCGAAACAACAGCTGGACCTGCCCGCTATTATCTCATTAATGACTACCCTGATTCTCGCGTGGGATTTATCTCACCGCATAGTCATAACTTTTGCGATAGCTGTAACCGTGTACGCCTGACAGCAGAAGGCCTGTTGCTATTATGCCTGGGACAGGAACACTCTATGGACTTAAAACAGATCATCAGAGCCCACCCCGGTGATACTGAAACCCTGAAAAATGCCATCATAGAATCGCTCGAAATCAAACCCAAAGGCCATGACTTTAATATCCAGTCTAATGAAGTTTTACTGCGCCATATGAATATGACTGGTGGATAAGCATGAACCAACCTGCCCTGCTAACACCTTATTATCAACCAGAACTTAGTAATGCCGGATTACATAGCACCAACCAGGTTACCGGTTTAAACGAATTCAACGAGCTGGTATCCGGCAATATTGCGGTCGAACGAGCATTAACGGTTTACCTCGATAAACGCGAGATAGTCACCTTAATGACACTCGGGAATTACCCTGAGCTTTTGATCCTGGGCTGGCTACATAACCAACGCATCATCAGCAACATCGAACAAATCAAATCAATCCAGGTCGACTGGGAAACCGAATCTGTTGCTATCGTTACCCATCATGGAATTGACAGCCTGGATGAAAAACTAAAACATAAAACCGTCACCACTGGCTGTGGACAGGGCACCATGTACGGCAACCTGATGGAAAAACTGGATAATATCCAGTCACCTCAGGTTCAAATCAGACAATCTATGATCTACAGCTTACTGCACAAGTTGAATGAACATAATGAAATCTATAAAAGTGCCGGAGCAGTTCACGGATGCGCCTTATGTAAGCAGGACGAAAGCGAGATATTCATCGAAGATGTTGGCAGACACAATGCGGTAGATGCCATAGCAGGTTACATGTGGCTGAATCGCGTACCTGCACATGACAAGGTGTTTTACACCACGGGTCGCCTGACCTCAGAGATGGTAATTAAGGTCGCGCTAATGGGCATACCTGTATTGCTATCACGCTCAGGTGCAACACAGATGGGGCTGGATATTGCCAAAAAAATTGGAGTTATATTAATAGCTCGGGCCAAAGGGAAACATTTCATTGTCTACAACGGCCACTCAAATATCAATTTCGATGCCATTCCGCAACGCCTCGGTTCATCTTAAAAGTAAGCTCGAATATCCTAATATTTATCAAATAAAATCACCTCGGTAAGACGGTGCCTAAATAAAACCATCCTGCGAATTAAAATATTTGCAGATAAAATTTAGATGATAGGTAGCCGTCTTATTATTAGTAATAACAGCGTTTACAATAAATTCATATTGGCTATTTAGCGTACGATATATATCGTAGTATCAACCACATCAGGAGATTATTTTGGATCAGGTATTGGTAAGTAAATTATTTGTCAACAGTTCAAATACTGCTTCACTTGAATAATAAGGATAAATACATTTCTGGTTTTTATAAACCGTAACCGGTATTTATTCTGACTGGGTTCTAAGGTGAAATTGATTCGGTAACATTTAATAAAATGGGAGCGTTAGTAATCGCCAACGCTCCCATAGTTTTAAGTAAATAACATTTAAAAAACCTGCTATCTTATTCTCAATCCAGAGTTATTTTTGCTCTAAATATTATATTGGAAAGACCGCTACTGGTATCACTACCAAAAGTATAAACATAATTCCCAATTATTTGACTAGTTGAACCACTAATACTACTCGGCATGACAGAACCTGTATCACTCCAGGAGGTGGGATCACTAATAGGGGCTCTAAATATTTCATTACTAGCACCACCGTTACTCCCAAAAGTATAAACATAATTTCCAATTACCTGACTGGTTGAAAAAGTAATAATTTTCGGCATAACAGAACCTGTATCACTCCAGGAGGTGGGATCACTAACTGGGGCTCTAAATATATTATTGGAAGAAGTAGAACCAATTAACCCCCCAAAAGTATAAACATAATTTCCAATTATTTGACTGGTTGAATAACCTATAATACCGGGCATGACAGAACTAGTATCACTCCATGAAGTTGGATCACTTACAGGGGCTCTAAATATTTTATTGGAATAAGTAGAACCAATGTACCCCCCAAAAGTATAAACATAATCACCTATGATCTGACTGGTTGTATGAGCAATAGATTCCGGCATGACAGAACCTGTATTACTCCAGGAGGTGGGATCACTTACAGGGGCTCTAAATATCTTATTGGAATAAGTAGTACCAATGAACCCCCCAAAAGTATAAACATAATTTCCAATTATTTGACTGGTTGAAAAAGCAATAGCTTCCGGCATAACAGAACCAGTATCACTCCAGGAGGTGGGATCACTTACAGGGGCTCTAAATATCTTATTGGAATTAGCACCATTAATATGACCACCGAAAGTATAAACATAATTTCCAATTATTTGACTGGTTGAATGATAAATAGATTCCGGCATAACAGAACCAGTATCCTCCCACCAATTAGCGGGTATGTCAGATATGTATTTAGAAGGGATATCCTGATCTAAAATAAGATCATAGTTATCAACTGAAAGAGTAGTAAGAGTTACATCTTTTGTCCCCATCCTGGTATCAAACTCAGCCCTAAGGGTATAACTCCCTTTTTTGATGTACTGTTTTAAATACCCCTTGGTCCCAGATATTCTACTCCCTGTAAGCCCAAGATAAGTATCATCAGCATAAACCTTTGCTCCTTCTACTGGCACCATAGATTCATTGAATACATTAATTCCAACAGTTGCTAATAAGTTTCCGGTAATATTACTTCTTTGTTTTAGTGTTACATCACAGAAGACTGTTTTATTATTTTGATCTACTGTAAATGTATCTATATCGCAGCTTCCTATTAATTCATTGTTATCAATGAAATCTCTAAACTCTAAACTAAAAGAGAAGTCTCCATATTTAATATCTCCCAGTGTGGTGCTGCCCTGATAATCATTGCCATAAGGTACTACAGTAACCCCTCGCTCTCCGCTTCCATTGGCTCCTGTATATCTTATGATTGTTTGAAGGTTTGATAACGACTGTGCTTCAGTTACTATCTGACTCGGTATATTCACCAGCAGGTTTAGTGCGGAACCATTAATATCAAATCCCAGCGTTGCTTCTCCGTAGAGTGGTACCAGATCTATATTAATATCTTCTTTTGCGGTGATTGTTAAGGGTGAAGGATATTTTGAAGATCTTCCTCGATAGATATTTCCATCAAAGAAGTTTAGAGCTATATTGTGATCACCAGCGGGTATGTTTACATAAGCGTCACTTAACCCTGTTGCTGGATTAATGTTAAAGTATTTCTCATTATCATCATCTATTTTAATGCCAATCTTTGGACTATCGTAACCACTTATCTCACCTACATCATAGACAAATTTAAATGAGAGTATCTCAGCTACTATGTTTACATCAGTAACAAGATCTCCTAGTACGGGTTTCAGGTTAAATGGAATATTAACCTGATCAAAGTCTTTTATCTCATACACTGTTTCACTGACATATTGGTTATTACCGTTTGCAAGGGTCAATACAAACTCATAGCTTCCTGGCTTTAGTGTAATTGTTTTATTTGACGTAACGGCGAAGCTATCCTCATCAATATATGCCGACCAGGGATGAATCTCTTCTTCACCCAAGGTTATGTTTTTTGCTAATAGATCACCTGTATATATTTTTACTCCTTTATTAGATAACCTGGCTCTTGTTGTTAGATCTTGCCCACTGTAGATGGAAGATAGTTGGTAATCAAAGCTTACGCTTGTTTCTCTGGCACCACCCTCATCTACTGCGCTGCTGCCACATGCGATTAATGTTAATCCTATGAGCGTGAACAGGATTATTGCTTTTATGTTTTTTATCAGGTCCATTTTGTTTCCATGATTGTCTTTTGAGTTCTACACTTCCCTTTAGGAGGTTGAAAGGTTTAATTACTGGTGTTTTATTAAATATTGAAAACCGAACTTACAAGTAAATTCGAATATCTTCAGGTTTTTAAAATAAAATTACCCGGCAAGACGCTTCCTAAATACAAATATCCTGTGATGAATAATATTTGCAGATAAAATTTAGATAATTGGCAGTCTTCTTATAATTAGTAAAACAGCTTTGACTTAAAAATCATATTAGCTATTTAGCGTACGACACCCATAGTCATATCAACCAAAAGACAATTTTTGCCCCTGCTATTTGGAATAAAGTTAAACTCTAATTATTCGGCCAATACTTCAGTTAAAAAATAAGCGTAAAAATATTTCTGGTTTGGATAAACCGTGTCGGATATTGTTTATCTGACTCGATTCTAAGAAAAAAGTGATGCTGTATCTTTTACCAGATTGGAGGCAGGAGGCATTTATTTCATCAATAATGAGTTTTAATTCATCGACGGAATATTAATTTGTCCGGTTAATACAAATCTCTGACATAGCTTACTGCTTTACTTAGTCTGTGATGTTTTTTTTGCTGAAGTTTCGGCTTTGAATTGCTTACCAATGAGATCTAATTTTCGATTTATCTCTGACATATTTTTATGTGTACCCAGATCTAAATCCAGCTTTCCATTCATAATTCGAACTAAAGGTTGAAGCGTGTTTTCAAGTACGTCAGCCAGTTTATCGGATAATGTTTTTGCTGAGTCATTCGTGCTTTCTTCCTGAATGCCCGCGTGTATATTGTCAACCAGTTGATTGATAGCTTTGGCAATATCTGATAATGACTTATGACTTTGTTTTCTGCTAATAGCCAACTCTCGAATCTTTTCTTCATTCTCTTCACTACGAGATTTTTCAACGCTATCACGCCAGGAATTAATACCACCAACCAGATCATTAAGCTGTACCACAATTTTGGCTCCGGTATCTGCATCATCTCCACCCATGGCTTTATTGCGCATGAAATCTGATTTGATTTGAGCCCAGCGTTGCTGTTGGGCTTCAGTCATATTCCCTCTGATTTCAGCCAACTTAAGCAGGTTTGCTTCGGTGCCAGTAGTGAGCAATTGAGACTCGCCCTGATAGTGATCATCAACAAGGCGCATTAACTCATCTTCGGTCATGATCGATGATATCTTTTCCGCCATTTTATTCATGTTTCGATACGAGCCCTGTAGCTTAAACACGGGTTCGGTTCGGTATTTATCATCCTGTGCGCTAGAGGCTATGTAGGCCTGGTTCACCTTCCACACTACACTCTGAATGGTTTTCATTTTCTGTAATACATCAACAATTTCCTTAATCTCTGCCTGAGAATACTGATGCGAAAAATCGGTAGTCGCAACAGTGACACCATTGACCATGTCGATGAATTTATAAACGTCATCCATTGCTCGTGTCGCGAGCGGTGCCAGTATTTGATTTGAGGTTAATGAGTTTTCGATATAGCTAAGCCCGAACACTTCTTCTTTGCCACTGAGCACATCACCCAGGTTGTATATGTCTGCCCGGTTAGCGAGCATATCGGGTATCTTAAAAGCCTCACCCGATTCGGTATAAGGGTTGCCTGCCATGACGACACAAAACTTTTTACCTCGCATGTCGTATGTCCTGGGCTGGTTTTTCCAGACACCTTCGATTCGTCTTGTGCCATCTGTTAGAGAAATAAATTTTTGCAGAAATTCGCTATTCGTATGTTGAATATCATCCAGATATAACATCACGTTGTTACCCATTTCTAATGCCAGATTTAGTTTTTCCAGCTCCTGTCGGGATGCACTATTATCTGCCTGTTGTGGGTCTATCGAGGTAATTGAGTGGCCTATGACCGGACAGTTTATCTTCATGAAAATGAGTCCGAGCCGGTCGGCAACGTATTCCATTAAGGTAGTTTTACCGTAACCTGGCGGGGAGATCATTAATAGCAGACCCATTAAGTCAGTACGCTTTTTATCGCCAACCGTACCTATCTGTTTCGCCAGGTTGTCGCCAATTAGCGGAAGATAAACTTCATTGATGAGTTTGTTCCTGACAAAAGATGACAGTGGTTT
>JBNKMF010000089.1:0-20735 GCA_050292965.1 Gammaproteobacteria bacterium | reverse complement strand
CACATCAACTGTAATGGTTTATGAAACAGTGGGTTAACCTCTATTGCGAGCGGTCAACTGCGGAATCTAGGTTCAACGATACCTCCGTGAAACAAGCCTGCCACTAACCGCTTCCATATAGTGATGCTGTAAAAATCTACCCGATTTTATCTGGGTTGATAGAGAGCCAATGGCGAAATTACGGCACCCAATACCAATCCGGTCAAGACCGGCAAGATAATCGTATTCCGTTGGCTAAAATTAGCTACGCCTTTCAGCGTTCCTTCGACAAGGGGCGCACCCGAGCTGCCAAGGTGCAGTGTGAGTATAAGGCCGGAAATAATGGAAAGAGAAAGGACGGCTAGATAGATCGCTGTACATATTGCCCAGTGTACTGCTCGTGAATGCTTTGTTGAAACAGGGCTTCTGCTCTCCGAGAGTTTCAAAACACTTTGATTCAGCGGCCTCACTGACTCTGCGCCGACAAAGCCTGCAGCCAAAAGCACGAAGAATATTTGCCAGTGAACCAAATCAAGCATGTGCTATTCCGAAAAGCGCACAACGATGAGTTCACTGGCGAGATGCTTTGCGCTTTCGATGGGATGACGTGTTATGCAGATATTCACAGCCAGAATTTCCACCACCAGTTGAAGTACTCTTTCACAATCCGCATGGTCAACCAATCGATTGCATCCATTGGGCCAGTGCCAGAGCCCGCATTTGTCATGATGGTAAAAGCAAAATCTGAATCCGGAACAATGATTGAACGACAGAAGAATGTCCCCGCAGAACCATCAAACCCGGAGTATCTCTTACCCCCCAATACGCCGTTAACCACACCGAGAGAGAACCCTGTATGACCGAAATGAATATGGCGATATGCTTTGCTGGAAATGTAGTTGTCATTGCCCGTTAAGCCGCGCAAGTGTAATTGTGTGTATTTTGCGTAGTCTCTGGGTGTCATGCTCAAATCCCCCGCTGGAGTAATCAAGCAAGGAAGCTTGTAGTCATGCTCAGGTGGGAATGACTCGACTTTGCCTTTAGTAATCGTGTGGCCCCATGGTTGATCAACACCGATGCTGTTGGGCCAGCCAAAATGGACTGACATGCCCAGGTCATCACTTAATGTCCTCCTGGTAAGATCCTCATAGCTGAGGTTCGACACTCTTTCGAGCATTGCGGATGCCATCGTATAACTCGCATTGGAGTACAAGTGCTGAAACTTGCCATCCTTCTTTTTGGACGAGGGTGGTTGCGCGATCAGATAGTTAACAAATTCTAATCTTCTGTCGCCAACCAATGATTCATATTCAGGGAAAGGCTCTGTCTCTGCGTTCGTATATGCCTTGATTCCCGCCTCGCTAAGAAACAGGTCTTCTAATGAAATATCACTATACGCAGCATTTGCGTTAGCTTTCAGCTCCGGGAAAACATCGAAGAATCTCGTTTTCCATGTTATCTTGTTCTGCTCTATGAGTTTTGCTGCCATCACGGCAAGCACGGATTTCGAACAAGAACCAATGTGAAAATAGTCGTCGAGTGTGGATTTGTTCAGCTTGTCAACGACTCGTACCCCTTGCATTTCCTGGAGATAAACCGTTTCCATATTCATTACAGATACAGTAATCGCGGGCACTTTGAAGTTCTCTCTTGCATTGCTCACGATTTCAGACAAATAAGCCTGTGTTAAGCGAGAATTCTGTGCATGTGAATTTTGTATTTGACTCATCAGTACTTCGTACATGAAAAGGTTACCGATTAAAAGCTTTACACCCACTTTATTCTGAATAACGCTTACAGCGTAGGTTTGTCCTGCTACCTGTACTTGTTAACTTGAGTACATAGTATAGCCATTGCATAAAGTATTATGGAATGACCGGGTCGCCCTGATTAAACCACTGCTTACAAACATGTTTCATTCCAAAACAATTGATTATTCTGGCTTAAACCACTCATTTCACCATCAAAACCACCCCTGTAATCCTCAAGTGTTTCTCGCAGCACATGCTTTTCATCGATTACTGTTTTATTTCATTTTTTGGCCCTGTATCCAGGTAAGTCCTGCACTTCATCAACGAAGGCTTCATTGCCTACCGCAAGGCTTTCACTCCAAATTTAATACACACAAGCCGTAGCGTTTCCTGGCCTCGAACAACCATGTAATCCAACGCTCTCGATCCCTGGAAAATTTTAGTAAGAATTCTTTTTTGTGACAGCGGTGGGTTATGTGCCAAATATAACCCGGTAGAAAATATCGAGTAGCTCTGGGCATAGCCTTTTTCCTTAAAGTTTGTTTTTTCCCTGTTAATGGACCCTTTAAGGCTTAAATCATAGGGCTATATGGACAAGTAACTCCATAGCATCAATGAGTTACTCAGGTCCAACCCGAAATAGACCAGCAGGTGTTCCTCACCACGTCACCCAAAGAGGGAGTCGTCAAGAGGATATATTCTATAATCAACGAAGATAGAGAGATTTTTTACCTGGGCTGATTGAAGTATTATTGCCAGATGCAAAAAGTCGAGATTCTGAAATTGGATTGGTATTGCTGTATCGACCACTTTGCAGACCAAAAAGTTGAACTTTGATTTGTGGGTATCCTCAAAGTTGCTAGGTATCCCAAAAAGATTCATGCAAATTCTGACCCCACAAAATGACTCAATTTTCTACACTCAATAAGGGCGAAAGAAAACCTAACTATTCACTGCTGATTTTTGATTAAACTTTTTTTGAAGCCCGAACTTGAACGACTATTTCCTGAAAGCGTTCTTTCAATACATATTGGTCTCTAGTGTGCCATTTGCAGGCATTACTTAAAGGTTAATTGGAAGCCTCCAAAGTAGGAGCAAACGACTCATAAACTTATTCTTAATGTGTACACGACGTAATTATTTACAGGGTCTATTTTTATTTCTAAATTAGCTATTTAAGCGCTAAAAATAGCCAGCCCTGGGATGAAGTTTAACTATAATCAATAAATTACGCTGGCCCGATCCGATATATAGTATTCCTAACAAATAAACTTTTAATTTTATAGTGCACCCTAAATAATACTTTATCCAAATTTTCAACTTGAGATGCTGGGGAAATGAGTTTATTATCACCAATAATTATAAAAGGCAAATTCTCTATTATTTCTGAATCATGGATGAGCTTATGAAAATTAAATTTTATCTATCAATATTTATTCCTTTATTTTTACTTGGCTGCACTGTCGGCACAGACACTTATTCTCCAACACTTAGAAAGGAAACAGCTGCTGCAATATTCTCATTAGATGTTCCCAGAAAAATAAGAAACGGATACACAGAAGCTACAGCTAGATTTAGCATTAAAGGGTGCAACTTAGATTACGGCAATATATTCATACAACTCAACCCTGCGCATAATAATAACAACAAACTTTTTACCATTCCAGCCGACGAAAATTTGTATATGGATATTGAGGTGACTTCAGGTATCGAACGAGGATTCAGTACCATATTTTTTAAACCTGTACCTTACCGAGATTACAAGATTTCCGTTCATTTGGCGGAGAGGCGTCAATATGTCATTAAGGTTTATGAGAAAAAGAATAATCAACAGTGGAAGGATGTAGACGTTACTGAATCTGACGTTGATAATTTTCGAAGAAATTGCAAATAGTGTTTACATTAAATTTTAATATTTTATCCAAAGGACATAATTATGAATAAAATAACTATAACGGTATTTTTATTGTTGATACTCACCAGCTGTGGTGCTTTAAAACAAGTGCCTTATGTTGAGCCAACTAATGGGGATGTAGCTGAAATCGATATAAATAACAACACTAAGGGCAATTTATCAATATGGATTCATTCTTCTCCTATAACATGTAAGTCCAGGAGAATTGTTAAAATGATTTTGCCAGGACAGAAGAGAAAAATTCTGGTAAAAGCATCGGAAGTGTTCACCTACACACAGTGGTTATCGGGTGAAAACAATGCTTTTGGTAAACGCGACCTTACAAAAGAACCTGAAACCCCTCAAAAACAACACATCGGGTATTCATTTGCTCAAATTGAACCCTATGATATCTATGGAAAACTAATGGATAGATGCGTAATTCAGAATTCTTTTCTCCCTAAAAAAGGAAAAACTTACGTAATCAATACGAAAACTATTGGAGCGGATTTTTGTGAAGGTGAAGTTTTTATGCTTAAAAATGGCATAAAAACTCCAGAGAAGATCATTGAAAGAAATTTTATCCATCCCTGGGATGAAGAAAGTGAGATGTGCGAGCCCATTCCAGATATTCGCAAACTTTTTTAAACAAAAACCACAAAGTTTAATTGCAAGGAAATTTTTATACAGCTTATGATGTTCTTGGACAGAAATAAGGAGAATAAGGGGACACCACCCTTTTAATTGCTATTCAACTAAAACACCTGAACACCAGGACAAGCCAGAACCGTACTTGCAGGTATTCCTCACCACATCACCCAAAGAGGGAATCGTCAAGAGGATATATTCTATATCAACGAAGATAGAGAGATTTACCTGGGCTGATTGAAGGATTATTGTCAAAGACACAAAGTCGAGATTGTGAAATTGGATGGGTATTGCTGTATCAACCACCTGGCAGACAAGGAAAGTTGAACTTTGATTTGATTTGTGGGTGTCCTACACCTAATACACCTAAAAGATGTTGCCACATAAACAGGCCGTTTTTGGACGACAGATAACATTAACAATATGCTCGACTTATATCAATGATATTAACGTTTTATAAAAACCATGAAAGTTAAATTGATATCATCTTATTTACAATGGCATATCGAATTAATTCTGCAGAAGTATGGACGCCTAGTTTGTTTTTTATGTTTTGACGATGAGTTTCAACCGTCCTTACTGAGATATCCAGATTACGTGCAATATCCTTATTACACTGCCCTTCCGCAATGAGTTTGAGCACAGTCTCTTCCCTTTGAGATAGCCCTGTATCTAAATGATCTTGCGGTGCCTCTTCATGGGTATAATCAATCTGACTATCACCATTGAAAAGGCTTTGTGAGGCTCCGGCACTGAAAAAACTGCTACCCGCATAGACGGTTTCTATTGCTTTAATCAACTCGTCAGAAGAAACGTCTTTTAACACATAACCTTTGGCGCCGGATTGCATTAACTTGATTATGTATTCTTGCTCATCATGCATGCTAAGGATTAAAACCCGGATATCGGGAAATTCATTTACAAAGTTTTGAGTCGCTTCCAGCCCGCCCATAACGGGCATATTGACATCCATCAATACAACGTCGACTTCGGTTTCCCTTGCTATTTTAAGCGCCTCTTTACCGTTACTGGCTAATCCTACCACTTCAATACTATCTTCATTCTGTAAGCGAGAATTTATACCCTCAAGCACCAGTGGGTGATCATCTACCAGAATTATTCTAATTTTTTTCATGGTTGTCATTGTGCTACCTGTTTAATGTCAAATATCATTAGGTATAAAGGCTTTCAATTTTACACCTTCATCTGGTTTGGTTTTATAGCTAAATTTCCCACCAAACAACTCAACCCGTTCTCGCATATTGCTAATCCCAATGCCTTCAACAAAGTTAAGCTCTTTCGCATTAAAGCCGTGACCATCATCTTTAATAACCAGCTGAATGGTATCCTCATGTAGTTTGAGTCTGATCTCTACATTACAGGGTCCAGCATAACGCTCAACATTGATTAGTGCTTCCTGGATGATTCGGTACAGGGTAATCTCGATATCTTCGGTCAATCGATCACTGGGTAAATCATAGTAGAGTTTGATTGATATCTGTGTTCTTTCCGTAATCTGTCCCAGCAGGTTTTCTATGGCAATTTTCAATCCCATTTCATCCAGCAGTCTTGGGCGTAAATCATGAGAAACCCTGCGTACTTCCTGTATGGCATCGTTGAGTACTTTTTTGGCGCTGTTCAGGTCGTCATCAACATTGTTTTTGCCTTTATGAAGTTTGTCTAGAGCAGATTCTATGCGAAATTTTACAGAGACCATTAACTGGTTAATACCATCATGTAATTCACGAGAAAAACGCCGTCTTTCATTGACTTGAAATCGAACAGATTTATGAATCAGATCGCGTAATTTTTTATCTGCCAGCTTGCTTTCACGAATATTGATAGCAATGCCAGTTAAAGCAATAATGATGACGGTGCCAGCGATAACCTCCAGCATGGTTATAAATGTATGATGAATATTGCTATTGACCTGAGCCCGAACCTTAACCACATCCTGTGAGATGTCGTCGATATAGACGCCTGTGCCTATCATCCATTTCCAACGTGGAATCTGTACCACGTAACTAAGCTTTTCTTCATTTTTTCCAGTGGATGGTTTATTCCACAGATAGCGATGAAATCCACCGCCCTGTTGAGCTATTTGAAGCAGGCTGCGAATAACAAAGTTGCCACTGGCATCTTGCATATCATAAAGATTTTTTCCGACAAGCTGGCTCAGTACAGGATGAACCAGATTGATGCCCGTTTGATCATAGACAAAAAAATAGCCATCATCACCATAAGTCAGGCTATTCAGTATGAGCTTTACTCGTTGCTGGGCGTTTTCCTCAGTTATATTTTTATTTTGGACAATATGCTCAATAGAATTTAATGCGAGATTAATATAGTTTCTAAGTTCGCGTTTCCTGGAAGCCAGAAGATTTTTTTGAAACGTCTGTATCTCTTCTTCTGTCAGGGTTCTAGCCTGATTCAGCATAATAACCGCGTTAAGACTCGCCACTAGAATTAACGGTAAAATCGCAAGTAGTAATATTTTTATTTTCAGAGACATTGGCGGTAGTTATTTTTAGAGCTGCGTTATTCTGAACAATAACTCGATAAATAGTGATCCCCGTTAAACACTCATCTTAATACGGTTTATTAATCTATCAAAGGTTTTAAGGCTCCCCTGATCAATTATGTTGCTTCTCAGTTTAAACCGAAGAAATTCGGAAAGAACAAAATAGAGATAACAGTCACAACCTGTATAAGAATAAAGGGAATGACACCTTTGTATATATCGATAGTTCGAACAGAAGGCGGGGCAACGCCTTTAAGGTAAAACAAACTAAAACCGAAAGGCGGTGTCAGGAATGATGTCTGCAGATTCATTGCAATCAAAATGGCAAACCAGATCGGTGCAATCCCCATCGCTTCAGCGGCGGGAGCAAGCATCGGAACAATAATGAATGAGATCTCTACGAAATCGATAAAAAAACCCAGCACCATTATGACGACCATTGACATAATCAAAAAGCCTGTTTTATCTCCAGGTAACCCTAGCAACAGATCCTCAATAATAATATCGCCGCCGGTATAGGTGAATGCCATGGAAAATGCAGTAGCACCCAATAATATAGCAAACACCATGGCGGTGACTTTAATGGTTTCTAACGATGCCTGAAACACCATCGACCAGTTGAACTGGCCATACATATAAGCCAGTAACAATGCGCCAAATCCTCCCAGCGCAGAAGATTCGGTGGGGGTAGCAATACCAGTAAAGATAGAACCCAGAACGACCAGCATTAAAATTAATGGTGGCAGTACCGCTTTAGCCGCCCTCAAATATTGCTCACGTTTACTTTCCAGATCGCTATCCATCGGGATAGCAGGAGCTGCTTCAGGTTTTTTGAAAGAGGCATATAAAATATAGGCAATATAACTCCCAATCAGAATAAGCCCAGGTGCGACTGCGGCTTTAAATAAATCACCAACTGCTATCCCCATCACATCACCCAGAATTATTAAAATGATCGACGGTGGAATAATTTGCCCCAAAGTACCGGCTGCGCAGATCGTCCCACAGGCCAGACGCTTATCGTAGTTATACTTGAGCATAACAGGTAAGGAGATTAACCCCATAGCGACTACCGATGCGCCGACAACTCCTGTAGATGCAGCCAGAAGCGCACCAACTAAAATAGTCGAGATAGCCAGACCGCCTCTGACTTTTCCAAACAACTGCCCCATTGACTCGAGTAACTGTTCGGCCAGTTTGGTTTTCTGTAAAACAATGCCCATGAAAATAAACAGTGGGATAGCCATTAAGACAGTATTTTCCATGATGCTGAAAATACGAAATGGCATGAAGGCAAATATTTCAGGGCCTTCAGCAAAAACTCCGAACAGTAAAGCAACACCACCGAAGGTAAAGGCTACCGGAAAGCCAAGCAACAGTAGAAAGAGTGCCGCAAAAAACATGACAATACCAATCATAAGAACTTACCCTACAGAAGATTTAAAAGGATTCTTGTTGAGGCTCTTCATCCTGATGGATGCCACAAATCGTATTAATAGAATGCAATAACATACCTATACCGCTGATAGCCATAGCAAGAAATGAAAAGGAGATGAGTGACTTGATAAGCCAGCGAAATGGTAACCCACCGGGATCGCCTGATTGTTCGTTCATCTGAAAAGATTCACTAGCGAAGTTGAGCCCATAATAAAAAACTAGCAGCGTGAATGGCAGAAGAAAAAGTAGGGTTCCGAGTAAATCAATCCAGGCTTTAGTCTTTAGTGAGCGAGTCTCATAGATAAGGTCGACACGAACATGTCCATTGTGTCGAATAGTATAAGGTACGCCGAGTAAAAACATAGTAGAGTACAGGTGCCATTCCATTTCCTGGAAGGCAATCGATACATCATTAAAAATGTATCTCATGACTACATCGTAAACGACATTTACTAAAAGCAATAACAACAGAACAGCAGCAAACCGGCCCAGAAAATCGGAAAATGCATTGATTGTTTTTTCAAGCAGCAAAAGCATGGTGGCTCTCCCAAAACTCATAACGGCTGTGATCAAGCCGCTATGAAGTTACGGAAACTCAGATCAATTCATGGTTTTTTCTGACTAGAAATTAACCAGAGGTTCCTAATGTTAATTTACTTAGAAGATTGACTATTCAGGTAAGCACCTTCAGAAATATTGCTCCACACTCTGGACTTCTTCAGGTAGCTGGCTTGAGAGTTAATGATTTCCTTAGCCAAGGGATCTTTGGCGGCCATTTCAGCAAGCAGTTTTTTGTTGGATTGCTCCAGCTTCTGCAATACTTCCTCTGGGAATGTTTTGACCTGAATATCAGGAAATTCAGACTTCATAGTTGCCCAGTTTTCACCGCTGGCATAATGGGACTGAATTGTCATGTCGTAAGCAGCTGTTCGCATAGCGACACGTAGAATTTCCTGCAAATCTTCAGGTAATTTGTTCCAGGATTTTTTGTTGATCATAAACTGCAGTTCAGTTGCAGGCTCATGCCAGCCTGTATAGTAGTAAGGTGCAATTTTGTGAAACCCCATGCGCAGATCTAACGAGGGTCCTACCCACTCCAGCGCATCGATAGTGCCGCGCTCAAGAGATGTATAAAGCTCTCCGGCTGGAATGTTGGTCGGCTTGGCCCCCAGGTCAGCAAGGACCTCCCCGGCGAACCCAGGGATACGAATTTTAAGACCTTGCAGGTCTGCTACTGAGTTAATTTCCTTTTGAAACCAGCCGCCCATTTGAACGCCCGTATTACCCCCTGGGAAAGATAAAATCCCATGTTTATCATAAACTTTTTCCATAAGCTTCATGCCATCGCCAAAGTAAAACCAGCCATACTGCTCGTTTGCTGTCATACCAAACGGCATAGTCGTGAAAAACAAGGTATTAGCATCCTTGCCCTTCCAGTAATAGGAGGCAGAGTGCCCCATATCGTACTGACCGGCACGAACCATGTCAAAAATCCCAAAAGGAGCCTTATGTTTATTTTTAGAATCGATGGTTATTTTTAAACGACCATTGGACATTTTTTCAGCCATCTTAGCCATATTTTCAGGGGCATCACCAAAAATAGGAAAATTGGAAGGCCAGGTTTCTGCAAGTTTAAGGCGATAAACCTTTTCGGCCGCCGATGCAGGATTGACTAAAGCTACGGCAGCGATTGATAGAGCAATTATTCGCCCGAAAATTCTTGTTTTTTTCATTGAAAATTATCCTCTTCTGCGTGCTGAGTAAATGAATGAGTCCAAACCGATCATTTCGACTGGAGTAAGCTTTCAATAATCATTCTGATCATGAAGAGAGGATAAATAAATTCGTAAGAGTGCTTATATCTTTAAAAATATTACTTAATAGCGTTTAGATTCTTATACGTGAATTCACTACGTAATTTTACGTAAACGAAGGCAGGTGATAGTACGAATTTACTCAAGCACAACGATTAAGCGTTATTAGTTTTTGAAATTCAGAGGACATAATACTCAACAAACAGGGACAGACTCAATTGGCACTTACTTAAGTCTGTTAAGCTGTCATTTCGAGGATTATCGACCTACGACTCATATTTTATATAGAGAGTAAAAGTGCATTCGTTAACCTGCTGATTTGCTGAATATCGGTAGAGTAAAAATGTGACTCGGTTGTCTATGACTCATAGAAACATGAGCCTGCCTTGTTTTGCCATTACTGAGAGAGTTGATGATCTGGATTCAATCCTGTTACCTCGACCGCTCCGCGGTCAGGACGGTTGTCCCGCGGGTTGCCATAGAAGTCCTCGGTAATTGGCAGATCGAGAGGTATGCCGTTCCCATCGATTCGTGTACCCGTGTTGATGGGCGACGAGTAGTCAATCAGATTGCCCGAAAAATCACTCATAATATATGGTGCTTCTGTGCCCTCACGGAAGAGATCTCCCACCCAGTCGAGATACCATTCAAGGTCGCTATACCAGTTGAGAAATGGTGTGTCGTAATAGTTATAGCCTGCGAAGTCCAGGGTATCGCTGAGCTCGATAAACTCAGGAATGATATTGTTGTAGATGGCCGATTTGACTGAGGCTGGACCGCTAAGTCTGACGGAGAAACTATTACTCAGCAAAGTTCGACCCTGATCACTGACATAGGAGTCACCCTCAATCCTGAGAAGCGAGTTATTGCGGAAGATGAATCCGTCAAAACCATCCGCAATGATATTCAACATAAATCCACCAGATGGCCCAAAGATGTTGTTCTCAAACAGAAAGTTACGCAGTTTGATTTCGCTCATCCAGTTGCTGTAATCTGCATAGGGACTCGACTGCAGCATGATGATCATTGACTCAGTGTGATAGATAAGGTTTCTCTTGAAACTGACGTTGCGAATGTCATAGCCCATATTGGCGCCAGCCTCGTAGGTGATGATGTACGGTTGAAAACCATCAGAGTGGATATTGCAGGTTGTACCCACATTATCATTGTAACCATCATCCGTGTTATAGATTTGATTCCCTTCTATCAGGTAATTCCTGCCAAGAATAAGGCCAAGGCCATCATGGGTGACATGGTGTATGCGATTGTTGCGGATGACGACGTCATGGGCACCACCATGAATTCCGTGGGCTGTGTGTGTCACTTCATTATCTTCGATGATGATATAACGACCACCGATCTCTATCCCGGTATTGTTAAAGTAAACAGTGCAATCTGTGGCACTGGCAATGGGGCCGATTCTGTTTACGATATTGTTTTTGAGATGAACGAAACGACCATGCTGGATGGAAACCCCATCCCCAATGGTCAAACCTTCTATGCGAATTCTAAAATCGCGCAGGGTCGGATTGAGCGGCCCACTAATGGCATATTCAGAGTCTTTTGGATATTTATCGTTATAGCCGCTCGGCGTTATACGATTACCAATTTCCAGTCTCCCCAACCGCGCAAGATGCTCCGCCCCAGGAGCCGCCTTGTAAGTTACCCAGTCTGTATATAGAGGTGGACGGTTTTCCAGCGCATCGACTGTGTCATAGGGGTTGCTGGTAAAGGCGAGTTGAACATCCCCATAATCTCCTTCAAACAGTAGGACAGTATCGCCGCTTGCTACTACGGCGTTAGCCTGGGTAATAGTTGCAAACGGAGAGGCTTCAGATCCTGTGCCATTTACAGGGTCCCCGGTTGCACTATTCACATGATAGGTTTTTGGTGCAGCCGCGTGCTGACAGCTTACAGTGTCAGCATAATCCATCAGACCATCCTGATTGTTGTCGAAGCCATCACCGCAGATTTCAGGCTCGCTCGGGTTTACCGAGCTGTTCATATCATTCAGGTCATCACCACCGCAGAAGCGAGACCTGTGGTTGTCATAGTCTCTGTCCAGGCAGTTGTCCACGTCATTAGTGATGGCGACATCCTGGCCCTTATAATGAAGCCACTCAATCCCACCAGAGGAAGAGTTCGGCGAACTTGTCGAACTCGGAGGGGAAGAGCTTGTCTCATTGCCGCCTGACGAGCAGGCAGAGATGAGAATGAATCCAAGGGGCAATAGGCGAGCAGGTATATTTTTAAACAACGAGGGGAACATCAAATTTCTCTAACAATATAATGTGCGAAGCATGCTGATACAGACTAAGGGCCTGTTAAGACTAATTTAATTATCACTGCTGGAGACCATTTTTTCTTCCAGCAAGACAGAAGGAGTGCTATGTAGTTATTCTACATAAGCGACTGATAACGCCGCTGGAGGGAAAATGGTCCCACCCCTTCGGGTTGAGGTTTAAAAACTGCCACTCGTTGTTGCTCGTCGCTCATTTGGAATGACCAAACCACGCTTCTCGCGCCTAGATTGGCGGTTTTTAAACCTCAACAGAGGTAATTAAATTAGACTTAACAGGCCCTAAGTAAATATGCGATCTGTGCTAAGTATAGACAGCTTTTTTAGTCTGACATTATTAAGAGCGCAAGCTCGAATTGTGCGGTAGAAAGACTTGTTTAGGATGAGGTGAACCTGGCGAACCGCACAATTGTGAATGAAGGAGGGATGATGCGGTCTCCATCCATGCCTCACAGGCTTCTTAAGATAAATGAGGTTTAACGGTAACCAGGAAATATTTTAGATTCAGTGGAAAAAATGAGGCCGTCCTAATGTCTGGCCATTTTTTTTGACACCAGTCCCTTTTCATAGATCCCTTTTTAGGCCTCCCGTCTTTTGAATCTTCGTAGTACCTCTACCCAGGCATAACGTTAAATCTATTGATTCAAAGCAAGGAGCGCATCATGCTAAAAGCCAGGAAGACTCAAGTTTCAAACTTTCCATCGTTTAGTTAAACCGTTAACCTCATCATTATCAAATCGCCTCTATTGTAGTTTCAGATTTGTCTTTATACATTTTGGTATCACGGACTTATTACCTTAAATATTCACTATCAATACAAAAAAAGCAGGTCGGATTTTTATTGAATGTTATGCTGGGAGGTAATTTTATTAAGATAGTAACTCCCCGGGCCGCACTGTGTATCATCTACTGATGGCCTATTTAGCGATCCATATGGAAATCACGTCAGCCTGAATCGCTTCACTGCCTCTTCCGAGAAGGTGAAACCGCATCCCGGTCGGTCCGGTATCGCAATCATGCCATCTTCGATTGCCATCTGTTCATTAAACAGCGGTGCATACCAGGGCATATGTTCAACCGAGATGCAGTTTGCCGCACTACCAGCAATTGAAAGGCTGTGTTCGGTGAAGATATGGGTCGATATCGGCATATTGTAAGCCTCCGCCAATGCCGCAACCCGACGCATTTCGCTCAATCCCCCGATGCGCTGAAGATCTGGCATCAGGATGTCGCAGGCTTTTGCCTCGATCATCGCCTTCATGCCATGTTTGGTATATTCGGTTTCTCCACTGGCGACATTCATATCCAACCGCTCGCGCACCTCCGCATGCCCAACCAGATCATAGGCAGGCACCGGTTCTTCAAACCAGAAAATATCCAGTGCTTCCAGCATTCGGCCCAGTTTCACCGCCTGTTTCGGGGCAAAGGACTGGTTCGCGTCCACCATCAGTTCAATATCCGGCCCCACTGCCTCCCGCACCGCCTTTACCCGCTGGAAATCCTCATTGGCATCCGGCTTGCCTACTCGCACCTTCATCGAGCGGAATCCCTGGTCGATGAATGCCTGTGCCTCTATCTGTAATTCATCGACGGTCTGGTGCAGCCACAAGCCTCCACTGGCATAGGTTTTCACCCGATCCCGGCAGGCTCCGAACAGATGATGCAACGGTTTTTCCGCTGCCTTCCCAATCAGATCCCAGCACGCCGTGTCCAACGCTGTCAGTGCCGAGATTGTCACCCCCTTATGGCCGATGGGATTGATCTCGGCCCAGATCGCTTGCCAGATTGCCTCCACATAATGGGGATCCTTACCCAGCAATCGAGGGGCGAAGCTGTCGATCATATCCTGAAACACTTTCAGGCGCACCGCATTGATGGTGAAGATATAGCTTTCCCCCACCAGCCCCAGATCGGTTTCCAGCCGCACCAGCACACAACCGACCGAGCGGATATCATGAATGGCGGTTTTTAGGGGTTTGTCCAGTGGTACATCCACGGGAATGGTATCCAGTTTGGTGATCTTCATGGGTTATTCCTCAGGTCCGACAATGGTTTTCAAGCCCCGGATGGCCATGGCAACCAGGTCCTCGTCAATCGGGTCCGACTGGTAGACCAGATAGGTGGGACGTTCAAAGTCGGGGGCTCCCACCACCCGGTGCAGACGCCCTTCGGCGATAAGCGGAGCAACGGTTTCCTCCAGAAAATAGCCGGATCCACCCTGTTTCAGGATATGATCCAGCGCCACCGCACCCAGGCCGACCGACAGCTTCGGTGCCGGTGTCTCCGGAAAGGCCAGACTATGCTGGGCACGGAATGTATCGCCCCAATCTACGAACACATATCCCTCCACCCGCCCTTTATCAACCGGCCGTGGCGAGGAGGAAATCAGGATAAGCTTTTCCGTCAGAAACGGTTCAATGGTCAGTTCCGCACGCTGCTGAGGGTCATAGAGGATGGCCAGATCAAGCAATCCGTCACGCAGCCGATGCATCAAAGGTCCGGAATATTCCGAGATGATCTGGGTTGCCACATCCGGGGCCTGAGCCTGCATCCAACCGAGCCAGGGCGCGGCAATCCGGTCCCAGTGATTCAACTGAATACCCAGATTGACGATCGCTGTCAGGTCCTCGGACAGGGCCGCTTCTGATCGACCCCTGTCCCAGGCCCTGACCGCAGTCAGCGCATGCCGATGGAAATGATGGCCACCCGCCGTCAGTTCCGCCCCGTTGCGCTTACGGACAAACAAGGGACGGTTCAAACGATCCTCCAGCGCCTTGATCCGGGCGCTGATGGTGGACTGGGTCACATGCAGCTTATCCGCAGCGAGCTGGAAACTGCCGGTAGCGGTCACTTCAAGAAAGGCGCGCATATGTTCGATATTCATGGATTCAGACTCTCCGTTACATAGTTATATCGATTATTTCGATATTACAGTTGAATTATATTCATTTGCTTTGTCAAGGCAAAATCTGGAATTATCTCCATCTGCTTTTTTCGGAGACAGTCATGAGCAACGTTTTAACCCTAGATACCGCACCACTCCCTACTCCGGGGCTGCCTGCCATTTCCCGGATCATCGATCTGGACAGCTATCCCATCCACCAGCCGGACCACCCCGCAACACAGGCCTTGATCAGCCGTTGCCGTGCAGAACTGGACGATGTGGGATGTGCCGTCATCCCGAACTTCATGCGCGCGGAATCACTGGCGCGCATGCAGGCGGAAGTGGAACGCCTGATGCCACAAACCTTCTGGTCCCAGGATGACCACAATCCCTATATGACCAGTGATGACCCCACCCTGGCGCAAGATCATCCCCGTCGCTTTTTCCAGAAACGTTCCAGCGGATTCATCAATTCCGATATCCTGGAAGAAAACTCGGATCTGCGCACCCTTTATGACTGGCAGGGCATGATCGATTTTGTCAGCGCCTGTGTCGACGTTACCCCGCTCCATTGCTGGGCCGATCCATTGGGGCGTAATCCCTACTCCATCATGAATGAGGGCGGGTATTTTCCCTGGCATTTCGACGGCAATGAATTCACCGTCTCGATCCTGGTACAGGAAGCGGATAAAGGCGGCGTATTTGAATACTGTCCCGACATCCGCACCCCGGAGGACGAAAACTTCCAGCATGTGAAAGCGGTTCTGAACGGCAGCCGCGAAGGGGTACATGAACTGCCCCTGAAACCAGGTGACCTGCAGCTATTCAAGGGGCGTTTTTCGATGCACCGGGTAACGGAAATCGTCGGGTCAAAACAACGCATCATTGCGCTTCCCACCTATGTGACGAATCCCGAATCCGTCAACCGTCCGGAGCGCTCCAGGCAGTTCTATGGTCGCGCGCTCCCTGTCCATTTCGAGCGTGAGGGTATCCGCCCCGATACCCTGACCGATTAACAGAGGATTAAAAAAGCATGAAGATCACCTTCATTGGACTTGGCAACATGGGCTGTCCCATGGCCACCAATCTGGCCCGGGCCGGATACGACATCACCGTCTGCGACCTTGACCGCACAAGAGCGGAACCGATCCTGGCGCTGGGCGCGAAATTTGCCAAAACACCATCTGCTGCGGCAAAGGGAGCAGACATCGTCATGACTTCGCTTCCCGGTCCCCTGCAGATTAGCGAGATAGCCGACAGCGGTATGCTGGAAAACCTCAGGGATGGGGGGATCTGGATTGAACTGTCCACCAACAATCTTGAAGTAGAGCGTGACGTCCGCGCAAAAGCGGAAGCCAGGGGCATATCCCTGCTTGATGCCCCGGTCAGCGGCGGCACCGAAGGGGCGGCCAATGGCACCCTTACCATCATGGTGGGTGGAGGCCTGGCCGAATTCAAACGTTGCCAGCCAATTCTGGAAACCATCGGGGGCGAGGTCATCCATCTGGGCGATCACGGCGCCGGTTATGTGGCCAAAATTGCCCAGGTCGTACTCTGTTACCTACATTCGGTCGCTCTGGCCGAAGCCCTGATGCTCGGCGTCAAGGGCGGTGTCGATGCCGACACCATGCTTGCCATTATCCAGAACAGCACAGGCAGGTCCTATGTGGCCGACCGCTATGGCCCGGCCTTGCTGGATGGCAGCTATGATCCGGGTTTTGCCCTGGGCCTGGCACATAAGGATATGCGACTTACCCTGGAACTGGCCAAATCAGTCGATGCCAGCCTGCCTATGTGCGAACAGGTGGAGGCATTGTACGGCAAAGCATCAGAGGCCTTCGGCCCCGAACAAAATCACCTGATGGCCATCCGTCTGCTGGAACAGGCTAACGGACAGTTTCTCAGGAATGAAAATCACCGGGAAAGCGCCTGAACGCTGCTGACCGACAAAATTGGAGGAGAATACAAGATGAATTACGAACTGAAGCCGGAAGATTTTAAATCCGCCGCCGGCAATAACGACATCAGCCCCGCAGAATGGGAGGCCCGCGTTGAACTGGCGGCCCTCTATCGTCTCGCCGCCCTGTTCGGATATGACGATCTGATCTGGAACCATATCACCATGCGTGTGCCCGGTACTGATCACCAGTTCCTGCTCAATAAATTCGGCCTGCTCTATAACGAGGTCACCGCCTCGAACCTGATCAAGGTGGATGAACATGGCAATGTGCTGCACGGTCCCACAGACGTCAACACGGCAGGCTTCGTGATCCACAGCGCCATCCATCTGGCCCACCCGAACATGAAGGTGGTCTTTCATGCTCATGCACCGGAAGGTCTGGCGGTTACCGCGCTGAAAGACGGGCTGGATTACCTGGTCCAGGATACCTCCATGCTTTATGGCGATATCGGGTATCACGACTGGGAAGGCCTGTCGCTGACCCTGGAGGAACGCGATCACCTGGCAAAGAATATCGAAGGTAAAAGCTGCCTGATCATGCGCAATCACGGTTTCCTGACCGTGGGTGAAACCGCAGGCGAGGCCTTCATGAACATGTATTACCTGATCCGCGCCTGCAAGGTGATGATCCAGGCCCATGCCACCGGACTGGAGCTGGACAAGGGTCCGCAGGAAATCTGGGAGCTGTCCCGTCGCCAGTATAACGATTTCCCACCGGGCAAATATGAATGGCCTGCCCTGCTGCGCCTGCTAAATCAAAAAGACCCCTCATACCAGCAATGACCGCCATCACGGACTCACATAAAATCACCCGCATCGCCGCTTATGAGGCCAGACTTCCCGTGGTCGGCGGCGCATACCGCATGGCCCTGGGCAAGGTCATACATGAGGCGGTTTCGATCGTGGTTCGGATCGAGACCGACGGCGGCCTCGCCGGACATGGAGAGGCCTGCCCGCTTGGCTCCAACTACCTTCCCGCCTATGCTCGCGGTGTGCTGCCGGGACTGCAGGAACTGGCGCCCCATCTGCTGGGGGAAAGCGCCATTGATATCGACCCTCTCAATCGCCGCATGGATGCGCTGTTAAAGGGTCATGAATATGTGAAATCGCCAATAGATGTCGCCTGCTGGGACATTCTGGGACAGGTCACTGGCCAGCCGGTCTGGCGTCTGCTGGGCGGGAAGGCACAGGCCTCAATCCCGCTATACCACTCGCTGACAAGTGAGGATCCGGATGCCATGGCTGCCAATGCTGCATGTTACCGGGAAAAAGGCTATCGGCATTTTCAGATCAAATGCGACGGCGACGTAGACATGGACATTGCGCGCATCCGTACCGTCTGCGCCAACCAGCAGCCGGGAGAGACTTTCATCGCCGATGCCAACCAGGGCTGGACGCAACATCAGGCCATGACCATTGTTCAGGCCGTTCGTAATATCCAGGTCTATATCGAACAGCCCTGTGCCATGCTGTCAGAATGCCTGACGGTGCGAGAGAAATCGCCACATCCCTTCAAACTGGATGAAAGCATCGATGGTATTCAAGCCCTTCTGAACGGCTGGAAAAAAAATGCCATGGATGTGGTCTGCCTGAAGGTGTCCAAGGTGGGTGGTTTGACCAGGGCGCGCCAGATACGGGATTTCTGCACCAGCACGGGCCTGGCCATGACGGTGGAGGATGTCTGGGGCAGCGACATTGTTACCGCCGCACTTGGTCATCTGGCCCTTTCCACCGCACCCTCGGTGATGCTCAACACCACCGACCTCAACCGCTATAATGTCGGCCAGATCGCCGAAGGCGCCCCGACAGTGATTGAGGGTCGTATGCATCTGAGCGACCGGCCCGGATTGGGAATCGAACCGTTATGGGACATTCTGGGTAAACCGGTTTTCGATATTTCACTTTGATCTCGGGGAGGCACAGAGATGACAGGCTGGACATATCTGATATTGGGCATCGTCACGGAAGTGGCGGGCACATTTTGCATGAAGCTTTCACATGGTTTCACCCATGTCGTCCCTTCGGTCCTGTTCGTGTTCTTTTTTGCCATCGCACTGGTACTGATCAATCTTTCGATGAAAACCATCGACATGAGCGTCGCCTACGCCATCTGGTCCGGCGTGGGCATTGCCTGTCTCGCCATACTTGGAATCCTTTTTCTGGATGAACCGGCCACATTGTCGAAACTTTTTTTCATGACTCTGATCGGCATTGGCGTGGCCGGTCTTCACAGCTATGGATAAGGAAGCTGCCGGTGTCGATCCTGCTCAATAACAACGGCTATGGCAGCACCGCCTGGGCCGATGAAATCGGTACTCTGCTGCCCGGTTTTCCCGTCCATATCTATCCTGATATCCCAGACAGGAACTCCATCCGCTATGCCCTGGTCTGGGATCACCCTCACGGGGATCTTGCAAGCTATCCCAATTTGCGGGCGATCCTGTCCCTGGGTGCAGGGGTTGAACATCTGACCGCGGATCCAGACCTGCCGGACCTGCCGATCATACGCCTGTCGGACCCGGCGGTTGCCCGAGACATGGGACTGCACTGTCTCTATTGGGTTTTGAATTTCCACCGCCACTATCACCGCTATACCAGACAACAGAAAGACCGTCATTGGTGCCGCCATGATTGTCCATCGCCAGAAAACTTCCGCGTCGGCATCATGGGCCTGGGCCTGATCGGAACCCAGGTGAGCAAAACCATTGCCAGGAACGGCTATGCCACCTCTGGCTGGAACCTGGGGGAAAAGCAACTGCCCGACATCTCATGCCATCACGGAGAAAGCGAGTTGAGGCAGTTCCTGAGTGGTCTCGACCTGCTGGTCAATTGCCTGCCGCTGACATCCACAACCCGAGACCTGATTGACCGGTCAGTACTTGAACAACTGCCCAGGGGTAGCTTCCTGGTGAATATCAGCCGCGGCGCTGTGATCAACCATACCGACCTGCTGACCTCACTGGATGCCGGTCATCTGGCGGGAGCAGCACTGGATGCATTCGACGAGGAACCGTTGCCTGCAACATCTCGCCTGTGGATCCATGAGAAAGTGCATGTAACCCCCCATATGAGCGGGGCGACCTATGCCGCAAGCGCCGCCAAAATTGTGGCCGCCAACATCAACCGGCTGGAACGGGGGGAACAGCCATTCCCTCTTTATGACCGCTTACGGGGCTACTAAAGTCAGATCTCCACTCATGAAATCATAAGCAAATACTCATGCAGGTCATTTGTCTGACCACTTCTTTTTGGACACCGCCCCCTTTTTAAGAGACCCGTCTATTGAATCTTCGTAGTACCTCAGCCCAGGCATAACGTTAAATCCATTGATTCAAAGTAAGGAGCGCACTATGCCAAAAGCCAGGAAGACTCAAGTTTCAAACTTTCCATCGTTTAGTTAAACCTAGATTCCGCAGTTGACCGCTCGCAATAGAGGTTAACCCACTGTTTCATAAATCATTACAGTTGATATGTATAATCACCTAATCGGTGAATCCCGCTACGAACTGAATTGCACGTTTGAGGCGGTGTATCTCTTCGTTGCCTAT
>JBNKMF010000088.1:0-21111 GCA_050292965.1 Gammaproteobacteria bacterium | reverse complement strand
GTGTGCTCTTCCGATATTACCGATGTTGCGGGTAACGCCTTTGCTGGGGAAAGCTGGAGTTTCACTACCGGGGTTTGCGCCACAGCTGGTGAGAATACCAGCTTGACCTTGACCTGCCCCAGCGGCCAGGTCATCAATGAGGTTAAATACGCCAGCTACGGTACGCCGGGAGGTTCCTGCGGATCCTTCACTACGGGTGCATGCAATGCAGACAATTCGAAGAAAGTGTTATCGGACGCCTGTATGGGAATGGATGTCTGTACCTTGCAAGCCAGCAATGCTACTTTCGGTGATCCTTGCAGTGGTACGATCAAGGAACTGGCCGCACAGGTGGCCTGTGGTATGGCACCGGATCCGACCCCGACTCCGACACCTAATCCAGATGGCGGATCATCGGGATGTGGTTCCAATCCAGGTCTTTCGTCCGGGCTCCGTAGTATGACGGTTGATGGAGAGCATAGAGAGTATATTATTGACCTTCCAGATAACTACGATAAGAACAAACCCTACCGCCTGATCTTCGCCTGGCACTGGCTGGGTGGAAATGCCGGTGCCGTAGCAGGTGGCGGATACTATGGATTGAGAAACCTGGCGCGTAGTGAGGCGATCTTTGTCGCACCAGATAAATATAATGTGAACGGTCAGGACGATAATGGTTGGCCCAATACAAACGGTCGTGATATGAGGTTTCTCAGCGCTATGCTTGATGAGATCAAAGGCTCTTTGTGTGTTGACAACGACCGTGTGTTTTCAACCGGCTGGAGTTATGGTGGCATGATGTCTTTTGCCGTTGGACGTGAGTTTGCGGGGACCATTCGAGCTATTGCGCCAATGTCAGGAGCTCTTTGGACGCCGTTCGACGATAAAGATAAAGGTAAGCCGACGGCAGCCTGGATATCACATGGAATCTATGACAGCGTTGTAGGCCACGATGGACCTGGTGTTGAGGCAAGGGACTACTACGTCAAGGCTAATCACTGCTCAAACAATACGGTGCCCACAGATCCATCACCCTGCGTTGAGTACCAGGGGTGTGATGCTGATTCTCCTGTCGTCTGGTGTTCTTTCGTAGGGCCTCATGGCACACCAGATTTCGGGCCTACAGCAATCTGGAATTTCTTCAAACGATTTTAGTATGAGGGATTGTTCGTCCAGGGAAGGTCGAACAATCACAGGCTGGTAGAAGATTATGTGGATACGGAAATGCGGGTTTGTGAAAGCTATGATTGTCGCAAAGCCGCATAACCGTTTTTTCATGTATAGATTTATTAAACGCCAGTAACCGATGGTGTTGAGCCATGTACGACAGGGCCATTCTGAATCTTTGTGTTAAGACCCCAGGCGCAAAATAAATTCATTACAACCGATTCAAAAGTCACCAATACAAGATACACAACGCTATCTGCTAAAACTCAATAACTTCACCCATGATTGTCTATAGTAAACTAGTGTGATTATTGCGGTATTTTTTGATGCTTTATCAGGTATGACAATCACTTAGTCATTACACTGCTTCATAATAGTTCAGTAAAAGTAAGAACAGTATTTAAGTTAGAGTTGCCTTCTGGCAATGATTCCTCTCTTTGCAATTTTCCGGGCTGTTCAGGCAGGAAGCTATCAAGATGCACCATGGGAGATAAGGTTTACAGTCTTATCAACACCAGTAGCGCTAAAGCACTCGGTATTTACAGAAACAAAAAAACACAACGGTGTTACTGTGATTCAGTTTCCCTGTAAAGCAAGTAGTAATCAACAGTTCCCTCTCACCGACTTGAACAATGGATACTGGTCGTTAAAAGCCATGCGCTGTAGCCACGCAGTGGATGTCGCTCGTAAGCAGCAGCAAGTGTATGGTGACAACTTAGGTAAACCTTCTCCTCGTAGAGATCTGATTATTTTTATATCTCATGCCTTTTTTGGGAGGGGACTGGTGTGTGAAGTGTAACAAAAGACCGTATGTACGTTCTAAATAGGAGTAACAATTGTAAGGTCAGGCACTAAAGCTCATTTGATGGGTTATCACGCAGTATAAATTGCGACAGTAAAAACACTTAAAAACCTGTCAACTAAGTCACAGAGTATTCCCTCAGAATACCTTAATTAGAGTAACTATAAAGCAGATATTGATGGTATTTAGACGTCATTAATCACACTGTGTTAGCTGGTCACTTTAAAAAAGGTGGCGAGTAAAATTGATGCATACAATACATAGTTTAATGATATTTTTTTATAAAATTATCATGCTCTGGCTGTCATAATAAAGCGTGATTTGACATGTCTTAATAACACCTGATCTACAGGAAAACTTCAGCCAGGCTTCGATCTTTAATTAAAGGGGCGCACACTATTCATTTCAGAAAAGATATTATCCAACCTGATTTTTAAAGGTAGCCCTAGCAATAGATCCGCTTAAGGGTTGTGTGGAAAGTCACAAAAATATTTTTAGTTATCATGTGCGCAGGTAATCATCAGGGAAAAGGTATTGATATTTTAAATATCTAGTATTTTATTGTTGCATCTGGTGTGCAAGTCTTTCTGCTCTGATTGTTTGGTTAAAACGTGTTTTTATCGCTTTAAAACAGTATCAATCATCACAGATGATCAATAGCGTTGGGTCTGGTTTTTTATATGAGGACAGAATGGAAAATGTATTTTCCAAAAAAAATTTGGGTTGTTATATGAGTTGATATTTGACGTGAATTGATGGGCATAAAGAATCCCGTCAAATAAATAATTAGTTGAAAATTTAAAAGGTGGCAGACTCAAATAAGTATTTTTTTATTATCAAGCTGATTCTGATTTAGGTAAATATTTCTATATAAGCATATTTGAATTCAGGGGGTTGACCGTATAGTATTTAAAGAAAGTTTTGACATGAAACTGATTGTGATATGCAACTGGTTTCGATATGCAATTTTTCTAATGAGGCAAAAAGAGAGCTCTTCACAATTCAGGAATTAGAATCCTGAGCGTGCTTTAGGAGAGAATGAACGACGTTTAATGTTCTCAGTTGAAAATAGCAATCAGTATTGCGAATGCAGGCAGCAAGTCTTCCTGTTCGTTCATTGTTTAAGAGTAAATAAAACATAAGGAGCTTAAATTAAGATGTTTCCCCATCATCCAGGTATGAAGCCAGGGCGTTCAGTTATCACTGGTTTATTGGTATCTCTAGTTTCCCTAGGTGCATTTACCACATCCACCCCTGCACAGGCATGGGGATCAGATCTTAAAGCATTTCAGTCAGCCTACCCTAATTCATTGACTGATAACAATCTGTCAGAAGATTGTTCACTGTGCCACACGGACAGCTACGACGAATTCAATGCCTATGGTTGGGATTATATCCAGTACAATGAAAATTTTAGCACCCTGGAATCCCTGAATTCTGACAATGATCCGACTGGCGCGACCAACCTGGAAGAGATTACCGCCAACACCCAGCCCGGTTGGACTACGGGCAGTAACAATGTTATCAGGGATAAAGGGGGGGACGTGATTACTAGCAGCGCGACTGCGCAACCCATCAATTCCGGCACCCTCGATCCTTCAGCAGCAAACCAGCCACCTACAGCTAATGCCGGTGGGCCTTACAATGGCACAATAAATAAGTCTGTTTCATTCAATGGCTCGAGCTCTAGCGATGCAGATGGTTCGATAAAAACATACAGCTGGAACTTTGGTGATGGCAGCAGTGGTAGCGGTGAGATGACGACACACAGCTATACGCAGACAGGGACTTATAACCTGACCCTGAGCGTGACCGATGATGCTGGTGATAGTGCAACCGATACAACGAAGGTGACTATCGGCGCAGGCAACCAGGCACCGGTTGCCCGCACCAGTGGACCTTATAGCGCGATGATCGGCGTTGCTGTGCAATTCGACGCCAGCAGCTCAACGGATGCGGATGGTTCAATAGCCAGTTATAGCTGGAGCTTTGGAGACGGTTCGATGGGTACCGGTGTAAAGCCTACCCACAGTTATTCCTCGAAAGGTACTTACAACGTGACTCTGACCGTTACCGATAATGATAATGCAATGGACTCGGTGATGACCAATGTGAACATTAATCCGGCCAATCAGCCGCCGATCGCTGATCTCGGTGAAGCTTACTCCGCAAAAGATGGTGAAGCCGTTATGTTTGATGGCAGCGGTTCATCCGATCCAGATGGTTCCATAGTCAGCTATGCCTGGAACTTTGGTGATTCGGCCACTAGCACAGAGATGAATCCATCGCATACCTATGCGGCGGCAGGTAACTATACCGTCAGCTTGACGGTTACCGATAACCAGGGCCTGACCGGCACAGCAATGGCCTCTGTCACTATAGGTAGCGCGAATATGCAGGCACCAGTCGCGCAGTTGAATGGACCCTATTCAGGTTCAGTAGCAGTACCCATCGACTTTAACGGCAGCAGGAGTAACGATCCCGACGGAACGATTGTCAGCTATGAGTGGGATTTTGGTGATGGAAACAAAATGACTGACTCAAGCAATAGCACCTCTCATGCTTATAGCCAGAGTGGAAGCTACACGGTCACTCTCAAGGTAACAGACAATGATGGCCTGATGGATATGGAAACCACTACAGCAACCATTGGTATGGGTAATATGGCACCAGTGGCTGAGGCCAGCGGGGCTTACAACGGTAAGGTGAATGGCGTCATTAAGTTCGATGGTAGTCAATCACACGACCAGGATGGCTCCATCGTTAACTATATCTGGGATTTTGGTGACGGTACGGGCGATAGCGGCAGCAATCCATACCCAGAACATAGCTATGCATCAGTAGGTACCTATAATGTCATTCTGACGGTAACTGACAATACGGGTGCAATGGATTCGGACATGACTACTGTATCAGTTACTTCAGAGGGAACAGACACAGGCGGGTCGGATAAAAGCAGTGGTTCTTCTGGAGCTGCGAGCGTTAGTTTTCTGTTTATCCTGACCATTGCTCTTTCTCTATTCACCTGTGGACGTAAAGAATTTCTCGAAAGAGATGAAGTAAATTAACTGAAGTTAGAAGATCGTGACGAAGACCCGGTACAGTTGTTACCGGGTTTCTTTGTCAGTTAGCGAATCGCGAAAACTCTGGGGGTAAAACCCTGGGGTCAGGCATTACATTTTACATTTCTGCATCATAAGCGTTTACAGACCGACTCACCGTTACATAGCTGAACCCAAAATACTTCCTACATGGTCTAATGTATAATGCCCGCCAAGGCAGTCTTATACCATACTGATTTCTCTCCATCCCCTTCTTATCAAAATCACTTATTGGTCGCTTTTAAAAGCACAAATTTCCGATCCGAAGCAACGAGTTCTACCTGTTTGAACCAGCTTTTGAGTTTATTATGATAATGCAGATGGCGATTACCGATTACCCATAGCGCCCCTCCTTCGCGCAATACTCGAGCTGATTCTGCAAACATAGATAGAGCAACCGTATTCAGTTGCGCCTGCTGTTGATGAAACGGCGGGTTACATAGCACCAGATCGCTGCAATTATCTGCAAACTTTTTTAATCCATCAGTATTAAAAAAATCGACACGCCCTTCTCGCTCTGACAGTTGCAACATATTATGTCTTGCCGATGCAATTGCCATATAGGATTCGTCGATAAACGAAATATTAGATGCTGGATTCTGGTTAGCAGCCATCATTCCCAATACCCCATTCCCACAGCCCAGATCAACGATGTCTACTGCGCCTTCGGTGGCTGGTAAATGTTGCAACATCAACCGTGTTCCATTATCCAGCCGGTCGCGAGAAAAGGTATTCGCGTGATTTAACAGGGTAAACTCGCTGTCTTCCAGCTTCCAGCTGGCTGGATAACTCGAGCTTACTCGGAGTAGATCATGATCGGGTTTAACACTAATAATGCGCGCTTTTTTCTGGGCTTTGCTGGTTTCTGTTGGACCGATAATTTTCTCCAGCATTTTCCATATCGTGGCTGGCATAGTCTTCACCATACCAGCCAGCAGGATCATGGCATTCGAAGAGAGATGGGGTTTTAGCTGGATTAATTGATATTCCAGCAGGGCTAGATTTTTTGGCACCTTGATCAATACCAGTTCAAAATTGCCCGATAATTCGGAGGTACTGGGTAGAAATTCTACTGCTGACTCCTCAAGCTCATTCGCTATTAAATTTTCTCTGGTTGCCTGATGGGATAACCAGGAGTCGGACCAACTGACCGGATGCTGACCATTGAGCGCCACAGACAGGGCGCCGAAACTATCGTTAACAATCAGACAGTTACTCGTCAACAGTCCATCTTCCGCAAGGATCTGCAGCAGGTATTCATCAGCTGCGTCCCAGGCCCTTAACAACTCCTGTTTACGGCGTGGTAAACGCTGCAGTTGAAAGTTGCCTATTGGTGATTTGAATTCGCTTTCACTCATATTAGGATGTGGGCATGTCTTTTTGTTAGTGACAGAGCAAAATTCTACACGCTCAAGGTAAAGAAAGCGCGCGGCAGATTGTAAAGAGATTTAAACATGGATCCCGCAGTTGACTGCTCGCCTAAATCCGACTGACTCACAGGCTTGTAAACCAATTACTGTCAATAATTTTTACACCCCTAAATTGTAAGCCAACACCTGCCTAACATATTGTTTTTTCGAGTTTTACCATAAAGAATCAACGCCTTACTGAATTGTATTTTTTTGGCATGACGTATCCACAACCATAGAGAAATGTAAAAAAGTTTTACACTCTTTAGTTTTTGCATTTTTATGAAATAATTAACTTATTGCTTTTTGTAATTTTTGAGTGATTGGCATATATTTTGCTAAGACATAATCGGTTTATCATTCCGCTTTTTGGGTTAAGTTAGCGTTTCGCATTACTCCAGTGTTGCCTAGCGTAGCTGTACTCTATCTTCATCCATGGAGAATACCAGTTATTAATTGTTTACAGCAGTCTGTAAAAAATTAGGCTGCGAGTTACTTAAATCTTGAGGATAGTTAAATATGGAATATTTTCGTAAACATGTTATCGGCGTCATCGGCCTTTTGATGACCGGCCTTGTAATGGTACAGAGTGCTCAGGCACTCATTCTTACAGCAACCCCCTCCGTAACTAATATATCTGTTGGGGAAACCTTTTCGGTTGATATTGTTGCTTCAGACCTGAGTTTTGATCCACTGTCTACTATCGGTGCTTTCGATATAGATGTTGCATTTGACAGCAGCCTACTGAGAATGGATTTAGTTACCTTTGGTACAGGCCTGAATCTGGGTGATTTATCAGGCTCTCTCCAGACAGTTACAGATTGGAGTACATCAGTTGAGGTAGATGAAATATCTTTTTTCGACAGCGACACTCTCTATACTTCGCAACCGCTCGATTTCACCCTGTTCACCCTGGACTTCACAACGCTTGCACTGGGCAGCACTAGCCTGGAATTGACTGCAAATTCTATTTCAGATGCTCTTGCCAGTAATGGTGGTTTGGTGCCAACAATACAAAACGGTAATGTCAATATCAGTAATGGCAGCTCCGAGATACCCGAGCCGGGAATGATCAGCCTGTTTTCTCTGGGACTCATCACCGGTTTACTGGTCACAATGCGTCGACGCAAGGCCGCGCGTTGACATCCAAACCGTAAAAGGTTTGTTGTTTCTATAGATGGATTTTGCAATGAGTAATCCACAGGACATAGATTTACTTCATAGCTTGCACTTTTTAAGGAGAAATACTTATGAGAGATACAAAACTGCACAATGCTCTGTTTGGCGCTGCTTTTTTAGGACTAGTCAGCGCTAGCAGCACGGCAAATGCTGATGTTTTTGCAATCAGCTATCAGGTAGTCGGTGAATCAGCCGGCTACATCAACTTCAACCTCAATGCGGAAAATATTAGTAAAGATAAAGTATACGAGGTAATGGTAACTTCAGCCGGGGATGTTACACCTAACCTGAGTTTCGGTGATATTGAGCCAGGAGATAGTGCGGGACAGTCTGTCACGCTAACCTGGGATTCGGCGGGAGAGCCTCCAGCACTTAACTGGACTGTGAGTTACACAGACAGTCAGGGACAATTTCATACCGAAATAAAATAACTTAACTTTTCTAATCAGGGGCCATGAAGCTATAAATATGCCCCCTGAGCCGGGTGGTACAGAATAAACGACTTCACTGAGTATCGCTGTCAGCATTCAGGTTCTGTCATCTTGCTAATGGAATAACAAACTAAATAGAGGAAATTAAGATGTATAATTCACTGTTAAGAAGCCCAAAGAGGTGGCTGGGTGTATTAATAATCATAGGGCTCATATTACCCCAGGCCGCAATAGCAAAAACGGATCTGGTTTTTATCGTCGACGGATCCGGCAGTATCAATTCTACTGACTGGGCTATCCAGCGCAACGGTATTAAGGCCGCTCTACAGGATCCGCTGATCGTGCCTCGTGATGGTTCAGTATCAGTAGCAGTAATTCAATTCTCAGGTTCTACACGCGTTGAATTCCCCTACAGGCTGATTGATTCCGAAGCCGATGCGCAAGCTGCTATAAGCGCTATCCAGAACATGAGCCAAATGCGCGGCTCAACAGGACCCGGCAATGGCATCGTGACTGCCACTAATCACCTGGCAGCCAATGGTGTGTTGCAAAGTGACTTCCAGTCCTATTGCATGTCCACCGATGGCACCACGAATACAGGCACATCTGTCGGCGCAGCAATAGCTGGCGCCAAGACGGCTCCTTTTAATCTGGATCGTTACAGTCTGATCGCTATCGAGGATCCTCCTTATTTCAATGCCTCGACTGCAAACAGCCACTACGGCCCCCATGTGTTCGGCGGCGGCGCAGTATTCGTCGTCAACAACTTTACCCAGTTTGCCAGCTTTGTAGGTGCACTATGCCTCGGCGAGCCACTCAAGCTAACGGGTATGGAAGTAACTCAGGTAATCCAGGATCTGGAGAATAATGTCAAGTTGGTAGAAAAAAAGAAGACTCTGGTCCGTACCTATCTGGAACCCAAAACGGGTACAGACCCCGTCAAAGCCACAGCCCGCCTGAAAGGAACACGTGGTGGTACAGCTCTGCCGGGTTCACCGCTAACAGCGATAAATCCGGGTGGATCCATTACCGCCAGGCCCAATGCACTTGACCGTCGCAACATTTTAACGGATAGCCTTAATTTCCAGTTACCCGATTCATGGCTGACAGGCACAGTTACGCTGGAGCTTGAAGGCGTTGGTGGTACCCTGGACTGCCAGGAAAAAGCCGGACCATCTGCTAATGACTGCAGAACAACAGTCACCTTCAACACGGGTTCAGAGGTTGAAGTCAAGTTTGTCAAGGTTAAATATATAGATGGAACTACTACAGTACAGTCCAGCAATTCCGATCTGAATGAGCTGGAAAAACGCTTGCTGGCAACCTACCCTACTGCCAGGATCGATCGTACTAGCGGTACGCTCGATATGGGAAATGGTAAGCCCAAAGTGAACGATGTACTATCCAGACTGGAAACCATGCGTTTCCTGGATTTTTGCTGGAGTATCTGGCCATTTTCCTGTGACCGACTTTACTACGGGGCAGTTGACCAGACAGGCGTACTGTTGAATGACAATGGTGCTGCAACAGGCGGCAAGGCCAACGGTATCCCAGGAAGCGTTTCCGCCGGGGTGATACGCGATGGCAATAGCTATGGACGCAACCGTCATGCCCATGAAATTGGCCACACTACCGGGCGTCATCATGCAGCCAATGCGGCTCTGGTTGGCACCCAGGTTTTTGGTACAACAACTTACAAGAAAGGTCCCTGCGGTTCTTTCGCTGCAAACTCAGCTCCGGATTTCCCCAATATTTTTAATATCGGCGGTTCTCAGCGTGCTACTCTCGGCCCCATGAATTCCGGCGCTGACAAGCTAGTTTTTGGCTGGGATAGTCAGCGCAATTCCGTTGTTGACCCATCAGCTACTTTCGCTTTGATGAGTTATTGTCCGGGTTATCGCTGGCCATCGGATTTTGGCTATGAGGGGCTTCGTGGGTATATAAATAGCTCCTTTTCCACCAACAGCTCATCTTCTTCAGGCACAGGTGACCTGGTCAAGCACTTACTTGTGAGAGGCATCATTGATATAGATGCCGATTCCATTGAGTTTCAACCTTTTGTAAGTTTCGAATTGGACCGAGCCTACATACCACCCTCTTTACCAGGGAATGATTACTGGTTGATTTTGCTGGATGAAAACGATGTCGAACTTGACCGCATCGCTTTTTCACCCATTCCAATGGAGGGTGAGCCATCGAACCCAGGTGGCTCCGGCGCCCCAGATGATGAAAAAGGTCTTCTGCTGATCCCGGTAAAGTATGATCCAAACATCGTCAAGTTTAAGGTAATTAAGCAATCCAATGACATCCTCCTGGGGTCTGTTATAGCCAGTGACAATGCGCCGGAAGTTAGCGTAACTTACCCGAATGGTGGAGAACATCTCAACCCTCCCTCTGTGACCATCACCTGGACCGCCAGCGATGCTGACAATGATCCACTGACCTTCACGGTTCAGTTCAGCAAGGATAATGGTACATCCTGGAAAACCCTGGTGACAGACCATGTAGGAACAAGCCTGGATGTAAACCTGGATGACCTCGGCAAAACCCTTGAGGGACTGATTCGGGTTCAGGCAAGCGATGGCTTTAATACAGCTGAAGATGTTTCCGATAGCTCTTTCGTAACACCTAATTCGGCACCAAGCTGTGATATCACCAAGCCTGGAAGCAACACTTCCTTTGTTGGTGTTCAGCCGATTATCCTGGAGGCTTTCACCTCAGATGTAGAAGATGGTAGTAACCTTCAGGTCAACTGGACAAGTAGTCTCGAAGGTCCTATTGGCAATGGAAGCAACCTGATTACGGAACTTGGTAGCGGCTCTATTAATGGTATCAGGCGCCTTAGAGAGGGCTCCCATACCATCACCATGACCTGCACCGATAGTGGTGGCCAGACAGATACCGACACGGCCAACATCCTGGTCAGCCTGACCCCGCCCCAGATTAAGGGTGATGTAGACACCGATGGTGATATTGACCGCAATGATCTTTTATTGCTTCGTCAGGATAGAAATAAGCCGGTTGAAGGCAGTAGTTGCGGTAGCAAATGCGACATGAATGATGATGGAGTAATCGATATGCTCGATATGCGCCTGGCTGCTTTAGCCTGCACACGACCCATGTGTGCCGTACAGTAGCGAAACAAACTACGTTAAGGTGTTTGGGGCACCTTTGGGTGCCCCTTTTTTAAGTCACAGAAACATGATATAGATAAGCAGACTAAATTCGAACAAAATATGGCTGTGCAACCAAACAAAAATTTATCCATAGCTATTATATTTATAGCCTTCCTGTTGCTACCTCTAAGGAGTGCATATGCCATGTCAAAGCTTGCATGCAATGAAATAAGTGGTTCGATTTTCTACGACAGCGATACACCCGATGTAGAGAATATTCCGTATACGTCTGGTTTGGTGCTGGCTATTAAAAGCACGCAATGGACGGAACTCTCCAAAGCACTGCATATAGATATCGAAATGAACGCCACTAACATACAGCTACCTCTTAGCCATGAGCTATTTGATCGATATGTGGCCGCTGTTGCTGATTTGAACGATAGTGGAATTTATAAGCTTGAACTAGATCCTGGTCATTATGTTTTCTGTTCGGGTAACCTGGGAGGCCAACCATCAGAACCGAACCTTTACCGACTTGTTATTAATGGCTGCTCCAGCCAGGTGAATATTCAAAACTGCACCCATCTGCTAAATTTTCAGTTTGGTGAATCAGGCTTTTCTATCCTTCCATCATATCGATGAACCTTGTTAACCTGGAACTCTTAAGGGGTCTGAGTTCGTTCAGCCACCGCGTTCCTGCAATAACTTAAGCTGGAACAGAACATTCCTTTCTTCTTCTTCCAAAGTGGTTTGTACATATTTGATAGTGCGCCAGTAAAGCGGAATCACGTTGTACTTCAGTGCATTAACCCTTTTCTGAGTTTTGCGCTGCTCTTCCAGTAAGCGCCATAGCGCGGACTCAACCTCGGCAAGTTTAGCCATTTGCATGGCCATATCGCTAAAGTCTTTACGCGTTTCATCCAGCATCACATCGGTACCCAGTATACCCACCGGCTTCATGGGTTGAGGTGTAATTTCTACTGATGGATATTGCACGCCCATATTGCGTCTGGGCAAAACTTTAACCTTCAGCGCGTGGGGCATGCCCAGTGCCAACTGTCGAATACGCTGAGTACCCATACGCATCTGGATGATACTTAAACTACGATACGCTTTGGCCAAACTGGCGTGCGCCTTGCTGCGCAGCCTACGATATTCTTTTAACTGTCCATACACCAGACGTGTCAACAATTCGCGCTTTCTTTCCAGCAACTGATACCCCTGATCCAGAAACTCCACCCGGCTGCGTAAATCCAGCAGATTGCTTTTGGTCGGGGCTATGTTGAGTCTATCCTGCATTTACAGAGTTCCATCCCAGCTATGATATTTCTGCAGATCTTTCTCGCTGACCCGAGTCAACGCCTCGGTGGGCAATAGCGATAGTATTTCCCAGGCCAGATCCAGCGTTTCGATAATACTGCGCTCTTCATTCAGACCCTGGCGTACAAAACGATCTTCAAATGCATCGGCAAATTGTAGATAACGCCGATCTCGAGCTGACAGCTCTTCTGCACCGATAATCGATGCCAGATTGCGCGCATCAAGAGCTCGGGTGTAGGCAGCATATAACTGACTGGCTACGCGTGGATGATCTTCACGGGTATCATCCTTGCCGATACCATCCTTCATCAGGCGCGATAACGAGGGTGGAACATTAACCGGTGGATAGATTGATTTACTGTGTAAATCACGACTCAAAACGATCTGCCCTTCGGTAATGTAACCGGTTAAATCGGGTATGGGGTGTGTAATATCATCACTCGGCATAGATAACACAGGAATCATGGTGATTGACCCATGATGATCTCTTACCCTGCCTGCTCGCTCATAAATTTCTGCCAGATCTGAATATAGATATCCAGGATATCCTTTACGCGAAGGCACATCACCCTTTTCGGTCGCTACCTCACGTAGAGCTTCGGCGTATTTGGTCATATCTGTTATTACCACCAGTACGTGTAGATCCAGATCATAAGCCAGATACTCCGCTACCGTTAATGCGGTACGTGGTAGAATCAACCGTTCCATAGGTGGGTCATTGGCAAGATTAGTAAACATCACCACATTACGCAGCACACCACTAGATTCGAATTCACTCTCAAAGAAGCGAGCATCTGAATAGGACACACCCATAGCGGCAAACACCACCACAAAACTGGATGCTTCACCGGTCAGTTTGGCCTGTCGGACTATTTGCGCAGCCAGTTGATTATGTGGCAGACCTGAACCAGAAAAGATGGGTAGCTTCTGTCCACGTACCAGCGAATTCAGGCCATCGATAGTGGAAATCCCTGTCTGAATAAACTCTCTCGGATAGGCTCGTGCGGCTGGATTGACCGGGGCACCATTTACATCTCGCTTCAGACTGGAAATAATCGGGGGACGTCCATCCAGCGGCGCACCGATACCATTAAAGTTCCGCCCGAGCAGATCGGGTGATAGCGGCATTTCAAACGGCTCATCCAGAAAACGCACCCAGGTATTTTCCAGATCCAGATTATCTGTGCCTTCGAAAACCTGTACCAGTACAACATCTTCTGAGGTTTTTAACACCTGACCATTGCGTCGGTTACCCTTATGGTCGCGAATGGCTACACGGTCACCCGCGGCTACTGCACCGACCCCTTTCATGTACATCAGGGCGCCATGCACGTTGTCGACCTTACGGTATTCAATCGCTGTCATCACACGGTCTCCGGTTTAGAACTGTATTCCACCCTGATTACATTCAGCTCATCACTAATTTGATTACGGAATGTCATCATTTCCTCTAGCTGCTCACTACTATAGGTCGACTTAAGACGTTTCAATTGCCCAATACTCTTTAATTGCTGTAACTGCTCTACCGGCACACCCAGCTTGATCAGTGCTTTGCCTTCGTCGTGCAATAACATCACCATGTCCAGCAATTGAAACTGCTTCTCTGGTGAGCAGTAACTGTCAACGGGATCAAGAGCGCTTTGCTGCAAAATAGCTTCCTTGATCAGAGCAGTGCTTTCCAGCTCCCATCGTTGTGATGATGACAGTGCTTCCGGCCCCACCAGATTAACGATTCTTTCCAGCTCATCGGCCTTTGCCAGTAACGCCAGTGCTTGCGCGCGACGTTGCGCCCATCTTTTATCAACATGTTCTGCCCACCATTCGGCGGCTCTATGTTGATAGTCTGAGAAACTATCCTGCCAGGATACCGAGGGATAATGTCGCGCATCAGCCAATGGTTTGGAGAGTGCCCAGAATGTGCGAATAATTTCCTTGGTATGACTGGTGACGGGTTCGGAAAAATCACCACCCGGCGGGCTGACTGCGCCAATCAGGCTGACCGATCCACTTTCACCATCAAGGGTCTGGACTGATCCCGCGCGTTCATAAAATGCAGCCAGACGCGAAGATAGGTAAGCAGGATAGCCTTCCTCAACCGGCATCTGACCCAGGCGACCAGCCACTTCGCGCAGAGCCTCGGCCCAACGACTGGTGGAGTCTGCAACCATGACCACATCGTAGCCCTGGTCACGATAATACTCGGCCATGGTGACGCCAACATAGATGCTGGCTTCACGAGCAACCACCGGCATATTGGAGGTATTCGCCACCAGAAAGGTACGTTCCATCAATGAACGACCGCTATAGGGATCGGTCAGTTTGGGAAAGGATTCGAGTATATCGACCAGTTCGTTACCACGTTCACCGCAACCCACATACAGTACGATATCTGCGTTGGCCCAGCGTGCAATCTGCTGCTGCACCATGGTTTTACCCGCACCGAATGGCCCCGGCACAGCTGCTTTGCCTCCTTTTAACAGTGGAAAAAAAGTATCCAGTACACGTTGCCCGGTCAATAGAGGGTTACTTGAATTATCACGTTCGCTATAAGGTCGCGGCTGACGTACCGGCCACTTGTGATACATTTTCATATCACTGATATGACCTTGTTTATTACGCAAGCGAACCACTACCTGCTCTACCGTATAGTCACCTTCCAGTGCATGCTCCACAACCTCGCCTTCACAGTCAGGGGGAACCAGTATCTTGTGCACAATGGTTTCAGTTTCCTGAACCGACGCAATAACCTGACCGGGCTTTAAAGTAACACCTATATGCAACCTGTCATCTGGTATAAAGTGCCAGAGCTTATCTCTATCCAGTGCGTCAACCACCAGACCCCGGCTGATGTTTTGCCCGCTTAATTCAAGGATGCGATTGAGAGGACGCTGCACTCCATCAAAAATCTGCCCCAGCAAACCCGGACCTAGCTCTACCGATAACGGGTGACCTAGTGCCTGCACCAGCTCACCTGGTTTTAAGGAATCTGTTGATTCATATACCTGAACCAGTGCATCCTTTGCCCGCAGATGTATCACCTCCCCCACCAGCCCCAGTTTACCAATCTTGACCTGTTCACCATTGGTAATACCTTCCTGTTGAATAGTGACTATAGGCCCATTGATTTCTATCACCTTACCCATGAGTAGTTGCCTCTATGCCGAGAACTTTTGAAAAAAGACGCTCAAAAATTGTTCGTAACAACTCTTCCTCACGACGTGAGATAATGCCTTCAAAAGTATTATCGATCATTATCGACCCATCCTCTGACATCAGCCGTAATCCACCGCTACACTCACACAATTCTTCAGAAAGTTGGACATTAACCCCCAGTTTTTCAGTCATCTGTTTCCATGAGGCGGCATAATTCTTATGATCCCGATGGTTAAGCTTTGCTACCATACCGGGTTCAGCAAGCTCTGCAGCAGCTTTTGCTAACAATTGATTGAATATTGGGTCATAAACCTTTCTATCCAGTGCGATTTCCACTACCTGTTGATGAACCTTGTCCATTACCGACTGAACCAGCCCCCAGCGATGTCTATCCAGTGAGGCCTGCAACTTGATCTCATTCGCCTGTACCCGACGCTGGAATTCACGTTCTGCATTTTCATTAGCAGCCAACAGCTCTTTCTGTTCCATTAACTTCACCTTAGCACGCGCATCTTCCATCATTCGAGCGCGTGTCATCTGCCCCTGACTGACATGTTCTTCAGTCAATACCCTGGCTCGCTTAATAATTGCATCCTGCAATGCTTTAACCTGATTTGTTGAGTCATTCGCCATTGAGAAGCTCCTCTACTGCAGAATTACCCAGCACCCGAGCAATCAAATGATCAACCGGTGCCTGATATTTATTAGCCGAAAGAATGTCTGGAATTTCACTGATTAAGATATGCCCGCCTTCATTGCGTATCTGCTCAAGTAGCGGTAGATCAGCCTGAAACAGATTTTGCTGCAAAAAGATTAATGCGCTTTCCTTATTACGTAATAACTGAGTCAGGATTTTTTCAACCTCAGTGATATCCAGATCTGCATAGGTTTCCATACCCAGCAGGGCAAACCCATCCATCAAAACACTATTACCGATTGCCAGCTGGCGCATTAGATTTTGCCCAGCAACAGGATAGTCACTACCAGCCCATAAATCGCTATACCTTCACCTAGGCCTAAATACACCAGAGTACGTCCAAACATTTCAGGCTTTTCAGTAATCACCGCCAAAGACGCGGCACCTACCGAACTTACCGCGATACCGGCACCGATGGTCGCCAGGCCCGTGGGCAGGCCAATACCAATTAGAGCAAGGCCATAGCCGATACTGATTTCCCTGGCCCCCTCAATAGCAGAGGTTTGTGCAAAGGCTTCATTGATGCCGGACAGCAGCATCAGGCCAATACCTCCGACGAAAACCAGTAAATTAAGCCCAACACTACCTCGCACCCAGTTAGGAATACGCGAATTTCGTTCAACCGGATTAAGCTGCAGATAAATGCCCAGTCCGATTAATGACAACATGCTAATAGTCAATAAAATGGTTAGCGTACTCATAGTGTTCTCCTGTTGTTAAATAGGGTCTATTTTCAGTGGTTGATAAGGTTTGCCCTTACCACTGAAAAAACGTGAAAATCCTTCATAGTATTCAAGGCGCAGGCATTGAATCGCCACTATCGCCCCTTCCAGCACGATGATAAAAATATTACCCAACACGATAGCCACACCATGCCCGAAGGTATCCAGCATGGCTGCCAGTGTAAATACAGCGGTGGCCAACGCGATATGATTGAGTGAAAAGGCAGCAATACGCAAAAAAGACAGCGTAGAAGAAACGCTATTGATGACAATTTCCAGTCCTTCAACCATTACTACCATAACGCGTTCCACCAGCGAGCCCGATGACTCCAGCCACTGGTAATAAAGCATCATCAGCATGGCTATTAATATGAGTAGCTTTATACCCATACCTGCTAGAGAAGGGAGTGAATCGACTGTGATCAAATAGAACACCGCCAGTAGGTAAAAGGCCAGGCCCGTTACACCCAGAGGACTGTAAAGTGCCTGGCGGTATAGCCCCATCACCCAGGCATTGCGTATCGACAGCAGGTTAGCAATAATAAGAAAACCTATTCCCCAATACAGCGCCAGGCGTAATACCAGCTGTGGATCTTCCATCGGAGACATCCACAATGGATGCACAATATGTTCATAGCCAAACAGACTACCGTAAAGAAACCCGAACATCACCGAAGATGCGCCAGCGAGACTGCCTATCACAGCGAGCGCAGGTAACCGTCGTATAAACAGTAAGGCGCCCAGTAAAATCACACTGCCATGTCCTATGTCACCAAACATCATGCCAAACATGAGCGTGTAGCTAAGCGCAAACAGGATACTCGGATCATACTCTCCGTACTGGGGTAACCCATATTGTTTAATCAGAGAATTAAAAGGCTTAATCAGCCAGTTCTGGCGTAACTTGGTCGGCACCCTGGACAACTCATCCTGAGCGGGTGACTCGAATATCAATTGGTAAGGATATTCCAGTCTACCCTGTAGACTCTGCTCTACTTCTTTCAGGCGATACTCAGGAACCCATCCCTGAAGCGTGACCAGGCGCCCTTTTCCTTTCACATAAGCTGCCATATAAGCGTATGGCATAGCCTGATAAACCATCTCTCCGGCTTGCTGCAGTAATAACTGATTACTCTTTACCAGTTCCTGCAGTTGCTGCTGCTGAAGGTCCAGTTTCTGATTGATATCCTGTTGTTTTGCTATTAACTTTTCACTCACCGTATGCGGGTGATCAGTAAACTCATCAGGAATAGAAAGCTCTCTGAAATCAGCCGACCTGAGCAGTTCCTGCACCTCCTGAGCCTGCTCTGCTGAGCCTACGATAATGACAAAATCGGAACCTTCAAAAGTATAAAAACGATCTAGTACGTAACCACTAATCGATAACGCTCGACGTAGCTGCTCAGTATTGGTGCTCGCAACCATACCCGTTTGTACATTTAAAAACTGACTTTTTCTCCCCAATCTTTTGAGATCAATATCCAGATTAATAAAGCGTTGCAAACTACCCAGTAATTGATTAACAGCACTGATCTGTTCCTTTAATTGTCGCTGTTGCTCTTCATGCTGTGAAACCTCTGCCCATAAGCGTTTCAGCTTTTCATCAACTTCGTCAAGTTGATCAACTGAGAGCAATGTAGCGCGGGTTAAGGTGAGGTCCTGTTGAGCGGGGCTTTCAATATAGGCATGAATTTTTTTGTAGCGCGACAGAATACTATGAAAACTATCCTGAAACTCATCGGCAGGATTATCCAGCAACAACTCACCTTCATCAGGTATTTCCTCAAGATGCACCACCGAAAGCGCAGCAAGAACATTTGCTGCTAGCTGAGTATCATCTGCAATAAGCCTCAGCTTCATCCGTTTCATGGTGACAGGAGTACTTAGCATCAATTCTCAATCCCCACAGCCTGCCCTATCAAGTCTTCACTAAAGCCTAATTGCTTACCTTTAATTATCGCTAATAGATATCGAGTTTCTGCTTCTCGTAATAACAGATAGGAAAAAAGCCGAGTAATATCAGAGTAATGATGACTCAGTCCCTTTTTAGCTGCCGACAGATAGTACAACTCCATAATCTGTTCAACCTCGAATATACTATGCACAGCAGACAACTTCCTCTTTAACACGGGTGGTAGCTCTTCTATCACTTCTGCCAGCGACCCTTTACTCGCCAGCTTCATCAGCTGAGAGGACTGTAAGCTTTTACCGGAAGCGGTTAACAGGTAATAAGATCGGGCCGCTGACAACCCATATGAAAAACGATATCTCAATAACCAGAGCAGATTAAAGCGATCCATTAAAATGCCAAAAACATTATTCAGGTGCATCTGTTCTTCATTGGAGAGAAAACGAGCACGAGTCATCAGTTCAACAAAGAAATTCCGGTCTATGGCTGAATCCAGCGAAAAAAGATCATGCCCCTGCTCATCAAAAACCCGCCTTGCCTGGCGCACAATGCCTCCATAGGCTGTCTGCTCCAGTAATCTCAGCATTTCAAATGGATCGTCGGTTTCCAGTAACGTCTTGACCGGTAAATCAGCATACTCGCCCAGATTGACCAATTGCATCTGCAGCTCAGATTCTTTCACTCCAGCAAACTTACCACGGATTAGCATCTTAAGATTAGCCAGTTCAAACCATCGAATAGCATGCTTAAGAAAACGTCTATTATTAGCATTTAAGGGGCGCAGTAAGAGTTGAAAATCTAGATACATACTACGAGTTATCAGCCTGCGTAGCTGGGGTATAGGAATTTCCAGATTATGCTCTGGTAACACTGTTTGAATAAGTGCTGGTAGCTGTTCCAGATCACTCACCACTATCCTGTTTAGAACGGTCTCGTCCAGCAGACGCTGAACCATCAGATCGGTACGGGTAGAGAGGTAATAATCTGAAGAAGCAGTATTCATCAGTTAGTTTGATCATACAGAATGAGTTTGAGGGCATGCTCAGCGGCTTCATCGGCGTGCTGTTCGGCCAGTGCTCTGAGCTCTTTATTTCGCTCGTCGTATCTCACCTTAATCTCAGCAATACTTTGCACTGCACGCTCCTGTGCCTTATCACTGAAAGCCTGATGCATCTCAGGTAATCGGTCATGAAACTGCTGCTCAAGTGCACGCGCATCATCAACTGCCTGCTGGATGATGTCTTCGCGTTGTTTTTCTCCCTGTGCAACGATGTTCTCGGCCTGTTGCTCGGCCTCCAGCAATTCTTTTAAGGACTCATCCATCTAGCTACACCCCTCTGATTGCATTCATTGGTACCAGTATAGTATGACGCGGCCTACAGGTGCATATTGATTTACATCAATCGAATCTCGCTAATCCTGAAATCTGCAGTTGATCATGGATATTTTTACAAAAGTCTGTTGCGTTATAAGATAAAGAGTTGCTGAATACACTGATGGGATTGCAGTCAATCCTTTCGTCCCCGACCCTATTTGCAGTCAGGAGAAGACATGGTTCGTGTCGGTGGTCTTGATGACACGATTGATCCCTGCAAAAAACTTAGGTGAGCATATTAGCAATGCTAAACTCGACAATGGAGAAGCCATCAATCCAGAAAAACCTACCAAGTTGCAGGTGGAGCAAGTGTTAACCGCATCCCGGAAGTTCGCCTGATGCGACGCTTTTTTTACCTGATTGATTGAATTCACATTCACATCGACTTACGCTCTTTATCCACCTGATTAAAATCTGGAAAACTCTTATGAACTGGAAAACAGACTATCGCTCATTTTATTACCAGAATGCTAAAGAACCGGAGGACATTATTCTGTCACCGGACAAAACCGCATTGCTGGTGATCGATATCCAGAATACCTACATGGAACCATCCGATGACCCAATACAGGCCGAACGTTGGCAACCCTTTTATGAGCGGATGAATCATCAGGTCATCCCCACGACTGCAAAGCTGATTGAGGATGCCCGTCAGCGCGGGGTGGAAATCATCTTTGCACGTATCGCCTGCCTTAAAAACGACGGTAGAGATCGATCTTTGAGTCAGAAAAAACCGGGGTTTAATTACCTG
>JBNKMF010000087.1:3201-21754 GCA_050292965.1 Gammaproteobacteria bacterium | reverse complement strand
AATGGTATGAATAAGCAGCAGCAGGCGGTAGTGGAAATGGGTTGTAAGGCAGCGATGCTTGATGGTCTGGCATTAGGCGAAGCGATTCAGTTTCCGGTGATGAAAAAGAATCTCGAAAATGGCGTGGAAAATCGTTACTGGTCTGATGAGATGCTGGGTCAGTTCAAAACCAAATGGGATGAAGTAGTAACCGAAGAAGGCGCTAAAGATCCCGAGTTCAAACGTATTTATGACAACCTTCAGGCTTTTCGTGCTGATTATAAAATCTGGAACGAATGGGCCTTTCTACCACGTCCTGGTACAAAACGTATTGCAAAATAATTTGTAGCAGGCTTTCGCAGCGGATTTATTCCGCTGCGATCTTATAAATTTGAGGAGGTGGTATGAGTGCTTCAAGTCATCAACAGCAACAGTATCAAATACCTGTAGTCGTATTGTTAAATACCATTGTGAAACGGGTGGCAGAAACCACGGCCTGGTTTAATGTATTACTGGTAGGCGTGATACTGGTTCAGGTAGTACTGCGATACGGTTTTAAACATGGTCTGGTGCCGTTAGAAGAATTGATATGGCATCTTTATTCTGTTGCCTTTATGTTTGGCATGGCTTACTCCATCACTAATGATTCTCATATTCGGGTAGATATTGTGCATATGAATCTACCGCGTAAGACTCAGCATATTCTGGAAATCCTGGGGATTCTATTTTTATTGATGCCTTTCCTGTGGGTGCTATTTGATCATAGCCTGGACTGGACTATGGAAGCATTTAGAGTCAATGAATCGTCTGCTAATCCTACCGGCTTACCCTATCGATGGGTGATTAAGTCGGTGGTGCCGATGACTGCGCTATTAATGTTTATCGCTGCTCTGGCACGATTGATTCAGGAGGTTCTTTTATTGATGCATTTTGGTAAAGAGTCTGAAGAAATCTATTCGGGCAGGGTCTCGGCGATGCGTCGTTTCTTTCATCTGAAGCCTGTAGTTCAGGATCAGAATTCAAAGCATGGAGGAGACTCAAATGCATCTTGATCCTGAAAATTATCTGGTAATCGCGATGTTTGTAACCTTCATCGCGCTTTTATTTACCGGCTTTCCAGTAGCCTGGGTATTGGCGGGTGTCGGTGTTGGCTTTGCCGGTGTTGCCTACTGGACAGATAGTATGGACTGGACGATGACCGGTCTGGATTACAACACGCTGGGGTTACTTACGGGGCGTATCTTCGGCATCATGGATAACTGGGTGCTGGTGGCATTACCCATGTTTATCTTTATGGGGCTGATGCTGGATAAATCCGGCGTTGCCGAACGCATGATGTTTTCCATGCAAAAACTATTTGGCAATATAAAGGGCGGACTGGCCATCACCGTGACATTGATTGGTATTATTCTGGCTGCTTCCACCGGAATTATAGGGGCCTCAGTGGTGTTGCTGGGTGTTATGTCGATACCGGTGATGCTTAATCAGCAATATCATAAGCCACTGGCTTTGGGTACTGTTGCTGCATCGGGTTGCCTGGGGATTTTGATTCCACCGTCAATTATGCTGGTTATCATGGGCGATCAGCTAGGTGTTTCAGTAGGTGATCTGTTCATGGGTGCCGTGTTTCCCGGTATCATTCTGGGTGTTCTGTACATTGTGTATATTTTGATCTATGGCTGGCTGAAACCTGAAAATGCACCCTTAGCGGAAGACTATAAAGAAATTCGATTGCAGGATGTTATGCAGGTTATGCTGGATATTGTGCCGCCTGCGTTATTGATTCTTGCTGTACTAGGATCGATTTTTATGGGTATAGCAACTGTAACGGAAGCTTCTGGTATTGGCGCTTTAGGCGCAACTGTGCTTTCAGCTGCGTATAAGCGCCTGGACTGGACAGTAGTAAAAGAAGTGGTGTTAAACACCATGAATACTACGGCCTACATCTTTGCGATTTTTGTGGGTGCTACCGTATTTGCATTGGTGCTGCGAGAATGTGGTGGTGATGAGCTGATCGAATCTTCTCTTACCGGTTTAGGTTTTGGGCCATACGCATTAATCGGCGTGATTTTATTGATGGTGTTTGTACTGGGGTTCTTCCTGGACTGGATAGAAATCAGCCTGATCATGTTGCCTTTACTTGGACCTGTTATTGGCGGACTTGATTTACAGGTGGATGGTTATGGTGTGGTTGATAACCCGAATCTGGTCTGGTTTGCGCTACTGGTTGCAGTGACATTACAGACCTCATTTCTAACACCCCCTGTAGGTTTTGCACTTTTTTATCTGAAAGGAGTATGTCCCCCCAATGTTAAATTGACTGATATCTATCGCGGGGTGGTACCTTTTATCGTGTTACAGCTGATTGGGCTGGGGCTGGTGTTTGCATTCCCGCAGTTGGTAACCTGGTTACCCTCGGTGGCTTATGGCAATTGATCGTGACTCTGCAACCACTGATTGATGAATTGATTCAGATTGTGGGTAGGCGTCATGTTTTGACAGCTAGCCATAAAACCGAACGCTTGCGCAAAGGCTTTCGTTCTGGAGAAGGCGAGGTGTTAGCGGTGGTTCAGCCGTTAACTCTGCTACAGTAGTGGCAGGTTTTAAAAACCTGCGTTGCTGCAGAAAAGATAGTGATTATGCGGCGGCGAATACCGGGCTGACCGAAGGTTCTACACCGAAGGGGGCCTATGATCGTGAAGTAGTATTGATCAATACGCGTCGTATGAGAGCTATCCATACTCTGGATGAAGGGCGTCAGGTCATCAGTTTTCCAGGTGCTACATTGTTTGCGCTGAAGAAGCTGCTGCAACCGCTAAACCGGCAGCCTCATTCGATGATAGGTTCATCAGAATAAGGTTGAAGATATACAGGCGCTGGATATAGCACTCCGACGCAATGAAAAGAACTGGTTAGAAAATCTACCCTGTGAGATAAACGATAAGATTCAGCATCGCCTGTATTTCGGACATTTTCTGTGTCACGTGCTGCATCAGGATTATATTGTTAACAGGGTGTAGACATTAAAGCCCTTAAAAAGGCTATGCTGGAATTGCTGGATCGCCGCGGTGCCGAGTATCCGGAAGAACATAATGTAGGTCACATTTATCGTGCAAAACCAGCGCTGGCTGAATTTTATCGTAAGATTGATCCCAGTAATTCATTCAATTCAGGCATTGGTCAGATGTCAAAACTTCGCTTTTACCGCTAAAAGAGCATAAAATTTCAAATAGCAACTATTGCATAAAAGCTAATAAGCTTAATAAATTTAATTAATGGATGTATGTGAATTTATTGATAGTATGCGTGAACAATAAACTCTGCAGTACAAAAAGAATATCTCAGAGGAATATAAGGACTAACCAAAGTCCACTATTAACCAGCCGGATATGGTGATCCCATCTCCCGGGGGTGAATAAACTGAGCTCACATGTCAGCAAGCGGATACACTGTCGTAAGCAAGCATAAGTTTGTCCATCTCCAGGCTTAAGCATTGTTGGAGAAGACATGAGCAATATAATCCAGGATCTTGATCCTCAGGAAACGTCAGAATGGGAAGAAGCTATCGATGTTGTCGTTGAGCGAGACGGCAGTGAACGTGCGCAATACCTGTTACGCAAAACCATCCACAAAGCCTTTCAGGCCGGTGTCGAACCACCAGATACCATACATACTCCATACGTGAATACCATTCCTCTGGAAAATCAGCCGCCTTACCCTGGTGATCTGGAAACGGAGCGCAAAATCTTACGCGCACTGCGCTGGAATGCGACAGCAATGGTGGTGAATGCCAATCGTAAGCCCGCGGAGCCAGGTGGACATATTGCCAGTTTCCAGTCTTCGGCAATTATGTATGAAGTCGGTTACAACCATTTCTGGAAAGGTCCTAATCACCCGAATGGTGCAGATATGATCTTTGTGCAGGGGCATACCGCTCCAGGCACATATGCAAGGGCCTTTCTGGAAGGCCGAATCAATGAGGAGCAGCTGGAAAACTTTCGTGTTGAAGCCGGTGGTAAAGGGCTGTCATCTTATCCTCATCCTTATCTAATGCCAAACTTCTGGCAGTTTTCTACCGTATCTATGGGGCTTGGTCCCATCATGGCGATCTATCAGGCGCGTTTTTTGAAGTACCTGGAAAACCGTGGGCTGGCCAAAAAAGCCGATAAGCATGCCGAAGGTCGCAAGGTGTGGGCATTTCTGGGCGATGGTGAAATGGATGAGCCTCAATCGCAGGGTGCGATCTCGCTGGCATCGCGCGAAAATCTGGATAACCTGGTCTTCGTGGTCAACTGCAACCTGCAGCGACTGGATGGTCCGGTGCGTGGTAACGGCAAGATCGTACAGGAGCTGGAAGGCAACTTTAAAGGTGCTGGCTGGCAGGTGATCAAGGTGCTGTGGGGTTCAGGCTGGGATCGCCTGCTAGCACGTGATACCAACTGTCTATTGCATCAACTCATGATGGAGTGTGTGGATGGTGAGTACCAGAACTTTAAGAACAAGGGTGGAGCCTATGTACGCGAACATTTCTTTGGTAAGTATCCTGAGCTAAGAGAAATGGTCGCTGATATGACCGACGATGAAATCTATTATGATTTGATTCGCGGTGGTCATGATCAGGAAAAACTGTTCGCTGCTTATAGCAGGGCCTTGCAAACTGAGGGCCGCCCCACGGTCATTCTGGCGCATACGGTTAAGGGCTATGGCATGGGTGAAGCGGGTGAAGGTCAGAACATCAGCCACTCACAGAAGAAACTCAGCGCCGATCAATTGAAAAAAATCCGTGATCGTTTTCAAATCCCGGTAGATGATGCCACGGTCGAAGCGGCAGGGTTTTATCGACCACCTGCTGACTCTGTAGAAATGAAATACCTGCACCAACGTCGTCAGGCACTGGGTGGTTATCTACCCAGTCGTGCCACTGAATTTGAAACCCTGAATATCCCCGACCTGTCACTGTTCGGGACCTTACTTAAGGACTCTGGTAACCGGACCATGTCGACTACCATGGCAATGGTGCGTTTGATGGTAGCAGTGGCGCGTAACAAGGAAATCGGTCCACGTCTGGTACCGATTGTTCCTGATGAAGCGCGTACCTTTGGTATGGAAGGTATGTTCCGACAGGTAGGTATTTATGCTCCCGATGGACAGAAATACAAGCCTATGGATGCGGAAGAAATCATGCCCTACAAAGAGTCTTCCAGTGGCCAGCTGTTGCAGGAAGGTATCAATGAAGATGGCGCGATGTCTTCATGGATAGCCGCCGCGACTTCATATGCCAACAATGGTGTGATGACGATTCCAGTCTACATCTTCTACTCCATGTTTGGGTTCCAGCGAGTGGGTGATCTGGCCTGGGCAGCTGGTGACATGCTGGCTCGTGGCTTTCTGGTTGGCGGTACTTCAGGTCGTACCACATTGAATGGTGAAGGGCTGCAGCATCAGGATGGACATAGTCAGTTGTTTGCTGGTTTTATCCCGAGCTGTATCTCTTACGATCCTACCTTTGCCTATGAGCTGGCTGTTATTTTTCATGATGGCCTCAAGCGCATGTATGAAAAGGGTGAGAATGTTTTTTACTACATTACCACTCTGAATGAAAACTATAGTCAGCCAGCAATGCCCGAAGGGTCACAGGACGGTATTATCAAAGGGCTGTACAAGTTTAAAAATGCATCCGCTAATCTAAAGCATCGAGTGCAGTTAATGGGCTGTGGCTCTATTTTACGTGAAGTGATTGCTGCCGCCGATTTATTAAAGGAAGACTGGAATGTCGATGCGGATATCTGGTCTGCAACCAGCTTTAACGAACTGGCGCGTGACGGTCAGGAATGTGAGCGCTGGAACCTGTTGCACCCTGATCAAAAGCCTCGGCAGTCCTGGGTAGAACGATGCCTGCAAAACAGCGAAGGTCCAGTCATTGCAGCGACAGATTACATGAAGAACTTCGCTGAGCAGATTCGAGCGTTTGTGCCGGGTGATTACTTTGTACTAGGCACCGATGGCTTTGGTCGATCAGATAGCAGGTCGGCACTAAGACATCATTTTGAAGTCGATCGTTACTACGTCACTATCACTGCACTGAAGGCACTGTCGGATGAGCAGAAAAACAGTAAAGCGAAATACAGAATCAGTTATCAAACTGTGCTTGATGCGATGCAAAAGTATGGTATTGATGCTGAAAAAATCAATCCCTTACACGCCTAATTCACCGAACAGGAGTCAATCATGAGTAAACAAATTGTTGTTCCAGATATCGGTGATTTTTCCGCTGTCGATGTTATAGAAGTACTGGTTAAAGAAGGAGATATCATCAGCGTCGATGACGCATTGATCACGCTAGAATCGGACAAGGCTTCGATGGATATCCCGGCACCCGAAGGTGGTGTCGTGAAAGAGCTTAAGGTGAAGGCAGGTGATCAGGTTGCCGAAGGTAGTGTGATTTTATTGCTGGATAGTGCTGACGAACCCAGTGTTAATGTTGCTACAGATGACGCTCACCCCAAAATAACCCGACCGCCCTCCGAGTCACCATCGCCTAGTGGGAGCGTGCTGGAAGATGTAGTGGTGCCAGATATCGGTGATTTTAGCGCTGTTGATGTTATCGAGGTTTTGGTGCAGGCAGGAGATAGGGTGCATGTAGATGATGCTTTGATTACGCTGGAATCGGATAAGGCTTCAATGGATATTCCCTCGATTAAAAGTGGTGTTGTTAAAGAGGTAAAAGTAAAGGTTGGGGAACAGGTTTCTGCAGGGGATTTAATCCTGATTCTTGAGGGCGAAGCGAGTGGGGTGAAAGCGCCTGCTGCTTCAGCAGCGGGTGGTATATCGCGTGCACCAGAGCGCGTTCCAGCAGCCAGCTCGGTAGAGGATGCGGCAGCTTTTCGACGCGCACATGCCAGTCCATCGATACGCCGCATGGCGCGTGAGCGGGGCGTTGATTTGGCGCTGTTATCTGGTAGCGGTCGTAATGGTCGTATCACAGAGGAAGATGTTAAGAATTTTACCAGGAGTGGTGGGCAGTCGGCCTCCTCGGTAGCGGTTGCCTCAACGAAATTTCCTGTAGCGGAATCGGCTATGGGTATCCCTGTTATCAAGCAACCCGACTGGTCAAAGTTTGGTGAAGTAGAAACCATGGCAATGAGTCGAATCAATAAACTTTCGGCGGCGCATTTACATAAGACCTGGTTGAACGTACCGCAGGTAACTCATTTTGATGAGTCGGATATCACCGATCTGGAAGCCTATCGTCAATCCATTAAGGACAGGGCGAAAGCCATGGGCTTTGGATTGACGCCGCTGGTATTTATGATGAAGGCTGTGGTTGCTGCGCTTAAGGAGTATCCTAAATTCAATGCAGCCATGGATGATGCATATGAAAACCTGATCATGCGTAAATACTTCAATATCGGTATTGCCGTAGATACTCCGGACGGTCTGGTGGTTCCGGTGATACGTGAAGTAGATAAAAAAGGCATTTTCGATCTGGCGCGTGAACTGGGCGAGGTTTCAATACGTGCCAGAGAAGGACAGTTGAAAACAGCCGATATGCAGGGAGGATGTTTTTCTATCTCCAGTCTGGGCGGTATCGGTGGCACCAATTTTACCCCAATAATCAATGCGCCCGAGGTTGCCATACTGGGTCTGGCCCGTTCGCAAACTCGACTGATGCGTAAAGATGGTGAGATTGTTGATAGATTGATTCAGCCATTGGCAGTATCTTATGACCATCGAGTGATTGATGGTGCCTACGCAGCACGTTTTGTCAGTTACATCGCTTTCATCCTGTCGGATGTTCGCAATTTAATTCTATAACCGATTCTGGAGAGTAAGGATGAGTAATATTATAGAGATCAAAGTTCCTGATATAGGGGACTTCGACGCAGTAGAAGTGATTGAAGTACTGGTTGCAGCCGGTGATACGATTGCACAGGAAGATGCTTTAATCACACTGGAATCAGACAAGGCTTCGATGGATATTCCATCATCTCACTCTGGTACGATTGTGGAGATGAAAATCAATATGGGCGATAAAGTTTCTGAAGGCAGTGTGATTTGTACGATGCAGCCTGAAGCTTCGTCAGCAGAAGCGGTAACTACTCCAGCTGATACAGCCTCAGCACCTGCCGCAGTCGCCACTCCAGATGCTGCCATTCATTCCGGCAGTGCCGATGTGGTTTGCCAGATGCTGGTACTGGGTGCCGGTCCTGGTGGATATACTGCAGCATTTCGTTCTGCTGACCTCGGATTGAAAACTGTGTTGATCGAACGCTGGGATTCACTGGGTGGTGTTTGCCTGAATATTGGCTGTATTCCGTCCAAGGCATTATTGCATGCAGCCCGGGTGCTTGATGAAGCCGAAGATATGGCTGAGCATGGTATCAGCTTCGGTAAACCGAAAGTCGATCTCGATAAGCTGCGTAGCTGGAAAGAAAGCGTGGTGAAACGACTAACCGGTGGGCTCATGGGGCTGGCTAAACAGCGCAAGGTTGAAGTGGTAAAAGGTGTTGGTGAATTTCTTGATCCGAACCATGTAGTGGTCACAGCAGATGATGGCAAAAAGACCGTTGTTAAGTTTGATCATGCCGTGATAGCGGCAGGGTCTGAGGCCATCAGTCTGCCATTTCTTCCGGATGACCCTCGTGTCATTGATTCAACCGGTGCGCTAGCGTTAGAAGATGTGCCAAAGACGATGCTGGTCATCGGTGGTGGCATCATCGGTCTGGAAATGGCGACAGTGTATTCGGCCCTGGGTACAAAGATTACTGTGGTCGAAATGCTGGATAATATAGTTGCCGGTGCCGATAAAGATGTGGTGAAGCCACTTTTTAATCGCATCAAAAAACGCTATGACAATATCTGGCTAGAAACTAGAGTGACCGCCGTTGAAGCCAGTAAAAAAGGTTTGACCGTGAGTTTTGATGGCAAGAATGCGCCAAAAGAGCCACAAACTTATGACCGCGTCCTGGTCGCAGTGGGGCGTACTCCGAATGGCAAAAAAATAGCAGCAGAAAAGGCTGGCGTCGCTGTTGATGAGCGAGGCTTTGTGCAGGTGGTTGATACGCAGATGCATACCACGCAGCCACACATTTATGCTATTGGCGATATCATCGGTCAACCGATGTTGGCGCATAAGGCCGTACACGAAGGCAAGACAGCCGCTGAAGCAGCTGCGGGTCTACCCAGTCATTTTGATGCCAGGGTGATACCATCGGTTGCCTATACTGATCCGGAGGTTGCCTGGGTTGGGGTGACAGAGATTGAAGCTAAACAGAAAGGTATTAAATATGGTAAGGGTGTATTCCCCTGGGCAGCCAGTGGCCGAGCCTTATCCATTGCGCGCGACGAGGGTATGACCAAGTTGATCTTCGATGAGCAGACTGATCGTTTGATTGGTGCGGGCATTGTGGGTGCCAACGCAGGTGAGTTGATTGCGGAAATGGCACATGCGATTGAGATGGGTTCTGATGCGGCGGATATTGGATTGACGGTGCATCCGCATCCGACGTTGTCGGAGACTGTGGCGATGGCGGCGGAGGCTTTTGAAGGGACTATTACGGATTTGTATATGCCGAAGAAGCGGTGATGAAGCCTTTTGGTAATAGTAACTTTCTGGATTTTGGTTTCACACGCCCGGAATAACGACATCCCGATTGAGTGGTCTGCGGCACTCAATAAGGGAATTTAAAAGAATAAGAGAATTCGAGTTTTGCTCGAATTCTCTTAAAAAAGTACCCATTCAAGCCCGCAGAAAAATCGTGCCCAGATCAGGGGGCGAGTTTTCTGATACAAAGGCTTGTCTGGGGCGGCGCTTTGACTGCGGGCATCCGTGCCCTTCACCCTTCGGGCCAGCAGGGGCTATTCCCAGTGAAAAGGGGCTCGTGCACGTACTAGTAGTTTACGACGAAGTGAAGTTCTCATTTGCGTATGAAACAATTAAGATCAGCAAATGAGCAGTCAAAAAAACACGTTGACGGAAATAAAGAGCATGACTCAAACATCAAGAATCAAACCCGAAGCTGGTGTCCCCCAACGCCGGGCCGACAAATTATCACGCATCCCGATAAAGGTCATCCCCAAAGATAACCCATTGCCCAAACCCAAATGGCTAAAAGTAAAGCTCCCCTCCGGCGAGCAGGCCGTAAAAGTCCGTGAGTTATTACGCAGCAATAAACTCCACACCGTCTGTGAAGAGGCAGCCTGCCCAAACCTGCCAGAATGCTTTGGTCATGGCACTGCCACCTTTATGATTCTGGGACAGGTCTGCACCAGACGCTGCCCATTCTGCGAGGTAGGGCACGGCGTACCTTTACCGGTAGATGCAAAGGAGCCGGAATTACTCGCCGATGCGGTTTCTACCATGTCACTAAAATATGTAGTCATCACCTCGGTAGACCGTGACGATTTACGCGATGGAGGAGCAAGACATTTTGCGGACTGTGTAACAGCAGTACGTGAAGCAAAGCCTGATATTAAGGTAGAAATTCTGACGCCAGATTTTAGAGGACGTATGGATACCGCGCTGGATGCCCTGTCGGCTTCGCCTCCGGATGTGTTCAACCACAACATGGAAACCGTACCTCGTCTGTATAAGAAAGCACGTCCAGGAGCAGGCTATCAATGGTCGCTGGATTTGATCAGGCAGTTTGGTGAACGACATCCCGATGTACCTACCAAATCGGGCCTGATGGTGGGGCTGGGAGAAGAAGTGGAAGAGATTAAATCGGTAATGCGAGACCTGAGAGATCATGGCGCAACTATGTTGACGATTGGTCAGTATCTGGCACCTTCTAATTCGCATCTACCGGTCGAGCGTTATTACAGCCCACAGGAATTTGAAAAACTAAAGCAATATGGTGAGCAAATTGGCTTTAAGCATGTTGCCAGCGGGCCACTGGTACGTTCTTCATACCATGCGGATACGCAGGCATCAGGCATGTTGTAGTGACTGTTTGAAGCGTCTGTTGCAGATTATGCTGATAAGTTTTATCCATATTGAGAATAAATATTATCAAATTCTTTTATAACGGATATGGTTACAAAACTATTACAACGACCTGAGAGAAATTCTCATGACTGATGACAAGATAATAAATTACCTTGCAGGGATCGGAATAAAGGCCGCGCAGGATGTGATCTATAACCCCTCCTATGACCAGTTATATGAGGAAGAATGCAGCGAAGAGCTGGATGGTTATGAGCAGGGGCATGTCACCAATCTAGGAGCGGTAAATGTGTATACCGGTATCTATACCGGTCGTTCACCAAAAGATAAATACATCGTCATGGACGATACGACACGCGACACCCTTTGGTGGACCGGCAATGGACATGTCAACGATAACAAACCCATCACACAGGAAGTCTGGAATGACCTTAAAGAGGTCGTGACCGATCATCTTTCCGGGAAAAAGCTATTCGTGGTGGATGGTTTTTGCGGAGCCAATAAAAATAGCTGTCTACGCGTTCGCTTTGTGATGGAGGTTGCCTGGCAGGCACATTTCGTTAAAAACATGTTTATCCGTCCGACTGAGGAAGAGCTGAAAGATTTCGAGCCTGACTTTGTTGTGATCAATGGCTCAAAAACCTCTAACCCTGACTGGCAACGCCACGGCAAAAATTCAGAAACCTTTGTTGCATTCAATCTGACCGAAAATATGCAGTTGATCGGCGGTACCTGGTATGGCGGTGAAATGAAAAAGGGTCTGTTTTCTGTGATGAATTATCTGCTGCCATTACGCGGTATTGCCTCTATGCACTGTTCCGCCAATATGGGTGAAAACGATGATGTGGCGATATTCTTTGGCTTGTCCGGTACTGGTAAAACCACCTTGTCTGCCGATCCCAAACGACGTCTAATCGGTGATGATGAGCATGGCTGGGATGATGATGGTGTTTTCAATTTTGAAGGAGGTTGTTATGCCAAGGTCATCGATCTGGATCCACAGCAGGAACCGGATATCTTCAAGGCCATTCGTCGCGATGCCTTACTGGAAAATGTGACTATCGATCATGATAACGTGGTCGATTTTTCAGATCGCTCCTGTACTGAAAACACGCGTGTCTCTTACCCGATTGAGCATATAGACAATATTGTCAAACCTGTATCCAAAGGTGGCCCTGCACAAAAGGTTATCTTTCTGACTGCCGATGCTTTCGGGGTATTTCCACCGGTTTCGCGGTTAACCAGCGATCAGGCGGAATATCATTTTCTATCGGGTTTTACCGCCAAACTGGCAGGCACCGAGCGTGGTATTACCGAACCGACTCCAACCTTTTCATCCTGTTTTGGCGCCGCTTTTCTCATGTTGCATCCCACTCAATACGCTGAAGTACTTGCAAAACGTATGCAGGCTTCTGGTGCTAAAGCCTATCTGGTGAATACCGGCTGGAATGGTACTGGCAAGCGGATTTCATTAAAAGATACGCGCGCGATTATCGATGCGATTCTGGATGGCAGCATTGACGATGCGCCATCGATCAATATCCCTGTCTTTAATCTGAATGTGCCCACTGAATTACCCGGAGTGGACAGTAGTATTCTGGATCCACGTAAAACCTATGCCGATGAAGCACAATGGGATAGCAAAGCTAAAGAACTGGCCATGTTATTCATCAAGAATTTTGATCGATTCACCGATACCCCGGCAGGTGCCAAACTGGTTGAGGCTGGTCCAGTATTGTAACTATTCTGTGGATTAAAGCCCTGAGTAGTTCAGGGCTTTTTGCAGGAGATATCAGGTAGCTTATCAGTAGCTGAATTAGCTTGCTTAATCACATTGGAAATTTGACAGTAGCGTGAAATATGTCATTTATTTCTAGTTTTAAATCGCTCTGTTAGTGTTTTCATGGTTTCTGAATAAAAATATAATTACATTTCCTTGTCTTAATGGTGCCATTTCTGTGTTATAAAACTATAAAAAATAATGCTTTTGCTGCTCTTGCCGATAGAGAGCCAGGCAATATTAAGGAGTTAACATGCAGAAATTGCTATCCAGGTTTACCGTAAGGACCAAAATCATACTAGGGTTTGTACTGGTCATGCTGACGCTGGGAATTATTGCAGTGTTGGTTGTGATCAATAACACATCGCTATCGAAAGCTGTCTCTTCGGTATTTAACGAAGATCTTCCATTCGAGAAGAAAATTGAACAAACCAGTCTTAAACTTGGTGAATCGGTGGCTTCCATCAGCTTTTACCTGCTGACGCGCGAAGATTCACATCTGAAAGCCTACCGGACTTCAGCCGAAGAAACGGCAAAGCTGTTGGCCGCGCTAGAACAGGAGCCTTTTTTTACGGCTGATAACAAAGCGCTGGAGCAGCTGAAAACGACCCAGGCTATTCTCAAAACTTATCTTGGTCTTTCAAGCGAGCTCGAAAAAATAGCGACAGATCAGACCTATAACCTGCCTGCTTTGAAGGTATCCACCGAAGTTCTTGGGCCGCTATCTCAGCAAATCTTTACTCAGATCGCGTTAATGCAGGCTACAGAGGAGAATGAGGAACTGACAGAAGAGCGCTGGATCATCCGTAAATTGATTTTTCAGCTTAAGGACAAGTGGCTGAGTCTAACCAATGAATTTCGTCTGTTTCTTGCCTTTCGATTCCCTGTCGCACTGGAGCAGATAAAGACCTATCAGGGAGAAATTGAATCATATCTGCAACAACTGGAAAAATTGAGCGATGAGGAACTGTTGACGCTAGATGAAGAAGAAAGTCTACAGATCATTAAATCTCGCACTAGTGAATACCTTAATTCGATGAAGAATGCTCTGGCGCTTCACCGTGGAGAAGAGTGGCGCAAAGATACCTACTTTTTCCGCACCCAGGTTCTGCCGTCAGTTAATCGTATTGAGTCTCTGTTAAATGAACTAATTCAGAGAAACGCAGAGATATTAAAGAATAAAACTGAAAGTATGCTGACTGACCTGGAAACTTCTTCACGTGATGTTTTGATTATCGTTATCTTCGGTCTCGTGTTAGGTTTGCTTATTGCTGCAATCGTGACACATCATATCCTCACGCGCCTGAATCGCACGGTAGAAGCAATGCATGATATTTCAGATGGAGAAGGAAATTTGACTACCCGCCTGGATGAGTCTGGGAACGATGAATTATCGCGCCTGGCAGGCTCTTTTAATCGCTTCGTCGACAAAATATCCAATATCGTTCACCTGGTCGTGCAGTCCTCTAGCTCTTTATCTGAAGAAGCTGGACGTATGCTCAAAGTCGTTGAACATACCGAAAAAGGCGTCGAGAGCCAACGCCAGGAAATCGATTCAATCTCCAGCGCCATTAGCGTCATGAACAATAAAGTCGAAGAAATTGCTAGCAATAGCGGAGAAGCGGCGGTTTCTTCACACAATGCTGCAGAGCAGGCTCGAGACGGACAGATAGTGGTGCAAAAATCAGCTGCAGCCATTAACACCCTGGCAATGGAAGTGGAGACAGCAGTCGCTGCCATTGCTCAGGTGGAAAAAGAAAGTCAGGATATCAGCATGGTGGTTTCAGTTATTCGAGAGATTTCCGGTCAGACCAATTTACTGGCATTGAATGCAGCTATTGAGGCAGCGCGCGCTGGCAAACATGGGCGTGGATTTTCCGTGGTAGCTGATGAAGTCAGAAGCCTGTCGGCCAGGATACAGGGACAAACCAATGAGATCATTCAACGCATAGAAACCCTGCAAAAAGCATCTCGTGAAGCCTCAGAGGTGATGCAGAACAGCTACAAAACTGCCCAGGATAGTGTTGCCTTATCAACCGAAGCAGATGATGCCCTTAACCTGATCACCGAGAGAGTGGAATCTATCTCTCGCACCAGTACAAACATAGCTGGTGCCACTGAGTACCAGAGTAAGGTGTCGGCAACCACTGCGGATAATATCTCGAAACTAACATCGATTGCCGAATCGACTTCTGATGATGCAGCACTGACCATGCGTTCAGCCAATCAATTCCGTGCTCTGTCGAGTCAACTACAGGAACTGGTTCAGCAGTTTCTATTAAATCAGGAGGAGCTGCAACGGACTCAGCGGTTACCTCGTCAGCATGAGCGCAAAGAATACGAGCAGCCTGCGAATGTCTCTCCATTGTTTGACTCAGCTTGATAGTGGAGCTATATCCATACGTCACTATCATCAAGCCCTTGATTTTCTATCAGGTATTTTTTGTTCGTGATGCACGAGAAACAAATGTCTATACCTGATCATTTTAAAGTCGATAGTGAGAAAGAAATCTTCAGCTTGTTACGCGCAAATGCATTTGCTCAGTTGGTATCAAGAGTGAATGATCTATGGCAAATCTATCGAAGCAAATGATCTTCAAATTGTGGTTTTCTACATAGCTGTCAAACACGGCACACTCCTCTACAGCGCCGGGGGCGCCATGGAAGTAGACGACTAGTTGTCCGCCCTTGTTACCGTATTCAACAGACTCCACTGGGTTCTCTATATGAGCCATGATTGTGTCCTTGTGGCTGGCTCTACCAGTGATGGCGATCTGATGGGAATCATCGCAACACCTTCCAAAATTTCGCCAGGAGCTACCCGCAGATTGCGGGTAGCGCTATATTATATTTTGCATACATTCGCTTGAGTCGACAGCACTTATTTAAGGTCAACTAATGAATGACTCCTCCTGGTACCAGTCATTCAAAACCACTACAGTTGCAGGTCGCTTCGCTGCCAGGGGCGGCCATTCACTTTAGGCAAACGTGATTAGGCAAACGTGATAGTATTCAAGGAAACGAGGAAGCAGGTATCTAGTTTGTTAAGCGCTATACACCGCTAACGACCATACAAGAGCCTGGCAACTATTTAACTTTTTTTTTAACGTGACCTTAAGAATTTCTATTTATATATTAATATATGGGTCACAATATTATTACCCTATATGAATAATAACCTCTCAACAGAAAGCATAATCAGCGATGCTGATTTAGACTGGCTGGATAACATACTACTCAACCGCTTCGACGAATCGGAAAACAACGAAGAGAAAGACAAAGGCATTCTCGAGCTGTCGGAGCTTGACGGATATTTTACCGCCATAGTCAGCGCACCCACGTTCATCCCACCCTCGCAATGGCAACCCGCAATCTGGGGTGATTTTGAACCGGAATGGGAAAATGAAGCCGACATTGAAAGGGCGTTCAGCATCATGATTAACATTATGAACAGTATTGGGTACTCATTAATTGAAGAGCCAGAAGATTATCAACCTCTGTTTCCAGAAGTTATCATTGAAGGGCGGCGTCAGTTGATAGTCGATGAATGGTGCCTGGGTTATATGCGGGGCGTAGGGTTATGCGCAGATAACTGGAATATCGAAAACGAACCCATGCAAAGCCTGTTGACACCCATCGTCATGTTTAGCAGCCAGGCCCTGTTAGAGTTGCAAGGCTTTCTGGAAGAGACAGATATTGAAGTACTCAAACAACAGATAACCCCCAATGTAAAACAGATTCATGCCTACTGGTTAGAACAACGTGAAAACGAGATCCTAACATCAGGCCTGGTGTTCGATCCAGAGACCGATGAACTATCCGAATATAACAATGACTACTTAAAAACTCTATGTGAAGCCAAACTGATTGAACTCATGATCGACGACGAAGATCGAGTACCACGCAACGTCATCGATGAATGCGCCAGCCGAGGAGAAAAAATGGTAGAAGCGCTGGCCCCCATGGCAGGCCCAAATGAAGGAGAGCTATTTGAAACTACAGGCCGCTGGTGGATGCGCTTACACGCCGTCATGATCCTGGGGCTAATCCCGGGTGAAAAGGCCGGTATGATGTTACTACCATTTATCGACTACATGAGACACAGTGAGGACGGCGAAATCCAGGACTGGTTTGCCGGCTACTGGCCTGCGCTGACCCGCAACAAACCCGCAACGGTGATCCGCAAGCTGCAAGAACTGTGTGAAGATAGACAAGTTGACTGGTACACCCGTATAAATCTGGCTGAAGCCGTAATCGCCGACGCGAAACAACAGGGCGAACAGACCCTTGAAGCGAGCCTCGACTGGCTCGCAGGGTTTGTGTCCGATGAGAATGAAGACTGGGAATTCAGGTTTCCAGCGGCAAGTTGCCTGCTCCATTTTCCCCGAGAGCGCTATCGTGAGTTGCTCGGCCATATGGAGTCACTACAGGACGAATTTGACAGGCTCTTCGACAAGAATGATGTCGAAGTTGCATACCGTCAGAACATAGACCAACCAGAATGGGAAAACGATAGAGAGCCCTGGGACTTTTATCAAGCATCAGTAATAAAAGCGCGTTATCAAAGCTGGACAGAATCTGAAGCATGGGAAGCAGAAGACGATCTATTCGAAAAACCGGACAGTTACTTCTATCATGGTTTTCAGCAACCCTATGAACGTGAAACCCCTAAAGTGGGCAGAAATGACCCATGCCCCTGTGGCAGTGGTAAAAAATTTAAGAAGTGTTGTTTGCATTGATTTTATAACCAGTGACGATAACGCCGCTGGTTGATAAAGTTTATATCAAAGCAAAACTAGTGGTTTTGATATTTTCTAATCAAAGTTCCTGTTATGAATCAAGAATCAAGCAGAATCAATGACTCTGCTCTGATTATTCTTGGGAGTTAGCACAGTAGCATGGCTTTATCCTGAATGACCAGCTTTCAGCCATAACCCCAATCCACCGGTTTCGGGCTGATGTTCGTAGACCGTGTAATCCTACCGCATTGCCCTAAGCGAATCAGTGATCAAATCGCCTGATCTTTGACCAAGGCCTTACTCAAAGCTGATTGAACAAGTTGATTAACCTTTACCTGCATGGTATTCAAAACAAAGCAGATGTAGTCACGGATCAAATCCGCAGCTTGAACTACGTTACCTTACTGATGACGAACTAATCCTCAGGGCTATTACAGAAGTCAGTATGTGGCCGTGCAAAGGGGGGCAATAGTAAATGCGGCAACTAGAAAGGTTGAGTTAATACGGAAGCCAATGCCTTATGAGAGCGTTGATGCCTTTCTTAAGAAAAATCCTGATTGCTGCATGCTTATCCCCAGGGATGACATATATGGTGATAACATCCCCCCCTCTTTTTGGGATCGTGTTTTCGGTTATTACAACCATATTGTTACCGTGAAATATGTTGAAAAGTATATTGAGATACCTGTCGCTCAAAATGGAGAAAAAGGTGTTGGGCAAATACGAGAGAAGTTGATTGAGGGGAGTTTTTTTCTGGGAACTGTGGTCAGCCTTGTAAACGTTTTTGCTAGTTTTTTACAAAGTTAATGACGCTAACCAGCTTTGCATCCGGTTATTGATTTAGTCTAAATCAAAGTAGTAACACATTAAATTAAGGGGCTCTTTAGAAAAAGTAACTCGCACACTTTAAAGGAAGAAGCTGCGGAGCAAGGAAAGCATTTAGTGTGTGAAATTATTTGTTCTGTGAGTTGCCAACTCATAAATTGGTTTTGATTATTCAAAAGTGAGCATTGAAATAATCAACTACTACTATCTGAATGTCTCTCTATTTCAATAACTTGCACTTCGAAATGAAAAATTCTACCCATATATTTTTCTGAGAAGGCATGT
>JBNKMF010000087.1:0-3195 GCA_050292965.1 Gammaproteobacteria bacterium | reverse complement strand
ATCAACTACTACTATCTGAATGTCTCTCTATTTCAATAACTTGCACTTCGAAATGAAAAATTCTACCCATATATTTTTCTGAGAAGGCATGTTTAGATGTGTTTGTTCAAGCAGAGTTACCAAAATTAATGCAGAATCCAACTTAAATACTGCCAGTTAAAGGGAATTTTCTCACCAACGACTCAGCAATAGATATAGAGTCAGGTCTTGATTCTTGCCTGTAACGCATCAAGATAAAACAGTATTGTAAGATCTTTACGGAACTTGAATTGGTAACTGCATAGACGGGTCTGAGTCAGATCGAACTATGGCTCACAAAAGGAAGTTTTCATACTTGACACAGATCACAATGATGCTTTTATGTCATAAAATTCCAGTGTTAATCGTTATTGGCGCTAGCCAACCCAGAGATTTTAAGTATAATCAGCTTCGAAAATCTTATAACTCTAACTCAAGGACGAATAGTATGGAAGCTCCTTTAAGCTCATCATCTATCAATAAAAAGCCATTGCTCAGTTTTGCACTATGGCTGAGTTTAGTTGCTATAACCGGACTTTCTGGTTGTGGTGGACATAATTCAAACGATCCTGACCCTACTGTATCTGTTGCCTCCGCAAGCATCGCAGAAGGTGGGGCGGGTACTACTGATCTCGTTTTTACTATTAGTGCCAGTGAGGCTAGTGATTCCGCTATTACATTGACTTATGCAACATCCGATGGGACAGCAATAGCGGGAAATGATTATACGGAAACATCAGACAGTGTGGTTATCCCTGCAGGGAGTACGAGCGCAACAATCACAATTCCAGTTATAGGCGATACAGTTTATGAAGGTGATGAAACCCTGACTTTAACTCTAACGGCAGCAACGGGAGCCACCCTGGCTAATGCGACTGCTACCGGCACGATTCTGAATGACGATAATGAACCATCAGTTTCTATAGCGAATGCCAGTGTCGCTGAAGGTAATTCAGGCTCAACAGATCTTATTTTTACCCTAACCGCTAGTGGTACTAGTGATACAGACATTTCAGTGACTTATGAAACTACCGCTGGCACAGCAACAGCAGGAACCGATTATTCGGAAACATCTGGCAGTGCGGTTATTCCAGCAGGGAGTACAGGCGCAACTATCACAATTCCAGTTACAGGTGATAAAGTTTATGAAGCAGATGAAACCCTGACTTTAACCCTAAAGGCCGCAACGGGAGCTACTCTGAGTACCGCTTCTGCTACAGCGTCAGGCACCATTCAGAATGACGATAGTGCACCCTCTGTTTCTATAGCTGATTCAAGTGTCGTTGAAGGTAATTCAGGCTCAACAAGTCTGGTTTTTATCCTTACAGCTAGTGGTACTAGTGATACAGACATTTCAGTGACTTATGCAACATCCGATGGCATAGCAACCGATGGCAGAGCAATAGCGGGTTCTGATTATGTAGATACATCTGGAATCGTGGATATCCCGTCAGGAAGTACAAGAGTTACTATTTCAGTGCCAGTTAATGGAGATACAGACATAGAAGACGATGAAACTCTGACCCTGAAATTAATAGCGGCAACTGGTGCAACATTAGGTACTGCTAGTGTGACAGGAACCATCGTAAATGATGATCATGCCGATCCCAAAGGGTATTATACCGGCAGCGCGACGGTTAAAGATCCTGACAACATCAATATTGATCTTGTGCTCAGTGACTTGAAGGTTCTGGTCAGCGGTAACCGGATGACCATGATGAGCATCAATGGTGTTATCTATTATGATGCACAGATCACCAGCATTGAGGGCAATGACTTCACCGCCGATGTCACTATTTACCTGGATATGGATCAGAATATAACCTTGGCCCCTGTCAGCAGCACCATGTCAGGCACAATTACCGAGGGTTCCCGCATTGAAGGAACAATTGCCGGAACGGGGGCAGCAACGGGTGTGTTCTCTGTAGATTATGACAGTATGAGTGTTACCACAGCCGACTCAGCGGATATTGCTTATAAATGGAATGGGTATTTCAATAACCGAATCAATGCAACCCTAACCTTTACCCTGGACACTTCCGGTTCCGTATCTATGGATTTTGTAGATCAAGTTGCATTTGGAATTTTTGAAGATTGTCATATTTCTGGAAGTGTTTTACCGATCGCTTCGCAAGGTCTATTCGCTGTCAATTTTGAAATGGCTGACTGTGACCAAGATGCATACAAAGGCAATTATACCGGTTTCGCCATACCCGCGTCGCTTGAGAATGACACCCTGATTTTGATGTTTTCCAACGACGTAGCCGCAGGGTTCGGTGAGCTTAGCGTTGTAGTCCCTTAACTGAAATCAGCGAATGGATCGCGTTTAAGGGGTTCATGTTTTTTATTGGAATGAATGGATTGTTATGAACTGGTGCAGTAAATCTGGGAAACTCGGTATAAATGGAAATGGCTGCTACACACCCGGTCGTATTTGGTCAGGAAATCGTGTGAAAACTAATGTCCAGAAGGAGCTGATCGCGGCTTTTATCTTAACAATTGCCTTCAGTCATGAAATCCTTGCTGGCCCCACTGGTGGCAATATCACCGGTGGTTCTGGCAGTATCAACCAGAATGGTTCCATCACCAACATCCAGCAAAACACCCAGTCTCTAGCTATTGACTGGAACAGTTTCAATATTGATAAAAACGAAACAGTCAACTTTCTGCAACCCGGTGCTTCAGCTATCGCGTTGAATCATATTGTTGGTAACAATGCATCCCAAATTTTCGGACAGATCAATGCTAATGGCCAGGTGGTGTTAGTTAACCCTAATGGGATTTTCTTTGGTAGTACTGCATCAGTCAATGTCGGTGGATTAATTGCATCCGGTCTGGATATTTCGGCTTCTGATTTTATGAATGGAGATTATATTTTTAATCAGGTATCAGAAAGCGATGGCATTGTTTTCAACAGCGGCTTACTCACTGCTTCGCTGGGTGGAAATATCACCTTACTCGGTAAACAGGTGACTAATGAAGGGGTAATCAGTGCCAACCTTGGTCGTGTCAATTTGGTTGCTGGTGAGGCGGCTGTTTTAACATTCGACCAGCAGGGGCTGTTAGGTGTACAGGTTACCGAAGCCGTTTTACAGAATGATCTCAATGTTGATCCTACGCTATTAAATAGCGGAACAGTCAATGCTGAGGGTGGTCAGGTATTGCTTACGGCCAGTG
>JBNKMF010000086.1:0-22045 GCA_050292965.1 Gammaproteobacteria bacterium | reverse complement strand
ATGGTAAGGATGAAATATCCTGGGGCTCCGGCATGCTTGACGATAACGGCAAAGTTCTCTACACAACCAAGCTGGTACATGGAGACAGATTTCAGATAGGCGACCTTAATCCGAGCCGCGAAGGTCTGGAAGTCTACGCTATTCAACAGAACAACCAGTCTCTGCTGGGCGCGGCACTGTATGACGCTGAGACCGGTAGCATACTCAGGGAGTGGTATACCTCTAGCCTTGCCGACATCGGTAGAGGGGACGTAGCAGACGTTGACCCCGACTCACTCGGCATGGAGCTGTTTTCTCTCGCTGACAGTAACCTGCAAAACAGCCAGGGAGATAATATCTCCAGCTCACGACCTTACCCCCATTTAAGCATCTGGTGGGATGGAGATCTTGGACGGGAATTTTTTATCGGCATAGGCTCGGGTGGCTACAACCCGGCCATTAGTAAATGGAACAGTACCACAGACAAGACTGACAGACTTTTCACTGTTTATAACGATGGTGGGTCATATGCGGTTACCGTTCCCTATGCTGGCCGAGCGCCATACATTGGCGACATTATCGGCGACTGGCGCGAGGAGGTCGTTCTGGAGACTAAAGACCATAAAGAGTTGAGAGTGTATAGCACAACCATTCCCGCTCAGAATCGCATCTATACGTTGATGCAAAATCCGGCCTATCGGATCGATGTCACTACAAAGGGCTATCTCTGCAGTAAGCTACCGGATTTCTATCTCGGTTACGGTATGAAAAAACCACCAGTACCTAATATCAAATTGAAATAGTATGGATATTAATTCTAGAACAAAAAGCTACTGGACCAGAATTTCTGGTTCAAATGCCAGGTGTTTGATTGTTGTGCTCAGTGTGAAGGCTTTCCTACGCTGAGTGTTGAGTTAAAGCATGTTTTATAGACTTAACATAGAGCCACAGAGCAGTCGAGGATAAATGGAGGTGTATCCAGGTTATATAAGGGGGGCATAGTAGAAAATCTGTTCAGTAAAGCATGAGTTAGAGTTGAGATTGGCCAGGAATTGGTGGCGTTTAAATAATTCCGGTAAATAAACCTGGATTCCGTAGTTGACTGCTCTAATTGGAGGCTACCCCATTGTTTTGTGGATCAATTACAGCCGATTTATCTTTTCACGCTCCTATGCATCCATGCATTCGCGAAATAACAGCATCCATGCTGAAAACGCTCCTATGCATCGGCTCTGGCTTCCTGCTTCGCTCTACCACCTACGTCCATGTAGGCGTCCATGCATTCGCGAAATAACAGCATCCATGCTGAAAACGCTCCTATGCATCGGCTCTGGCTTCCTGCTTCGCTCTACCTCCTATGTCCATATAGTCGTCCATGCATTCGCGAAATAACAGCATCCTTGGTGAAAACCCAGCAGGTGAATCCCGCAACGAGCTGAATTGCGTGTTTGAGGCGGGGTGTATAGGATTTAAGAGCATTTGCATTGGGCAACTTTAGAATAAGTTAAAAATAGCTTCTCAGAAATTAGAATCCTATATTTCCTCAATCTTGATTCGAACATCAGCGCAGAAGAATCACTGGCCCAAAACCCTGGCATCGCTACATACGGCCATTAAGAATGGCCGTATGTAGTGTCGGTAACGAAGCTGCTCACCAGCTAGATGTTAAGGATAAAGAGATCTAGCTAGCAACTTCTCTATAACTTGTTCGAATGGCAGTCAGTACAGGTTACCTGATGACCTTTTGCAACCTGTTTTCCGTTTTTCATACCTCTGAAATCACGTGCCTGGGCGGTACGTGATAGCACCGTGCCTTCGCCATTAATACCGTGGCAACTTCTACAGGCATTTTTCCCGGAGCTTGTTTCAGCCAGGTTCTCATGTCCTCCATCAGCAAATTTGGTTTCGCCAACAGCATGCATACCATGCGGTCCATCCAGAGTATTACCCAGATCGGTGTTGCCATGACAGGTTGAGCATTCAATGACTGGTCCGGTATGTCCCTGTAACTGGATTGCGGTGACATTGTCATTGGATGATGGGTTCTTGTTTGGCCAGATACCATGTGTCGCACCATGACAGGCTTCGCAGAATACCCCTCCATGCCCCTTACTGACGCGATAAAGCATTGGATTGCCAGTGGATGCCACAGTATTTTCTGCAAAGCGTTTATTGCTGGGCACGATTGGTGTTGCCTTGTTATCGCCAACCCGGAAAGCCTGTACCAGACGGATGTTATCCGAGCCGTTTGGTGAACCCAGGGTAGTACTGTCGCTATACAGGTTGTCTTGCGCGTCACCGGTATGGCAAGAACCACAGCCAGGTTCATTGGCCCAGGGGACACGCGGTGTCGGGCTGGTATGATCATAAAAATCATTCGCCAGTTCGAAAGAGCCCACGCTATCCGGTCCTACGCTGCGTGAAAAATCATTACCCACCTGTTCCAACTGTCCATGACAATCCTGACACACCATACCGCCGTTAGCCATGGCACCACGCAGGCAGTCGGTGCGACGCCCTGGATGACACTGGTAGCAGGTTTCGTTGAGCCGTGTTTTGGTCAATCCAGCGTCACGAGCATTGCCATTCGTATCCACTGCAGGCGGCATTTGCGGAAACATCAGCTTACCATTCAGGTCACGCACGCTCGCATGGTGGCTATGCATAACATTTGACATGGATTTGTTTTTCGCCTGATCTCGACCATTTGCATTTGCTGCATCGTTTTCCGGGCCCTTGGGACCAACTTGCGCCAGATCCAGTGCTGGTGTGTAATGACAGGATTGACATACCACTGGCGCGTTGGCTTCCAGCTCGGTGCCGTGCTTAAGGTCGTGTAAGCGCAGGATATTCAGGTCTGCCGCGTATTCCTTGCTTACCGCTAGCGGTACGCTGACATCGAATAAGGGATCGTCCAGCACGGTAGCAACCTCTATACCATTGTCTTTCAGTTGCTTGCTCGCTGAACCATTACCGCCATCGATGCTGGCGTTATGGCAGAAACCGCAGTTTGCTTCACCTGATATCGGGACCACCACATCAGTGGAGGCGAGAACCGTACCCGTCGAAGTATTCTTGGCCTGAAAACGATACAGGGGCCAGGGATTTTCCCGACCAGAATCATCAAAGGCAGTCAATGGAATACCGGCAGCCTCAAACCAGTTTACATCCTGTGAGGTGTATCCAAATGCAAAATTAATAAAGAATGGCTGGTCCACCGCAAAGATAGAAAATTTCTGGGGTGTGTTAACCGCGTATGGATCTAAGCGTCCACTCATGGATTGCTGTGTCGCAGTGAGCAGGCCATCACCAAGGTAAAGCCTCTCATTGTCGGGCATGGGCAAACCCAGGTCCTTGATGTTGATATCATTATTGGTATCGCGTCCACCGTTCGGGTAGAACGCATCCAGGATTCCCGGTGGATAAAAAGCTCGATAGGCGGACAGGGCCGTTGGCTCTACTGCATTGGTTGATGCGGTATCCCAGAAATTGGTTTTAAAAACCTGCCCATTATTGGCGATACTGGACAGGATATCACCATCACCCGAAGAGTTGACTCCAGACAGGATCGGATCGTTACTGTTCGTCGCCGCCGAGTAATAAACGCTGATACCATCGTTCCCACTCAAGATGCTGGGTGAGCTACCCATCTGGATGACCTGGGCATGCAGCACATTGAATGGAGGCAGGATACTTGAAATGCGGGTATCAAAATCCCCACAGTGCATACCGAGGTCATTGGTGCCGAAAAGTCGGTAGCTCGTATTCCCGCTGAGACTTTGCTGCGCCACACTGCTGCTGGAAATTGATCCAGCCTGACTGGTGGAGTTAATAGATTCAGCCGATACCGCCTGGATGATTGCGTTACTGGTATCGCTAGCGCTGTTACCACTACCATCGGTTACAGTCAGAGTTACGTTATAGCTGTTAACACTGGCATAGGTATGCATCGGGCTGGGCTCGGTGCTACTGTTACCATCACCAAAATCCCAGTGATAGCTAACAATCGCAGCACTGTTTGACGATGAGCCTGCGCTAGTGAAGCTAACTGCAGCAGCAGTCGATCCGTAATAAGGTCCATTGGCCTGGGCTGTTACCGATGACGAGGCGTCCACAATGTTTGCAGTGGAGGAAGCGGGGGTACTGGATGCACCATCGTTATCGGTTACCGTGAGGCTGACAGTGTATCTGCCTGCACTAGTATAGCTATGGGTCGGGTTGGCAGTGGTGCTGGTATTGCCATCTCCAAAACTCCAACTGTAACTGGCTATAGTACCGTCAGAATCGGATGATCCAGCACTACTGAAGTTGATAGCGGTGCCGATGGTGCCGCTATAAGGACCATTGGCATTGGCAACAGGTGGAGCATTATTCGCTGGGTCGCTAATGGTCGCTGTGGTGGTAGATGCGGTGCTTGAGGCTCCATCATTATCAGTGACTATCAGGCTCACGGTATAGCTGCCTGCAACAGAATAACTATGGGTCGGGTTGGCGCTGCTACTAGAATTACCATCACCAAAGCTCCAGCTGTAACTGGCTATAGTACCGTCAGAATCGGATGATCCTGCACTACTGAAATTGATAGCTGTGCCGGTGATACCGCTATAGGGGCCATTGACATTCGCGCTGGGTGCCTGGTTGCCAGTATCGGGGTTTGAGATGCTGGCGCTGCTAGTGTCGGTATTTTGAGCACCATCGTCATCGGTTACTGTGAGTGTTACTGTGTAGTTGCCAGCGCTGTTGTAACTATGATTCGGGTTTTGCTCATTACTATTGCTGCCATCACCAAAATCCCAGCTATAACTAGTAATCGTGCCATCAGAATCAGAAGAACCTGAGCTGCTGAATAAGATGGCAATACCCGTTACCCCGGAATAAGGCCCATTGGCGTCGGCAACGGGATCATTATTGGTATCAGTGGATTGTGTTATCTTGACGCTGGCTTTATCTCTATCAGACTTTTTGTCGTTATCGGTAACTGTCAGGGTTGCGGTGTATTTTCCAGCACTAGTGTATCTATGTACAGGGTTGGCATCACGACTACTCGATCCATCGCCAAAATCCCATTTATAGCGTGTTATCCTACCATCTTTATCCTTAGAACCCTTGCTGCTGAAATTGACGCTATCTCCGACAAATCCAGTATACGGACCATTTGCCTGAGCCTTCGGGCTCCTGTTTTTATCTCCGTGATCATCTTTTTTATAATCATCTCGTTTGTGATCATCTCCGTAGGCGATTTGAGCAAACAAGAATACAATGCAAACTATGATGTTTTGACTGATATGGCGAAGCTTGTTCCGGGAATTTTTATAGACCATTTTCCTTTTCTCCTTGTGCGGGTTAGAAACGACACATAATGTGATGCGCACCACAATACAGCAGTTTTGATTATTTGGGAAATAAATCCCTTAAAAATTTGATGGGAAATTTTTACTATTGATAAAATAGTGGAGGGGTAAACCTATTTTTTAACTTAAATAATGGCTTAAATATTTTAATTTAAATTGTAATAAAATCCGTATATGTATTTGAATTAATTAATTTAAATTAATTTGAATCAAAGTAAAGCAATAAATTCAGCCAGGAAATCTCTCTTATAATAAATAATACTAAATAAAATATTTTATATCGGTATAAAAAGTGCTTTTAATCGAGTGATAAGTTATAACAATCTCACACTCATTAACAGGGCCAATTCTTCGCTACCAAGGTGTTTTCGGGCATTTCACTTCTGAGATTTACAAGCTTTCACAGCACGCATTACCGTGTTGATCAAGTCCTCTATCCGTTAAGCATTATTTTGGAAAATCTCGCCCCGAGCATTAGCGCGAGATAATACGGTATATCAATACGCAAAGGTCTGACCGTTCTTATCTGCTACCCTGAAGAATTCAATAAACTACTGGATCTAACGCATGGTGTCAAATATCAAGGTCAGACCCTTGAGTCCATGTCTTGCTAGTAGGTTTTCGCCCCCCTTCATTCATCCTCGCTTTAGGCTCACAATAATCTAAGACACTCACTGATCAGATATGCTATTAAAGCTCGTGATTGAGATGTTGATTCAGTCAAACGGATAGAGTGCTCTAACCTAAATACTGATTTATACAGCTTGTATCGGTTATTTCACTCTGACGGGTTTTTAGGGAAAAGTAAGACTGCAACCTGTGCTATCAGATTGAATTTAGTTCGATTGAGAGGTGGGTAAAGATTATGTGCCGGGAAAAACTTCAGCACGCGCTTCATATCGCGGCATTGGGGTCAGATACAAATTAAATTTTCCATCACTTTTTTCAAGAATTACTGGGGGCAAAACTAACTGGAATTGCAGGGTGTAGATAACGTCAAATAACGTGTATCAGCCCCAGTAATTTCTGAGAATTTTTAGAATAAATTAATATTCAGAATCTCAGCACTTGACAGTAAGGTCCAGCAAATATTAGTCTCCTCGGTTCAGGAAACCAAGTTGACTAAGAAAAAAATGGATTATCAAAATCGCCCGATTTATATCGCGAATATGGGCTTAATCACTTCCATCGGTGATACCACGGATCGAGTATATACAGCGACCAAAGCCGGTATTAATGGCTATACGGCTGCAAACTACCACACTCATGATCATCAAAGTATGGTGCTAGCACTGGTACCTGATGATGCATTGCCAGAGCTCAGTGAGCGTCTGAACCTTAGTGGTAAAATCAGTTTTCGAGACAGACGCATCTTGCAAATGAGTCTGCTGGCGGCTAAAGATGCTATGCAGGGCTTTCAGGGAGAAAAAGCTATACCCGTAATATTTTCAGCACCGGAACATTATGCTGGCCTTAATAATGCTATTGATGTTAATTTTTTAAAATATTTCATTCAGCAAAGTGGCTTACCGATAGATGCTGGGTATAGCCGCCTTATGCACACAGGCCGAACAGGTGTTATCGATGCCCTCAAGCTCGCAGATCAATATCTGTATGACCTCAACTTTAGCCACGTATTAATCGGGAGCGGTGATAGCTGTCAGCACAGCGAGTTTTTGGAACTGATGGATGCTGACTCCAGAGTAAAGGCAAGAAGAACCAACCCAGCAGAAGGTGAAGATGCTTTCTCGCCAGGGGAAGGTGCTGGTTTTTTACTGATCACCCGTGACTCGCGCCAGGCATTGCACTCACAACAATATCGTATTCGACTTGACCAACCCGGTTTTGGACAGGAGCCGGGGCACCTTTACAGTCAGCAAGCGAGCATTTCGCCGGGGCTTGATCAAGCGGTGAAACAGGCGCTGGCAAATCGTAAAAACACAAAAAGGCCGATAGAATGTATATACAGCAGCATGAATGGTGAAAATTTCTGGAGCAAAGAATTCGGCGTAATGCTCAGTAGAAACCAGTCTAATTTAAGTGATCAAATCAAAATACTGCATCCAGCCGAAAACTATGGAGATATAGCCGCTGCCAGCGCAGCCGGGTTGATTCAAATGGCTCATTCGTGCTTAATGCAATCATCACCTTCAAGCTGCCTGGTATGTGCCTCATCGGACCACGGAAATCGCGCAGCAGTTTGTATGACATCGGAGTCAATAGCAGCATGACAGAGATAGGAGAAAGTACAGCAGTTATCGCAGAAGAACAGCAGCAGGAAGATCATTGGGTAAAGGTTGAATATACCTACAGCAACGGGTTACCCGTAGAAGGATATTTCTATGCCACAGATGGTGATGGCATAGACTGGGCTGGAAAACTCAATGATCAAGGGCAGGTGTGCCTGTCCGGCCTACCGCCTGGAAACGTTAGTGTAGAGCTAATTCCAGGTGATGAAGAAAAGGAGCTAACAAATATACGCAAGGCTATCAAGCAGGCACTTGATGGCATCATAGAAGCCGAAAAGCAGGAAGCCGCCGTCAAAGAAGCGGGCTATCAGAAATACGGCCCTGTTGGTTACCATGTGGCGGCTGCAAAAGGCCTGTGGGACGGCGCAGTGGGGTTAGTGACTTTTGCCTGGGATACCGTCAAAACCGCAGCAGAGATTGAACAATACTTAAGCCCGGCGGAAAGACTGGGTAATTTCCTCAACGCGACTTATAAAAGCTATAAGAGTGGTAGCCTTACAGAAGCCGACTGGCGAGAAAGCCTTATCAAAAACTATCAGGAAGAAGAGTTCAAAGACCTGGCTGAGTTGCTGGGGTTTGATGTGCGAACCCTTAATGAGCAAAAGATCGAAGAAATAAAGCTGCTCATTACAGAAGCTTATGAAGTAACCGCATTTATTCTGGAAGACTCAGAAAGCCATGATTTATTCATCCAGTTTGCTAAAGATTATGCGGCAGCTCAGTCGAGTTACGAATGGGCAGAGTTTGCAGGCGGAGGGATCTTTGAAATCGTACTTACTGCATTGTTACTGGCATTTACCGCAGGGATTGGAAATGTCGCGCAAGCTGCGAGTAAGGTGCGCCATGTAAGTAAGCTTAAAAATCTGGGGACATTGATTCGTAAGCTGGGTAAATTGCTTAAGCGCAAAAAGCTGAAGAAGAAGGTTTCTGCTGGGGTTGATGGTGAGAAAAAAGTTACAGTGGAGTTGCCGGATGATGTAAAATTAACGGCTAAGACGGAGAAAGGGAAGCAGGGGCAGGGCGATAGTGCTACGATGCAGGATGGGAGTGTTGTTCCAGACAAAATTAATATGCGCAGTGCCGATGATTTGATGGGAGTCGAGCCTGCGTCACCTGAACTGATATCAGCGGTTTCGAAAAAACGTGATGTTGTTATTGCTCAACCCGGATCAGAAGAGCTTCGTATGTTGGACTATTTTGGAGCCGAGGCATCTGTAGGTGGTGTCAATAACACCCACATTCTTCTTCGTGAAAACCCAAGTAAAGCAGCTTTGCTGGAAGAGTTCCTGCACGGAACGCAATCTAAGCTGGGCATTACTGATCGTTTAGGAACTAGTGGGCTTGGAAGTGCAGAGACTCACGTCAAAGACTTTATGATCAATCACCAAAAGATGCTGGGGCTAAGCAACGAAGATGTTAGGATATTACAAATACTCAGGGATAAGGGGTTGTGATAATGGAGATAAAAATGAACGTAAGAGAAAAGTTTGAGTTGTCGGACGGAATCACGATCTTGGCATGTTCTGGCTATGATCCAAAGTTAGACTTGATTGGTAAAAAATTTAGTCTGATTCGTGGGGATGAGGTTAGGCAAACTCTAACAATATCAGGTGAAAGGAAAATGCTTAACCAGAAATCAAACCTAGATCAAAAGGCATTTGAGACGATCGATACGGTTTTGTTGTCACAAGAAGAGGCGCAAAGTGGGGAGTGGCAGCTAATTGGTGATTAACTTTAGGCCCGGTTGATCTCCGGGCTGCAGTGTTGTTCCAAACACGAAAACCAGCTCTGCAGATTTCATTGGTGATGCTGGACGACTTGGCGGTGAATTGTATAGCCCTAAGAAACTTTCACAGCTTGAAAGTTATCTTGGAAAAAGAGGAGTTGAACTAAGAGTTGGTGATGAGCATGTGCCTTTAGGTAAAGCAGGATTCAACTCAGATCAAGGAATCCTTTTCCTTCGAAGTAATCCTACGAATTATGAAGTGTGGCATGAGGTTTCATATTTTAGGCAGTATCAACAGATAGGGAAAGAAGCCTATTTGAATTTGCCTAGGACGAAGGACTTTAACGCTCCAGAGCAATTTGTTTTTGATATGCTTGAAAACTCACCGAAGCGCTGGAATGCACTTAATTTCGATGAGCAGCAACACGCAATTCGATATATTGAGAATGTTGGAGGTTTCCGATGAGTTTATCTGAAGCAGATGTTAAAAGCTTGGTTGAAGATTATTTATCTAAGCAAGATTTAAGAGGTCATCGATACGAATTCGTGAAAATTAACTTTAACGATAAGTATCCGAATGAATACGGGGCTGTATTCAATGTATATAGCCCAGAAAACTCTTTGATTGATGGACCAGCTGTTTTTATCGTAGATAAAAACAGCAAAGAGGTACGTGTTTTGTAGTTCCAAACAAGATCGAGTCATTCTCTACAAATGCAGCTTTCGATGGAAAGTTGTATCCTGATCACAAGATAAATCAGCTTGTGCAATATTTAAATAAGCGTGGAATTGACGTAATGGAAACTCAAGGAAATCCTGCGTTTATTGGTAAGTGGGATGGGACTGGAACTATGAAATTGCCTGCGAACCCAACCGAGTTGCAAGTTAAGCATGAGTTGTCCTGAACAATATCTGATTATGATTAATGGCCAACTATCGACGAGCAACTACAAAAGGCAGTACTTTCTTTCTTACGGTGGTGAGATACCAGCGGCAAAGGTTCCTATGTAGTGAAAACGTTTGAGAGTCACTGCGCAATGCGATTCAATGCATGCGAACTTTCCATTCGTTCATTATCGATGGATGGGTGTGGCTCCTGTATTACCTGCATTCGACTGTATAGAACTCGTAACCTGCGGTAAAAAAATTCTGCGGCACTGTAACCGCCAGGAATGGCTGGATAGGTTCGATAACCCGTAACCCGGAATCGCAGGGTGGAAAAGGAGGAACGACGTCTTCCAACATTGTTTATCTTTGGGTTAAAGGGACTGGATAAAAAGGGGCGGAGGTGCATGGGAACTCCTCTCCACTTAAGGATATCGTATCTGTTCAGGAGAAAGAGAAATAAGTAGGAAAAAGGAGTTTCGGTGCCATTAAAATCCAGGATGTACTTATCTGGTGTACCATCATGTTGTTCAGCGAGGTAATGATCGACACCCTTACTTCTTCGAAGAAGCAAATTATTTGCTCTTTCTGGATTTTCTGAAGGATGTCTGTGGACGTTATGATGTTGCTATCCTCGCCTATGTATTGATGACCAATTGTACTGGATTGGGCAAACTGACTGGTCAAGGGAACTTCCTGACATCAGAGTGTCAAACGTCGGCATATAAACCGTCTTGCAGGTGTTGATGACTGTGGCCCCGCAGGTGTATCAAAGAGTGCATCGTACTCAACTGTCCTTTGGCAAGGACAGCAAAACCTTTGAAATCATCGCCAGACTGTACCAGTAACTGGCTGTTTGCTGAGCCTCAATGGTACCAAACATAAAAGACTGCTGGTTTGTAATGAGTCATGGATCCCTGCGCCTGAAATAAAGAAGCTGCAGTAGTATGCTCGGAAGGGTCAGCAAAACAACGCCATTGAAGGCAGTTAGCTCTCGGCAATCAATATTATCCACTCTGAATATTTAACTGCGCCCTTATAAAATCAGGCGTGGGGGTGAAATGCCTTTTAAGTTACGGGTTTTGTTTATAGATAATAATTCAATATCAAAAATCAGGAATTCATTCGCTCCAATAATATCTATAATTGTTTCTTACCACAGCCCAACTATGCTGCACAAAGATTCGCCATCTCTCCCCGATATGTATATAGCTTAAAACTTCTTTGAACCCCAGCAGGCTGGAATAGTGAATTGATTCTTAATTGTAATTATCTCTCTTGTCTTGCCGGGCTAACAGCATTTATTCTCCTAATATTTCACAACATAATTAGCTAAAATTTTTGGAGCTGTGCTTTATGATAAATACGCCCGTTAGACTTTTACAGGCTGCCGTTTCAATAATAATTACCGTTTCATCTATGTCAGCGTTTTCTGCGACAGGCAATCCTCGCATCAACCAGCATAGCTATTTGCCAAATGGCCCAAAAGTAGCCACTTATGCGAACAGTTCCACTTCGCCGTTAGCATGGAAGCTCATGCAAGACGGGGCAATGGTTAGCTCTGGTAACACAACTGTGTTTGGTGCAGACGAAACCTCAGGAGAGTATGTTCACCAGATAGATTTCTCCTCCTTCACAGCTGAAGGCGAAAACTATGCAATACAAATAGGCGGTGATACAAGCTACCCATTTAACATAGATGCTACTGCTTATTCAGCAGCAAGCTACGACGCCATTCGTTATTTTTATCACAATCGAAGCGGTATAGAGATAGAAACACAGTATACCGGCGGCGGTCATGGCAGTTACGCAGCCGATAGCAAATGGTCTCGACCAGCAGGACATGTTAACGGGACAAACAACCCAGGTGATTACAATGTTCCCTGCTGGCCAGGCACATGCGACTACGCGCTGGATGTTCCCAAAGGTTGGTACGATGCGGGAGATCACGGCAAGTATGTTGTTAATGGAGGCATTTCAGTTTGGAAGTTATTAAATGCCTACGAAAGAGCCTTGTACTTAGGCAGTAACAGCGATGCCTTTGCGGATGGCATGCTGAACATTCCCGAGAGCGGTAATGGCGTACCCGATCTATTAGACGAAGCCCGCTGGCAACTGGAATTTTTGATGGCGATGCAAGTCCCCGATGGCAAACCCATGGCGGGGATGGTGCATCATAAAATGCATGACGAAAATTGGACAGGTTTTCCGCTAGCCCCCCATGAAGACACGCAAAATCGCTACCTGGTACCACCGAGCACGGCGGCAACGCTAAATGTTGCGGCAGTCGCGGCACAGTGCGCCCGTATCTGGACAGATATCGATAGTAACTTTGCCAATAAATGTCTGACAGTTGCCCAAAAGGCATGGGATGCAGCTCAAAATAATCCTGGTGTGGTTTATGACGGCAACTATGACTCAGGTGGTGGCGCTTATGGCGATGAAATTCTAGCTGACGAGTTTATCTGGGCGGCAGCAGAGCTGTACATAACAACTGGGGACAATAAATATGCCAGCAGAATAAACACAACGCTGGATAGCAGCGAATGGGGCTGGGAGAACACACAAGCTGCTGCCCTGTTATCGCTAGCGACCGTACCAACAACATCAGCAACGACTCTCGGCAAAGAGGCTCGAAACACGATTCAAACGCTTTCTGATGAGCTGCTCAAAATCGCGAATAGCGAGGGCTATGAAATAATCGCAAACAAATACAACTTTTACTGGGGCTCAAATAATAGCTTTGCCAACAAGTTAATATTACTCGCCTCTGCTTACGACTATACCGGTAATGAAAAGTACCTGACTGCATTTGGTAAAAACATAGATTACTTATTTGGCCGCAATGCCTTATCAAAATCTTATATAACAGGTTATGGTGAAAATGCCGCAGCACAGCCCCATCACCGATTTTGGTCTGGTGTGATAGACGGCAACTACCCCTGGGCTCCCCCTGGAGCTATGGTTGGAGGCCCCAACCAGAGCCTGGATGGCCCAAAAGCTAAAGCGCTACTGGATGGCTGCCAAAGCGCAGCTCAAACCTGCTATGCCGATAATTTACAAGCCTACTCAGTCAATGAAATCACCATTAACTGGAACAGTGCCTTTTTTTGGATCACAGCATTTTACGACGACTATGCCAGAAGTGCTGTAAGTTCAAACACACCACCCGTCGCAATGCTTAACGTTAGCGCCACCAGTGGCGAAGCACCTTTCAGCATTGCATTTGACGCCAGTGGATCAAGTGATGCAGATGGTGATACGCTAAGCTACGACTGGAACTTTGGGGATGGTAGCAGTGGCTCTGGATTAACCGCTAACCACACTTATATAACCGCCGGAAATTACACCGCGGTTCTCACCATAAGCGATGGTAACGGTGGGCAAGCATCTGAAAGCGTCTCCATTACCATTACCAGCCCTGTAATCTCTAACACAGAGCCAGTCGCAAAGCTCAACGTTAGTGCCACCAGTGGTGAAGCACCTGTTAGCATTGCATTTGACGCCAGTGGATCAAGTGATGCAGATGGCGATACACTAAGCTACAGCTGGAACTTTGGAGATGGTAGCAGTGGCTCAGGATTAACCATCAACCACACTTATTTAGCCGCTGGAAATTACACCGCCGTTCTCAGCGTAAGCGACGGTAACGGTGGGCAAATATCTGAAAGCGTCTCCATTACGGTTACCAGCCCTGTAATCTCTAACACAGAGCCAGTCGCAAAGCTTAACGTTAGTGCCACCAGTGGTGAAGCACCTTTCAGCATTGCATTTGACGCCACCGGATCAACTGATGCAGATGGTGATACGCTAAGCTACGACTGGAACTTTGGAGATGGCAGCAGTGGCTCAGGGTCAACCATCAACCACACTTATATAACCGCTGGAAATTACACCGCTGTTCTCACCATAAGCGATGGTCGTGGAGGACAAACAACTGAAAGTATTGCCGTAACGATTACTCAAGCCAGTGATGAAATTAGCGGTGATTCTGATAATGACAATGGTTCTGATGACGGAAGCACATCTGCAGGGAGTTTCGGAAGCAGTGGCGTATTGTTATTGACTGGGTTGATATTTATTAGGCGCAAATTAGGCCTGAAAAAGCTCAATTAAATAATCAGAATATTAAGCCGACTACTGAGTTGTAGTCGGCTTTTTTAATCTCTTGCAACAAATATTCTTACTGGCAAGAATTCTGGAACTCAGCACATAGACTTTTACCGCACTTTCACCCACAAATCCAATTAGTTACGTTGTTTCTTAAATTATAAACTCGGTAGAATTCACCGAACCAAACTAATGAAAACTTTTCTTCGTGAATACTCACTTCTGGGAGTCATTATGGATTTATTCAAAACAGTCATTACCTTATTCCTCGTATCGTTTCTAACTGCTTGCGTATCCGCCGGTAAACATGAGGCGACGCTTGCGGAGATGGAACAGGTACGCAAGGATTTGCAGAATGCTGAGCAAGAGAATGCGCTTAAACAGCAGCAACTGGATACCGCACGCAAGCAGATTGCCGAAGCGACAGGCGAGTTGATGGAACTAGAACAAAAGAAGCAGTCTCTTCAACAAGAGCTCACAGAGTCCATGTCACAGATGGCAACACTACGTAACATTGAGAAAGAAACTAAACGTCGTAATCAGATATACGAGAGTTTCGTTGAGAGCCTGAAGAGTATGATCGATGGAGGTCAACTTACAGTGAGTATTGAACAGGGACGGATCGTCATCAATCTTCCCAATAATGTCCTGTTTAAAAGTGCCAGCGCCAGTTTAAATTCTGAAGGCAGAGAAGCGCTGACCAGGATAGCCTCGGTCCTCAGTGAATTTACTGATCGACGTTTTCAGATCGAGGGACATACCGACAACAACCCAATTAGCAGTGCACGCTTTCCTAGTAACTGGGAATTGTCGACTGCCAGAGCACTCACAGTCGTACATCTTCTGATTGAAATGGGCGTTGTTCCGGAGAATATATCCGCTGCCGGTTTTAGCGAGTTTCGTCCGAGAGCTGACAATGAGACCGACGAGGGTCGGAAGCTCAATCGTCGCATCGAGATTATCATGCTACCTAACCTGGATATACTCTCCAATGAACTGCCGAAGGTTTCATCCTAGATTCCGCAGTTGTCCGCTCGGGGTGAGAAACCGATAAAACATATTGAGACACCCTGTGCGCCGAGATAAATCGGCTAAAGTTCCAGGTCTGTTGTGCTGAGGAAATGAAGAATAAACTCAGCGTCGACATCTTCAGGAAGTCGGATAAAACCAGAGTAGCTAAGAAGCGAGTGAACAAAGAGGACAGTGAACATTGAAGTCAGCGGAGTTTGTGGAGCGAAGGGTTTTGCTTGTGAGCTCAAGTTTCGGAGTTCAAAATGGTAAAGTCGTGTTCAATCTGACATTACGAGACTTTAAAAAATTCTGTGTAACTGCCCTGTTTAAATACATCGAGCTACGTACCATGTACACGAACCACAGCTGTATTTGCGTCTGAGGATAGGCAGCCGCTAACGCATCAGAAAACCCCTTGAGCCCATCGACGCAGGCGATCAGAATATCCTTCACCCCACGATTTTGTAGCCAGGTCAGTACATATATCCAGAATTTAAATGGTTGTTAATGTTCTCATTTTGGCTTTTTAGAAGCCGTTATAAAAGTGGAGTGGGTCCATACCATTATCCTTGCATTCGCGAAATAACAGCACCCATGCTGAAAACCCAATCGGTGATTCCCACTATGAGCTGAATTGCACGTTTGAGGTAGCGTATCTCTGTGTTACCTATAGGGATATAGGTAAGGGGCGTGAGCAGGACGCGGAAGCCTTACCTATAGGGATATAGGTAAGGGGCGTGAGCAGGACGTGGAAGCCTTGCCTATAGGGACATAGGTAAGGGGCGTGAGCAGGACGTGGAAGCCTTGCCTATAGGGACATAGGTAAGGGGCGTGAGCAGGACGCGGAAGCCTTGCCTATAGGGACATAGATAAGGGGTGTGAGCAGGACGCGGAAGCCTTACCTATAGGGATATAGGTAAGGGGCGTGAGCAGGACAGAGTAGCCTTGTAACCCCTTGATCTACACCACCTCAAACGCGCTACAAATCGTCTAACTGCGGATTCCAGGTTGAAGGCTTATAACGGTGCAATCCCACTTCAAAACGTTGTTGAATTTGTCACAAAATATTTTTATCAGTATGGCTTTCTGAATGCCAATAAAACAGATATAGGTGGTATTTAGAAGACATTTGCCACCAGGTGTTAGCGGGTTTACCTATAAAAGGAGGCAAAGCTAGATTGAGTGTGTTATTCGGATAAATTATCATGCTCTAAATCTCATTCTTAAGTGTGATCTGAGATACTTTAAGATCCCTGATCTAAGACAAACTGCTTATCGGATTCGATCTCTTGTCATGCAAGCCAGACTTTTTCTGCTCAGAAAATATTTATTGTCTGAGTAGATTCTAAAGATGATCACCGTTAAAAGTCAGCAAGATATTAGCGCAAAAAGTCACAAATATAATTTCCGTAATAAGGTAAACGGGTTTTATCTATAAATTTCACATTGATAATTTAAATATCTAGTATTTGATAAGTTAACTGCGTGTAAAGCACTTACTGCTGTAAATATTGAGTCTTAGTGTTTTTTTTGAGTTTAAAAATTCTCGCTACACTAGCTGATAAATAGTGATGATTATGGATGTTTTTCAAAAAGTGATGGAGAGAATAGTGCTTATTAAATAAAGTAAAAATTCGATCTAATAGTAACCTTGAATTGAAAGAGATAAAGTGCCGACAAAAAAATAAATTTCAGATGTTTTTAAATTAAAGGGGGCAGAGAAAAGGATTGGTGTGTTTTATCAATAATGAACTTGTACGTGTGAACTTGTATACACAGAAGCACTCTTGAATTAAGAGGCTGGGATGTATAGCATTTGACAATAGTTGCATCAGGCAACTTTTAAGAGGCAAAAAAAGTTTCCACAAAGCAAGTATTAGAGTCCTTGATGTACTTTAGGGTGGCTTAGTCGACGATTATGTTCTCAGATGAAAATAGTGACCAGCATTTAGGGTCAGCTTTTAAGAGTAAATAATATACTGGAGATTACATTTTGATGTATAGAGAGAAAAAAATAGTACTTCTAGTGTTGGGTGCTACCCTGCTAACCGGTGCTAATGAAGCGTACGCATTTAGATCTATGACAAATAAAATATTTGCGCATTGTAGCGGTAGGACAATGATACCTGGATATAAGAGCAAGGGAGATAGCTGCGATTCATGTCACAATAATCGCAACCAACAGGATCAGTATAGTAGCGGCAACCTGGATTTTTTCTGCCCTGCTGCTCAACCAACTCCTGAGCCAGCCCCAGAACCTGTACAAAACCAGGCGCCTATGGCTAATACTGGTGGGCCTTACAATGGCACAGTAAATATGCCAGTTACATTTGATGGTAATGGCTCAAAAGATGCAGATGGTTCGATTAAGACATACAGCTGGGACTTTGGTGATGGCAGCAGTGGCAACGGTGTTAAGACGACCCACAGCTATACGCAGTCAGGGACTTATGATTTGACCCTGAAAGTGACCGATGATGCTGGCGACAGTGCAACAGATACCACAGAGGTAACTATCGGTGAAGGTAACCAGTCGCCGGTAGCTAAAACAAGCGGGCCTTATAGCGCAATGACCAACGAAGACGTGCAATTTGACGCCAGCGACTCAATGGATGCGGATGGTTCAATAACCAGTTATGGCTGGAACTTTGGAGACGGCATGAATGGTGACGGCGTCAGGCCAACCCACAGTTACTCATCGAAGGGCACCTACAACGTAACACTGACTGTTATCGATAATGATGGTGCTGTAGACTCAGTCATGACCAGTGTGACCATTAACTCTTCCGTTACTCCTTCCAATAAGCCGCCGCTATCTGATCCCGGTGACCCTTACTTCGTTAATGATGGTGAAGCCGTGATGTTTGATGGCAGCGGATCTTCTGATCCGGATGGGTCCATAGTTAGCTATGCATGGGACTTTGGTGACACGGCTACCAGTACAGAGATGAATCCAGCGCATACCTATGCGGCCTCGGGTAGCTATACCGTCACCTTGAAAGTAGCTGACAATCAGGGTCTGACAGGCACAGCAATGACAACAGTTACCGTAGGTAGCGTCGGAAGTCAGCAGCCTCCAGTAGCGCGGGCGAATGGACCTTATATGGGTTCGGTAGGTATGATAGTCAACTTTAACAGCAGCGGTAGCGAAGATCCCGACGGTATGATTGAAAGCTATGAATGGGATTTTGGTGATGGGGAAATAATCACTGGCTTCAGCGATGGTGTCTCTCATGCTTATGCACAGAGTGGAAGCTACACGGTTACTCTCAAGGTAACGGACAACGATGGCCTGATGGATATGGAAACCACAACAGCAACCATTGGTATGGGTAATCTGGCACCAGTGGCTGAGGTTAAGGGGCCTTACGTCGGTAGAGCAAATGACGAAATTCAGTTCTATGGCAGCCAATCTCTCGACCAGGATGGCTCGATTTTGACCTATGCGTGGAGTTTTGGTGACGGCACGGTTGAGAGCGACAGCAATGCAACTCCGACTCATAGTTATTCATCAATAGGTATCTATAACGTCACTCTGACGGTTACTGATAATACAGGGGCCGTGGATGCAGACTCAACGACCGTGTTAGTTGCTCCAAGACTGGCCCTCTGGGCTGGTTCTGCGGGTGGTGGTTTTCTGCTGATCATGGCCTTTGTTCTTTCTTTATCTGCTAGTGGACGCAAGGTGGTTCTTGAGCGGGATGAAGAAAAGGAAGTCTGAGTCTGTAAGATAGTGACGATGACCCGGTGCAGCAAGGTTACACCGGGTCGCTCGCTCAGTAAGCGGATTGCAGTGGGGCCGCGATAGGGTGGCCCTTATAGGAAACGATAGAAGGAGATTGAAGTACTAGAGATACGGAGTATGTTGGAGCACGGAACTGTACTAGTTGACGGAAATCGTATCAAGCTGTCAACAACAAAGTCAGGAGCCGGTAAAGCGGATATTGACAGAAGGTTCAGAAAGATTTATCGCAAATAAAACCCGGGCAAAATTTTTATTGAGTTGTTAAATATGCCACTAAGAATTTCGTCAGCATGGCCTTGTTGGGCAGCTATAAAGCAGGTATTGATGATGTTTTAGCTAAATTTATCAATCTGATTTAACAGGGATATCTTATAAGGAGTAAGAGTATCAATCTGTACGCAATTAGTAGTTTCAGGTTGCTTTGTTTACGAAATATTTATACTCAATTTGTCATGCTAAAATGCGATTTTAAGTGTCTTAAGAATTCCTCATCTACAGGCAAACTAAAGTCGGGTTTTGACCTGTAAAAATAGGGCTTATACTCTATCTCCCCTCAAAAGAATTTAATTACCAGACCTGCTTTTGTGGGTTACCCATGTTAAAAGTTTAGTTTAAGGTTGGTACGAAAAGTCGTAAAAATTAATTTTTCATTACAACGCATGAACGCAATCTTCATAAAAAATGCATTGATATTTCAAGCGTAAAGTATTTGATTGCTGGGTTCAGTGTGAATATCTTTCCGATCTGAGTGTCGAGTTAAGGCGCTTTCGACAGGCTGAAAAAGAGTCTTAGGCCTATAGCCGATTATAGAGCTGAATCAGCTGTTTATATAAAATGTGCTGAGTAAATACAAATCTTAAAAAAATAAATGTAAGTCGAAATTGGCAAAATATTTATGGGCTTAAAAGGGGCTCTTAAAACAAATGCTGAGCCGAGGAAGTCAGAGCCGATGCATAGGAGCGTTGCGCTCCCGCTTCTGGCAGCACATACACAGTCACCCTGGGCAAAATAGCCTTGCGGGAGCTCGTGAGGTTGCCCAGGCAAACTGGAAGGAGCGCAATACGCGCACGCAGCGAAAAGGAGAGCAAAAAGTTTATCGCCAAACTTCGTCTCTTTTGGGTCGCCTGTCAGGACGGTACGCTCTCATAAATTATTAAGCCCCCCAGGTTTGTTCAATCTTCATTAATTCAATTCATGTTTCTAGCTGAAAGTTTGTTCCTAACCATCGCTTTCATATTGCCTGGTGCTTCTGTTGCTTTAACCTAGATTCCGCAGTTGACCGCTCGCAATAGAGGTTAAGCTACTATTTCATAAATCATTACAGTTGATGTGTATAATTACCTAATCGGTGAATCCCGCTACGAACTGAATTGCACGTTTGAGGCGGTGTATCTCTTCGTTGTAACTCCTTGATCTACACCTCCTCAAACGCACACTTCAACTCGTCCAACTGCGGATTCTAGGTTTAACGCCTGTTTACGCTCAATCAAACCCGGCTGACCCAGGTGAAAAAAGTTGCAAGCAGTGTCACCGAAGGCAACAGACGAAGATGGAAAAATCGATTTAGAGAGAGCTAAGCAGCTGTAGCTAATGCAACAAAGGACAGTATGGGCTCACTAAAAAAGAGTGGCGATTGAAAAATGGGTCCCACAAAATTGTTTGACAGATTATCAGGTTCAAAAAAACTAAAAAAAATGTGACATGTGTCACAAAAAATTTTAGTCAATATTTCTTTTCTGGGTACTATTAAGCAGAGATTGATGGAGTTTGGAGGTGGTTTACCACTCTGTGTAAGCAACATCCTTTTAAAGGGTACACGGGATATTGTGAAACATACAGTTCGCAATTTAAGGTATTTGGTCTTACGAAATTATCATATTCTGTCCGTTATACTAAGTCTCTATTTGATATGCTTTAAGCCTTCCTGAACTACAGTTGGGCTTTGTTTTCTTTTACTAGAGCAGAGGCAGAATCCCCTTCGAAAAAATAGTTACTACCAGCCCCAATCTCAGGAATTAACCGTGTGAAAAGTTTCGCTCGAGATATGCGAAAAAAGTCACAAAAGTATTTTTAGCCTCCATAGTTACCATTTATCTTTAAGAAAAATATATTGATATTTTAAATGTAGAGCATTTGTTTGTTGTTTTGGTATAAGAATCTTCCTACGCTGAATATTGAATTAATACGAGTATTTTCAGACTTAAAAAAGAGACTCTGGTCTGCAGCTGATCAATAGTGCTGAGTCTGTATTTAATAATGGGGTCAGAATAAAAAAATAGTGTAAAAAAGCAGGAGTTTGACTGGTGTTGCTTATGACTTTATGAGCGCATAAAGAACCCAGTCAAATAAATAGTTCACGGGATGTTCTTAATTATTTCTAAATCTGGAACAGGTCTGTGTTTTTTGTCAAGCATGTTCTGGTTTCTACCAATTCATATCCATATAACCACGTTTGAAAATTATAGATAGAGGTAATAACATCCCCAAACAGTTGCAAATAGCAACTTTTGAATCAGATAAAAAGCTCTTCACAAATCAGGAATTTTAACCCTGAAGATGCAGTTTAGAGAGGGGCTTTATTTTTTATATTGTTCTGCGTGACTGCTGCGATCAGGCCAGTCTATACGCAATATTGAATGGAGTGTTTAAATGATAACTCGTAGGCAACAGTCACAGCACCTCTATATTTATTTAGGAATGGCATTTCTACTGACTTTCATATTAACAGGTTGTGGTTCGGATGATGACTCATCCAGCAAGCCAGGCCAGGTAGCTGTCCTGGAACTAACACCAGAACCAGTAGCGGAACCAGTAGTGGAACCAGTAGCGGAACCAGTAGCGGAACCAGTAGCGGAACCAGTAGTGGAACCAGTAGTGGAACCAGCAGATCAACCAAAAATAGAACCAACAGCAGAACCAACAGCAGAACCAACAGCAGAACCAACAGCAGAACCAACAGCAGAACCAACAGCAGAACCAACAGCAGAAC
>JBNKMF010000085.1:0-22331 GCA_050292965.1 Gammaproteobacteria bacterium | reverse complement strand
TAAGTTGCAGCACCGGATTGGGATACTTCAAAGCTGCCCGGTATTGACCCTACAACTGAGGCATGACTTTCAATAGTAAAAAGTGCCATAGAAAAAGCACAGATTAGGAGAAATATTTTTTGAATTGAAACGTGATTATTCATGGCGTGAAAGCCACAACCTTTTTTGTATTTCATCATCTAGCCCTGATTATTAAGTAGCACTACCGCTACGAAGTATAATTTTTTTCAGAACTATAGATGAAAGACATCTACCTTACTATAAGATAAATAGCGTAGGCTAAATAGCGTAGTCAAGAAACCTCATAAGCTTTTTATCGTACGATACTCAAAGAAAAGCAGAGCTATTCATTTTAATTTTTATTGCCATGTACATGGCTTCCATATATTGAATAATGGTGCATTAAAAGCCAACATTATTACTCAAGTTAAAGGGCTGGATGATGCCTGGCGTATTACAGGGCTTTAAAGCAGTAACCTATGCATATAAAAATGGATGAGATATCTTTCAAACTGCTATTTGGCATGCTTGTCATCATGCTACTCGCCTCTTGCAGTGTCTTCAGATTTTATAAATATTGATCGGCTGAAACTCAATTCGTGTTGCTTGATGCGCAGACAAATAAACCTATTAAAGGAGCAATTGTTTTAGCGAATTGGCCGGTAAAATATGTACCATCTTTTTGTGGGTGAAGTTGGCGGGCGTGTTAATGCGGTAGCAGCTTTTGAAGGAGTACCTGATGCAAAAGGTGTTATAAGGTTTCCAGCATGGGGCCGGAATACGCCGACTGGGATGTCAATATAGGTCGTTCAGGACCGATTATTCGAATATTTAAACAGGGCTATGAATACCTTGAATTGACGAATAATACGAACTTCATCGATTTTTCAAAAGACCCTGATTATGATTCCCCATTACCCTCTGACTGGAATAATAAAGTAGTCAAGCTGGAGCCGTTTAAGGGAGGGGATAAAGAGTATGCGGAGCATCTGACAAAATTCGAATATTCTTTGTTTTCTTCTGGTATCGGTTGTTTGCACACAAAAGCCAAAAGTATGTTAGCAGAATTATATAGATTGCAAGCATATTTTAAATCTAAAAATATTTACGATATTTATATGATTGCAAAGCCATGCGAATAATAACTATAGCTATTATTCGGAGTGCTTAATGAGATTTGTTTTACAGTGTATTAGATTTTTACTGCCCTTCTATATGTGGTTATTGCGCAGGCCTATGCCATAAAAAAACTCATAAAGTAATAAATGCTCCCAAAAACCATAAACCTCCCAGCCCATATTTTTTAACGTATACGGAAGCAGGAATCCTCCGTATACGTAATTAACAACATAACTAACGCCTGGCAATCAGTTTGTCGATACGTTCCAGGTCGTTTACAACGACCCAGTCCCCACCCGCTTTGTTGACGCGTTCCTGCCACTGATCCAGCCGCTTTAGATAATCACGCGGGTCGATATTATCGCTACGCAACTTGGTGACATTCAGTGCAACCACGTGGACGCCGGGTAGCGATAGCGGGAAATTCCGTATGTGGCCCTTTTGCAAATCTTCTTCAAGATCAGAGAAGATGAGTACATACCGCTCACCCGCTCCGGTCTCAGTCAGGTATTCACTCGCCTGTAGAACACCACCGGTAATATCAGTATGCCGACTGCCACGTTTGGTCGCCTTCACAAAACGCTCGATAGTCGCCTTGAAGGCGCGCTTCTGATCGTTGGTGGTGCTCGGACGCTCGTCAAACGTGGTGCTGGCGATGATATCCTTTTCGCTGAAACTGCCACTGTCGATACGCGCTATCGCAATAGAATCTCCACTCTCCAGTGTTGCCAACAGATAGTTGATTATCGTCTGTGCCTTGCCCATCTCCTTAGTATAGGTACCGGAGGTATCGAGTAATAGAAATACCGCACGCGATCTGGACTGTGGTGAACTACAGCCCGCCATGGTAATTAGCAGAATAGCTAGCATTAACTTTTTCATCACTTTTCCTCCGCAAACATATCTCTGTCTTCACTGCCTTTTTCCTGCGCCTTTTTTGCTGGCTGATAACGGCTGACCCAGGCTTCGATGCCGAGCGGGAGCATGATGAATAAATCATACAAACTGATAAGGATCGAACTGAATTGACGCGCCACACCACCAATCAGTCGCGCGACAAAAGCTATCGCATGTAACACAGCCATAGCGAGTACGCCCAGCACGGTACGCAAGGAATGGATGAATGACTCCAGCGGGATCGCAACAAATGACAGTGCAAACGGCAGGATAAAGCCCATGATCATTTGACCGAGCGAAGGTATCCAGCGGAATTGCGCTTCGACTACACCGGTTCCAGCCAGTGACTGGGTCAGGGCTTCACGGTCCAGTGCCAGTAAATCGCGCATATAGGCGAGCGAAGCTTCCACGGTTGCCAGAATGGCGAGTATGCTGAAGGTAATTACCAGCATGCGTTTGCGCATTTTATCATCCATCGATCCGATGATCGGAAACAGGTGGGTGATGCGCAGCGACTCCATCAGGAATAATCCCATCGCAATCTCAACCATGATGATCACCAGCGCGGCGATATCCGAGGTACGCATAGGACCGATATAACTGGTACCGCCGACCATTTCCGACATGGGCATAGCGATTAACTGAAAGTTGATCAGTCCGCCTAATACCGCAATGATTAATACCAGCGAGGATATGAAGAACTGGGTCATGGAAGATGATGCCAGCGTGCGCGCGATGCTGTCTTCAGCATTACGGATTGCTTCATAGCTTTCCATCTGCTGATCGATTTGTGCAGAACGCTCTTCCAGTCCATCTATCCTTTCTTTTACCTGGGTCAGTGACTGCCCCAGCTCACGCCACTGGCGTTGCATGCCACCCAATAGCTTGTGCCGCTCCAATGTCGATTTACGATAGGCTTTCTGTGTTTCCTTATGAGCTTTTTCCAGCGACACACCAATATTGTCGAGAATATCGCATACAGTGGCATCACCAGTGCGTGGGATTGCAGCTACTGCATCCACTGCATTCAACCAGCTAGGCGGTAATGGTGGTGCATCGGTGGAAGACTGATAATCTTCTTCTATTTTATCAATGGCATCGCTTATCTGACGATGCAACGCCGGGTAACTGCTCAGATCCCGAGACACCAGTGTATTCACGCGCTGGAATTCGCGTTCGATGGCGCGCTCACAGGCCTCCTGCCCCATTGCCAGCACTACTTCCTTGTTACGACGTTGCAGGCTTTGTTCCAGCTTGCGTAAGGATGCTGCGAACAGACGGCAAGCAATATAGATTGAACTCCCGATGGATCGAAATAATGCATGGGCCGGGTTCCGCGCCAGGTATGCGATAAAGACCAGAATCACCAGCCAGATCGCAGCTGACAGGCCTGGGGTGTCGGACCAGACCGACAGTATTTCTGTAAACATGATAGTCACCTCTTAAATAGTGTTGAATTCGACTGAAATATAAAAGGTGGGTGTGAAAAATCGGTGAAAAGTTAAATACCATTTTTTATCAAATCCGTATTAATTCACATTCCTGAGACTGCGTTATTTGGCCGGGTATACTTGCATGCACAAGATAAAAAGCACAAGCTCGATCATGGCCTCGATTTTCTGGGTAGAAGACCAATCTCACTGGATACAAAAATTTTCATCGATACTCGAACAGGGTGATTTCGATGGCCAGGTAAACCGGCTTGCTATCTTTAGATTTGCCGAGACAGCGAAACAGCAGATTGCACTCACGAATGCTTTGTCTCCACCCGACGTAGCGCTACTCGACGCACGCATGAACGGTAATGATCAGGCCGGATTTTCAGTCTCTAGTGCATTGCGCAAGAAATGGCCTGGCATTCCCATTATTTATCTTTCAGAACATAGCGGAACCGATATCGAACGTGATGCACTGGAGCAATTTGCTGCCGCCGATTTTATCGCCAAGCACCAGAACAATGTCGAGCAGGTATTGTGCTGGCGCATCAAAGCCGTACTTAGACAGCACTCACTCGGCAGGCAGAGCTCTAATAACGCTAAAGACCAGATCACCAGTGGGGATCTAACCATCGATTTTAATAGCTGGAATGTGTACTGGAAAAACGTGCGCCTGATGAATCCGAATAATCTATTACGCCCACTGGCCCCAACACCAAGAAAAATTCTGCGTGAGTTGATTGACTGTTCACCACGTCCACTGACATCCCTGCAGATTGCTGAGCGCATCGAAGCGGATAGCGAAAAATTTTCTTACGCCAGTTACCGTCAACATATCAAAACCCTGCGCCGAGCTATCGATGCCGCCGAAGGTGGCAAGGGGCAATTTATTGAACTCTGTCGCCAGGGTTCAGGCATCGTCACCTTTGGAGACGAAGGTGCATATTTATGGAAGCCCCCATTATGAGTCGAACAGGAATTCCCTATCCGTGGATTAGTACGCTAGCTGCTTTATTAATTATCATCTGGCAATTTGTTTTATCAAAGCCTGAATGGGTTCAGCCCCATGAGTTGCCAGAGTATTTTCTAAACAGTGGATATCTAGTATCGGCATTTGCCGTATGGTTGCTACTAGTGACACTGGACATCTATCGCTACTTCAGAGGCTGGGCCAGATATAAGGAGAAGATGCTAAAACATGAAGAACAGATCGCCGAGTTATTTGATTCCAGACGTGAATTAGGAACCCGAGTACGCACCTATTCCGATCACGCTGACAAGCTGAAATTATTCATCAGCGACAAGTTACTCGAATATTTAGAGTACGATGAAAAATTCCTGCACTTTAAGAATATTGCTTCCGAAGTCAGGCACAATGGCGTGATCAGTTACGACAAGGCACAAACCGCACTTAAAAATGCAGCCGCGCTATGCGCCGACCGACTAAATGATCCTGCACAGGTCAAGCAGTTTGAACAAGCCGCCGACAGTCTGCTGTACCTGTGGGATCTGCTCGATATAGCGACTACGGACAATATTACGCTACATGTTGCCAATCGTATTTACGACAGCGAAGAGTATTATTATCAGTCGACGCTGAATAACAGCGATCCATCGACCCTGCCCTATGTACCTACATTTTCCCTGTTCAGTGCACTGCAAAAAGCGATATTGCCCATCGTCGAAACCCCCGCAGAATTCAATCCCTTAAACCTGCTGACACTACCGTTCGATTATTGCGACAAACGCCTGCAGCTACGAGTGGAAAATGATAGTGACATGCTGGGTAATATCAATCATATGGTGCTACTACTGGAAAACCTGTTAAACAACGCTGTGTATTACGCCGGACAGAAATCTTCGAAAAACCTCGAGAACCAGGTCACTATCCTGCTTACAAAACAACAGGACGAAGCCGTGATAGAGATCTATAACCGTGGATCAGGAATAAATGAAGAAAACCGCAAGCGAATCTTTCAACTGGGTTATTCATCGCGCCGCATACGCGACCATCATGGCAAAGGACTAGGCCTTTATTTCGTCAATGAAATTTGCAAAGGCTTCGAAGGTTCTATCGATTTTGAAAATATAGAAAATCAGCAGAATGAGTTATCACTGCGCATCCAGCTGAGCAATGGTAGCGTTGAAACACATTTTATTTCTATCATCGAAAACAATGCTAAACCGCTGTGTCTTATCGCGCAAAAAGAAGAGCCCGCAAGAGCCTCATTAGAGTGGTCCTTTTCCAGCCCTGTCAGTAGCGTAGAAATCAGCTCCCAGTCTGGCACTGAACCGCAGTTGATTAATGACCTGTCAGGGGTAGAAAGTTTTCCCAGACCTGATACCAGTAATCCTTTGCTGCCACGCTGGAAGCTCAATATCATCAACCGTAAACGATCAGCAAAACTGGTATTCAAACCCATTGATGTGCGCGGAGTACGCTTCAGGCTAAAATTACCGACCGCAGTATCGAGACTTGAAATTTAGTGCCATAAATTCTTAATCCCAGACTCTGCAGTTAGACGAGTTGTAGTGCGTTTGCGGGTGGTGTAGATCAAGGAATTACAAAACTTCCGCGTCCTGCTAACGCCCCTTACCTATGTCCCTATAGGCAAGGCTTCCGCGTCCTGCTAACGCCCCTTACCTATGTCCCTATAGGCAAGGCTTCCGCGTCCTGCTCACGCTCCTTACCTATGTCCCTATAGGCAACGTAGAGATGCGCCACCGCAAACGTGCAATTCAGCTCGTAGCTGGATTCACCTGCTGGTTTTTTAGCATAGATGCATAGTAACGTGAAAAGATAAATCGACTAAAATGGTTAACGAAACAGTGGGTTACCTTCTAATGCGAGTGGTCAGCTGCGGAATCCAGGTTAATGTTTTGTAACTAAGGTTTAATTATTTAATTGATTAACTCAATTAGCTTGATTAGAGTTCTGCATTTTAAACTAAGGACCTGCACGTGAACAAAAACTATGAAAAGATACCTGCTATTACAGTAGGTTTACACTGGATTATTGCGATTGCCATGATTGCAATGCTTGCATTTGGCATTTATGTCGAAGATCTACCACGTAGCCCCGAGAAAGGCGACCTTATTGCCATACATAAATCTGTAGGGTTTATTATTCTTGTTCTGGCTCTGATACGAATCGCATGGCGAGTAATCAGCAAATATCCCGAAGCTCTGGGGCAAACGTCTAAATGGCAGGAAATTATCGCCAAACTTACCCTGCTGGTGTTGATACTTGGCACGGTTATGCTACCTGTTTCTGGCATCGCCATGTCTATAGGCGGTGGACATGGCTTAGCCGTTTTCGGCATTGAACTGATTGCCCGCTCCGGTGAAAAAATGGAAACACTTTCCAGGATCGGTCACATCCTGCACGGACTGGGTGGAAACCTGGTGATTGCATTCATCGTTCTACATATCGCTGGTGCTATCAAGCATGAGCATATCGATAAGGATGGTACCCTGTCGCGTATGTTAGGGCGTTAAGCGCACACGGAACGTATTCAGCCATCCGGCAACCCATAAGCCGGATGGCTTTTTTGACCATCAGACTAACCATCTGCCAACGATTTCAAACTAGTCACATTTTCCAGCGCATGAGTCATCGGTGTATTCAAACCAATACCCTCTTCAAGTGACATATCGTAAGCCGCTCTATTGATTAGATACTCCGCACCAATGAGCCTATAGGCACTGTTAATTCGATAGCTTAAACGCCATGTCACAGCATGATCGCCTGTTTCCACAATATGTATCCGGGGTGGTCTGTCAACGTTAATTAACGAACTGTTATCGCAAACATGTTGCCACACCTGAGTAAGAAACCTCTCCACTCTTTCACTGGAAATACCATAACCAATCTTAAAATCAACATAGCAACCCAGATTATCATTCGAATCGCTGGTTAAAATTTCTATCTTGCAGGCACGAAAACGCGAATTGGGCAGCAGGATTTTATATTTTCTGCGCAGATCCTTGAATACAGTCTGGGTCAGTGATGTGCGCATCACCACCGCAAGCAAATCAAGCTCTTTAATCTGTACTACAGAACCTGGTTCAACGTCGTTGTTATACAGTAGAATCAGACCATTGATATTATCAGGAGCCCAGACATCCTTGGTTGAATAAACGATCAGCAGCACAGCACCCACTACCGAAGTAGCCTGTAACCAGCTGGTCATATCCCAGGTATTGATAATAATGAGGAATGAGATAACCGCCGCGACAGCCCAGCCAATCAACCCAAGAATTTCTGACTGATAGGTATGAGAATGTACCTCTGTATCATCTATCTGCCTCACACGACCATAACGTTTACGCACATACAACTGGAACAGATTAACCAGCAAATAGGCACACAATAATGTCAGGCCAGTAATTGATAAAGGACGAGCTTTATCGGTAAAAAAAACAGCTAGAAAATACAACAGAAACAGTGTCAGGTTAACAGAACGCAACATCCAGACTGTACTATTGTGTTTGGACCCTCCTACTGCGTGACCGAACTTTGTCACTATACTGGTGGAAAGGATTAAAATGAGCGCATTTATCGCCAATACAAGATAGTCGAACAAGGTAAATACTGTATCCACCTTATCCACGACCATATGTCCTACTTCAGTTAGGAATTGCTCCATGTCTTAACCTGCTTAGCTGTTTTGTTGGGGTATTCTAATCACCTTTAAAGATAAATGGCAGCAACTCAAACCATAAAAAACTGTTCTCGTGACGGTAGTGGTTTACCAGCAGGTTTGCTATCCTGCCCGGTCTCAGCAAGCGAAGCTAATTTTTAATATTTCAGGCCAGATATCAACACAATATGACCACCCATAAACCCCATACCCCCATGATGCAGCAATACCTGAAGATCAAGGCCGAGCATAAGAATATGCTGGTGTTTTACCGTATGGGTGATTTTTACGAGCTTTTTTTTGAGGATGCAAAAAAAGCTGCACGCCTGCTTGATATTACGCTGACCAAACGCGGCCAGTCAGCAGGCGAGCCGATTCCTATGGCAGGCATCCCTTACCACGCAGCTGACTCTTATCTGGCACGACTAGTGAAGCAGGGTGAGTCTATCGCCATCTGTGAACAGATAGGCGACCCGGCTACCAGCAAGGGGCCGGTAGAGCGCAAGGTGATGCGCGTGGTCACCCCTGGAACACTTACCGAAGAAGCATTGCTAGAGGATAGACAGGAGAATCTTCTGTGCAGCATCTATAAAACCAATGGAATATGGGGACTGGCCTCGATAGAAGTCAGTACTGGTCGCTTTACCTGTAGCGAGCTAGACAGCGACAACCAGTTGCAGGCTGAAATCACCCGGCTTAATCCGGCTGAACTAATTTACTGCGAAGACCAGCCTTTACCGCTGGAAAACCGACACCTGAAACAGGCGCATTATCAGCCCGCCTGGTACTTTGATTACGATAGCTGCTATCGCCTGCTCAACGAACAATTCCATACGCGTGACCTGCGAGGTTTCGGATTGCAGGATTATCCTGTCGCTATCTGTGCTGCAGGATGTCTGCTGCAATATGTTCAGGATACCCTGCGTACAACGCTGCCTCATTTACAGTCAATCAAAACTGAGAGCATCAGCAATAGCCTGCTGATAGATTCTGCCAGTCGTCGTAATCTGGAACTCACCGAATCACTATCTAGCCAATCCAGTTCTCACCATACGCTATATGGAATACTCAATCATTGCGGCAGCGCGATGGGAACACGCGAACTCAAACGCTGGATGCAGCAACCGCTTAAACACCAGCAAACCATACGCCAGCGTCATCAGGCGGTGGATCAAATTATCCAGCATCAATGTCAGCAAGCTCTGGCTGAAAACCTCAAATCAATCGCCGATATAGAACGTATCAGCAGCCGCATAGCACTGTCCTCCGCACGACCACGCGACCTGACTGCACTGCTTAGCAGTCTGCGTAATCTGCCCGCGATTGAATCCATACTCGATCAACTCGACAGCCCCTTAATAGATACCTTATCTGCCGCGATTGAACCACTACCCGAGCTTATCGAGTTACTCGATAGAGCCATCATCGCTGAACCACCCATGCTCATCCGTGACGGTGGTGTCATCGCCAGCGGTTATGATGCTGAGCTGGATGAGCTACGTGGGCTGAGCGAGAATGCCGACCAATTTCTGTTGGACCTGGAACAGCGCGAGCAGCAGAAAAGCGGCATCAATAACCTCAAGGTTGCCTATAACCGGGTGCATGGTTTTTATATAGAAGTCAGTAAGCTGCATAGTGATCAGGTACCGGATGAATATATTCGTCGCCAAACGCTTAAAGCGGTTGAACGCTATATCACACCTGAGCTAAAAAGTTTTGAAGACAAGGTGCTATCTGCACGCGAACGCTCACTGGCACGCGAAAAACAGTTATACGAAGAGTTACTCGTCAAATTATCCCAACATTGTGCTCAGATTCTCTCCACCGCCAGTGCACTGGCTCAGATAGATGTACTGTCGAGCTTTGCACTTTGTGCCGAACAATATAACTGGTGTCAGCCCGAGCTATGCGAAGACAATCTTCTTAATATCCAGGGAGGCCGACACCCAGTAGTGGAACAGGTTCAGTCAGACCCCTTTATTTCAAACGATGTTGAGTTTGACAACACGACCCGCGTACTCATGATTACCGGCCCCAACATGGGTGGTAAGTCGACCTATATGCGACAAACCGCGCTGATAGTCATCCTCGCCTGTATGGGCTGTTATGTACCCGCCAGTCGTGCGCAAATCGGACCTATAGATCAGGTGTTCACCCGCATTGGCGCCAGCGATGATCTGTCCAGCGGTCGTTCAACCTTTATGGTAGAAATGACCGAAGCGGCAAATATTCTAAATAATGCCACCAGGAACAGCCTGGTGCTTATGGATGAAATCGGTAGGGGTACCAGTACCTTTGACGGATTATCTTTAGCCTGGGCCTGCGCGCAAGCACTTTCCTGCGAAACCCGAGCTATGACACTTTTTGCCACGCATTATTTTGAACTCACCCAGCTGGCCGAAACCTATGACGCTTTGATCAATGTTCATCTTGATGCTGTCGAACATGGTGACAATATTGTCTTCATGCATCAGGTCAAACCTGGTCCGGCCAGCCAGAGCTATGGCTTGCAGGTTGCTCGTCTTGCAGGTATTCCAGAATCGGTTATTCAACAGGCGCGTCATAAGTTACAGGAGCTTGAGCAGCAGAATCTGGCGCATCCACAGTTTGATTTATTCAGCGTGTCAACCGCAGTAACAGAAAGTCACCCTGAACCCCAAAACCCGATACTGGATGAGTTAAGGCAACTGGATATCGACAGCCTGTCAGCGCGCCAGGCGCTCGATTACCTTTACCAGTTAAAAGAAAAAATATGAAGCTACCGCTTGAGCTGCATGTTAAAGCGCAACAAAACTGTAAGGCAGAGGACCTGCTGCAACAGACAGCTGAACTTTCAGCAGACATCATCAAAAACTGTTTCGACAATGGCTCGGTATGGCTACAGAAATCTGCTAAACCAATTCGAATCAGAGACACGAAAACTGTATTAACCGCGGGTCAGCAGATATATCTTTACTGTAATCAGAGCACACTTGCCCCCTGCCCCTATGTACCCGTACTGATTGAAGATTTCGAAACCTTCAGTATCTGGAACAAACCCTCCGGGATGTTAAGTCAGGGCAGTAAATGGGGTGACCACTGGACGCTTTATCGCTGGATAGAACAGCATGTCTGGCCTGATCGGCAATCATTCATTACCCATAGGCTGGATCGGTTCACCCAGGGCTTGATGATTGTTGCCCATAGTGAGGAATGTAACTCACTGTTACATAGAATGTTTGAAAGTCGTCAGGTGAAAAAAACCTATCGCGCAAAGGTAAAGGGATTGGTTGATAATGAACAGGCTTTCGACATTACAGGCGATATAGAGAATAAAAATGCTCTGACCACTATCCAGCTAATCTCTCGAGATAATCAGGCCGATTGCTCAGTCATACAAGCCATGCCCCAAACAGGACGCAAGCACCAGATTCGCATCCACCTTGCAGCCATGGGTCATCCGGTACTCAATGATCGTCAATATGGCACGGCACCTCACGAAGGTGACCTTCAATTACAGGCCAGTGCATTAGAGTTTACTCACCCTTATACCCAGCAAAAATTGATGATTAATCTACCTGAAAAAGAGTTATTATCGAATAATTGAGTAACTAAATTATTTATGGAGCCTTTTCATGGCTTACGTTGTACTGGAAAATTGCATTCTCTGTAAATACACCGACTGTGTCGACGTGTGTCCGGTAGACTGTTTCCACGAAGGCCCCAACTTTCTAGTAATTGATCCCGACGAGTGCATCGATTGCACACTATGCGAACCCGAATGCCCAGCACAGGCGATAGTCTCAGAAGATGACCTGCCTATGGAACAGGCCCATTTTCTCAAGCTCAATGAAGAGCTCTCACAACAGTGGCCCTTAATCACTACGCGCAAGGAACCATTACCCGATGCCAAGGAGTGGGATGGAAAACCCGACAAATTAAAATATCTGAAAAAATAGGACCATAGTTAATATACAGCTATGGACAAGCCTACATTAACACACTAGCATTTGTTATCTTTGAGTAAAAAGGACATTAGAATGCCTGAACTCACCTCAATTGCCTGTAAATACGATGCTTTCAGCGCATTAGTTAAAATACACGACCCCGAGTTATTGCTAGACGTTTTTATTAATCAACTGACCCCTGATCAGATTCAGGACTTGCAGGTAGAAATATTTGAATGCATTGATAACAGGTGGCACAAAATCACCGCAAACGGTTGTACAACCCTGGAATATGACCCGCTTAAAGGTGAAACACTGAAAACCAGGATCAATCCCGATCAAAGCAATATATGGTTTTACGATTCACAGCTCGAGAGCTGGTTATGTGTTTACAAACCCCTGAGCGGCAAGCAGTTCGCATTGTATCTAAAGTTTAACGACCCAGACCCCCTTATAGATGAAGAATACATCCAGTTGTTGTTTAGCTTTTACTGTCACCAGTTACTCAGCCTGGAAAGTACCTATAGAGACAGCCTGACCGGACTATATAATCGTCGCGCATTCGACCTGCGCATGGAATCCTTACTCAATCAGCACCATAGACCACACCGACAAAACCAGCTTTCCCCTTCCTATTTTGTCATGCTGGATATAGATAATTTCAAATCCATTAATGATGAGTATGGACACCTGTATGGTGATGAAGTATTAGCGGTTGTCACCAGAATCATGACTGATTCATTCCGCGATTATGACCTGCTATTTCGCTATGGTGGTGAAGAATTTACAGCGGTGTTGATGGAAATAGATCAAGATCTTTGTATCAAGGCACTGGACAGATTTCGTCAGAATATTGAGCAGTATCAATTTCCAAAGGGTAATCGGGTGACCGTAAGTCTGGGTTATACCGACTTTGATATACAGTTAAGTATTGAAGAGATAATTGATCGGGCGGATAAGGCTTTGTATCTGAGTAAGCATAATGGGCGGAATCAGATTAATAAGTATAGTCGGTAGAGTTTTTTTGGTGTCATTGTGAACACAGTGAACCAGGAGTGCTACATGGATACATTAGGAGCGTGAAAAGATATTTAGAGTGTAATGGTCGACGAAACAGTGAGTTACCAAATAATACGAGCGATCAACTGCGGAATCCAGGTTCAAATAACTGTTCACTTCATCTCGTTCCAGGATTTCAACGCATTCCAGAAATCCAGCAACTCAATGGCTGATAGTATACGTGAGGTCTGTTAATTCCTGTTGGCTGGGCGCTATGGTTTTCTGGAAGTGTTTTCTACCGTATTTGTTTTCGGCATATACACCAGCAACGAACTGTATTAAGATTGACCGCTCTATATTTACAAATAGATAATATTACTGTTTAGAGCAGCAAAAAAAAACAGCTAAAATAAGCTTAGGTATTAAATGGAATCTGATACATAATGAAAAACGCTGATTTTTATAAGGGTATTAACCAACAATTAGTTTTAAGCTACCCTCTTTTTGAGCAAGTCTCTCGAATTCAATCGAATGGTGGAATTTTGGAGCGCTATGGCTCATTATTTCCGTCGTTAACCGATGAAATTAATCAATTGGCGAATGCCCTTGCTATAGTGAATTCAATGTCGAAAGAACTCGGCAGCCTGGATTCAATAAAACTTCAGTTAGCGACTCACCCAGATAGCGTATCAAGCCCTTATTCAAATTCTGATACTGTTTGGGAAGGGTTACTAAAACAAGCTAAAGCAACCAAAAACGCCTGCAATAATCTTATCAATACCGTACAAACACTCCCTTCATTGATTGATAGCCAAAAGACAGAAAAAGAGATTGCATGGGATGTAAAATGTGCGCTTTGTGGCCCTGGCGGAGCCTCTTCGCAAGGGAATACGCCTAAAAATATCGCTATAGAAATTAGCGCAAGAATCACCCATTTAATCGAACAGCTTGAACCGGTTTTACTCGACATTTCCACTTCTAATCTTTATAGCCAGGCCACTCAAACTCGAATGGCTTTACAAGGGAAGATTGATACTTTAAAAGCTAACGTTATAGATGCGAAAGAAAAATATGAAGGCGCTTTTTTTGGTAAAGAAAAGAAAAAAGCCAACTATGAAGAAATGAATCAGTTATTGGAAGCGACAGAAAAAAGTTTAGAAGAAAGTGAACGATATTGTAGCGAGTTTAAGCATATTGATGTTAATGCTAGTGCTGTAATTCCCGCTTTAGCTGAGGTGAACGCCACGCTCACTCAACTGACTAAGCTACTCGCTGGCATAGAGCCGAGTATGAATTTTTGTAATTTGGCTAGCCCTGAACAAATGGCAGATAAAGATTGGGTATTTAAGGCGCTTGGTATGCCTGAATTTGAAGAGACATGGAAAGATTTAGAAAAACAAACAGCCTCACTCATCTAATTCACTAACAGAAGCACATTATAAGGAATGCTGAATTCGTATTATGAGCTAAAGGAAAAAGTTTCGGCCCTGTTTCAAACATAGCAGGCCAAAAAAAGTAGTAGCGATCGATAATGATGTTCTAAAACTTTATAACGGAGAATAAAAATGACAAGTGCAAGTGCAGTTCCAGAAAGTACGTTAGCAGCTGAAGATAATCGATTTATTTTGTTTACTGAGAATTGGCTGAATCTTCAGTCTTACATATCATCAGTATTAACCTTGCCGATAACGCAAGGAGATTTCACAACAAAATATGGAGATTTCCCAACTTCTGATAAACAACTTATTACCGGTTGTGTAGATGCCATGAAAAATGTGAGTGCGCTTTCTAGTGACTTTGGAGATCCAACGTCAATTAAAAGTAAGCTTGCTAGTGACCCTGCTTATTTAGGTTCAAAAACGCCACCCAATGAAATTTTCGGCCATATGATTTGGATGGCCAGCCAAATTCAAAATCAAGCCTCTACTTTTAGTTTTAGTTTTGAAAATCTTCAACCGCTTTTTACCGGAACGCCTGAACAGAATGCGGCAAACTTAAAAGCACTCCTGACAGGCCCTGGTGGACTGACATCAACGGCACAAACAGCGAGTGATCAAGTTGGTGAATTAATGAAAAAGTTGTTGGCTTTTGACACTAAATTTACCGATGCTAACAAGCAGTTACAAGATTATACCAACAATGATTCAGCGATCATGGAGGCGGCCAATAAAGCGGTTGCCGACCTGGTTACTTTAATCACTAAGCTACAAGGTGAAGCCGATGATGCATACAAATTGTGGGAAGACTTAACGATTTCCGCTATCTCTGTATCAGTTGGTTTAACCATTATTTCTGGTGGACTGTTATTACCGCTTGCTGCGGTTGCTGGTACCGCACTCGGTATTGCGGCGGCCAATGCAAAAGATAGTTATAATAAACTTTGTGATGAAATTGCGAAAGATAAAGCGAAGAAGAAACAGAAATCACAGTTGGTGACAGACTTAACCGGCCTTAATGGCATGATGATAAAAATTGCGCCTGCGATGACTAATTTCAAAACAAGTCTATCTGAAATAGAAGGTGTCTGGACTGGCGTGAATAATAATCTACTTTATCTTGTTAACAACTACACCGAAGCGCAATTAGGCGATCTCAACTTCGTCATGAAAGCGATGAAAATTTTGGACGCGCAAGCGAAGTGGCAGGCTATATCCAATTCAACTCAAATGTTTGTCGAAGGTTCACTGGTTACCTATCAATCAATTCCGTACAGCACCAAAGTAGCCTGATTTATCGGCAAATTAAACCTGCTAATGAACCGGAATCGACATTTGTATTCCGATTTAGTCTAAACCAAATTTGAAATGGAGAGTTTATTGTGGCTATTAATTGGAAACTGCTCGAGGAAAATGCGTCTAACCTAACATCGCTTAGGCAAGAAGGGCAAAATAAGAATGAGTTTGTCATTTACTCTGGCTTAAAAGTATCACTATCGACACTTAATGGTTATTTTCCGCCAGATGATAATGGACAAGGTATTTCCGTTTATGTCGATACTTTGGTGCTTGACGCCCCTCGTTTCAATGCGAAAGGGATAAGTATCATTGCCAGAAATGTCGATACGTCTTTATTTACGGTCAAGGGAAAAGCAACACCAATGGTTTTAAAACCCGCATCAAACTGTTTTATTCTTGCTGGACAGTTGACGGGGGGAGAATGGCTTTTTAATACAGAAGAAAATCCCAAAGATGCAATCCCGGTTCCTTCTGGGGTTGGTGCAATGAAGCCTATTCTTATTAGTGTTGATAATCAGGGAGTTCTTTCGAAACAGAACATGACGCTTCAAGCCGCGTTACCTAACTCTCTTGGCTGCCCGGGCGCACTCAACAGTTTAAAAGCAAGCTTTATAAGTGCATGTATTTTGTTGGAGAACTCGCCGATTGAAAAAGCGAATTCTGAACAGACAAACCTTGCACGACAAATGTTAGAGTGGGTAGTTGTTTCATGCGAACAAATCGTTAGCTTAGGTAAACTAACACAGCCACCTTCTTACGAGCCAAGTTTTGAACAGCTCCTTATACAGGCTAAAGCGTTATTTGTTTCTCTCTCGGGTAGAAATGGTGTTTATTATGCTCCGCCTTTAGCCCCTGATTATTATAAAAACAAAATCACCGGGTTAATTAATTGCCTGGCAACTTATGAAGAGCAACTTCAAACCCTTAAGACAAGAACGGACATTAAGCAGGCCGTTGAAGAAATGAGCACCACTTTAAGTAAAAATGCAAATGATGTTTCTGTAGCTTATCAAGTACAAATCGATGGAATTACCGAAAATCTAAAAACATTACTTTCGGGTATTAATAATTTACAAAGACAATATTATAGTCAACTTGCCGCTGCTAAAGCTGCATGGGCTAAGTTAGAATATTCGATTGATAAAGCAAATATTATGGCATATCTAAAAGCTTGCTTCGATATTGCTCAGGCAGCCGTGAAAATTGGTATTGCAGCTAACCCAGAAAAGCCTGATCCGGGCGCAATTGTTACAGGTGTAATCGCTGGCATTCAAGCAGGGATTACTGCTGTTGATTTGGCACAAAAAGCAGGTACACCGAGCGGAAGTCTAGAACTTATCAATGCCACAACCGAACTGTTAGAGCAACAAAATGAAATGACAATTGCTTCGTGGAGTTCTTATCAACTTTGGCAGTCAGCTCAAGGAAACACAGCTATCGAAATTCCTAATGCCGCAGGCGTCTCTGCTGTTGACCCTCGGTTGGTTTGGCAAAATTATCTTATTGCTGCTGATGCGGAAATAAAAAATTTACAAAGGGATTATCCCGAACAGGCTTCTAACGCCGAAGATTATTTGGCGAGTTTGAAAATACTGGCACAGTTTGCAATGGGGGTAGATTCAAACCTTGTTGCATACACAGCTCAACTATCGGAAGGCATCGCTTTACTTGCTCGAATTAAAGCCAATAAAAATATCGAACAAGAGTGGCAGAATTTGAGTAATAAAAGTAAAACTGAAGAAGAGCTATTATTGTCAATGCAAGGGTTAATCGATACTCAAGCAACCTCTATTCAGCGATCAATTTATGCCTCTTATCGACTATATGTCAGTGCTTATTTTTATCGAAATTTCAAAATGCCGCCAGAAGTTGTCAGCGTTACAATGGACAGTGCCAGTCTAACTAAGGCATTCAGTGGTATTAGCTCATGGACGATCGATGCAGCTGAGAAAAAAGTGAATTTACCGGTGGATGGTGCCACGTTTAAATTAGCATTTCCAATCGTTAAAGCGGGTGACATTATTTCCACTCAATCTAACTGTGCAGTCTTAACACCAGCGAATGGTAAGACACCTGCTTCCTTGAGTTTTGGTTTTCCAATGAGTAGCTCCTCTGAATTAGAAACTATTATAGGGCACGGTGGAAAGCTAGCGATATGGATCAAAGAAGTGGAAGCAGTTATTGAAGGTGCCGTTCCAAATAAAAGCGATAATATTATTTTCACTTTGAGTACTTCGGGTGCTTATGTCAATGGATTTGGTCCTGAGAAATCCTATGGTTTTGTTAACGCGGGTATTAATGGGCAATATGCTTACAACGCTAAAACGAATCAAGGGTATATTCCATGGAAAGTTCCAGAGCTGGTCTACTCTAAGCCAACACCTTATACCACTTGGGAGATAGTCATGGATGAAAACGGCGGAGACATTGAGAACGCGACTTCCGTATCATTGAACCTTAACGTTGCGCTAATGCAAGATCCAGAATGTTAGTGTTAGGACAAAAAGTTGAAACCGTAAATAATGAACGAATAAAAAGGGAACTTTAAGTATGAAATTGTCAAAACCAATGAATATCGTAAATCAATTCCTTTTGATCGTGACAATATTTGGCGTGACGTTAACAATTAAAGCCGCTGATATTGATGTTAATGCGACTCAAGAGGGCATAGAAAAACTCAAGAGCTTGCACCAAAAAATTCCACCGCTAGTTAAGCAAGTGAATGCTATTAACTTTGGTCCTTTTAATTTCAAAGGCTCCTGTGGATACGATAGTCATTGGTATTGCTTTGGAAATTGCATGACGGAAAATTGGACTTACAAGCCCGATTTTGGTTCTGGTAAAACCGTTGTGGTCAATGCTTATCAAGGCTTAGGTTCGACAGCGAATACTTTTAGTAATTATTTTGAACCAACTAAGAACTGGATGTTGACTCAACTGCCTCAGATTAGCGACGCTTTTGAAAAAGCCTCAGTTGCTGTTGCCGCTGATATTAAAGTTTATAATGATCCCAATTCAACGCCTGCGCAAAAGTCACAGGCTGAAGCTAGTGTTATTGTGGTTCTAAATACCCTTGTTGAAAAGCTCAATAATGGTAAGGCAAACTTATCTCCGGCAGTTTCCGGTATCGCGACTTTTAATAAGAGTTTAAATCAAGCTTTTTCTAGTTTGTCAGGTGCGCAATCCTACATTGATAGAATGTTCTCTGCTGCGGAGAAAAGTGTTACTAATTCAAATCTGAAATGTGGAAAGAAGGATTGTATGAATAACTTAAAAGCAGCAGAAGCTGTGATGAGAGCACAACTTACTGCTGTTGATGTCGTTTCAACAACAATGGGCGTAGATGCTAAACAATTAGATAATGCGATATCTCTAATTCTTGGCTCACTGGTTAGTGTGCAACAACAAATTATTGGTGTCGTACAGAACCTAAAAGACGCGAAAATCACCCCTGCAGGTGCAGTTCAGCAGTTACGATTAACCGTTGCGCAAAAAAATTGGCAGAAGCTTGCGGACTATGCAAAAAGTCGATTGTAATTTGAACGATAAAAAGGCACTGGACAGATTTCGTCAAAATATTGAGCAGTATCAATTTCCAAAGGGTAATCAGGTGACCGTGAGTCTGGGTTATACCGACTTTGATATACAGTTAAGTATTGAAGAGATAATTGATCGGGCGGATAAGGCTTTGTATCTGAATAAACATAATGGTCGGAATCAGATTAATAAGTATAGTCGGTAGGTGGAGTAGTTTTTTCCGCTGTCATTACTCCGTGCTCCATGCCCTTCGCCCTTCGGGTCGCACTGAGTATGTACATAATCGCTCCCTACGATTTTGTCATCAAAAGCTCGCCTCTGGGGTCTCGCTTTACTCTGAGAATCGAGGGGCGAAAATCGGGGTCATACCAAAATCGGGGCCAGATCACAGAATATTCTAATATTAGAGTAAATTGTGATCTAACCCTGGTTTCTTTTTGGCACACAATCGATTGAGGCATCACTATGAGAGTACTGATTTCTACAGCGGGCAGTCACGGCGATGTACTGCCGTTTATTGCACTGGGGCGGGAATTTGCCACTCGCGGACACGAAGTTATTCTTTATGCAAACCCATTCTTCCTCGGCTACATGACGGATTCTGCCATTGACTTTGTACCCATAAGCACAATCGAAAAATACTCCTTATTATTTGGCGAGCTCTCAGACGGCGACCCAAACCGTGCCTTCAAGCGCGTAGCAAAAGAATATGCTGAAATCTGTCCACAATACTACCAGGCCATGAAGATCGATGTCATTCGCGGCGATACTATAGCTATCGGAAATTCATTACTATTTTCCCACCGCCTGCTGAGAGAGACCGACGGCGTTCCCTGTGCGACGGTTCACCTGGCACCTTCAGTCTTCCGTTCCAACGTGAATCCGGCACGATTGGTGCCAAAATGGATCACCTCGAGCACTCCCTCCCTGCTGAAACGGATGGCCTGGTGGATGCTTGACAAGACCTTTTATGACCCCAATTTTACAGCCCCACTCAACAAATACCGGGGCGAGCTCGGCCTACCTGGTGTGGATCGGATATTCTCATCCTGGATTCACGACGCAGATGGCGTTGTCGGATTATTTCCAGACTGGTTTGGCGCCCCCCAAAGCGACTGGCCTGAAGATGTGGTTCTAGCCGACTTTCCTTTATGTGATCAAGGCGATCACTCCCCCCTCCCGCCAGAAGTCGACGAGTTTATACAAGCCGGTCAACCGCCGGTCGCCTTCTCGGCAGGGACTGCCACGGCCACTGCGTATGAATTCTTCAAAACGTCTGTCGAAGCCTCGGAAACGGCTGAATTGCGAGCGATTCTCCTGACACATTTCCGACAGCAAGTGCCAGCTTCATTACCAAAAAATGTGATTCATGTTGACTATGCTCCTTTTGGCACCTTGTTGCCCAAACTTGCGGCATTCGTCCATCACGGCGGAATCGGCTCCACCAGTCAAGCATTGAATGCAGGCATTCCGCAACTAATCCGTCCTGTCGCTTACGACCAGTTTGACAACTCGGCCCGCGCAGTGCGCCTTGGCGTAGCACACGAAGTATTGCCAAAGCAGTATGCTCCTCAAACTGTTGCGAATGTGCTAAGCACATTAACCACCGACAAGGCATTACACCACCGCTGTCAGCAAGTTGCGTCAAGGTTTACAAATCGCAATCCAATCGGCACGGCCTGCGATGTTATTTTGAGTCGCCTTTGCAAACAGGAGACAAATGCATCGCGTAATGTTTGATATCAACGGCACATTGGGTTAGCAAGAGTTGAAAATCGGGTCAGGTCACAGATTATTCAAATATTAGTGTAAATTGTGATCTGCCCCTGGTTTTTGGGATAAGGCTCGTATTATGAAGCATGGCTGAGGTTTATTTATTTTTGCTGAAGCAAGGCATGGGCCGACTACCTTGACGGTTTACGCAATGACACGCATATTTTACCCATTTAGAGAAATAAAAAATGACCAAAACCCCAAGAAGATTTCGATTACTTATGCACTGATAGCAAAATTCAGGATCTCGGTTCTATCCTTGTATGGTAGAACATTAACGCCAGTTTCGACGAGCATCTCTACAGATTCCTGATAGGCTTTGAAATAAGGGGACGCTACACTCTCGATTATTCATTAAATTATTCAAAGAAGCGCTTATCCCTTCAAAATTGCCCCCTGAGATTTCTGGAAATTCCTTAAGTTTTTCAGGGAATTTAAGGAGTAAAGATTTATCCAGTTATTCCTCGATTCCCGATACCCTGATTTACTCAGCAGCATCAGATACCAGTTGTCTCCAGGGTGTGTATCCAGGGCCAGGTCGCGAACGTTCATTCCTGGGTCGTCCCCAGCGTAATGTTGATTATTGAACGGCGCTATAATTGCAAAAAATTTGCGGAATAATATATGAGTTTACGCCTGGGCATCGATACCGGTGGTACCTTCACCGATGCAGTTCTGGTTGACGATGAGCGGCATATCGTCGCATCGGGAAAGTGCCTGACCACCCGATTAGATTTGACTCACGGAATTGGTGACGTCATTGGTCAGTTTGACAACGATCGTCTGGCGCGAGTCAGTATGGTGTCACTGTCAACCACCTTGACCACTAATTCCGTCGTCGAAGATCTGGGGCCTCCGGTTGCTGTGCTGCTACCGGGTTACGATCAACGCCAGATCGAGCAAACAGGGTTGTTGCAGATACTTGCGCCACAATACCTGGTTGCGTTGCAAGGAGGCTTCGATGCGGTAGGCTGTGAACTGCAACCACTCGACGACAACGAGATCCGTAACGCGATACAGCGTCTGCGTAAGCAGGTTTCGGCCTTTGCCGTGTCGTCACAGTTCGGTACCCGTAACAACAGCCATGAATTACGTGTCAAAGCCCTGATCCATGAGCTGGATAACGATATTCCAGTGATTTGTGGTCATGAACTCGCATCTACCCTTGGTGCGCCCCGACGCGCCCTGACCGCCGCATTAAATGCTCGAATGGTTGCGCCAATACATGATCTGATCGAATCAGTTCAAACCATCCTGAAGCGATAT
>JBNKMF010000084.1:0-22509 GCA_050292965.1 Gammaproteobacteria bacterium | reverse complement strand
ATCAAACCGAGCAGGGACCGCTTAAATCGGCACAGTTTTTAACCGGATTTGGGCATAAGGCATTGATCGCCGTGTGCGCATTGATGATTGCCGGTAAAGGCCTGGTACGTACCGGTGCACTGGAACCAGTGGGGCGCCTGCTGGGAAAATTCTGGGCGAAAAGTCCAGTGTTGGTATTTCTACTCACTTTGCTAAGCGGTGCCGTGTTAAGTGCCTTTGTGAATAACACCCCCATTGTGATTTTGCTGTTACCGATACTGATCAGTATTTCGCTTAAAACAGGATCCTCCGCATCATCGTTATTAATGCCGGTAGGCTTTGCCACCCTGATGGGCGGTATGGCAACCACCATCGGTACCTCAACTAACCTTCTGGTGGTATCTTTTGCCAGTGAGCTGGGGTTGCGTGAATTTGGCATGTTTGATTTTGTCATACCCGCATTGATTGCTGGGAGTGTAGGTATTATCTATCTGTGGTTGATCGCACCACGCATCACGCCACATCGTGAACCCATTATGCCCACGACCTCGGCCCGTATTTTTAGTGCCCAGTTGCGTATCATAGAAGGTGGTTTCGCTGATGGAGCAACACTGGCAGAAGTGATTGCCAAAACCGATGGCAAGCTGGTTGTACACGAGATCCTTCGAGGTAAAGAAGGCATTCGTTTATCGCCATTACCTGATATCAAGATTCGGGCAGAGGACCACATCTGGGCTAAAGAAACACCCGAGATGTTGAAGTCTTTCGAAAGCCTGATTGGCGCGCGCCTGTATGCCGAAGATCAGCCTGTAGATGAAGATCATCCACTTAAAGACAACGATCAGCAAATCGCCGAAGTCGTCATCGTGCCCGGCTCTTCGCTGGAAAATAGAACCCTGAAGGAATCACGTTTTACCGATAGATACCACATGCTGGTATTGGCGTTACATCGAGCCAATCGCTGGAAACAGAAACCGGGTACCCAACATCCAGAAGATGTTCAGTTAAAAGCAGGTGACGTAGTACTCGTGCAAGGGTCGCGTGATAGTATCAAACGTATGAAAGCTAGCCGCAATGTCATGGTGCTGGATGCCAGTTCCGATCTGCCCAGGTCCAGCAAAGCCTATGTCTCATTAACCATCATGCTTTTTATCGTAGCCAGCGCAGCCAGCGGAATACTGCCGATTGAAATAAGTGCCATAGTCGGTGTTTTTCTAATGTTACTTACTGGATGCTTGCGCTGGCGTGATGCGCGTACCGCATTAAGTGCTCCGGTGATACTGATTATTGTGGTCTCTCTGGCGATGGGTAATGCTTTGCTACAAACGGGCGCTGCGGATTTTCTGGCGCAACAATATGTTTACGCAACGAGTGCCTGGTCACCGACCTGGGTATTGAGTGGCTTAATGTTATTGATGGCTTTGTTGACTAATGTTGTCTCGAATAATGCGGCGGCAGTGATAGGTACTCCGATAGCAATCGGTATAGCCCAGCAACTGGGCCTGAATGCGGAACCTTTTGTGCTGGCCGTTTTATTTGGAGCAAATATGAGCTTTGCTACCCCAATGGCGTATCAAACCAACCTGCTGGTAATGAATGCAGGTAATTATCGATTTATGGATTTTGTTAAGGTAGGCGTCCCACTGACCATTCTACTGTGGGCAACATTGACTATGGTGTTGCCATGGTTGTATGAAATATAAGAGTCAAATCACATCTCGGTTAACAAGGTCAGTTTTTTAACCATATCTTCCGAATCCCAGTCGATGGCGCCGAAAAGGGTGAAGATGATGTTGCCTTTTTTATCCAGTATGAAGTTGGCTGGTGCTGCAAACACCTTCCATTTTCCAACGGTGGATCCATCACTATCCAGCAATACCGGAAAGTCGACAGGAACCTGTTTTATAAAATCGGCTACTTCATCACGAGTTTCTCCCATATTCACTGTGACAATTTTGAAAGGTTTGCCCTGCATTTTTTTGATCAGCTTATTCATTGTCGGCATTTCTTTGCGACAGGGTGTACAGTAGGTGGCCCAGAACTGTACCACCACTATGTTGCCTTTGTAATCATTAAGAGAATGCAACTTGCCCTGCATATCGGGCAGGTTAAGATCGTTTTCAGTCAAATTTCCCATATAAGGTTTTAATAGACCACTGGCCGCTATGCTCGCGTAACTGAACAGGCTTAAGCATATCGTTAATATCAGGCAACTTAGTTTATTCATTAATTGGAGGCTCCCAGTAGTTGAATATTGGTATCGATAATGTGAGGAAGATTGTTAGTAGCTTTTTCTTCTTCAGGGGTTTTATCGTTACGTAAATAAAAAAATCCTCGTACACCCTTAATAAGTGTTGTAGCGACGGTACTTCCTGACTCAGCTAATCTTTGCTTTAAAAGGGACAACCCCCAGCGATTTGGAGTTCTTTCACCCTCCAGTACTCTAATTGGGTGTTGCGACTGTCCAACAGCATCGATGTAAACTGGTTCCGAGCCTGGCACAGGTATTAACTTATTAATGCGTGGTGTAATTAGTAGTGCTCCTTTTATCCTTGTTTCAGATTTGATGTCTTTTTCAGCCAGTCCTGCTAATACCGGAACTGCTGCTCGTGCTCCGCCAACCAGATAGATTTTTTTAGCATTGGATTCTTCGATAATATGTTGAATGACTCTTGCGACTTCATGTTGTGGTATTTTTCCAATATTTGAGGGCGTGGCTGATAAAAAATGCGCACTTAGCATGTCTGGGAAAAAGGTTTGATAGCCAAGTGCAACGAGATTTCTTGCCGCCTCAAATTCGGCGGTTTCTTCACCCTGATTACAGGCAAACCAGATTAGTGCAGTTTTTCCAGACTCACCAATGTGCAGGATATCTATTTCGGCATCTTCATTGAGAACCAGTGATTCAATTTCCTCAGCCAGCACAGATGGCAGGTAAAGAGCGATTAGAATATTGATGAGCAGTAGCGGGAGGTTTAAGGTCGGAAATTGACTCATACTTTTGGCTTATTGGGAGTTTGCTGGATTTTACGAGCAATCTAGCGCGAACATCAAATAATACTCTTGTACCGATAATGACTGCAATGATATTTATCTAATATCAATCTGAGTAAAAATTAACTTGCACTACTCCTGTTCTCGTTTTATTCTCAAAGTCACGAGAAGATAGTGAGAAGACCTATGCTGACTACACAAGAACAAAATACCCTTCAATTCATACGTAACTATATTGCCCAGTTTGGCTATGCACCAAAATTTAAGGAGATTGGTACAGCCATCGGTGTCAATTCGCAGGGTACAATTCATCGCTATGTTCAATCGTTGGAAGATAAAGGCTATATCAACCGAGCTAAAGGCAACTCACGCGGCATGAGTCTGGTTGAACTGCCTCTGGTGAGCCCTCCAGTGATTCCTTTAGTTGGGAAGATTGCAGCCGGTTTACCGATTGAAGCGATTGAAGATCATCAGGAACTGAATCTGTCCGAAATGTTTATGGGGCCTGACTTGTTCGCGTTACGCGTGAGCGGGGATTCGATGATGGATGTTGGTATTCTCGATAACGATTATGTGATTATAAAAAAACAACCGATAGCTCACGATGGTGATATTGTGGTGGCGATGATCGATAAGGTTGAGGCAACGCTTAAGCGCTTTCGTCGTCGTAGTAACTCAGAGGTTGCTTTGATTCCAGAAAACTCCTCAATGGAGACTATGGTCTACTCTGCAGATCGAGTGACCATACATGGCGTGCTGGTTGGTCAGATGCGTAACTATAGATAGCAACTTCTCATACGCCTGCAAATCCTCATATCTCTTGGGGGTAGCTTATTTTCGGACAGTACAATATGTTAGAGTTTGTCACTAAATTTTAATCCTGTTCAACACTACATGTCGCGTCTCTATCTGACCTTACTACTGTTTTTTACGAGCGCTGTTTATGCCTACGATAGCCTTGAAATTGAGTTAGATACAGGCAGCAGTTTAAGCATTAATCAATTTAAGGGAGCAGGTAAATCTCTTATAATCTGGCTTCCGTCAGAACGTGGTTTAGGTCAGGGTTATATACCGATTTCGCTTGATCTGGCGGCAATGGATATTGATGTGTGGACGGCAAACCTGCATGAAAGCTATATCATTCCTGCAGGTCGTGACAGCTTAAATGAGATCGATATGGATGACCTGTTGGCACTTATCGATGTTGCCCAATCTCATGACTACGCCGAAATATATCTGCTGACTACCGGTCGAGGTGCACAACTGGCGTTAAACCTGGCTTATCTTTGGCAGCTTAAGAATCCCCAATCGAGCTTATTACGTGGTCTGTTATTGTTTTCTCCGCATCTGGTTCAAGGCAGGACCGAGATGGGTAAAGACGCCCGTTATGTAGAAATATCAGCCTACAGTAATTTGCCTGTGTATATGCTGCTACCCCAGTACTCGACTAAATTCGCACGAGGTATGGAGATTGCGCATCAATTGGGGAAGGGGGGTAGTCAGGTTTATATGCATACGCTAAAGGGAGTTCATGGGGGCTTTCACATGCGCCCTGAGGAAGACCTGAAAGCGATAGATATTTCTACGCGTGAACAGTTAGCACAGATTGTGGAATCAGCTTTAGGTTTGCTAAGTGCAACTCGTATACAACCTGTCGTCAGGTCGGGCTATCAATTTGTTGAACACATAAAAACTGAAAAAGATAAACTGAAAACGCCCAGTCTGCACCCATATCTGGGTGATAATAGGCCGCATTCGCTGGTATTAAATGATTTAAACGGCAACAGGTTCGATCTGGCTAAGTCGTCTGATGAGGTTGTGCTGGTCAATTTTTGGGCAACCTGGTGCAGGTCCTGCGTAGAGGAAGTCCCCTCACTTTCCAGACTGGTTACTCGGATGAAAGGTCGGCCATTTAGGGTCGTCGCTGTCAATATTGGTGAATCTCCTGAAGATATAAAGCAGTTTACTGAATCGATTCCGGTTAATTTCGATATATTACTGGATCAGGATGGTCGGGCTGTGCGTGACTGGAAGGTATACGCTTACCCATCTAACTATCTGATTGATCGTAAGGGGAACATCCGCTTTGCCTATCGTGGTGCACTCGAATGGGATGCACCTGGTGTTATTAAAAAGATAGAGAGTTTGTTGTAAACCGATCATAAAGGGAATATATTCCCAAATGTGAGTACAGTACTTACCTCTATCAGTGTCAGGTTTATCAATTAATATCTGGCACAACAAACTTTTTTAACTATTTTGGAGCGACTTAAGTATTTCTTCTTCGTCATAGCCTTAGCCAAATGTTAGCATTTTGAGGCTTTTTTCATATCAGTTGCGTTGAACTGGGCATTGACGATATGCGATTTTTTCAGTTTTTTATGTTCCAGTTAGAAGATTTTTTTTACGGTTTATCAAACAAATGAGTTTAGTACCAGAAGTCATACAAACAACCACCATTCGTATTTTGAAGCCATTGATCAGAATACTGTTACGTAATGGTATTGCCTACGGGACTTTTGCTGATATAGCACGTAAAATTTATGTGCAAGCCGGGTATGACGAGGCTGCAAATCGTGATCAGAAGCAGACGGTTTCGAACGTATCTATACTCACTGGGATCAACCGCAAAGAGGTTAAGCGCCTCAAGGAGTCCCTATCTTTTGATTCTGATAATTCTCTTAAGAAATTCAATCGTATTGTACGTGTACTTGCTGGGTGGCAACACGATGATGAATTTCTGGATGAGGACCAAGAGCCTAAGGACCTGCAATTAGAAGGTAAGAAGTCTTCATTTACCAGCCTGGTGAAGCAATATAGTGGTGATATGCCAGTAGTAGCGATGCTTAATGCGCTTATTGACAGCGGAAATATTAAGATCATCGATAATGGTAATATCCAGCTGATCAATCCAAACTATCTACCTTCTACTGACTCTGACCAGAAACTGAATATTTTAGGTATAGATACCGCTGAATTTATTGATACCATCGATCATAATATCAATATCGGTCATCCTGAAGACGCGTGGTTTCAACGTAAGGCGTCGAACACTCACATAAGAAAAAGTGCGGTGAAAAAGCTCAAGAAAAAAATAAATATAAAAGCTCAGCAGTTACTGGAAGAAATTGATCTGGACCTTTCAGCGAATGAGATTGAAAACGATGAAGAATCCTGTGCTGTCAGCTTTGGTATTTATTTTAATCAGAAGCCTTCTAGTGAAGAGAGGAAGTAGTTTTATGATTAAATATTCGTGCTTCACGGTTAGACTTCGGCGCATCATCTTTACCTCTTTGTTGACTATTTCGATACTCTCCTGCGGAGGAGAGGGTGCTTTAATGACTGCCGGTATCAGCGGCACTGGTATCGTCCTAGGTGTTATCACTGGGTTTGGCAGTATTTTTGTTAACGGTGTTGAGTACGATATTGATCAGGCGAGCATTGATGTGGATGGAGTTTCTACTCCTGCTCATAATAATAATCTGGCGATTGGTATGGTTGTGCGCCTTGCGGCATCTGATAACGGTGATGGCACTGGTCTGGCGAGCTCGGTGGTTTATGACGATGCAATAGAAGGACTTATTGAGGACGTTGTTCTATCAACCGTTAACAAAAACCTCAAATCACTAAATATATTAGGTCAGACTGTTTTAATTGATGCTGCTTCTACTACCTTTACTATAGATAATGGTACTGTCTTTTCCTTTGAAACCCTTGCTAAGGGAGATATCGTTGAGGTCAGCGGTTTCACAGATCTCAAATCATCTACGATTATTGCAACTCGTGTAGAGAAAAAAGTGGGACATCAAAATGGCCCTATTCCTGTTGAATTACACGGTGCTATCGAAAGCCTGGGAGCTAATACAATAACAGTGCAAGGTGTTTCGGTAGATATCTCATCGATTGATGGCTCTAATTTGACTGATCTGGATGAAGCAGGATTGAAAGTTGGGGTTCATGTGGAAGTGAACGGTGTCTACGTTGCTGCAACTTCTTCTATTCGGGCTAGCCATATTGAAGGTGAAGATGACGATATTCAGAAGCTGACTCATGCCACTGGAGAAATAAGTTTACAGGGCATTGTTAGTGAATTTACCCATGGAGATTATTTCTTTGAATTAAATGGCATTGTCGTCGATGTGTCGGGTATTGATTCTTCAATTACCAGGCAGCTGAAAGAAGGTATACAGGTTCAGGTTAAAGGGCAATATTCTGGAACAGAACTCATTGCTCAAAAACTGGATGTCCGCAGTGGTGAGAGTGAGTTTGAGGCGATTATTTCATCGATAGACGATATTGCTAATAAGCGAATTCAAATCGAATACCCTAAGCGGAATCTGACGGTTGAATTATTGTTTGATAATCAAAGTCAGCTTGTGGATGAGTCAAGACATGATCATTCTGTGCCAATGACGCTGGATCAATTAGTGCCTGGCGACCATGTTAAGGCTCAGGTGAAACGGGTCGGTACAGATTGGGTAGTGGTGTCACTCAAGCATGATCATCATGGTGAGTACAAAATCCGAGGCTTTATTACCGAAGTAAATGACACTGATTACACAGTGACAGTCAATGGCTTAACCGTCGCTCTAAGTGTATCAGCTGTTTATGAAATTAATGATAAGTATTCAAAACGACAGGCATTTTTCGATGCTATTGATGTCAACGATTCCACTAAAAGTTTTGTAGATATTGAAGGTAGACTGGTTAATAACGAGGCAGTCTTCGATGAGGTCGAGTTAGACCCCAATCATTAATCAGGCCGCAGAGGCGGCCTGAGCTGTGTATGTCATATCTTCAAAGCGATAGCTTTCAATCTTCCACAGATCTTCACTGGCAATCAATACCAGGCAGGATGCGCCACCACGGGTACGGGTAGCACCTGCTGCACCTGGGTTCACTACCCACGGCATTTTAAAATCGTCGATGACTTTTCTATGGGTGTGACCATAAACCACCATTCGTGCATCAGGGTGTGCCTGACGTAGGTCTTCATGCTGTGGGCTACTCATATCATGAATATGTCCGTGTTCAATCTTGATTAAACCGCCGGGTAACTCGAGGCTCGCAATCTGGGGTAATGATTTTACGCGTGCGCTCTGCTGAGAAGGCCAGGCCGCTTCATAATCATTGTTTCCAGCTACCGCAATAACCCGACCTGATTTGGGTTGCAATGCATCCAGTATGGATGCATTGCAGATATCGCCCGCATGGATAGCGATATCACATCGTTTTACCAGTTTGTCGATCTCAGGGTGAAGATATGCGTGGGTATCAGAAACAATAGCAACGGTAATTTGTTGAGTCATAGAATCAATTGTCCGAACATTGGTCTGGCTTGCCTAAAACTGCTTCGGCAAGTTCTGCTTCCTTTTGCTTTTCATGTTCCATGACTTCGATTTCTTTACGCATTTTTAAAATTTCGGCACGTTCTTCGACACGTTTATCCCAGGCACCTTCAACCTCTGGAATCGTCAACTCTCCGTATAGTACCTGACGCATTAATTTAAAACCGAATTGCATCAAAGCAACATCGTCAGTTTCTATAGCGGTGTAAAACCCTTCGGTAAGATTGTAGGTTTTCTTAAAACTGTCACTGGTTACAAAGCGACGGAAACGATCCATATCGTAGCTGGCCATAAAAAACAGTTGCAGGCTCATTTCAGAAGGCTTGCCAATGGCTGGCCCGGTAGAACGTTTCTTTAAGATGATGACAAACCACTCCCGGTTGTAATCGTCATATTCTGTCACGCCCTGGGCTTCACGGTATTCCTGAACCGTTTGCGTCTGGTCTTCTTCGTGCCCCTTGCAATGATCTTCTTTGATCAGCAGGAAAGATCGTTCATCAACATTTTTATCGATAGCGCGCATCGACAATAAACCCGAAGGGTAATAACGACAGGCTGTTGGGCGGTTTTCATAAACAGAGCAACCGGCATCGGTCATGAATAGACAGGCGCCACTGTTATCGGTACGTAATTTGATCCCTGGCATACTGCCTGAATCGAGTTCGAAGGGTACGGTATGTTTAGCCAGTACATCGGTGGTACTCAAGCCGGTATGCTGCTTGAGTCGAATAACATCATAAGGAGTAAGGGTTACATTGGCTTGCGAGCAACAGGCGTTCCAGCAAGAAACACCTTTATGGCAACGAAATTTAAGCTGATCATTGGCTTCCAGGCGGATGGGTTCCACCGGGCTGTCATAAGGTAAATCGAAATTAAATTTGTCGTCGCTCATTCTGGGCTCTTGATATTGTTAATAAGCGAATGATTATATAGCATTTATTTACGATCAGCTATTGGGGATGCTGATTGACCAATAATCACTGTGTATGAGGAAACCTTAGTGAAAGTAGAATCGTTACATATAGCTTCTGATTAACAGAAACGCTTGCATGTTTATTAAATGGATAATGCCATACGGAAAAAACTTACTTTGGCTGTATTGAATTAGATTCTGGCACCATTAAACTGGCTAGATAATCTGCATGCCGCTTTATCGCTTCATCCGATCTAGGATCAACTCCGGTCAACTGTTTACACTCATTGGGGGCGCAAAAGATTAATCCTGAAGCTCCTGCAACGGTGTAGAGCGTGTGCGGTAAGTCGACCTCTGCGGTGTCCCCCATTACATCAACGAACTTTTGGTACATTGGGCGTAGGTGAGTATCGACCAACCATCTTGAGCGTTTACTGTTTTCCTTTTCATGTTCCAGCAGAAATCGTAAAAATTCAGGATGGGCGGCACTGAAGTACACCATCTGGCGAATTAAATTACGCCTCTGTTTTAGAGGGTCGACAGGTGGTGAGGCTGAAAGAGCCCTTTCCATTGTATCATTAGCCATAGCGAACAGGTGGTCCGCTGCTGCACGCCACAGCGCTTCTTTCGACTTAAAGTGATAGGTGAGGAGTCCCTGACTGACGTTTGCTCGTTCCGCAATAGCCCGCGTACTCACGCCGTCAAAACCAGACTCTGATATAGCCAGTAAGGCTGCAATCACGATTTGTTCGCGAGTTGCTTCTCTTTGTTCTGCTCTCATAGTGCTTGATTGTAGCCTATTCGATTGACAAGTGAAAAATCAGATCGTACCATAGTTAGCTTGTCGTTCGACAAACTTAAATCACTTCGGAATTTATATTGTATTCATTTGTGTTAAATCACAATGTCTAAATGATGCCGGCACTGATAGAGAAATGTCATGATTGAAATAAAAAAACTGATCGTTTTTTTGCTTTTAGCAGTGCTAGTTGTGTCCTGCGACGAGAAAAAGATGGCATCCCCTGTGCAGCCGAAAGCCGTCATCGCCGTTGTAGCCAGGTCGATTGAGTTTGCGTCCAGCGCTACTCTGTCGGGTTCAGTAACTGCACGGATTGAAACGCAGCTCTCTTTCCGCGTCTCCGGACGCATCATTGAGCGCAATGTCGAAGTCGGTAGCCACGTCAAAGCCGGCGATATCCTGGCGCGGATTGATCCAGCCCAGCAGCAAGCCGATGTTGATGTGGCTAAAGCAGGTCTGGAAGCAGCACAAGCACAACTTCGTCAAGCTACATTGGCATTGAAACGCCAGAAGGAACTGTTAGCTACTCAGATCACATCTAAAGCTAACTATGATCAAGCCGAAGCGGCGCTACGTACCGCCGAGGGTACGGCTGATGCTGCGAGAGCGGTTCTGGCCAGTGCAAAAGACACCCTTGGCTTTACCTATCTCAGGGCAGATGCGGATGGCATTATTACGGCACGAAACGCCGAAGTAGGGCAGGTTCAGCAGGCTGCTCAAACGGTATTCACATTGGCGCATGATGGTACTCGCGATGCGGTTTTCCATGTCTTTGAATCTCTGTTCCTCAACAATCCATCGGACGCCAGCATCGAGGTTTCCCTGTTGTCTGATCCTTCAGTAAAAATCACCGCGACAGTAAGGGAAGTGTCTCCCACCATTGATGCATCAACGGGTACCATTCGGGTAAAGGTAGATCTGGGTGAACAAGGCACTATCATGCCACTGGGAGCCATCGTCACTGGCCGTTTTTCCTATCTGTCAAAGCAGGTCATGCTGCTTCCCTGGAGTGCAATGGCTTCAGTCGACGGTAAACCTGCGGTCTGGTTAATCGATCCAGATAGCAGCAAGGTCTCGCTGCAAGCAGTTCAGGTCTCAGACTATGAAACAGGTTTGTTTACGGTAACTGATGGCTTGAAGGATGGAGATCTGGTCGTCAGCAAGGGCGGGAAATTATTACGCACAGGTCAACAGGTATCTATCCTTAAAAAGGAGGCAATATGAACTGGCGTGATTTTTTATTTATATCACTCGTGGTACCCGCCATGTTGGTTGGTTGTGAAGAAAAAGAGGCTCAGGCACCTGAGGCTGTGCGGCCTCTGCTGTCAGTGGTGGTCTTTCCTCAGGCGGCAAATCGGTTACAGTTTGCAGGCTCAGTTGAGCCACGCATAAAAGCAGAACTGGGTTTCAGGCTGCTGGGTCGCGTGATTAAACGACAGGCTAAAATTGGTGATATGGTGACAAAAGGCCAGGTGATTGCGATGATCGACCCTCTGGTGCTGGAACTGTCAGTACGTAGCGCAGAGGCTGAGCTTTCCAATACCATGGCCCAGTTGAGAAACGCTGTCCAGAGCGAGCGTCGTCAATTCCAGTTATCTCAGGTTAATTCGGCTTCTCAGGCTGAATATGAAAATGCCTTGCTAGTCAAAGAGAGTGCTGATGCTGCGGTGGCAAGGGCCAGGGCAAATCTCGACAAAGCCAGGGAACAGCTTACCTATGCACAGTTACATGCCGAATTTGATGGAGTGATCACCGCCGTATCGGCAGAGGTTGGTCAGGTGCTTTCTGCTGGCGAAACTGCTTTCATTGAGGCGCGGCCTGATCTGCGTGATGTGGTAATAGATGTGCCCGAAGACGAGATCTCTGTTATCAGGCCAGGAGCGGTGTTCGATATATCGCTGCAGCTTGAGCCTTCCATCCGTGCGTCCGGTACGGTACGTGAAATCGCTCCACAGCTAGATGCAACGACGCGTACCCGTAGGGTGAAAATCAGCCTGCTTAATCCACCAGCATCTTTCCGCCTGGGCACAACAGTGACCGCCTCAGCAACAAGCGATGCTTTACCACAGATCGTATTGCCGCAATCGGCAATTCTGCAGGAGGATGAAACTAGCTATGTCTGGGTGGTTAAGCCAGATACAAACTTAGTCTCCCGACGTGCGGTGAGTGTGAATAATAAAGATAACAGCGCTACTACAGATGTGATCATAGTTTCCGGTCTGCAAGCGGGCGAAAGGGTCGCTGTCGCTGGCGTTCATAGCCTGAAGGATGGACAACAGGTGAGAATCGACGAGGAGGGCTCACTATGAAAAAATTCAACCTCTCGGACTGGGCGCTCGAGCACCGTTCACTTGTCTGGTATTTTATGATTGTTTTCCTGATTGCTGGTTTTATGTCCTATCTAAATCTGGGGCGAGAGGAAGATCCTAACTTCACCATCAAAACTATGTTGATCCAGGCGCAGTGGCCTGGTGCCTCTGCTGAGGAAGTGACAAAGCAGGTAACCGATCGCATCGAGAGGAAGCTGGAAGAACTGGACTCGCTAGACTACACCAAGAGCATTACGACTTCGGGCCAGACTATTATTTTCGTGAACCTGTTACCGACCACCAAAGCTAAGGATGTATCTCCTACCTGGGTTAAGGTGCGTAACATGATATCGGATATCAGGGGGCGCTTCCCCAGCGGTGTTATTGGCCCATTTTTCAATGATCGATTTGGAGATGTATTTGGAAATATCTACGCTTTCACCAGTGATGGTTTAAGCCAGCGTCAATTACGTGACTACGTTGAAGATGCACGCTCTCAGGTCCTGCATGTACCGAATATTGGTAAGGTTGACATCATTGGCGCTCAGGAAGAGGTGATCTACCTTGAATTCTCTACGCGCAAGATTGCTGCTTTGGGTATTGATAAGTCAACTGTTCTATCCACTCTGAGGGCGCAAAATGCGGTCACAGCATCGGGCTTCTCAGAGGTTGGGCCAGAGCGAATTGCGTTACGTGTCAGCGGCCAGTTCACTTCCGAAGACAGTTTGCGCAGTATTAATCTGCGCGTCAACAACCGCTTTTTTCCGTTGACGGATGTGGCCACAATCAGGCGCGGATATGCTGATCCACCAGGCACTTTGTTCCGTTACAACGGCAAGGAAGCTATCGGGCTTGCTATAGGCATGAAGGCTGGTGCAAACCTGTTGGAATTCGGGGCGGCACTGGATAAGCAGATGGAAAGTATTATTGCCAATATGCCAATTGGCGTCGATATAGGGCGCGTATCCGATCAACCGGCTGTGGTAGAAGAGGCTGTCTCCGGTTTCACCCAGGCACTGTTCGAAGCCGTGGCTATCGTTCTAGCGATCAGTTTTATCAGTCTTGGCCTGCGTGCAGGTATGGTGGTAGCTATCTCTATTCCCCTTGTATTGGCGATTACCTTTCTGGTGATGGAATATAGCCACATCTCATTGCAGCGTATTTCTCTGGGTGCACTCATTATAGCGCTGGGACTTCTGGTGGATGATGCCATGATTGCAGTTGAAATGATGGTGGCCCGGCTGGAAGCGGGTGATAATCTGCGCAAGGCTGCTACCTATGTTTACACCTCGACAGCTTTTCCGATGCTGACAGGTACGCTGGTCACGGTGGCCGGTTTTATTCCTGTCGGACTCAATAGCAGCGCGGCGGGTGAATTTACCTTCACTCTGTTTGTAGTCATTGCAGTTTCGCTTACCGTTTCATGGGTGGTGGCCGTTCTGTTCACGCCACTGCTGGGTGTCACCCTGATGCCAAAAAGTATGAAGCAGCATCATGAGAAGAAGGGGCTACTGGCATCAATGTTCTCATCGTTACTGCATTGGTGTATGCGCTTTCGCTGGATTACGATCTTGCTCACAGTGGCAGCATTTGCTGCGTCTGTTGGGGGGATGGGATTTGTCCAGCAGCAGTTCTTCCCCTCATCGGATCGTTTAGAGCTGATTGTTGACTGGCATCTGCCTCAAAACGCGTCAATTTCAGAGACCAACCGACAGATGGCCCAGTTTGAAAATGACATGCTGGCTGGCAATGACGATATAGATCACTGGTCAACCTATGTTGGACAGGGTGCTCCACGTTTTGTGCTGTCCTATGATATTCAGCCCGCTGATGTATCCTTTGGTCAGACAGTGATGATTACTAAAAGCATCGAAGCTCGCGACAGGCTGCGTGATCAATTCAAGGAATATCTGAAAAGGACGTTTCCGGGTACTGAGGCATACGTCAAGTTGCTGGATATTGGCCCACCGGTGGGCAAGCCCGTGCAGTATCGTATCAGTGGCCCAGATGTGCAGACCGTGCGTAAGCTTGCTCAGAAAGTTGCTGGCATAGTGGGTAGCAATGGCAATCTGTCCGGTGTTACCTTTGACTGGAACGAGCCGGCGCGTGTAGTTAAGATTGATGTGCTACAGGACAAGGCGCGTCAGCTTGGCGTGACCTCAGAAGATATTGCTTCTGCACTGAATGGTATTGTCTCTGGTATTCATGCCACCCAGGTGCGTGACGATATCTATCTGGTTGATGTGGTAAGCCGTGCCCAAAACTCAGAACGCGGTTCTATAGAAACCTTGCAGAACCTGCAGTTGCCTGCGTTAAATGGCAAATCGGTTCCGCTATCTGCGGTAGTCAGGTTTCACTATGAACTGGAGCAGCCAACCATCTGGCGACGCTCCCGCCTGCCTACTATTACGCTCAAGGCCAGTGTCGAAAGTAATTTACAGCCAGCAACAGTAGTAGCCCAGTTATCAACACAAATCATGGATTTTAATAAAACATTACCGCAGGGATACTCTGTGGTTGTTGGTGGCGCAGTTGAGGAAAGTGCCAAGGCGCAGGGGCCAATTGCAGCGGTTGCGCCATTGATGCTGTTTATCATGGCGACAATCCTAATGATCCAGCTGCAAAGTTTTAACCGACTGTTCCTGGTGTTTGCCGTTGCGCCACTGGCTTTGATCGGTGTGGTTATTGCGCTGCTTTCAAGCAATTCACCAATGGGCTTTGTGGCAATCCTGGGTATTCTGGCGCTGATTGGCATCCTGATTCGAAACTCGGTCATCCTGATTGTTCAGATAGAGGACTTGAGGAAAGAGGGGATGGAGGCCTGGAAAGCTGTGGTCGAGGCGACAGAAAATCGCATGCGGCCGATTTTGTTGACAGCTGCAGCAGCCACATTGGCTCTTATACCCATCTCAAGTGAGATTTTCTGGGGGCCCATGGCTTATGCCATGATGGGAGGCATTGTAGTTGGTACAGTACTCACATTGTTGTTCCTGCCTGCGCTATATGTTACCTGGTTCCGAATCAGGCCTGCAACAGATGAAAACTCAGGTAGTTTAGAAAACTAGCAGCACTGAGCTTATCAAAAAGAATATTGGCACCAGTATTTACTCGTGCCAATATCTCTGGATTGTTGCCTAGTGAATATCCGTATCTTCCAGACGTTCACCGGGATCATCTACCGGTTGATCGGATAAAGCACGATCAATGAGATCCTGTTGCTGGATGTGGTGCAGGCGAGCATTCCCACAGGCCGGTGACGCCGAAGGAGCACGTCCCGCATAGCCAAGTGAAACATAGTAAGGTTTACTCACCCGCAGGTGGTGCTGAATCTGATACCAGGCACCCTGGTTTCTGGGCTCTTCCTGACACCAGACCAGTTCAGTGAGTGATTTGTACTGCGCTAGCAACTTTTTCAGGGTCCGTCGAGGGAAGGGGTATAACTGCTCGACTCGTAGGATTGCGATATTATCAATTTCTCTATCGCGTCTAGTTTTAAGCAGGTCGTAATACACCTTACCACTACAGACGACAACTCTTGTGATATTACGAGCTACGATGTTATCGATTTCTTCGATGATCAACTTGAGTTTATCTTCCGATAATTCAGGCATAGTTGATACAGCCAACGGATGTCGCAGCAGGCTCTTCGGTGTCATTACAATTAATGGCCTACGAAAATCACGATGATACTGGTCACGTAACAGGTGAAATAATTGTGCCGGAGTAGTTGGGTTCCACACTCGCATATTTAATTCAGCACAAAGTTGGAGAAAACGTTCCAGACGAGCGGAGGAATGCTCCGGTCCCTGACCTTCAAATCCATGTGGCAGGAACAGGGTCAGTTGGCACAATCGACCCCACTTCAAATAACCACTGGATATGAATTGATCGATTACGGGTTGGGCGCAGTTAGCAAAGTCACCAAACTGGGCTTCCCAGATCACCAGCGTTTTTGGACTGGAGGTTGCATAACCATATTCAAAAGCCACAACGGCCAGTTCCGATAGCATCGAATTGATCAGGTCAAAGCGGGGACCTTGCGGGCTGACCTGAGACAGGGGAATGAGTTGTTGATCATTCTCCTGATCGTGCAATATTCCATGGCGGTGAGCAAAGGTGCCACGGCCAGCATCCTGTCCGGTTAAACGAATAGCCACACCCTCGTGTAGCAGGGTCGCATAAGCCATCATTTCGGCCATACCCCAGTCCATAGGCTGCTGCTGTTCAAGCATAGTGATGCGACTTTTCAAAACTTTGTTAACTCGGGAATGCACGTTGAAGTCTTCAGGCAGGGTCAGAACTTTGTAACCCACCTGTTTCAGGGTTTCTGCATCCACCATGGTATCAGGCGCATCGCCCGGACGTGCATCCATAAAACGATGCCAGTCAGCACTTTTATAACCACTGCTAGAACCATCCAGAAATTCGCTGACCATAACCTTTCCCTGTTCCAGGGAATGCTGATAGTCGGCTATCATCTGGTCGGCCAGATTTTCCTCGATGAGATTTTGTTGAAACAGACGCATCGCATAAAGTGCTCGCGGAGTATCCATGACCTTAATTTTTTGATACATACTGGGTTGAGTTACCATCGGCTCATCGGCCTCGTTATGGCCCTGACGACGGTAACAGACGAGATCAATAACGACATCGTTATGAAAAGTATTGCGGTACTCAAGGGCTAGTTGAGTGACGAAAACTACAGCATCTGGGTCATTGCCATTAACGTGGAATACTGGTGCCTGTATCAGCTTGGCTACCTCGGTGCAATAGCGTGTAGAGCGAGCCTCTATCGGGCTGGTGGTGAATCCGATCTGGTTATTGATGACTATATGAAGAGTGCCGCCGGTGTCGTAGCCTTCAGCTTTGGCGAAGTTGAGGGTTTCGGTAGTCACACCCTGTCCGATGAAAGAGGCATCCCCATGTATCAAAACAGGCATGACCTGTTGCTGACCATTTTCACCAATGCGATCCTGACGAGCTCGAACGCCACCCTCTACTACTGGTGAGACAATTTCCAGATGCGATGGATTAAATGCCAGCGCCACGTGAACGGGCCCAGCGGGAGTTTGAATATCTGAATAAAACCCCTGATGATATTTCACATCACCAGAGCCAGTTTGAGTGTCCGGTTCCAGGTTACCTTCAAATTCATCGAATAACTCCTGCGGCGCTTTGCCCATAAGGTTAACCAGAACATTGAGTCGACCACGGTGAGCCATGCCAATGACTATATCGGTAACACCTAGCTGTCCGCCCCCCTGGACTACCTTGTCGAGTAATGGAATTAACGAGTCACCACCTTCCAGCGAAAAACGTTTTTGACCGATGTATTTACGATGCAGATATTGCTCCAGTCCTTCAGCAGCGGTTAAATCTCTTAGAGTCTCTATACGAGTCTGGCTGTCGTGCTGAGCCTGCCAGTCACCTCGGGTAGATTCGAGCCTTTGTTCTATCCAGCGATGTTGCTCAGGGGCTGTAATATGCATGTATTCACTGGCCAGACTACCGCAGTAAATCTTGTCTAATGCCTTAATGATATCTGTTAATGGTATATTCTGATTTGGGTCAATACTAACTAAAGGTAACTCACGGTTGAGGTCCTGTTCATCTAGTCCGTAATAGGAGGGGGTGAGTTCTGTGGGCCGTTCATTCGTTTCAAGATTCAGTGGGTCGATCTGTGCGCATAGATGGCCCATCATTCGATAGGCTTGAATCAGGCGCTCAGCAGAACGTGAGAACTTTACTTCTGGAGTGGTTACATCGGTTGCAGACTGTAGATCTCGCCCAGGGGAATTATGTTCGCTGCTGGAATGTTCAAAACCGTAAAAATAATTCCGCCATTCATCCGGAACACTTGCGGGGTTTTGTTTGAAAGCTTCGTAGAGTTGGTCGATATACTCGGCATTTACCGCGTTGAGGCCCGAGCCTCTGTTCTTGCGTGTAAAATCTGTGTTCATTAATTGTGCTTACCTAATGTAAAAATAAATTTAAAGGCTAGTTTGATCTGCAGACTTTCTCAATCCAGATAATTTAATTTTAAGCGCTGTATTGGTGTTTTTATCAGTGAAATTGAAATAGTTAGAGACAGAGGTTAGATCATTTAAAAAAAAATTGAACATTACCAGAGTCTAGTATTGAAAATAGAGATGCATCATACAATTTTATCTTTGCAGTGATCTATTACGCTGCTTCCATCAGCTGAATAAACTTATGGAACAGGTAGGGATCAAATTTTTCTTCCTGCATTTCTTCGGCCATTATTTTCAGGGCTTTTTGTTTATCCGACGGTTTGTGATAGGGGCGTGTTTCGGTTAAAGCATCGAAGCAGTCGGCGATGGATATGATTCTTGAAAGATAAGGAATAGCCTCGCCTTTTAGTTGATTTGGATATCCATCACCCAGGTAGTTTTCATGATGATGCCTGATAGCAGCGGCGATCATTGTTGATTCTTCCGACGAATCTAAATTAGAAACAATATCAGCACCAATATCGGAATGAGTTTGCATTTCTGCCCACTCCTCAGCGTTCAAAGGTCCAGGTTTTATCAGAATGGGATCGTGGATACCAATTTTACCCAGATCGTGTAGTGAGGCACTAAGTTTCAGCAATTCGAGATCATGAGTTGAGAGCAGGCACTTTTTACCTATTTCTAACGACAAATTAATCACTCGTGAAGAATGAAGCTGGGTAAACCGGTCTTTATGTTTCAAAGCTCTGGAGAGTGCTTGAGCGACAATGTTTAACACTTCAAATACATTCTGATTTGATTGGTTGAGCCCGGTTGCCATTAATATAGCTGCAATAATAGAGAAAGAAATCAAAGAATATCATACGAATTAGCGCTCTGCTTAAAGATATATTTGATTCGTAGTTTAAAAAAATCTCATTTGAACAGGAATTCCTAATGAGAGTTAGAGATATCAATCTATGAAATTTACAATATTCATTTATACTGCCGAAGTTTGTAGTCTCAGATGGATTTTCGAGACTGTGATTTTGGGGATTTCACGAGATATCTGAAATCAGTCTAATTGAACCCAGAAATCCGTTTCCAGAGTTATCTGCAGAGATTACTAAGTCATTCTGTTTACAGGCAGATTAATTTTTGACATGGGTCAATCGTAGATTGATTTCATAGATTCTATCGTGCGGTTGGAATATATAGTTGCATCCAATCTTTTTTGGATGTAGAGGCATGAAGTACTTGATCAAAATGTATATAACACTAAGCGAATCTTTGGGTATTTACACAGCAGATCAGCTCTACGAGTTGCTCCATAATAAAGATCACGGTTTGCCTATCTCTCGGCATCGAGCAACCATTATGCAGAGCCGGATATATTTCTTTTGCGTCGTGTTTGCCCTACTGGTGCCGGCATGGTCTCTGGTTGACCTTTTGTTTTTGCCGAAAGGATTATGGGATGAACTTATTTCTATCCGAGTGATTTCCTCGTTAGCTTTTGCTGCACTTGCATGGCAGGCTCGTAAGGAAGCTAATTTAAAACGAGCACGATTATTGCTCGCAGGTATGTTGGCGGTTACACCTATGTTTTATATGGCTGCTGATCATTGGATAAGTGCTTATGAATTAAACGGGACAGAGCTGGTGGTCGCTGAACTCTATGCCTTGTTGCCTTTCATCATGGTTGCTGGTCTGACTTTGTTTCCGTTGACACTGGTTGAATTTCTGGTATTGGCCATACCTATGCTGGTTGTTACTATCTATGCCAGTTATCCCGAGAGTAAAGCTGAAATTCCACAGGCTGTCTCTACTATCTGGCTATTTGTGCTGATTCTTGGCGTGGCGCTTTTTTCATCCTTGACCCAGTTACGTTATATGCTATCTCAGGCAAGCCGTGCTAGCTACGATGTGCTCACTGGAATGTTGACTCGTCGGGCTGGCATCGAGATGCTTGATTTGCAATTCCGCCTTGCATCTATGAACGAAAATTCGTTATCGGTGCTTTATTTAGATCTGGATCATTTTAAGGCTGTCAACGATACTTTTGGTCATGATGCAGGGGATGTTGTGCTGAAGAGTGCCGCTCAGCAGATGTGTTCGACGGTGCGTAAGGGAGATTGTGTCATCCGCTGGGGTGGAGAGGAGTTTATCATTATTCTACCGACAGCAGATTCAAATGAAGCTAATGATGTGGTTAAACGTATCATGCAGGCGGGTCTGGGTAAACGGCCTGACGATGAACCGGTTACCGCAAGTATTGGTGTGACTGAGGTACAGGAAGACATGCTCAAGGATTGGAAAGCTCAGGTAGAACTGGCGGATAAGCGTATGTATGAGGCTAAATCCACTGGTCGTGCACGTAGTGTTGGGGTTAATGGGCAGGTAATTTTGTGGACTGCTGGTACCGCAACACCTTAGATTTTAAAACAGTTTGTTTTTATCAATGCCCCTGAACAAGGTTTATAGGTCTTGGCTCTCTAATATTGTCACAGAGGTAGGGGCATATACGAATTAGCCGTAAGTCTACGGATATGCTTTTCCAGAGTTAATCAGCTACCAGGCTTTGTTATGCGTATGCAACTTAATATTTCTGGGCTGACTGTCAAATGCCAAATCTCGAATAACTTCTTTTATCAAGTACAAAAACTCAATAAAAAAGCCGGACAGCTTGCGCTGCCCGGCTTTATAACTCTTACGGTTTAAGTAAAGGGTTTACTTAAACAGTTTAGACTTGTCTACCAGATCAACGTGTGCACGCTTGAAGCATGTCCATTGCTTGGTGTTCTTGTCATAGATAGAGTTTACAAAGCACTTCCAGTTTTCTTCGTCAACGAAGTTCTTATCCATGCGGTAGTAGAAACCAGGATAACGAGATTCTTCGCGGAACTCGATGTGCTTCATATGCGCTTCAGCAGTCAGGATGCGGTGATAGTTTTCCCAGGCACGAAGTAATTCGTGAAGGTCTTTAGCACGCATCTTAAGAGCATCTTCTTTCAGCATGTCCAGTTTCTCACCAGCAACTTTCAGCATTTCTGAGTTAGTTGTATAGTAAGTTGCAACACCAGCTACGTATTCATCCATGATCTTCTGTAAACGGAACTGAAGCATTTTTGGAGTGATGTAGTTAGGGTTAACATCGATTGCTGTTGTGTAGTCTTTGAACTCTAGGAAAGTTCTAACAGGACGGTAGATTTCTTCAACCAGTTCATCAACGGTAGTATCCAGTTCTGGAGTGAAGTCAGCGTTATCCAGGCAGTACTTAACCATAGATTTAGCTGCCATACGGCCTTCAGCATGTGAACCAGAAGAGAACTTATGGCCAGAAGCACCAACACCATCACCAGCTGTGAACAGGCCATTAACAGTGGTCATACCACGGTAGCCCCAGTTCCAGCCAGAAGGTAGATGAGAAGGAACGCCTTCCATAGTTTCTTCAGTAGGTGCACCTACGTCAGTAGGACCAGAAGTCCAGATACCACAACAACCTGAGTGAGAACCCAGCAGGTATGGTTCAGTAGGCATCAATTCTGAGTTTTTCTTCTCAGGCTCGATGTTTTCACCAACCCAGATACCACATTGGCCAACACACATGTCAAGGAAATCTTCCCAGGCTTCAGCTTCAAGATGCTTAACTTCGCGAGGAGATAGAGTTTCACGCAGGTTGGCCAGTGCTGTTACTGTATCCATGTAGATAGGTCCGCGACCTTCTTTCATTTCTTTCAGCATCAGGTGGTTACGCAGACATGAAGCAGGAACTGCAGCTTGACCATAAGGAGGATAGTCATTCAGCATTTCTTTATTCTTGTCCATGTAAACTTCACCAAAAGCGTTAGTAGCTTTAGCTTTGAATAACAGGAACCATGCACCTACAGGACCGTAACCGTCTTTAAAACGAGTCGGTACGAAACGATTTTCCATCATAGTCAACTCAGCGCCTGCTTCAGCAGCCATAGAGTAGGTTGAACCAGCGTTCCATACTGGGTACCAGGCACGACCAGTACCTTCACCAACAGAACGAGGACGGAAGATGTTTACACAACCACCAGCAGCCAACAGAATTGCTTTAGCAGTGTAGATAACGATTTTGTTTTCACGTACTGAGAAACCAACGGCACCAGCGATGCGGCTAGGATCGTTTTTGTCGTTAATCAGTTTAACGATGAAGATACGCTCTTCGATGTTTTCAATACCCAGTGCTTTC
>JBNKMF010000083.1:0-23180 GCA_050292965.1 Gammaproteobacteria bacterium | reverse complement strand
CCGAATTCAAAGATTTTAGCCTTTTAGGGACAGCCGCGTCTGGCCCGACCGCGATTTGGCCGTGTTTTTGAACGCACAAAGTGCGGCTCGAAGGATGGACGGCAGGAAGCCCGGAATACTCAAGGGCTTGTTCGGGGCTGCTTTGTGACTCAGGGCATCCATGTCCTTCACCCCTCGGGCCAGTAGAGTTGGTCAAAATTAATCCGGTAAATTTTGTGGCGACTTCTTTTAGCTGTTGAAAAGAAGTTACTTTTGCGCATACTCGTATGTAGCTACAGAGTGACTACAGCTTTCGCGTACGAAACAATTAAAGGAAGAAATTATAATCACAACCACTTCATGCGCTTAAATATCATCACCAACGTAAACACAATACCTGCCATAACCGACAGCAAAATAAAATAACCATTCTCAACTTTAAGCTCAGGTATATATTCAAAGTTCATCCCATATATACCCACCAGTAAACTAAGCGGCAGGAACACCACCGTAACCACGGTCAAAACCTTCATCACCTGATTCAGGTGATGCGAATTCAGGCTGATATAGCCTTCTATTAAATCATTGATAACATTCTGGTAAAGCTCGGAAAGGCTATGGAACCTTTCTACCTGTTCGCTGATATCTTCGTATTCATCGAACCATTCATCTAACTCTTGTTTTTTTGCATATCGTGTCAACTGGCTTGTGACTGAGACATGATAGCTCAGAATTCTGCGCATTTTTCTTAACGAGGTATTGTAACCTACCAGCTCCTGCATATGCGTTTCGTCCAGGTTCTCCATCAACTCATCTTCCAGCACATCCAGACGCTCTTCCAGATCCAGTAAAACACTGCCGTAGCGCGATACCATGCGCTGTGCAAGCAATCCTACCAGTTGATATGGTGAAATATATTTACCCTGTTCCAATTGCGGTTTTTCCCATAGTTCTTCAAGGTAAATCGATCTACCGGTATGCCGAGTTAGCATAAAATTCTTACCCGCAAAAATTGCCATTTGCTGGGTATTAAAATCTAATGAGTGAGAGTCACTGTCGAGCGGCTTGAGTAATAGCATCAGGTGATCGGCAGCCCCGCTAAATCTCGGTGGATGCCTGTCACGTAAAGCATCTTTGATTTCCGCATCGGGTAACATCAGAATTTCTTCTAATAGCTTATAATCTGCCGCATCTGCCGAGCCTTCAATATCTATCCACAATACAGTTTCCGGCTGTTGTTTCCATTCGCTGAATAATGTATCTGTGCCTCTTTCTATACGATCAGGGTGTATCAGCATCCATTTTTGCATTATGATCTCTCCGCTAGATTATTAAGATTTAACCCGCAGCCATCCATCCTGGCAAATCAGTTATGGGGTCATTTCATTATCGTCTCTGGATACTTTTTCAACCTGAGTCTGCGCCTTCAGGTTGAATTCAGCCAGATCTGTCGTCCCCAGTACCGATTTCACATGTAAATCACGCTGAGGGTAGGGAATATCAATCCCATGCTCATGGAAACTATCCCATACATTTAACAATACTTCGCTAATAATATTGGCGCGTCCTTTTTCCGGGTCATCCACCCATAGTCGAATTTCCAGATTCACCGAACTGTCACCAAAACTCATCAATTGCACCCTGGGCTCTGGATCGTTTTTTACACGTTCGGCCTTGTTGGCGGCTTCGACACAAAGCTTCATCGCCAACCTGACATCCGAGTCATAAGAAATACCTACCGGGGCCTTGAGTCGTACCAGTCGATCACTATACGACCAGTTTTCCACCCGCTGCACTATGAATTCTTCATTCGGGATCAAGTGCTCCATACCATCACGAGTGATAACCGATGCATAACGCAGGCCCAGATGATTGATCCAGCCAAAAGTCGTACCCAGTGAAATCACATCACCGGGTTTGATTGATTTATCCATCAGCAGGATGACGCCACTGACCAGATTGGAAAATATCTTCTGTAAGCCAAAACCCAGGCCAACACCTAAAGCACCACTGAAGATTGCCAGCGCAGTCAAATCTATACCCACACTGTTCAGTGCTATCAGTATTGCCATCAACACCAGTGTAATACGGGTTAACTTGGTGGCTAAAACTCGTGTCGAAGCACTGGTGGTTAGCGAACGTTCGAGTCGTCGCTCAAGCAGGGATGACAGCGCGTTAGCTAGCCAGAGTGAAAACCATAACGAAAGCCCGATTTTCAGCACCGATAAAGGAGACAGCCTGACTTCACCGATAGTAATCGACCAACTATCCAGTAACGCCATAGTGCCATCCAGCAGGCCAAAGATATTCAGCGCGGCTACCGTCCAGGCAGAAAAAGCAATCACTTTGGAAATCGAGTGATTATTCACCAGCATAGAAGCCAGTCGAATCAGCACCCAGGCAGAAAGTAAACTCGCTACGGTAACCAGTGCGCCATTATAAAGCCCCAAATAGGCCGTCACACTGATGGCTATCCATTGCAGCAGCAGCCAGGCGATTGGCACACTGTTGTTGCGTAATGCATCCGATGGCCGTTGCAGGCTGGGCACTCGCAGGGTGTACTTCTTCAAAAAACTCAGGAATCGATGAAAAAGTGGCGAAACAAGCCAACGAGCAATACCAAAAACAACAAGAATGGTAATGAATTGAGGCCAGAATGCCGGATCTTTCAGCAGGCTTTGTATATGTTCGGCAAAATCAGTGCTGTGCTTGATTAAGGCATCTAAATTGAATGTTTCACTCATACTGAAGCCACGCTATTGTTATCACACTATAAAAGAAACAGGCTTGCCAGCCCGAGAAAACTGAGAAAACCTATAATATCAGTCACCGTGGTTAATATCACTGCTCCCGACAGTGCGGGATCTATACCTATACGTTTCAGTACCAAAGGAATGGAAATACCCGAGATCGCAGCAAACAGCAGGTTCAGTATCATCGCCACCGCCAGAATTACTGCAATACCCATATCCTGAAACCACATAAACGAAACCAGTGCGACTACGGTTGACCATACTGCACCATTCAATACACCGACACCGACCTCCTTGATGATCAACCAGCGCACGTTGGAATGCGCAATCTGATCCAGCGCCAGGCCGCGAATAGTCAATGTCAGAGTCTGACTACCGGCAATACCCCCCATACTGGCGACTACTGGCATCAACACCGCCAATGCAACAAACTTCGCCAACACTTCTTCAAACTGACCGATAACCCATGAAGCCATGAACACCGTAAGCAGGTTTATTCCTAACCACAGCCCGCGCCTTTTAGCGCTAGGTACCATGGGTGAGAACAAATCCTCTTCTTCATCCAGACCCGCTGATTTCAGCAGCGCATGTTCGGCTTCGGTACGAATTAAATCTACCACATTATCGATAGTAATCCTGCCCAGCAGAAAATTACTATCATCAACTACAGCCACAGAAATAAGGTCACGTCGATCAAACTGGATCAATATGTCATGCTCAGTATCGGTAGCCTGTACCTTATCAATATCCGGCTGCATAATATCTTTCACGAGTATTTCTGGTTGTGCGGTCAGCACATGACTGATGATCAGCTTGCCTAAATACAGATTTTCTTCATTCACCACCATCAGTGCATCAGTATGTGTAGGCAGCTCAGGATGCAGCCGCAGATAGCGTAAAACCACGGCTATCGTAATATCGTCACGCACGCTGATCACATCATTATTCATCAGTCGTCCTGCACTGCCCTCTTCAAAGCTGCGTACAATCTCCAGTCGTTGACGATAATCCTCCTGTAACTGCTCGATGATAGAATCACTCACCTCAACCGGCAGAGTATCCAGTACATACACCAGATCTTCCGGATTCATTTCCTGCGCGGCAGCCAGGAAGTGGTCAGGCTCCATCTCATCAATAATACTGAGGCGTACCTCATCGTGCAGATAGCTTAGAACATCCGGGTATATCTCCTGCTCAATCAGGCCCCACACCAAAATCCTTTGATCCAGTGTCAAAGACTCAAGAATATGTGCCAACTCAGCCGGATGAACATCACCCAGCTTTTCCTTCAGCTCCTGTAGATCATCATTGGCTAAATCGATCAGCACACTTTCAACGATATCGGGGGTCTTTTCTTCTGCCTGGGTTTCCATTAACGCTTTCTACCTTTGTGATTTATGTATCGCATATCGCGGGTGCTTTTACTCAATATTTACATTATCCTTGCTCCCTCTTGATCAACAACCATTTAATTCTCTAGTATGAACAAAAACATCATTTCACGTTTCGTAATTTCTTCATTATTACTTGTTCTTGTTAGCATTAATACTACACAGGCCTACACAAACAAGACTCATGAAAAAGGTCAGGCCTTTCTGCAACAGAACGGCAAGGTTGAAGGTGTAATCACCACTGCAACAGGGCTGCAATACAAAGTCCTGCAAAAAGGTACCGGGAAAGTTCATCCAAAAGCTAGTGACACTGTGAAAGTGCATTATCACGGCACACTGATTGATGGAACAGTATTTGATAGCTCAGTAGAACGCGGTGAGCCCATATCTTTCCCGCTGTATCGCGTGATTAAAGGCTGGACCGAAGGACTACAATTGATGGTTGTTGGCGAGAAAACTCGCTTTTTCATCCCCAGTGAACTGGGCTATGGATTCCGCAGCGTTGGTAAAATACCTGCAGGTTCCAGTTTAATTTTTGATGTTGAGTTACTTGGTATCAATGAATAACTTCAAGTCAGCACCCAAACCCAGACACTGATACTAAAAACCGAAGCAGATGTTGCCAGTACTACGGTGCTGGCAGCCACACCCTGACCCCTTTGATACATATTGGCAAATAGATAACTATTAATCCCTGGCGCCATCGCCGCGACCAGAACCGCCATACGACTGATGGAATCTGGCACCCCCAGCAGATAGCAAATAGCAAAAGTGATGCCCGGGTGTACAACCAGAGAAAACACCGAGATAGTGCCTACCTCTCCTAGTGTTTGATTAATCTTGTAGCGCGTCAACACAGCACCTAGACCAAATAAGGCAACAGGCAAAGCTGAATCACTCAGAATATCAACTGCCGACAGCAATACTCCGGGTAACTGCAATCCACTCAGGTTCACCACAAAGCCCAGGCCGATACCTATCATCAGGCTATTCCTGAACATCGATTTAATCACCACCCTGCTGGTAGCTATCAAAGACCGACCATCGGACCGAACCAATTCCATACAACTAATGCCCAGCAAATAACAAAATGGCGCATGGATAGAAACAATAGCGTATACCGACGACATATTCTCTACACCCCATGCACGCTCTGATATTGGCAGTCCAAGCAGTACTGAATTCGAAAACAATGCACCAAAACCTATAGCGATGGATTCACCAGGCTTACGTTCAAATAACTTCCACATGATCAAACTGGCACTGAAAAAACTCACTGCGGCACCAATATAAAATGCCGACATCAGGTTCCAGTTATAAGCAGTGGATAAATCGAGTGTAGAGATAGCGCGAAATAAAAGACAGGGCACAGCAAGCTGAGTGGCAAACCTCATCAGGCCATCCACCATACTGTCGTTGAATAACTTCATACGCATCGACAGCCAACCAGAACCAATCACCAAAAATACAGGCGCTACAATATTCAACACCACAAAAAGCATTTGATGAAGTTTATCCCTGGTTCTGTGGCATTGTGGAGATCAACCAGTCCTTAAAGGCATTCATGCCGTAGGTAAGGGGGCGATTTTTTTGATGCACAAGATAAAACGAACGATGACTATCTAATAAAATATCAAATGGCATGATCAACTTATTCTGCTCAATTTCTCGAGCTGACAGGGTTGCATCAGCCAGAGCAATTCCTAAACTCTCGCGTGCCGCCTGGGTAGCTAACTGACTACTGGATATTTGCAGGCCCCTGGAAAAACCTTTATTCGGAATGTTCGCAAGCTCAAGCCATTCTGGCCATTCGTACAGCCGCTTGGTGACATGAATCAGTGTATGATTTTTAAGATCTTCAGGCTCGTCCAGTGGTATACCCTCAGCCAGCAGTTCAGGGCTGCACACAGGTACCAAATATACATTATGTAAAAAATGCACATCGATATCATGCCAGTCGCCATGCCCGAAATATATCGCCATATCGATATTGGATGTATACAAATCAACCAGTTCGTTGGATGCTGTTAACTGTAATTCAACATCGGGATATTTCTGCTGAAAATCCTTTAAGCGAGGCATCAAAAAGCGCACCAGAAAATTAGGTGCCGTGCTAATAGTGACGATATCCGCCTCAGGATTAGAGGTAATATGCTGGGTAGCGACCTCCATTTCATTCAGCGATTGCTTAACAGGAATCAGATAATTTCGACCAGCTGGAGTGAGCTCAACCTTACGATTACTACGGATAAATAGCTGCAGCCCCAGATACCTTTCCAGCGCCTTAACCTGATGACTCACTGCCGATGCTGTTATAAATAACTCTTCCGCAGCAGCAGCAAAACTCTCATGACGAGCAGCCGATTCAAATACCCGCAGCGAATTTAATGGGGGTAAGCGCCTGATAGTGTTTTCCTCGGGTGAATATTATTCATCTTTTAGTTGAAATTTGATCGTTTGTACAACGGATAGCCGAATACTAACATTCAAATCATTAAATATTCGACTAACTGGAGACCGTCATGGAAAACGAAACTGATTATAAATGCGATGCAAAAGGCGATATAGATATTAACTACTATCTGCATGAAGCCGAACAAATGCGTGCTGAATACATTTCAGAACTTGCCACAAGTTTCAAAAACCACTTACACGAAAGTGTGCACAAATTAGCTGAGAAATTATTCTCTCATCACAGCCACCTACCTCACTAGGCTTTATGCGATTTGAGTCAAGCTGCCACAATCAGGTGTTAGGATAATAAGTGATCTATTGCCCCAGTCAATAATTTCTGAGGCTAAATATTTTACTATATCCAGCTCCGATTCATCTCGCGCCAGGAGCCTGTCGTGTTTAGGTTATCGTAGCGATGGAATGGGATTTTGAGTCAAATATTTCGATCATTTGAGGCGAATAGTGAGCCTGGTTAACGAAAATGATCGGGTTGTTGGCCAAAATACCTTTTCCGCAGTAGATTCATGCTGAATCCGAGAGGTTCCTAGTCTCTATACCCGAAAAACCTGTTAGCGATAATTTCTTCTGCCACACCCTCTGGTAAACATTTTTCCCACTCACCTCGACCATTTTTAAGATCGTTATAGACTTCACGCGAGTAAATCTTAAACAGCTCATGATCGCTGCACTCAATACCAAAAATAAAGTTATTATCCAGTAAATGCTTATACAGAAACTTGAGATTATCTGGTAAATCAACATTGGTATAATCGCGTAGCTCTCCAGACTTATCAAGCTCCGGGTACACCAGTAACCGCGTATGGTCAGGAAACAGTTTGCCAAAGCCTTCCAGAATACCACCCTCAACCCCCTTGTAACTCTGGCGATCAAAGATCTCTCGAATATTCACGATACCCACAACAATCCCAATCTGTAATTTAGTGAACTGTCTGAAATAGGCGCGAAGAGAAAAATAACGCGTGTAATCCGAAATCATAACGCTATAACCCAATGAATTAAGCACTGAAACACGCTCAATCAAATCCTCTTCGGAAACATTCAAATCATTACCGCGCATATCATTAAGAGAGATTTCGGCAAGGGCAATGCTGTTATCTTCATTCACGCCATCCATCTGGGTAAAAAACTTAAACCCCTGCTCGATCATATCGACATTTAATCTGGTAATAGGTCGGAAGGTACCTCGAATAGTCAGTACATTTTTCTTGTATAACATCTCAGCAGGCACCACAACCGATCCATCCGGCTTAAACATAATGGCACGTGTTTTCCAGCTTCGAATAAGATGAATATTGAGAACACGATTATCCAGATCGTCAAAATAAGGCCCACTGAACGCTATAGAATCCAGTTCAAGCTGGCCCTGCTCCAGATTGTCCGTTAAGGAATCAATGATTTTTTTCGGATCTTCACAATAGTAATAAGCGGCGTAAATCAGATTAACCCCAAACACACCTAAGGCCAGTTGCTGAGCATCTGCCTCGTTATCACGCATACGGACATGGACCAGGATTTCGGAAGCGGGTGCATCGGGATACATCTGCAGGCGAATACCACACCATGCATGACATTCATTGTTACCTCTGTAGCTCTTGGCTGACACGGTTGCACCATAAGCAAAGTAGCGCGAAGACTTAGTCCGAGAACCACTCACCCGGTTAATCACCAGACCATACTCTTTTGCCAGCATTGCCTGAACCCGAGCGCAGCTTACATAACGACCATCTTCCTGAACGCCATAAATCGCATCAGAAAACTTCATATCATAGGCCGACATGGTTTTAGCAATAGTGCCAGCAGCGCCACCCGCTCTGAAAAAGTTACGCGCTACTTCCTGGCCAGCGCCAATTTCAGCGATAGAGCCATATTTATTCGCATCAAGATTGATGCGTAATGCTTTTTCGAGTGTTGTCCGCGAACTGATATTTTTATTCATTTGACCTCTTATCTTTCAAGCTACTAGATTCAGAAAATATAGGCGTAACTCTACCAATCCTGAAGCAGGATGTAATATACGCTAGTGATTTAAGCATATTATGGAATAAACCTGAGATAATTTAGGTTTTAAGAGGAAACATCACTTTAACGGGGAATATTAAAGACTAAAAGTCTTGAATTTTTAACTGAGTAACCAGCCAGCACCATAGCGGTGCTGGCTGGATGATTTTCTTGAATGTTTTTTTTAACGTGTTACCAGTGCTTTTTCCAGCTCACGATTACTGCCAAATGTATTGCTATAGCGCTTGATAGACAGGTCATCACATTCGATATCCGTTTGAGCACCACTGATGATATCTGCCAGCAGGCGTCCAGAACCAAAACTCATAGTCCAGCCCAGTGTGCCATGACCGGTATTCAGGAATAGATTAGACACATCAGTTGCACCGATGATAGGCGTTCCATCTGGCGTCATCGGACGCAGACCGGTCCATAGATTATCTTCACTCAGATCCGTACCCTCAGGAAATAGATCCGATACCACGTGACGGATGGTGTCACCGCGTTTTTCGCTCAGGCTCAAATCATAGCCATTTAATTCAGCGGTACCCGCAACACGGATACGATCCCCCAGACGGGTAAGCGCTACCTTATAGGTCTCATCCATAATGGTCGAAACCGGTGCTGCAGCTTCATTCGTTACAGGAATAGTGATCGAATAACCTTTCACCGGATACACGGGGCTGTTAATACCCACCTGCTTTAATAACTCAGTAGAATAGCTACCCAGCGCCATCACGTATTTATCAGCTGTTAACTCACCGGCATCGGTAGTCACTGAAACTATTTCATTTTGCTGCATATTGAGTGATTTGATCTGAGTATCGAATTTGAACTCAACACCCATCTCCTTGCAACGCTCCACCAACTCGGTAGACAACTTAAAACAATCACCAGTCTGATCCAGTACCAGTCGCAGACCACCGACAATTTTATGCTTAACCGCTGCCAGACCCGGCTCTACATTCACACAGCCATCGGCATCCAGTAACTCATAAGGCACGCCATGCTCTTCCAGTAATGCGATATCTTTAGCGGCCGCTTTCAATTGCTTCTCAGTTCTAAAAAGCTGCAATGTACCTTTACTTTCACCATCGTAATCAAGCTTCAGCTCCTGCTGTAACTGCTGCAGGCTGACACGACTGTATTCAGCCAGGCGCAACATGCGACCCTTGTTAACGGCATAACTACTAGCGTTACAGTTGGCCAGCATGCGCGTAATAAATTTAATCTTTGACCATTCGGGTTTTGGGCTAACCACCAGAGGAGAGTGTTTGCTCAGCATCCACTTAACCGCTTTCATGGGGATACCGGGAGCCGCCCAGGGTGCTGAATATCCGGGAGAGATCTGACCAGCATTGGCAAAGCTGGTTTCCATAGCAGCAGCAGGCTGTCTATCGACAACGGTCACACTGTGACCCTGCTTTGCCAGATAATAAGCAGAAGTAGTGCCGATAATGCCGCTACCAAGAATAACTATATGCATGTCTGATCCCCTTAGGTCAATATCAATGGATAAAACCGAATTTTAAGGATTAAACAGAAATAATTGTTGCTGTTTAATTATTTTTCACAGAATATAATTTGTTATTTACAATATATACAGATTATTTTATGGCTAACGAACATAAGACTAAGGGTCTTGACCGAATCGATCGAAATATTTTGTCGCAGCTGCAGAAAAACGGTCGACTTTCCTATGTAGAACTGGCCGACAAGGTGGGCCTGAGTACTTCCCCCTGCCTGGAACGCGTCAAACGTCTGGAACGCGACGGCTGGATACTGGATTACAAAGCCCGACTGCCCGCAGACAAACTGGATGCAGCATTGCTGGTTTTTGTCGAAATCAGCCTCAACTACAGCTCAGGCAATGTGTTCGACGAATTTCGTAAAGCTGTCACCAGGTGGCCCGCCATACAGGAATGCCATCTGGTATCGGGTGATTTTGACTATCTACTCAAAGTTCGTATTGCCGACATGGCTGCCTATCGGGCACTACTCGGAGAGATTGTTCAGGAACTCCCTGGCGTGCGCGACTCACGCACCCTGGTCGCGATGGAAACCATCAAGGAATCATGGGATATCGACTTAGCGCGTTAGGATGGCTTGTTTTTATCCTGGTCATCTTTAATTGGGAGACCAGCTTGATTGCCACTGCCATAGACAAAAGTTCGTCTTCAAAACTAATAATTGCTACACTTATCAACGTCGATAAAATCAGGAGCGCATAAGGTTCAATATGTCGTGGATCATCGGGGGGCCGTGCCTCAAGAACTAAGTCACATTTAGCCCCGTTTTCTACGCAAAGGTTTTATTATAAATGGGCTGTTAATATTGGAGCATTTAGCTGTGAAAAACTTTAAAAAAATTAACGTAACAAATAAGATTGTCATTGCAGGATTATTATCCTGGAGTCTTGCAGCCGGTCTCAGTGCCTGCGGAGGTGGAGGTGGAGATGGAAGTAGAACTGATTCTGGTCCTGTATATGGAATGGGGAATGGAGACGGCTCAGGGGCAATTGACTTGTTGAAGTACATGTTTCCCAGCTCATCGCAAACCCAGTATCTTGACGAATATGAATACAGTAGTGGGAATTTCGTCTCAGTAGACGAAGCGAGTATCGCGAGAACGACAACATTGAATGGAAGCAGGATAACTGAGGAAGAAGATTTTGGATTTGGGCCTGAAACCACAGTCTACGCAATCACGGACAACAGCATTTCAAGCAACGAGGGCGCAACAACATATCGGCACGCTGATATTGGAGACATCTTATTTACACTTTCCTTTCAAACAAACACTGATTCCGGTTTCTACCTCGAAGTAGAAGGACAGTGTAGTTTGAATGATCAGTTGAGCTCTTTTTCCATGATGAGCGATAAAGCTGAAGCCAATTACACCACTTATAACGACGTACTGGAAATGCGCTGTTTAAACACCTTTAGAGCTTATGGTGACAACTCAAAAGCAACTCTACATCATACAGGGACAGATATAACCTACTCATATAGCGCTCGAGATATTGGGCAAATTGGCGAATATGATCCTGAGTGTTTAAAATATGACGCGGCCATCAATGTGTACTATGTGGATGATACGACTCCAAACGATTGTGTAAACTCATCCGAATTTATTGAGGTACTAGGACCAAAAATATAGAAAGTACTTGAATACAAGCAAGTTCTTTTTTTGTACCTGATTACATTGAATTCAGGCAAAGTGCTTTTAAGCAAGATAAAGCACTTCGTCTAGAACCAACATGTTTTTACGAACACTCACCCTGGTGTAGTGCTCTAAATACGTACCGCCTATATGGCCGCCTATAGCGCCCTGGTGACAATAGAAACCATCAGGGAATCCTGAGATATCCCCATCGATCTTTATGGAATCTCTGATTGAATCGTGTACGTCAGCCTTGCGGCCCATTCTGCTCACCCAGATTCAATCAAAGCTTCCTTAACAAACTACGGTTGACATTTTAGGACGTCCGTATTACTTTTTGCTGACTTTTTAGGGCGACCGTCCTAATTTTATCACCCAAGGAGACAATCACCATGCCACAATCATTATTCACCCCTTTCAAGCTTGGCGATCTGGAGTTATCCAACCGCCTGGTAATGGCACCCATGACGCGTAATCGAGCCGGTGAAGGCAATGCACCCACCACGCTAAATGCAGAATACTATAGACAGCGTGCAACATCGGGATTAATCATTACCGAAGCCTCACAGGTTTCTGCTGATGGTGTAGGCTACCCTGGCACACCGGGAATCTATAGCGAACAGCAGGTAACCGGTTGGAGGCAGGTTAATGAAGCAGTCCATCAGGCAGGCGGTAAGATATTCATACAACTATGGTATACCGGTCGAATTTCACACCCCAGCCTGTTACCCAAAGAACAAACACCGGTAGCACCATCAGCCATCAAACCCGATGGAGAAACGCCCACCATGACAGGTATGCAAGCCTTTGTTACACCAAGGGCGCTGCTCAGTGATGAGATTACCGACATCGTGGGGCAATACCGTCATGCCGCCGAGCAGGCTAAACAGGCTGGATTCGACGGCATAGAAGTTCACGCCGCTAATGGCTATTTGATCGACCAGTTTCTACGTGATGGTAGCAACCAGCGCGAAGATGAATATGGTGGCAGTCTGGAAAACCGCATGCGTTTCCTCAACCAGGTGCTGGATGCAGTACTTGAAATTTGGCCATCCAACCGAGTCGGTGTACGCTTAAGCCCTGAAAACAGCTTTAACTCCATGAGCGATTCAGACCCGAAAACCCATTTCAGTTATTTTGTTCAACAACTTAATTCGAGAGACCTGGCCTATCTTCATATTCTTGAAGGTGATATGGCAACGCAGGAAAAGACTATTGATTATGGAGAATTAAAGCGTCTGTATCACGGCGTCTATATCGGCAACGTAGGCTACGATAAAACACGTGCCGAACAAACACTAAACAATGGGGATGCAGATTTGATTGCCTTCGGTGTACCTTTCCTGGCCAACCCGGATCTGGTAGAGCGCTTGAAATCTGATGCAGAATTAAATACCCCCGATCAGAGTACATTTTATGGCGGAGCAGAAGCTGGCTACACTGACTATCCGTTTTTAACTGCCTGATAAACAATACCTGTGGGTCATTTACAATGACCCACAGGCATCATAATGAGTGAAACAGAGAAATGGGTAGTAAAGGCGATGCCATCAAGCAACGAATCATTGAGAAAGCCGACGAGCTTTTTTATCAGCGTGGCTATGAGAAAACTTCGTTTAGCGACATCGCCAGAGCTGTAAACATCTCACGTGGTAATTTTTACTACCACTACAAAACCAAAGATGAAATTCTCGATGCTGTAATAAAGAGTCGCTTATGCTCCATCCAGCACATGCTTGATTATTGGAGCCAGAGTGAATCAGATTCCAGAATATTAATCCATAGATTTATCGACCTGATGATCCATAATAAAACCAACCTCTCACAATACGGCTGCCCCGTAGGCACCTTATGCCTGGAGCTTTCCAAAATTCAACATGCTATGCGAGACAATGCAACACAGATCTTCAGCCTGTTCCGTGACTGGCTGGTAAAACAATTCGAAAAACTGGGCAAACTCGACAAGGCTGATCAACTCGCCATGCATTTACTCACTCGCACACAAGGACTATCCACCATGATGACGACCTTTGATGATGATTTTTATGTGGCAGAAATTCAGGCATTGAAAGAATGGGTAGATGGAGTTTAACCTGAATATGCTGGTTGCTATTTTTAATTTCTGGCAACAGCGTAATCTATGCTGTTAGCTATACTCGCTTAAAAGACAATTCGCCAATGGCATGTCAAAATCCTTCCTATCAAAATCACTATGAACCCAGCGCCGCATTTCTTCATAATCAGGATGAGATGGATTGGCAATAACTTCCAGGAAATAGTAATACCCTGACGGACCACCGACGTCCTCAGGAGGGCAGGCGTTTTCACCCGCCAGGCAGAAGGGTAGTTGTCGATCAATCTCAAACGGCAGGATCTTCTCTAATTCCACAGCATGTTCCCAGGAGTCACCATAATCGTAAAGATACAACAGCGTATCTTTTTCATTTTTCATAACTTCATAAAGACGGACGTTAGTCGCATCTTTTAACCCAGACAACCCTGCTTCTTCAGGATCCCCATAGCGATTGGAGTCTGTAATAAATTCATACAGATGTGAGTTAAACCACCCCATACAAACCTGTAAAACTATGTGCAGGTCTTCCAGCTTCATCACGCTGGAAACCTGTAGTCTACGCCAGATAGTCGGGTGTATACCCTTGAGCGAGATCTTGAGTTGGTAAATAGACCTCAGACTTCTAGTTTTCATCAACATAACTCTAAATTTTCATTTGCTATAAATTTATCGGTTAAAAATTACTTGAGTAATTGAGCAACGATATCCTTGCCAGCGTAATGCAGCCTAAGCGAGAGCATGTGCGGTACCATATACAACGAAAACTGAGAATCATGTGACCCTGTACTGGCTGATTTCAACCTACCATCAAAACCATTCAAACCAGTCGGCCCAGACCTTCACTGTTGAAGTATTACAAAATTATCTAAATCCCCTGATGTTATCTTCGCATCCCTTTAGCCTTGTTCCTGGCTGATCCATCAGCCTGCTTATAAATGCATTTTTGTTGTAACTTCTCCTCTATTCACCCTTCCAGTTTCATCAATTTGTTTAATCACGTCTAAGTAGTAAATCGCCCTTCTCCAGGCTTACTCATGCAATAAACATAGATAGTTCTCTATATATGACTGATAGTTCATATATAGAGAACTATCAACCTATATTTGAAGGTTAATTGATATAATCATGACATCTCTGCATGATCTATATCATTAACCCTGATAACTTCAGCCAACGCCCGATGACTGGCAAATATCACACCTTTATAATTCAGGAAAGTAGACTCTGTACGGTTAAGTTCTAATGGCTGAGCATAATGATCACTGACGACCGCATCGAGTTCGTTCAAGATAGCGGCACTGGCAGCAAAATCCCACAGGCTTCCCCCTCCGGCTTCTATCTTGGGTAACTTGAAATAACAGGCAGGCTGATGCTCTATCACCCAGATAGCATTCATTACAGCTCCGGCTCCTTTATCTAAAGTCTGTATACCGGAAAGCCCCAGCCTGTCACAGGCTACTTCAAGTGCCAGCTGGATTTTTGGGTAATCGCTTCTTTGTAAAAAGCCTCGATCACAAACTAGCGTTAATACCTTTCCCTCAATCGAATCATTAAAATCCGGACGCCAGGGCTGAGCATTAAGCCAGACTCCCTGCCCCTGCACAGCCGAATAAAGCTTACTGGTAACTGGGTCGTAAACCACCCCAACAAGCGGCACGCCTGCGCGAGAAACCAGGGCAATAGAGACCGCATATCCCGCCGTCGACTCAATAAAAGACAACGTCCCGTCAAGCGGGTCAACACACCAGAAATAATCCTTTTGCAGGCGCGACCTGTCGTCGATGGTTTCCTCAGTTAACAGCGCAAGATCAAATTGCGCACAGCTGGGTTTTAACCATTTTAAAATTACTGCTTCGCTGGCTAGATCCACCTCGGTTAATACTTGTGATGCCAGACTACTCCCCCCTGTTTTATGCAGCACATCAACCGATTGATTTGCCCGCTCAGCAATCAACAGGCCAGCCTCAGTCGCCGCCGAAATCGCAGTTTGCTGCAAAGCTAACAGGTCGTCTGTTGAGAGCATCATGCGCTTATCTTCGCGACCACTTCTCTGGCAAGTCGTTCGCTATAACTGTGTATCTTCCAGTGGCCGGGACTCCAGCCTTTAACAAAGCGATGAAAGTCGGTCCAGGCAAGTGGATAAAGGTTTCGCCATTCCTGCTCAACAGCTTCAGGATCAACATTAATACGGCGCTCCAGCAGAGCTTCTTTTAGCCAGGCAAAGTAATAATCGAGCAGGACTTTCTCATGCCGTTCGCAATCTTCTTCGTAAAGGCAGCTACCGATAAAGTAAGCCACATCCTTCATACCACAGCCACCACCAACATACTGAAAATCCACCGCTGCCACCTGTTCCCCAGAAGTTGAAAAACAGAAGTTAGCCAGCTTGGCATCACCGTGAACCAGGGTCTGGTAACGTGCAGAACTCAGGGCCTGATCAATAGCGCCTGCTGCAGCCTTTAACTCATGGTCATCCAGTGCGGCTAACTCATCGGGACGAGTTTCCAGATGCCAGTAGCTACCTACCGACCAAAGTCCATCAGGCTTCTTGCCCATAAAAGTTGCGTGAAAGTGAGCCAACCAGCGCAGGCAGGTGAGCATCTCCTCCATGCTCACCGACCCCTTGCGTAAAGGAAAACCACTGGCATCCAGATCCTCCAATACCATCAGGAACTCATCCGCATCTTCCTCAAGCGCCAGGCAATGCGGCACACGACAAGATTCATCACAGGCTTTGCTCAAGTCCCTGTACCATGCACTTTCCACATGATAGGATTTTACTTTTCGCTGATGCGAAAGATCCGTATTCCAGCCACGTGGATGATGAGCCTGATCCGGCAGCTTCACATGCTTGATCACCACCGAGTTACAGTCACCACCACGCAGGCCATAACGCATGATCTTGCCATAACCACTCCACAGGCTCTGGATATCCTCGATATGGAAAATCTCAGATGCGCCTGTAGCATTACGAGCTATTTTCTGGAATGTGTTATTCATCAATTTTCAACTAATCTATGATTTCTTATTTAAAGAGCCTTTGATCGATTTTTGAACATACTGTCAGCAGGATAATCTAATATGCTCTCAGCTTTGAACATATATAGTTCAAAGCGCTGTACTAGCAATGACAATTCAGTTTTTTTTCAAAATAAGGGCTTTAATTTTAAGTATTACTGAATAAATTAAGCAGCACTCTCAGGCAGGTGAGTTGGGGTGGGCTCTTTCGATTTAAAGTACTTCATGTCCGAGTGAATATTATTGCACTACTTCCAAAAAAACAAAACTGTGTCGAAGGCAAGGAATGTAAGACCTGGCACATCCCTCTCAATCGCTAATGGCTCTGCCTATGCAAAACACGTCGCAACGGATCCTGCCGGTAAAACTGTCGCAGCTGATCATACACCGCTGGGTAGAGTGGTTGCAGCAGATCGGGGCGCAAGAAGAACACCTCGCTGAGCACCGCGAAGAACTCCGCCGGTGCACTCGCCGCATAACAGTCAATGCCGGTATAAATATCCATCTCGCAACAACGTCGCAAATCATCAAAGCCAGCATGGAAAATCTGTGTCCAGGTCTCGAAATCCATATCCTTATGCAGGGGCGGGAAACCGTTGGCATTTCCGTTTTGCATATCAAGCTTATGTGCAAACTCGTGGATGACCAGATTGGAGCCATCGTCCACTGCAGAATACTCGACATCTTCCCAGGCCAGAATCACTGGACCACGATGCCAGGCCTCACCGGATAGACCGCGTCGTCCATGATGCTCGACGCCTGATTCATCGATATAAACCCGGTCAGGTGTAAAGCTCGCCGGATAGATGATAATCGACACCCAACCGTCATAGGCATCCAGATTCAGATTCAGGATTGGCAGGCAAGCCTGTAACGCAATGCTCAGACGCATCGTATCGGTTACGACCATGTCATGAGCGCCTTCGAAGTTCTTACGGTGGCAAAAAAGAATAGCAAGTTCACGTAACCGACCCTGCTCATCGGATGTCAGATCATACAGAAATGGAAGCGCTTCGAATGCCTGTAGCCATTGTTCTGGCGTAAAGCTAGAGCGCTTGATGATACGTTGGTTACGCCAGTTATTGATTAAGCTAAACATTCAAATTCGAGATATATACAATCTATAGATCTACCGCTAATGATGATACGGAACTAATGGTTTTGTATAGATAAGACCTGATTGCTCAAATTCAAACGCACTGAGGCAGCAAGGTACGGTCAGGAGATGGAATTCAAAAATGCCCTACCCCAAAAATTATCTACAAATCATTTGTATGAATCCGCAGCGTTGGCTGGGGAAACCACATGCAATGGTATTGGTCGCAATACTGAATTTTGCTAAACAGGACTTTCGTTCATAACTCAACAGTAAACCCCGCATCAAAGTCACTCACGTTTTCACCTGGATAACCAGCCTGGTTGGAAATAATTCGAGTATCAAAAACCACGCTATCCAGATTGGCATGGGTATGACCATAGACCCAGACATCCATAGCATATTGCTTAATCACCCGACTTAGATCTGAATGAAAGGCACTACTGATCTCAGTTACCGGATAGCATGGATGCTGACAGATCGGATGTGGCCCATGATGACTCACAACAACCGTTTTTCCTGAAAAAGGAATTTCTAGTTGCTGTTCGATAAAGCTCAACTCTTTTATATGTAACGCCCATGCATCATCAGGTAGAAACTTCCTGAAATTATTTTTCGATTTAAAAGTAATCTTCCGGTGATCAGCCAGAGCATTTTTTACATAGTACATAGCCAGGTCCTGTGGCACTGAAATATCAGCCTTATAATCCGTCCATAAAGTCGCGCCAATAATACGTAAATCATCCTGAATATATACGCCCGGATTCAGGCAATGCACAGCACTACCCTTACACAAGTTAGAAATATCAGCACTCATACCAAAATATTCATGCCCGTAAAACTCATGATTGCCAGGAACATACACAATGTTTTTCTTCAAACGATCCGACTCAGAGAGCGCCCACTCGACGCCCTTTGTTCCGGTATCGATATCACCGGCCAGAATAATCAGATCGGCATCTATTTCAGGAATCGAACCGGACCATTTATGCTTTGGGTAGGAGATACCACTTCTGAGGAATTCATTGTGAAGGTCACTGAGTATCTGGATTTTCATATTCTTAATCTTTGGCAGCGCATGATAGAGCAATTTGATTGCTATCAATTTATCGGAGCTAAAGCTTCTACCAGCTCCAATAATTCCTTAGTGACTTCAATTAGTTCTTTGAGTAATTGCGGAGTGATCTCCAAATGCCCTTCGTACTCCGCCTGATTGCGTTGCTTATGACATAGATCGAGTACTCGCCATTTAGCATTGGTTAAGCCGACTGTATGCTGTAAACACTGGAAAACCAGATAACGATTATCGGAACGATAACCATGCCAACGTAATGCAGCCAAAGCCAGTGCATGAGCTGCACCATACGCCAAAGAAAACTGGCTATCTTCTGATAAGCCAGAAAACTGAGAATCCTGTAACCGAATCCTGGCCGATTTCAACATTCCATCAAATTCATGCTGATCAGGTGGTTCTGCCTTTAATTTTTGAATTTTTACTAAATTATCTAAATGCTCTAATGTCATCTTCGCTTCCCTTTAGCCATATTTTTGGCTGCTCCATTACTCTGCTTATAAAAGCATTGTTTTGTTGTAACTTCTCCTTAATTTGCCCGAGCGTATAAATCGAAGGATTAACTGGTCGCCCTAATAATTGCTCAGCATCCATCAGTTGCGCCATAACATCCGCATAAGCCAGGCCATCCGCTATCAGCAGAATATCAATATCACTAGCAGTAGTCTCTTCTCCCTTAGCAATTGACCCATAGATAAATGAAAAAACAATTTGATTATCCAATATCATCAATGCATTTTTAATGATATCTGAAATACCAAAAGTTTTGCGAACAATCCCTAGCAATTCTGAATAGATAGGACACCCTTCATTAGCCTGGTAATGATGCTGGTTTCCTATTCTAATCATACTGATAATACCAGAGGCTAACATACGATCCAGCTCACGCTTGATCGTAGCCACACCCATACCGGTCATACGCAGAATCTCTTTGGTATAAAAAGTCTTTTCCGGCCGAGAATACAACAACCCCAGTACTTTTTGCTGAGTTGTAGTAAATAGAGCATCTCCAAGTTGACTCATGCATCTAATCCCAATAGTTCACAATATGTGAACGATAGTTCATATATTGTGAACTATCAATCGTTTTTTTAGGCACAATTCGTAAAATCAGGATTAGGATCGACTTTCGCGGTACTTTAACGCTTGATTACTACAACCTCTCACAAGGTATCAGAAAATCAACATGGTAATGCTCGTCATGCCTGACCCAGGATCTTTTTTTGGAGAATTGAATATTGGCTTTCAGATAATCTGAATACTGTGTGTTAAAAAGACCCGCTTGTAACTGTGGATCAAAGATAACTCGCCATAGATCATAGCCCTGAGATTTCGCGGCTTTATGTAGTGCCACGATATGCGCGGCCATCGCTTCGTAATCGATACTCAGGTCTTCATACACACCCGCTTTATTGAACTCAATGTTATAGCCAAATTTGTTTAATGGTGAGGTGGGTAAATGCACCGAAACACCATCGGCATTTTTTACCGGCGTCATAAAATCAACCGACAAACCATTTTGATGTGTTTTATGCGGCCAGAACTTACCACCCTCTTTAAATCCTGTCTCAGCGTATTTAAAAACCTTACCTGATTGTGAAGCCTCAAGTGCTTTGTAGCTAAAAACAATAATGGACGCAACCGCCGAGTGTACGAATGTTCTTCCTGCGGTTTCGGCCAAAAAACTATAAGACTCGAAATTCGGTCCATTGGAAGGTAACTGCTGACCATTCTCTAATCGACCATTTGCCGTCGTGCCAAAGCAGGTGCTTTGTTCAGAAAAAGCATTGGCTGAAAAAATGAGCAGGATAATTAAAAGAGGCTTCATCATAATGATTTTCAAACTTTAGTAGATTCTCGTTCCCACGCTCGGCCCGGGCTTCCTGCTTTGCCCTACACCTATGTCCATATAGGCGTCCTGCATTGTTCTACCTTCGCTCGTCCTTGAGCTCGTATCACCTAAATCCCTTTAGGCGTCTCGCGTGGGAATGCATACGGGTTCGAGTTGACCACGCGAAGTATGGATTACCACACGGAACATGGGAACCAGAAAGGTCGACTTAGGGGCATGGCATCTACATATAATGCCCCTCTGTTAATCCGCTGTATGGTCATGAAACATAACCTCCATTCCCGGGTCTTTGGTATTGTTACCAGAATGGTAAAGGTAACAGCTAATACGTGCGTAATTATCCAGGTCACTCTGCCACAGACAGGTTTCTTCGTAGGACTTATCCGCCTGCTTAAAGCGTATACGGATAACCTTCTTATCGCCTCCGAGTGTAGTCTCGAAACCCACATCGGCAACAGTCGACTGACCATTGATCATACGTATTAATTTCAGCCCTTTATCATCACGATAAATAATAATCTCGCCGGTATAGGTTTGCTGAGTATCGACACCCTTACCGACCAGCAGGTACTTACCAAGTATAAAATCGGCTATAACACCATCCTCTGCACACGCAAAAACCGGGATGAGTAAAAGTAAAAAAATTGCTGAAAATTTCATTTAGCTCATTCTCCATTTAATCCGTAAAAAGGAATCTCATAACTCAATACATAGCCCCACATCAAAGCCTTTTACATTTTCGCCGGGATAACCTGCCCGATTGGAAACAATACGAGTATCATAAACGACAGTATCCAGATTGTCATGGGTATGCCCATAGGCCCAGATTTCAATATCATATTGTTCAATTATAGAACTTAGGCATTTCCTGGTTTTCAGGTCATCCTCTTCCAGGTTATTACAACCTTATTTACTCCAGGAGTCTATTGCATACCAGATGCTAAAATGATAATCCAGGGCTACACTCTTTTTAAAACCCAACCTGTTTCATAGGTGGTAGGGCAAAGCAGGAAGCCCGAGCCGAGCTAATATCGAGAGCGAAGCACGACTCCAGCGAAGGAGGAGGTAGGATGCCAGAGCCAAGCAGTACCGAGCATGGGAACCAGAAACTGGGGTAACCGCCTACTCCCTGATCAAGATGAATATATTGCTATTATCAACAGGCTTCCAGATAGTCTGCTCCCACTAAACCATTCGAATGAGAGGGTGAAGGCCCAGGACCTTTGAATAATTATGGCGCAACAGCAAACAACCGCTTTGCTGCAGTTAAATTGATTTTCTGATATTTAGCATAGGCAGCTGCTGCAGACTTACGTACTTGACTATCTCCCTTACCCATAACCCACTCCATAATGGCCGCATTCAGAGTATAGGCTTCTGGTGCCATCAACCCGGTTGTTAACAACAGAGGGTGAGAACCTATAGCTTTCAGGCGGGATTCAAAATAAGGTTTGCTTTTACAGGCCAATACAATGCTATCGCTTTGGGGTGCATCAGGAGCTTTTTCTGGATTCTGAATGGTTTTGTCCTTCAAACCAAAATAATCCATCAAGGCATCGTGTCCGATATAGACATTTAAATGAGCTGCTCCACCTGCTTGCAGATTAAGCTGGCCCTGGAGATCTATGGTTATTACATCAGCCCCGGAGCTATAACGTAAAAACTGTTGAATGGTTTCGGAAATATATCGCCCATCCCTGGCATCAGCTATCAGATAAGCTTGTACAGATCGTCCATGTCGCTTAATCAGTTTATAAAACACCAGACTTTCTAATATCCTGCTGTCCCTGGAGGGAAATTTTTTAATTATTTTCCAGCCAGCATCCTTTACAAAAAAGGTTTTCAATCCATACCGAGCACCCCAGTACAGATTGTTACGTGGGTTCTGACCGTTACCGATAGCATCAGGAACCGATGCTATCCACTGATGCTTATTATCAGCTAAGGCGACAGACACATGGATGACTATGGGCTTACCCTCGGCGAGATCTCGATCTATTCTTTCCTGTGTAGCGCTCGCAAAAGCATCACCGTAAAACGCTAATAGTAATAAGAAAACTAAAAGGCTCTTCTCAAAATTAGCATTTACGTTAATCACAGTTTACTCTTTGCGGGTGACTGAAACTTCTCTCGTTCCCACGCTCCCGCATGGGAATGCATACCGGACTACCATGCTACACAAACCTCCAATAACCCAGGCTTTCCAGCATAATCTCTAGCACTGGAATATCGCCAGTGAATAGCTTCATCTACATAACCTCGTTTAACCGGGTTTTGATGAATATAATCAATCTTCTGCCGCATCATATC
>JBNKMF010000082.1:0-23213 GCA_050292965.1 Gammaproteobacteria bacterium | reverse complement strand
GCCTGCATGGCCTATGTCGATCTCAATCCCATTCGTTCCCGCATGGCAGAAACACCTGAGACATCGGATCACACCTCGGTTAAGAAACGTATCCAACACCAATCCCAGACTAGCCTAGTTAACCCTGAAGTAATACGTGCTCAACCCAGTGAGTTACTACCATTCGCTGGCTACCCGCGTAAGAAAATGCCAAAAGGTCTACCCTTTCGATATACCGATTACCTTGAGCTGGTGGAATGGACTGGACGTATTCTGCGAGATGATAAAAAGGGATACATTCCAGACCATCTGCCAGACATACTAACCCGACTTAATATTGATTCCAGGCATTGGATTTACCTGACAAAGGACTTCGAAAGCCCGTTTAAATCTCTAGTAGGTAGCGCTTTCAAAATCAAACAAGCTTGCGAACAAATGGGAAAGAACTGGGTGCACGGTGTAAAGCGGTGCGCTGAAGTTTTTCCTGACACATAACCTACACCTAACACCCCCTTAAAAACTCCTTCAAACACCAACCTTTTATGCAAGTTGCAGGTTCATTTTGTCCTTTGAACCCAGCCGATGAAAAAACACCCATTAAGATTAAACAAAAACCTATTTTTGACTTAATCTCACCTTCATTTAACTGAAGCCACAGCTGAATAGCTGAAGTTTAATTTCCTTTCCAATCGCTGGGTGTCTTTAAATACCCCGCCAAATATAACCCGTTAGAAAATATCGATTTGCACGGGGCATAGCCTTTTCCTTAAAAGTTTGTTTTTCCCTGTCAAATGGGCCTTTTAAGGCTTAAATCATAGTGTTCTATGGGCAATAAGTACATAGAATCAATGAGTTAGTTAGGTCCGACCCGAATGGAAGTGGAATATTTGATATTGCCGGTATTTTTTTATCTTTTATATGTTTACCGGTGGCCATGGAGGCTTAGGTACGATGGTTGATAACATGGCGGCAGGATATATTACTGCTGCTTTTGGCGCCACATTGTTTCTTACAGTTGTTCATTCCAGAATCATAATTATCTCTTTCCCAGTTGCTATTTGATCCTCTGTGTCGCACTTTCCATAATCTAGCGAATTTCATCGAAAAGCCTCCATACAACTTAGCATAGACACCGCAGATGTTTAATTACTGTTAAATGCCTGCAATCTATGGAATTAAATCAATGTCAAAACAAATGGTGCTTTCTACTTGGGCTCCTTCAAACTTGAACGCTCACTTTGAAAGTAATTCCACAAATCACATTTAAAGTTATCATCTGTGCTAAAAACCACTTGTGATATAGGTTGTAAATCATCCAGGGTTTCCTGCACGGAACGTTGTTTCATCAGTCTCCATTCTCTATCATTCTTACCGGTGGGTGAAGTATCTCGATGAGCATTGCGATGTAAATGTAAAAAGTAGAACTCCCAATTGAAGCAAGTCAAGGAAGCCAGGTGTTGATTGAATGATCGGTCTTTCATGAGTACTTCAATATCATGCATTTTACTCAGGGAGCTCGCGAAAAAGCCAAGTGAAATATCGAGACTGGACCCTACGTTCGGAAACTGGATTTGTTCCTGATTATTGCCATTGAATTCCAGAGTGCGTTTTTCAATGAGTAAGAGATAATCAACATATAAGGCAACAAACCTACGCTGGTTTTCAATTGCTTCGTTGTATGAAAAATTATGCCTTCGTGCCTTGATTTGATGTCCATCAAGCCGAAGCACTGACGGATTTACTAATTGGAAAGGCTTTTCGTCGGCATGTAAGGTATTTGTATCGTTCATCTTTGAATCATAGTTGCTGTTACTGAGTTTAACCAGGGCCGACGATTTAATAGCATGCTGTATATCTAAGCGGTGGCGCCTTAAAAAAAGGACTACCCCTGACTTCTGCAAGTATGCTGCAAGTGTTGCTTTCTTTTGCGTTATCGACCACAACATAGTCACAATGCAATTTATCAATTGCATAATCGAGAGCTTCGCCTTTGGTTTCAAAAAGTCGATTCGACTCCCCTTCCTTGATGTAATCGGTATTGATAGGGAACTTGCCTATAAAATAAGCGATTTTTAAGAAACAGGATTGGCGTTCAACATCTGTTGATGTTGGCTTGATGGTGGCAATTTTTACTCTATCTTGTCTCATCGTCATCACACAAATTGATTGCAAATGTTATCGAAGCAGGAGCGAAGTATTTACAAGGGTTTTTGATACAGTAAATCCTGAGCAAATTATACTCTTCATGTTTCCTTCACTCCTCTAATGCGCTGGAATATTATCATCAGGGTGAAGGATACAGCAAAAAAGTAAATATCTGTATTTAACAGATAGCCATGCCCAGGTATAAGGAATAACTGAAACTCATGAAAAAAGCCAAACGGTATTCCAGGCCAATAATTGAAGTGCAATAGCAATGCGCGTATACCACCAATAACCAGAATTGCGGCTATTGCAGTTCTGATTGGTTGCCTTGCAGAGTAGACCAGAAGGTTCAGCGCAATAAACAATTGGAAACCTACGAAAATCGTAACAATTCCTCGTCCCAGCTGAGAAAAATTCATGTGCGAATTTACCGATAATGCAAAGAATATTATGCAAGCAATCAAACCACCTGAAAATGCCCGCACCGATATATTCATCAACCTATCAGGATCATCTCTTTCTGTTTTTTGTTGTCGGATAAATATACCAATCAAGGCATCAAACACAAAGACAACAGCCATCGTCAATGCACTCAGTAGATAGGCGCCTAACACAGCTGCCAATAGAAAAAATGCTATTTGTAGCATGGATAATCCTCAGGTTATTGTTCAGGTGGTGTATACAATTAGCGGATGAGTCACCGCGATTAACTTAATTTATTGAGCAAATTTCTTGCTCGAATTGTATTGTGATCATTGTCCCCGACAGCGCAATCCAAAATGGTTATTGATTGTTCCAGTTTTTCAATTGCGGTAGCAATCCTCCCGGCCCTGGCTTCTGCACTGGCATAGTGGTAAAGAGAGACCCCCATAAATCGATGCGACTCACTCTCAGCTTGTTCAATGATTTCAACAGAACTGGAGAAGTGGTCACGGGCCAGTGATTCATCTCCCAGGCAGAAAAGTGCTCGTGCAAGCTCGGACAATACTAATCCGTAATCAGCACTCTGAGCACCATTTTTCAGTTGAGTTATCTGAAGCTCTTCCTCGAGTACACCCTTGGCTACTTCATACTGATCCAACTCCAGAAAGTTGACTCCGAGAAACCAGTTGGTCAAGTCCTTTCGTTCTGACGATGTGTATTTTTGATAACACTCGTAGGCGTTTTGTAAGTATTTCAGCCCTTCGTCGTACAGCATCAGCGCGTAGTAAGTACGGCCCAACCACAAACTCAAATAGGTAAATTCCGTTGATTTTTCATCGCATTTTTCTAGTAACGCAAGATACACTGCCTTAGCGAGTGAATAATGTTTTAACTTAAATTGCAGCTGAGCCAACTTATTTTGGGTCTTTATTATTTTGGTATGTTTAGGCTCATAGAGCGTTTCTCTGATAGTAAGGCAACGCTGGATCAGAGGCAGAGCATCTTCTATATTACCGACAGCTTCAAGAGCAAGAGCCAGGTAAATCAAACTCTGAACAATATCCGGATGATCTGGTCCATGGGCAGCTTCTTTAATCGCCAGGCTACGTTTGTACAGTGGTAGCGCTTCATCTGTTTTATCCTGGGCTCTTAGCTTGTGAGCCAGGTATTCATTTTTCTTGGCCACATAAGAATGATCAGGGCCGTAGACCGACTCACAAATCTCCAAGCTGCGCTGAATCAAAGGCAGCGCTTCTTCCATTTTGCCCAGGGACTCTAACGCTGCTGCTTGGTTTTCCAAGTTCGTGGCAACATAAGGATGATCCGGGCCATAGACCGACTCGTAAATCGCCAGACAGCGCTGGTGCAGAGGTAGAGCTTCTTCCGCCTTGTCCAGGGCACTTAGTATTGTAGCCAGATTACCTAATCGCGTGGCTACTTCGGGATTATCCAAGCCATAAACTGACTCACAAATCGTCAGACTTCGCTGGATCAAAGGTAGCGCTTCTTCCGCTTTGCCCAGGCCTCTTAACGTTCTAGCTTGTCTTCCCAAGCTAATGGCGACATCAATATGTTCAGAGCCATAGGCCTTCTCACAGATACTCAAAACGTACTGATATATTGGCAATGCTTCCTTGCTCTTTCCGAGAGTTTCAAGATTGGTAGCCAGACGATTTGAACACTTTGCAAGAATGGGATGATCAGGTGAGAAATGCTGTTCAGCAATGGCTCTCGCTTTACGATAACTTTCCTCCGCACTTGAATAGTCAAGCTGATCAGAATATATATCACCAATCTCAAGATAGATGCTAACCAACTGATCATACTGCTCTTTCTTCAACAGATGGTCGTTATCCTTAACCAGAGTATAGATATTTAACTTATCGGCATTGCTGAAAGATTTGAATCTATCGTCCTTATACCATTTCAAAATTACATCCACCATCGCTTGCTGGTAGGAATCGACGTCTTCAGACTCGAAAAAATCGCGAGCTACCTGATAGAAACCACGCTGCCTGAATTCGAACACAGCTCGTTCTACCTCGCTGGTGATCGTTTCCGGGTATGCAGATTCACGAAGAGGGCCTTTGGCATCTTCTTCCTTTTCGAACTCTTCCAGTTTTAACGCAATTTCGATCGTCAACTCATCGATAAAGCGCATACCCTGATAGCTAGCTTGCCCCAACAGGATTTGCATGTCTTCGGAGAGGTCGTTGAAACGAGCGACGATGAGTTCATCGTGATCTTTTTGCACTATTTCAGCCAGACGAGCCTCGCCTCGTGTGGACAGGGCTTTTTGTGTATCACGATGATCGAAGTTGCGGGTTCTTTGCTCCAGATATCGTATGACATCGACCAGATAAAGGGGGTTGCCATCGACTTTTTCCACAATACTGTTGATATGTTTCCCGTTAATTCCGGGTAATGCCGTTTGCGTGAGATTTTTTAAATATTCCACTTCAAGTTTGGTTAGCAAGTTTGGTGACCAATCTTGCAAAATTCCATTGTGTTGCAAATCTCGCAAGAGTTTTGCAAATGATCGTGGGGTTTCTACACCGGTAGCTCCCGTGTACAGCGCAAGCAAATGTCGATGCCATTCGGCCTCCCAATGGGATGCGATAATCAAAAGCGGCCAATTCAGGTTGATAGCACGTGGCAATAGTTTATTGAGTAACTCAAGTGTTTGATCATCCATCCATTGAGCATCGTCCAGTACAATAACTACAGGAAAGGTTCGGCTATCCTCTTTTTCTCTATTGAGTATACTATTCAGGTAATCTAGGCATAATTCACTGTTGCTGGATTTTTCCTGTTGCTCAATAGCCTTCAAACCCAGTTCGGATTGCTGCCTTACTTTACGAGACTCTTTCCAGAGTCCCCATTGCTCCCACAGTTCAGATACCGCTTCCACCGCACTCATGCCCGGAAACAGTGATAACAGCGCAGAACCAGCCGATTTGAATGCCTGAAGTTTCAGGTTACGGGCCTGCCTCCACTGCTGAATGGGAGCGGTGTGTAGTAACAAGTCCTTAAGATAAGTACCCAGTGTTATCGGTATCCGATTTCTATCTGTATCGTGCCATCGCAGGGCCCACCATAACCAGGGAATTTCATTGGGGTTTACCCGGTCAGGAATCTGAGGCTTTATTTCCAGATCCTTGGCCTTGATATCTAGATAATCAGGCCAGTACCCATCGGGATCGATACCGTCCTCGTTTTGACTGAGCCAGTTGTAAAAGGCCTGGATAATACGGGTTTTGCCAAAACCTGAATCCGCCAATAATGTAACAATTTGTGGGTTACCGTTCTTCGCTTTTTTCCAGGAGTCTATCAGAACCTGTAGTTCTTGTTCCCGTCCCAGGAATTGCTGAGACCAGGGCGTAGATTGTACCAGGTGTTGCTCTTCGTTGTTTTTGTCCATGATACCCAAAATACCTACTTTGTTTATATCGGATATGACAACTGAGCATTTACAGCTTGATGCTGTATACCTTTTCCATCCCTACTGAATCCGACGTCAGTGACTCTTTTCTAAATGGCATCCCCATCCCCTTTTTCTCAATGACATATTTGAATAATCTATCTGCTTTAGACGTGTCTTTGTCTCGGACTTCCATATATTTCTTCGCTTTAGCATTTGAGAAGCCGCCTTCAATTCTAAGGTAGTATTTTTCCATCGATCCCAACTTAACTCCTGAGACCGTAGGATTGCAGGCTACTGAATTGTAGCCCTTAAAAAATCCAAGGAAGTCTCCTTTTTGAAAATGGGCTACTCGAACAGCTTTAAGAATTCTAGGTTTAGCGTAAAAAAAAGTATATTCAGGCACTTCAGACTCTAGCCAAAAGTTCCAGTTGCTCTTTAACGTCTCAGGAATAACAAAGATATAATTTGCATAATCATTGTGATCTAGGTGGCGATATACATCGACATTCGTATTAGCCTTTGCAGCATCAGGTAGATTTCGCTTCCAGGCGGGTGCTAAAAATGGTTCTTCTTTAAAGGCTTTAATACAGCCATTCAATGCCTCCTCACTTCTGGAAAATCGCGGTATCTCTACTTTCATGTACTGCTCTTTTTGATAGTCGCGATACCACTTTTCTGCTGGCCCCCAAAAGACTGCAATAACTCCGATCACCAATAATAGCTTAAATAAACGCGGTGCAGCTTCAGCAAACGATGCTATTCCTGACAGTATCGCTCCTATAACAGACATAATTATAACAGCTGCTATTATTCCTAAAATATAATACACACAATTCTCCCTTAGACGAGATTTTACTCACTGTATAAATATTCATGAGTTCTAAAAACACAGCTCTTTTTACTAACAATCGAATTTAGTCTAATCACTATGAAACAATTTAGGCAGCTGATCCAAAATCAATGGCTGGAGTTCCAAATTTCCTCAAACATTTCATCGTCATACTTGGGAACCATTTGCCATTGAGTAGGCATTCCTTCAGCTTCACAGCTATTGCAATAAATCTGGTTATTCCCGTTAGTAAGCTGAAGACCGCCTATCGATTTTCCATTCGATGGACTATGAAGATCAATTACATCACCATTCACACGCACACCAAACCGTATAATCCATGAGTTCTTATGTTTGAAAGAAGCAATCTTGTGCTTCTACTGCCCAACCGAAAACTACCAATCCAGATGGATTCCAAGAGTGATCGACTTCACAAATACGGGAATAAAGTCCCGATAATACCTGTAGATACTACCAGATATCTGTTGGCTTAATCTCTAGGAATTACACGAAATCAGAATTCGTTTTTGTTATATTCTGGAGTATCTATAAGCCACCAGAAATAACTGCCAAACCCTGTATACACTGAGCGTGATATTACGGATAAGGCTTGACTAATGAAGTTCCCAGATCATCCCTTTAATCCCTATGTGCATTGCCTTTCCAGAAATCAGCTATCGTTTTGAGGCCTAATAACAAGCGACCCAGTGGCCATATCCGTTCCATAGTTCTGTGCCGCCGTAAGAGAAATTTTTCCTGGCAATAGTGAGGGGTAGGAGCAAGTAAAGGAGATAATGAATGTCTCTTTCTGGCATGAACTTGCCTTATTGCGCTGCATAACGCGAATGACCGCTTTATCAACTGACTTGCCATTCCCTGCAAGCTATCAGGAAAGGCAGAAACGTGTCGACAATTGCCAAATCAGCTAAAACTACTCATGTCGCCCATGAATTCGAACGCAACATCTGGCCTTATATTTGACACCCAGAGATTCATAGAATCGAATCAAAATCCATACATTCCGATTCAAATTTTTTTCCTTATTAAGATTTCAAGCCCTGCTTGAAATCTCTGATTTTTTTAATCGCCCTTATTGAGTACCGAAAATCGGGCCATTTTGCGGGGTCAGAGCACATGTATGTGCGATGAGGACAGTCGAGCTGGGATGTCGTTATTCCGGCATCCACGCCCTTCGCCCTTCGGGCCAGCAGAGCTGTTCAAAATTGATCCCGTCAATTTTGTGGTGACTTTCTTTTCACGACCGCCATGGATGGTGGAAGATCTGGAAATGCAGGAGCATTTTCCAGTAAATAAAGTTACTCGCACGCCTTTATGTTAATAGCTACAGAGTAAGGACAGATAGGCGTGTGAAACCATAATCCGGGTAGTTGCTAATTTTTCAAGAGAGATTACTTCACTACGTTCGTAATGACATAGCCAAAGGTTGTAAAGTGGTGAAAGCCCTTAAAAATACCTGGCCAATTCCACCAACAAATAATCATCCCTCTCATAAGCCTGCAACGGATCAGCAACATCAATATCCGTAAAAACCTGCAACTCCCAACTCAACTTCCAGCTATCCCCCAAACGTCGACTGGCTTCCACACGCAGGGTCTTCGACTGGTTATCCGTATCCACTATCAACCCCGCCAGAACCTCACTACTTTGTACATCATTAAAAGCAAACCTCAAGCCGGCAAATAAGTCGTTATTAAATACGCCATCATCTTCCCTATTACGATCATCATAGGAATACTCCAGCAAAGTCCCCAGATCCGTTGCAGAATCCATAATCCCATAAAAGGTATATTCAAAACCCGCCGTGGTTGCAATATAGGATCCAGAGTCCTGATCTCGATGGATCAATTCCCATTTCCAGATCCAGTCTTCCACTATCGCTTGCAGATCCAGACCAAATTGTGTCATCTGTGCATAATAGGGGACCAACACCGGTTGCCCATTCGAATCAAACCCCACACTTAAGTCAGGATCACGATTAGTCCCTTTAAAATAAGACAAGCCTAATTCCGTATCACCAAATGTCTGCGTATACCGTAGCGCATAGTCAACATGATCCTCCTTATCTGACGATTCAAAACTTGCCTGACTATCATCAACCGGTAACGGAAATCTCAAACGCCCTTCTTTAGAATGAAACTCCGACTCACGTAGTCCCGGCAGAATAAAAACATGAAACACGCCCCAGTCCTGAATAGTCGTGTAATGCACCATTGGCTGACCCAGCTTATCCTCACCATCTAGGCCCTCAACTCGGTCGATTGAATTGATAACATCCACCAGATGCTGTGATTCGGTAACCCCCCAGAACACAGTGTCTATTCCCACGCGCCATTCATCACTGCCACTTAAATGCAGCCATTTAAATTCACGGATATCAGCATGCTGTCGATTATCATCACCTTCATCTGCACGCATGAACAACTCGGCACTCAGAGCATCATTGCCATCATTCCACTCATGGGTGAGTTTTGGCTTTAATGACAATGAATAACTTTCGTCCTGTTGATCCGCATATTGGGCATCCTGTGGGTATAGCTGCAACTCAGCGGCTACATTTCCTGAGATTTCCCAAGCTTCTGCACTGCTTACCCAGGCCACCGCCAGGAGTGGCAACCAGACATTTTTTAATCCTTTATTCATCGCGCTCTTTTTAAGGTTTGAGAATTAAAGTCACTTTCACTCAGGCCAGTTTTAAAGGCATAGTTTTTCCATTCCAGAATGGTTGATTTACCATTTTGGTGATTCACCATTTCCATTCTGCTCGCACGCCAGTAATGATCCAGATACTGCTGATAATCACTTGCCTGTAAGGTTTTTAAAAGCTCATTTTTACGATCATAAAAATCTATCTTAACAGCTCGATAACCTTCTTTATCTATCCACACTTGCTGACGTTTGTAACCTGAATGCTTGTAAGCCGGAATACGCTCAATGACATAACATTGATATTCACCACAGGCTTCATCGCGTAGATATTTATAGCTGTACTTCTCAACTTCCTGCGAACTCAAGTCTTCAAAAGCGAACTCACTACCCATAAAAGGGCCAGACTTATTGCGCGAGCTGATGCGTTTAACGCGTTTGATCGCAGGTAAATACAGCCATTGGTCATCGGGTTTCAATCCATGTGAAAAAGTCAGCATGGCAGTCCCTTTCACATCTGCTGGCTCATCGAAGATCGACATACTTTTATCACCATCGCCCTGAACTTCCAGATTACGAATTCTGATCTTTCTGGTGGATGTATCTCCTTTTTTATTCTTCAGTATCATGTTCATATCGGCGGTAAAATCTATAAACCCCTCGTCATAGGCATTGGCATCCTTTGCAATCTGCAGGCCTTTTTCTTCGGGACTTTGCGCATTTACTAACAGAGGTAAGCACAGCAGGCTGACCAGTAATATCTTTTTAAACATGTTTAATCTCCTTCTTATCCAGTGCCATTAATAATGGCGGTAACAGTAAAAAATCGGCTAACAAAGCAAATACAATGGTTGCGGCAGTCATCAGCCCCATATCCGCATTCAGTGTAAAGGCAGATTTAGTCAGCACTAGAAATCCAAAGGCCAGTATCACCGAGGTGGCTACCAATGCCAGTCCAACCGTTCTAAAGGCATAACGAGTAGCATCTTGAGGATTCAGCCCCTTCTCACGCCGCGCACGCAAATATTTGCTCAAAAAATGTACGGTATCATCGACCACGATACCTAGTGTCATTCCAGTAACTACTGATAAAGCAAGACCTACCTGACCCACCATTAACCCCCAAACTCCAAATGCCATAGCTGCAGGAATTAGATTTGGTATCAGACTGATCAGACCAACACGGAACGAACGTAAGGCCAATATTAAAATAAAAGAGATCAGTACCAGCGCCACAGTAGTCCCTATCAACATGGCTCTGATATTCCTGAAACCGATATGACTGAACATCACGGTTGGGCTGGCACCTGGACTCCTCATTGACTCTGGCAGATTATCTTTAAGCCATTGCTGTGCACGATCTTCCAGCGCCAGCACAGCTGTGGTCGATGTGTTATATAACATCACTGTCATACGGGTTGCCGATTTATCCACATTGATCTGGTTATTTAGATCGAGACCATAAGGTAGGGACATCTCGTACAGCAACAGATACTGCGCTGCCAGGTCACGTTGATCAGGTATTTTATACCAACTTTCGTCATCACCATGCATATTACGATTCAGACGTTTGAAGATATCAGTTAACACATTGACATGAATGACCTCTGGCTGGGCACGAAACCAGTTGGCAAATTTCTCCAGATTGGCCAGAAACTCCGGATCACTCACCCCTCCATTTTCACCAGATTTGAGTGCATAATCGATCAGGTAAAGGCCGCTCAGGTTTTCAGAGGCAAAATCGGCATCACGCCTGAATTCTATCTGGGTACCAAAGTATTTGGTGAATTCATCGTTTAGATCATTCCTTGGCACAAAGCTAATCAGCCCCACTGTCAACAGTCCCATGAAGATCAACAGACCTTTGCGCCTGGCGATTACAAACTCGGCCATACTAACCATAAATCTGCTGCTACGGGTTTCGACGACCTGCTCCTTAACCGGCAGTATCATCATCAGTGCTGGCAGAAAGGTTATGCTCAACAGCCATGCAATGACCACGCCCATGGCCACGATATTTCCCAGATCACGAAACGGCGGCGCATCGGAAAAATTCAGACTCATAAAGCCGATAACCGTGGTCAGTGTAGTTAACAACACCGGCTGCATATTGACGCGTAGGCTATCAACCATAGCTTCCTGTTTGCTCTCTCCATGATGCATGGCGATTAGAAAGTTCATCAATATGTGCACCGAATGCGCTATCGACATGGTGGGGATAATCATAATGGCTGAAAACGAGGGGGGTGTTAACGCTATTCCCAGCCACCCTGCCATACCCATCGCACCTATGATGGAAAAGATAATGACAAAGAAGGTGGTAATGGTCCCACTAAGCCCCTTAACCCAGAAAAACAGTATGATGACAAACACCAGAAACATAAAAGGTACCAGATGGGTCATGTCATAGATACTGGCTTCAGGAAAGGCCTGGTTCATCATAATGATGCCAGTGAGTTTGACATCGATATCCGAAAATTTCTGCTCGAACCTGGCACGCAGATCACGCACAAACTCGACCACCTGTGGATTCTCTGTTGTTAAATCAATTCCTTTTAATTCGATGGTGATATTTACTCCGGTGACATGCCCGCTTTTTGAAACCAGTCGATTCACCAGTAGCGGCTCATGTAACGCGATATCCCGCACTTGCTGCAGGCGTTGATCATTCAGTTCATCGTCTGCAAATACCAGATCCTCTACGATCAGGTCATCACCTTCGGCATAGGTATGCTGGAAGTTAGTTATTGAATCGACACGAGTTGAAAACGGTGTTTGCCAGGCCTGTTCGGTTAACCAGGTGATGGCTTTGAGCGTTTTTTTGGTAAACACATTGCCATCTTTTGGTACCAGCACCATCATAATATTATCGTTTTTTGAGTAGGTATCCTGCAGGTTTTCAAACGCCAGTAACTGCGGGTTTTCCTTACTGAAAAAAACCCGGTAATCATTGGTAAAGGTTAAAAACTGAGCGCCATAACTCATTGCCAGCACTGCCAGCACACTGGACATGATGACCAACCATTTAAAACGAATAATGATCTCTGAATATCCCTTGGCCATTATTATTTTTCCTCTTTTTTATGAATTAAATTGAGATATTGAATCAGGCCAGCTCCACAACACTTTAGCTTATCAATATCCTGTGAAATCATGCCTGCGCTCAGGCATCCCTCCATCGTTGCAACAATCATCACCGCAGCCTGCTGAGGGTCTACCTCATCAATAATCATCCCGGCTTGTTGTGCTCTGGTAAATGAGTGAATAATCACGTCATACCATTGCTGATAAATACTATCCAGACGTAAACGAAAACCTTCATCGATTGGCGCCATCTCCTGCGCCAGGTTGCCAAGTGGGCAGCCTAGCCGAACATCCGCTAGCGAAAAAGCATAACCCGCCTGTTCAATTAGCTCTATCATTGCCTCGATTGGATTTTCGGCATTTTCTAGCGGGCTTATAAAACTGAGCAGGATACGCTTGGCAATTACCTCTTCTATCACTGCATAGCCGAGCGCAGTCTTATTCGGAAAATGATGATAAAGCGCACCTTTGGTGACCCCGGTACGCGCCAGAATATGATTTAAACTGGCTGCCTGAAATCCATTCACATGAATTTCCTTATACGCAGCAAACAGAATTTTGTCTCGTGTATCTAGATTTGCCTCATTATCCAGCAGACGCCACCAATATATTTGTTTGTCGTCGTACTCTGTCATATCATGCCCACCATACCGAATGGTATGCTTTATAATACCGACCAGTCGGTATGTCAATTATTATTTATATCGATAGCAATAAAAGTTTTTAATCTTCAGGGAATATCTATGACCAATTATGATTTATCGGTAATCTTTTCAACCCATATATCAATACGCTGGGGCGATATGGATGCCTATGGACATGTCAACAATACGCTTTATTTACGCTTTATGGAGGAAGCTCGAATACAGCTGCTGTTACAGATGGGATATAGTCTGGATAATGATCAGGAAGGCCCTGTGGTCATCAATATTCAAAGTACCTTCCTGCAACCGGTTATATACCCTGATACCTTAACCATTGACTGCTACGCTGCCGAGCCCGGCAATTCGAGCTTTATGACTTACTACAAATTATATAGCCAGCAGCAGAACAGTCTGGTGTGTGAGGGCTCAGCTAAAGTGGTATGGATCAATAAAAAAACAAACCGCTCCAGTCCATTGCCCACAAGCCTGAGAGCAATGCTTGAAGAGCAGGATATTAGCGCTGATTAAACAGCCACCAGCACACGTATTGCATCCAGACGCAGGTTAGCCTGTGCAATTTGCTGTTCTACAAGTTCCAGTTGCTTGCGGAAGAAATCTATCTCTTCATCACGCACATTGGGATTGATAGTTTGCAGAGCGAGCAAGCGCTCAATTTCCTTATTCAAGGCCTGTTGTGCAGAGCGCTGAGCCTGCTTGAGCTTTTCGGGCATCGCCTCGGCCGCCTTCACTTCCGCTTTGCTTAACAACTTCTTGATCACATCTTCACGCGATTTAATGACCTTGATCGCAGTATCTATATCTACATATTGCGAGCTTTGAGCGATGACATCCGGGGTCAGTTTATGCTGATGCTGCTGGTTATTCTCATCTATGCATAGTCGCATCAGGTTATCCGGCAGATAGCGCTGAGCCTGCGCGCCTTTGATATCGGCTACTTCGAGCCGGAAGAAACAGTCCAGTATCATAGTGCCCGGTTTAGCTGCTCGATATTTCACTGCTAGCAAAGCGGTATTACCCAGTTCACTGCTTTGCACCATATCCATCAGCGTGCGTACAAAAGGATGCTCCCAGGTGAGATAGCGAACATCTTCGTTTGCCAGCGCCACCAGCCGATCATAGGTCACGGTCATCCCGTCATCGGGTAAACCGGGAACCTTGGCTATCATCGTATTGGTGGGCTTTAGCACCCAGCAACCAGCACTCTGAATTTCATAGCTGATACCGTAACAATCGTATAGCGACTCGATATAGCGGGCTAAGTCAAGCTTCAGGTGGAGGCTTTCAGCCTTATCTCGCAGCTGTTCAGCTTTTGCAGGACGACAGGAGTTATATTCCAGCAAACGGTCACGCCCCTGCTGTACCTGTAGATTCAGCGTGTTGTGTAGCTCTGCACTGCGCTGATAGAAGTCAGCATGATCCTGATCTCCCTGAGACAGGCATTGCAACAGTTCATGATGCATTTGCATGTACACGTTATGCCCTGCTGGGCAGGTTTGTTCAAAGGCATTGAGGCCCTGATGTAACCAGTTCAACATCACCTGTTGCGCTGTATTCGCCAGATAAGGAACATGAATCTGGATAGTGCTCACCTGTCCGATACGATCCAGACGCCCGATACGTTGTTCCAGCAGATCCGGGTTTGCGGGTAAATCAAACATCACCATTTGATGCGCAAACTGAAAATTACGCCCTTCGGAACCAATTTCAGAGCATATCAAGGCAGGGGCTCCACTTTCTCTATCAGCAAACCAGGCCGCAGCTCGATCTCGTTCGATCAGGCTTAAGCCTTCGTGAAAAGCAGCCAATGCAATTCCAGTACGATCTTTTACTGCCTGCACCAGGCTTAATACAGTTTCTGCACTGGAGCAAATAACCAGCACTTTAAGGGAGCGATTATCCTGCAAAAACTGACATAACCAGTCAACACGCGGATCTATACTGACCCACTTTTCGGGAATCTGACTGAGCGCACGTAACACCATCTCAGGCGACAGTAGCCATTGGCTATTGACTGCATCATCGTTCTCTACCAGCCCCTGATACAGCTCCTGATAAACCTGTGGGCAATCCAGTGCATAAGGGTTTAATTCACGACCGGGGAAACCCTGCACCACATGCCGGGTATTGCGAAATAACACGCGCCCGGTACCGTGGCGATCCAGCAAATGCTCTACCAGCTGATTGCGAGCTGATTGTGCCAGCTCATCATCTCCATACTGCATGTCCTCAATCAACAACTGGTTATCTCCTTCTCCTACAGTTGTCTGCAATTCACTCATCTGATCAGGGTTTAATTCGTCATTCTCCATCAGGGCCTGAACAATATCGGCAATGGGTTTGAAATTAACTTCATCAGCAATGAAATGTTCCAGATCGACAAAGCGGTCGGGGTCCAGCAGACGCAAACGCGCGAAATGACTTTCCTTGCCCAACTGCTCGGGTGTGGCTGTTAATAACAGCACAGAAGGTATTTTTTTAGCCAGCTGTTCTACCAGTTGATATTCAATGCTGGGCTGTGCAGCTTCCCACACCAGATGATGCGCTTCATCCACCACCAGCATATCCCAGTCACCCTCGAGTGACTGACCGAATCGGTGAGGGTTATTGACCAGAAACTCAAGACTGCATAACACCAGCTGCTCACTATGGAATGGATTTTCCAGCGAGTCTTCAGCTCGTTCCTCATCGGTGCCATCCAGTGCTGCACAGCGTGCTTCATCGAATACGCTAAACAGCAGGTTGAAACGACGCATCATCTCTACCAGCCACTGGTGTAACAGGCTTTCTGGCACCACGATCAACACACGGTTTGCGCGCTCGTTGAGTAATTGCTGGTGCATAATCAAACCAGCTTCGATGGTTTTGCCCAAACCTACTTCGTCTGCCAGTAGCACGCGTGGCGCAAAGCGACTGGCTACTTCATGTGCAATATACATCTGGTGATCGATCAGGCTGGTACGACAGCCAGTCAATCCCTGCATGCTCGACTGGGTCAATAGACTGGCTATTTTTTGCGTACGCGCCCTCACCTCAAACCATTTGTTTTTATCAACCTGGCCGTTTAACAGTCTTTGTAATGGATGGTTTAGTTTGAGGAAATTACTGAGCTTACCTTCGCTGAGTCGAACCTTTTGACCAGACTTATCAATGCAATGGTAGTACATTATATCTGACTTGCTTTCGACATCTTCAACCTTGAGTTCGCGGTTATCCTGATCAGTGATTTGATCACCAACTGCAAACAAAACACGCGACAAAGGTGCACTTTGCTTGGCATACATTCGTGTTTCGCCAGTAGCCGGAAAGATGATACTCACCGTACGAAATTCGACCTCTAGTACCAGCCCTATACCCAGATGTAACTCACCGGCGCTAACCCAGCGCTGTCCTACCGCAAACTGTTGCATTTTAAATCAAATCAATATAAAGGACGGGCATTATACAGAGACCACATAAGATGAAAACCACGCTCTATCGAAAGTTACATATTTTTCATACCGTAAGGCTTTAACTAAGCACTTCAACACGTTGAAGATAAATAGTTTTTAAGTTAATCTCTCAACAAGAAGCGGATCTAATAATTATCAGCACAACTATAGGGGCTCAACAACACCTGTAATCAGGTATTGAATAATCTTTTCGCACTTATTTAACTCAATAAGTAATTTTAACCAGTGATCGGCAACCAAACAGGCCTGTCACACCAGCGCCTAAGACAAAACAACTACAATTAAAGCCACTGTTAAACAATAATGTAAACCGAGCTGTTCGTACACACATGGCCAAACTGTAATTCAACTGAGAACCCGAATGGGCCAAACTGAAACGTTTAAATATGTACAACAGCATAACGCCAGAAGCAATCACTGGTTAATCATTGGTCGCATATTATCTGCTGCAACACTAGTCAGCCTCCTGCTCACTGTTTTATTTTACCTGTACCAACAACAAAATCTCGACACTGCTCGTCAGCAGGAGCATCAACAGGATCTTCAGTTAATACATACATTGACCAGTAAATCTGGCCTCCAGTTACAAAAGCTTTTTACCCTGTTCACCTCTCTGGAGGGTGTCACAAATGCCTTACAGTCTGGTAATCGAAGCCAGATCCAGTCCGTAATCGATAATCATTTGAATAAAATCCAGTTTGAATGGAATATGGATCTGGTGGGTATTTACTCATCAAATAACGAAAAGATAGCCTCATGGTCATCCCATCCACTGGAAGATACTCTCAACGATAAAATTGCTCGCTGGGTTGCCATTAGCAATGAATCGATCAAGGAGATTAAGGCGATCAGCTGTCTACAAACCTGTAGTCAGTATCTGATTGCTCCCCTACCAGAAAAAATCGGCCATCAATTAGTGATGGTAATTTCAGTCTCTTTTCTCGAGATACTGGAACAATTCCACCAGGCTACGGCTAAAACTACCGGTATACTCGTCAGCCCAGTGAACAGGGAAACATCCGATGATATGCTGGTGTATCACTGGGGGTTGGCGCTATACAGCCTGACTCAACCCGGCACCTATGAATCAGTACTGCATGGTTTTATACGCGACTTTACGCCACTAAAAGGTATTGAGCAGCATGTCCGACACGATATCCAGCAGAAAATCTTTGAACTCAGCCTGTATCCCTTATCCAGTCATGAAGACAGTACCCTGATTATCATGCAGGAATTAAGCCGTAGTATTGATGCGATACGACATCAGACTTTGCTGTTTGCACTATCGGTCTTTGCAGCCCTGCTCATACTGAGCCTGTTATTGTATTTTGTGTTACGTCGATTGATACCACACAAAAGTTACGAAGCTCAGGGGTTCGATATAGCATCTAGCAAATTTGACATTACCAATACCAATGAACTGTCTACGCAAAGCGATACACCGCTGGATTTTGATCTTACTAATAGCGATGAAACACTAATACGAGACAAGCTCGACCAACTACAGAAATATAATCATGAAATCGACCAGCAACTCGCCCACCAAATGCGGGTTCTGGAGCAGGAGCGCGACCAGATCCGTAAGATTCTGGATAATACTCAGACCATTATTCTCACTTTAAACCAGGATGGGAAAATCACATCCATCAACCGCTATGGTGAGTCGATAACAGGTTATTCCAGTGAAGAGATCATCGATAAAAACTTTATCGATCTATACCCAGAGCATGTCACCTATGCACTAAATGATCTGCACACCATGTCATCTATTGCTGAAGGTACTCAGGAATCTTACCGCCACGAGGCACGTCTGTGTTGTAAAGATGGAAAAGAACGTTCTATTCTGTGGCTACACTCAAGCCTGACTAATGAGAGCACGACGCAGCTACTGTCTACTGGCCTGGACATAACTGAGAGCAAACAACTGGAGAGAAATCTAAGCTGGCTGGCCGATCATGATTCACTCACTGCTTTATTTAACCGCAGGCGTTTTGAGAAGGAACTGGAAGATGCACTCTCGTGGACCAGGCAACATGATGCACAGGGCGTCCTGCTTTACATCGACCTGGATAACTTTAAGGATATCAATGACTTCTGCGGCCATCAGATTGGCGATATCATCCTGCGCAAGGTAGCTAGCACCTTAACCACCCTGACCAAAGATATAGACCATTCAGCATATTTAATATGCGCCCGCCTGGGTGGAGACGAGTTTGCCATCTTGCTCAGAAATATCGATGAAGAAGGTGCTTGCATACTTAGCAAACGCATACTGGATAGTCTTTACCAGATTCGACACCAGGAAAATAATTTTAGATTTCAGCTATCCTGTAGCATTGGCGTGGCAACCTTTCCTGGCATGGAGTCGAACTCTAATGAACTGCTTACCAATGCCGACTTTTCTATGTATCAGGCCAAGCTTATGGGGCGTAACCAATACTATGTTTTCAGGGAAGATGATAACCACCGCGAAAAAGTAAATCACCGCCTGATCTGGAGAGAAAAAATTGAATCTGCTTTAGCTAACGACCGCTTTGTATTGCATTATCAGCCCATACTGAACATTCAAACACGCAACATCTCACACTATGAAACATTGGTTCGAATGCTGGACGATAAGGATGAACTGATTTCTCCAGAGGTGTTTATCAATGTAGCAGAAAGACTGGGGTTGATTCAGGAAATCGACCATTTCATTCTTAGATCTTCCATTAAAAAGCAGGCTGAACTATTACGTCAGGGCTACGACATTAAGTTAGCTATCAACCTCTCCGGTAAGGCCTTTGACGATCCCGATCTCACAAAAAATATTCAACAGTCGATCAAAGAAAATAATGCCCGAGCTGAAAATCTGATCTTTGAAGTCACCGAAACGGCTGCTGTTACGGATATTGTTTCAGCTGGCAAGATTATGACTGAAATCCAGTCCCTGGGTTGCCAGTTTGCACTCGATGATTTTGGCGTAGGGTTCTCATCATTTTATTATTTACGCGAACTTCCGGTGGAATACGTCAAGATTGATGGATCGTTTATTCACGACCTGACCGCTAATACCGACAATCAAATTCTGGTAAAAGCATTAAGTGAAGTTGCCATCGGTTTTAACAAACTTTCTGTCGCTGAATTTGTAGACTCCCTTGAAACGCTAAATATTCTAAGCAAAGCCAAGGTGAACTTCGCACAGGGTTATTTTATCGGCAAGCCAAGCGAAAAAATCCCAGTCGAGCCACCTAACTTTCATCTGGCATCTATAACTAAAAATACTGCTTACAAATAACTAACAAGCTATGCACTCACCAACAAAAGGCTATTTTATTACCGGCTCTGATACCGATGTTGGCAAAACATGGATCGCCCGTCAGATCATCCAGCAATTAAACTCCAAACATGCCTCGGTTAAGGTTAGAAAACCGGTTGAATCGGGTTGTGAAAAAATAGATGGACAATACTTCCCTGCGGACGGCAATGCGCTGTATCAGGCCAATCATCAAATTGAAAGCCTTGCTTTAATCACCCCTTTTCGCTTTCAGGCAGCTCTGGCGCCCGATCGAGCTGCCAGGATGGAAAACCAGACCCTAACTCTGCAACAATTACACCAGGCGTGTCTGAACAAAATTACAGTAAATGACGTTTTACTGGTAGAGGGCGCAGGAGGTTTTTATTCACCAATTTGTGAAGACGGGTTGAACGCTGATCTTGCCAGAGTATTAGGACTGAAGGTTATCATCGTATGCGAAAACCGTCTGGGTACAATAAATCAGGCACTATTAACTATTACTGCGGTCAAACATGAAGGTTTGGACATTCAGGCAGTGGTGTTGAATCAAAACACCCCTCCGAATAGCGCCGAAGATAATCTCGATAATTACCAGGATCTATGTCAACGTACCGATATTCCAGTTTATACCTGCACTTACCAATCAGGCATCAATGGGCTCGTGGTATAAGCATTAAAGCGAGAGGACAATAGCCATGCTTAAATCCATCAATAAATGGGTATTTGTTGCTACAGGCATCCTCTTCAATATCAGTTCAGCGATTATTACCCACTACTTTATTGGGATCAATGACCAACAATTAATGCAGCTGGAAAAGAAGGCATCAGAGTACGACACCCAGATTCAAAGTCAGTGGCGAATGAAAACAGAGATTGATCGTAAACAGGATTTTTTACTACTATTATTAAACCAACAAAACGCTGAAAATTCTCAGCAAACTTCAGATTTCATCATTAGTCAATTAAACCATTCGATAGATCTACTAAAACTCAACAAGCAGCAACTCAAGCCCGCTAGCGTGATGAGTTTCGACACTATCAGCAATACCAGCGAAATGATAAAGCAAAGCATAATTTCCAGAATTAACGATACCTACCTGGAAAAACTTGAAATTGAGAGTAAGCAGGCACCACTTAAAGAAAGGAATTCTATGCTCTACTCGATAGCTATTTTTCTACAACTCACCGGACTAATTCTGGTACTGGCCAAAGATATAGGTAGATAGCTTAAGGGCCTTGATTATACTAATTTCATTACCTCTGCTGGAGGCCATTTTTCCTCCAACAAAACAGGAGGAGCGCAGTGTAGTTATTCTACATAAGCGACTTTATGTCTATGGATTGGCCGTATTTCGACAATTCAACCGTGATAACGCAGCTGGAGGAAAATGGCCCCAGGCCCTTGGGTTAAGGCTAAAAAAACGACCTCGTTGTGGCTCACCAGTTATTTGGGACAACCAAATTTCGTTCCTTACACCTAGATTCGCTTTTTTAGACTCAACAGTGATAATCAAATTAGTAGGCCCTAGTTCCCAAAGCGTTGTTGCAGGTAATGAATAATATCGGATGATTCGTACATCCAGGCATCCTCACCCTGGTCGCTAATCTTCAGACAGGGAACCTGTATGCGCCCTCCCCCCTGCTCCAGCTCCTGTCGATAGGGACTCCCCAGATTAACATTACGAATCTCCATGGGAAGATTCATCCTGCGCAAAGCACGACGAGTTTTGATGCAGAACGGGCAGGCGTATAGCTGATACATCGTCATCGTCTTTAAAGCCTGCTCCACCTGTGCCTGTTGTTCTTCAGTGCGTTGAACAGGTGTTGGGCGAGTCAGCCAGTCGATGAAAACAATCACCCGACCCAGGCCTTCACGAAGTAATTTTATTAGCATAACCAGCTCCACCGCAGGATAAAAAATCGAAATACAATACTGCTCGTTACCACGCCCCACATGGACGGGGGAAATACAGGTTTTGCAGTACGCCTAAAGGGACTTAGGCGATAGCGCGAAGCAGGATGCCAGAGTCGAGCTGTTACCGAGGCCATGGTCAGGTTTTTGCTCGGCTCTGGCTTCCTGCTTCGCCCTGCCACCTACGTCCATGCAGACGTCCTGCGTTACCCTACCTCCTGCATCCATGCAGTCATCCCATTAAGCACACCCATGTGCAAAAAAAGGGAGCAGAGGCTCCCTTTTAATCAAATTCTAAATCAGATTACTTATAGAAAGAAAACATTTCTTCCAATGATTTAGGCACGATTTTGTCAGCATGACCAGCACTACCAAAGGCTTCGAAACGTGTTTTACAGATTCCTTTCATTGCAGCAGTTGACTCTTTAAGGAATTTTCTCGGATCGAAGTTACTTGGGTTTTCTGCCAGGTGCTTACGAATCGAACCGGTAGATGCCATACGCAAATCGGTATCGATATTAACCTTACGCACACCATTCTTAATACCTTCCTGAATTTCTTCAACAGGTACACCGTAGGTTTGACCCATATCGCCGCCGTATGAATTGATCACCTTCAACCAGTCCTGAGGCACTGATGAAGAACCATGCATAACCAGATGAGTATTTGGAATACGTGCATGAATTTCGCGAATACGATCGATACGCAGGATTTCGCCGGTAGGCTCCTTGGTGAATTTGTACGCACCATGAGAAGTACCAATCGCTATCGCCAGTGCATCAACACCGGTATCTTCTACGAAGCGAGCCGCTTCTTCAACGTCAGTCAGCAATTGATCCATGTCCAGCTTGCCTTCTGCGCCGTGACCATCTTCTTCACCCATTTCACCGGTTTCCAGCGAGCCCAGGCAACCTAGCTCACCCTCAACAGAAACACCACCCGCGTGCGCCATATCAACAACCGTTTTAGTGACCTTAACATTGTACTCGTAAGAAGCCGGAGTTTTCATATCTGCCATCAGGGAGCCATCCATCATGACCGAGCTGAATCCGGACTGGATCGAACGCAGACATACGGCAGGTTCTGAACCATGATCCTGATGCATACAAACTGGAATATGCGGATACATTTCGATAGCTGCGCTGATCAGATGACGCAGAAAAGGTTCACCGGCGTATGAACGAGCACCTGCTGAACCTTGCAAAATAACCGGACTGTTGGTTTCGTCAGCGGCCTGCATGATGGCATGCACCTGCTCCATATTGTTCACGTTGAATGCAGGCATACCGAAATCGTTCTCTGCTGCATAGTCGAGTAACTGTCTTAATGATATAAGAGCCATGTTAACTTTCCTCTGAGTTG
>JBNKMF010000081.1:0-23333 GCA_050292965.1 Gammaproteobacteria bacterium | reverse complement strand
CCGCGTCCTGCTCACGCCCCTTACCTATGTCCCTATAGGCAAGGCTTCCGCATCCTGCTCACGCCCCTTACCTATGTGCCTATAGGCAAGTCTGCCGCATCCCTGCTCACGCTCCTTACTTATTGTGTCCGTGATGATGCGGATTAGGTTGCTCTGTTTCTAATGAGCCGCTTAGAAAGAGTAAAACTGCTTTATCTGGGTCAATTTCTTTCGTTATCAAACCTTTGATACCTTTACGTTCAAGTCGCATTGATAGGCCTTGACCCATATCGCCTGCTATCAATACATCAATATCATCAAGCGGATGAGATTCATGCGGGGAACTCTCATGAAATGACTGCTCCTTAGGTAGCTCAAGAAGTTCTTTGCCAACAACCTTATTATTCTCTACAGCAAAAATCCAAAACTTCCGGCAACGGCCAGCATGCTCGGTAATACTTTTTCGATTTTGACTAGTTACTGCAATCTTCATAGTTTTCTCATTTGCCTTGCCTAACGCCAGCCTACGGGACCGGAACGTAGCGCTAGTGGAGTGGAGCTCCCAGCCGCGATAGCAGCGAGCATCAGACTTTTGTTAGGCATTTTGATTAACCTCATCTCTCCATGATCCTCCATTAACCAGGATGAGATTGCTTTTAGTATTTTTATGCCGAATCTTGAATAACTCTTTTACTTCAGGATCTGAGAGAAATTGATTAGCATTATCTATGGTATCAAACTCCAGCACTACTATGGTACTCGGATTCCAATCTCCTTCTATAACTTCAGGTGTAACACCTTCGACCAAATATTTACCTTTATGCATTTGAAGATAGGCTGGTATTTTCTCAACATATTCCATGAACTCAGGAAGATTAACGATTGTAAAGTCCAGAATTAAATAGCCCTTCAATGGGTAGCTCCTTGATTATTTATGTTGCCTAACATCTTAGCATTTATACAACATGCTGCGCACTTTGTATAAATGCTAAGATGATATAATGTTCATTCTGTCTTTAGCCCCTTTCCCTGCTCAATACGCAATAAACCTCGTTCATATCAATGTGCTGGACCTTCAGCTCAGCTACACTAGCTCACCCACTCGCAAGCCGTAGCCGTAACAGGTCAATAACATCATGCGATTCCTGGCGTTGTCGCAGGCTGAGATAGTCTGGTGCACTTCGAGTCGTGTTTAACCCGTAATTGCTGGTTGGAAAAGGAGGAACGACGCCTTCCAGCATTGATCTGCTTTTAAGTTTGGCAGGGTGCTTGTATTGTTCATGTCGGATGGCCCTTTGCTCTCTACAATAGCTCGGCTCTGGGGCAATATGGGTGTCCGCGTTTTCCTGTCCGCGTTTTCCTGGGCAGGTGTTACTGATTGAATTCGGCTCCGGTTTTGGGGCATGATAGGCAGTGGTTTTGTGGTTATTCTTCTTATACTTGATTTTCATATGACTACTTCCTGGGGGAGTAATTGATATGTCAGATTTGAAAGATCCCAGAGTCCTTTTTGCCGCTGAGCGTACATTGTTAGCCTGGAATAGGACCAGTATTTCCTGGATGGCATTTGGCTTTGTTATCGAGCGCTTTGGCCTGTTTCTTGAACTGGCAGGGAAAGCAGAAACAGTGTTGTTCCAACGGCACGTCTCCTTCATCATCGGAGAGTCATTTGTTGTATTGGCGAGTTTTGTCTCGATTTACTCTATCCTGCAATACACGAGAATTTTGAGAACACTACATCCGGCAGAAATTCCGAAGAGTTATAATCTGAGGGTTGGTGTGATTTCAAACGCTGTGATTGGTGCATTGGGATTAGCATTAAGTGCCTACCTGGCAACAGCATTTATGTAGAAATTATGTAGGGGGCAATTTATGGGTGTCCGCGTTTTCGGCGTTTTCTTCCGAACCAAAACCATGAATAACTAGCCTGCCTGTTTAGCCAACCCGTATGGGCTGGCCAGACAGCAGATGAGACCAGTCAATATGCTGGGGTTTTATCTTGCCAGGTTAGCCCCATCAGACATAACGACGACGCTTGAAAGATACCGTCTTTTTATAGTCAGCCATGCTCGAAACCTTTCGTATACCTGCCCAGGTTCCCTTGTAGTAGGGGACAACATTGCGATCGGTCCAGTCCGTTACCACGTCTCCCACATTGCCGTTATGGTAACCAAACATCATAAAGGTATGTCCGGTTTTCATATCTTCTTCAAGATATGCCATGGCAAAGGTTGATCCGTAATCATTATAGACTTCGACCACGTCACCAGATTCTATCCCCAGTTTCTTTGCGTCCTGTGGATTGATTTCAATCGGTGCCATCGGGTATCGGTTGGTACGAAAATCGATACGTTGATCATGATAGGCCGTTTGCCAGATATGATTGGTGCGACCATTATTTATCCAGAACGGATACTTTTTACTTTGAGCTTCTACGGTCGCGGGTAAGCCGGTCCAGGGTGAAGGCAGGAAATGAGCCTTTCCATCGCTGGTACTGAACTTGTTATCGGTATAATTCATCTCGGTGCCGATCAATTTGCCGCTTTTATACTCCTTGACTGGTAACTGAACACCATTGTTACCCATTGCGCGTAGTCGATCATAGGTGACCAGATTGCCTGTTCCGCCACCCTGGCTATCGATACCTTCGGGTTTCCTGAATCCATCATTGAACGCGTCTTCTTCGGTTTTCCAGTCGAAGCCGGAAAAGCGCGCTGCCATCTCTTTATTGCCTTCTTTTTCATACAGTGCTTTCACTGTATTGGCGATTTTGGCGGCTATCAGGCAATCCGGCAGAGCCGCTCCCGGAGCGGACATAAACTTTTCGGTTAACCTCATGCGCCTTTCACCATTCATAGAGGTCAGGTTCATTTCACCCGGATGCGCTGCAGGTAACATCAGGTGTGAAGCCTGTGCAAACTTGGTGGGATAGAGATCTATCGTGGTAATAAACAGGCCCCCTCGGTTACTCACAGCATCGTAGATAGTGTCGGCGAGGTCATCAATAGAGCCGCCACGTACCTTTGCCATGGCCTCACGTACGATGTTGGCGCGTCGATACAATGTGGTGCGGTATTCCTGAGCATTCAGTGTGGATTGAAAAGCATTGCAGGCCCACACTGTCAGCATCTTACCGTTACCGTTGATGATTTCCTGATCGATGAATGGGGCAGGGCGAGGACCGGGATAGGGCGGTCTGACATAACCTTCCTGATGTCCACCCAGACGACAGACGCCGGTGCCGCGTCGTCCCACATTATGCGTAGCCAGTACAAGATCGACCAGTGCAGACTGTATGCGGTAGTTGTCATTACCCCAGATGATGCCTTTTTCATACAGGTGGGCGGTTCTTGGTCGGTGTCCTGAAGGCTTGGGTTTATAGGCCCATTCGGCGGCTTTCTTCAGATCAGATGTGGATACCCCGGTTACCTTGCTGCATTCTTTTAGAGTCATTTTATTGGCTTTAAGGGCCTTCTTAAATCCACTGGTATGTTTGTCGATAAAATCCCTGTCATGCCAGCCCATATCGACTACATAGCTGAGCAGGCCATTAAACAGTGCAGTATCAGTTCCGGGGTTTATCTGCAGGTGCAGAATGTTCTTCTTCTGTGCCGCCTGTTCAGCCACCGCTATGGTGAGCGATCTCCTGGGGTCGACAAAGATTACTCTGGCTGCCTCTGCCGTTTCACCGGGAAACCATTGTTTCTTTTTAGCGATGGTCGCGCTCTGTATATTGGGCAGAGCATGTGCGAGGAAATAGTTACTCTGTGTTTCATAGGCGTTGGCACCAATAAACATCAGGGTGTCTGCTACCTCCGAATCTTCGTAGCTGTTGTTCAACTCGCCTATGCCCATGTCGCGTGTTGCATGACATTCCGAGTTATAAGCAGGTCGATTATGGATACGTACCATCTGCGTTTTGATGGCAGAAAACATCAGCTTTCCAGAGCCCCAGGTATTTTCAAAACCTCCACCCGCGCCCCCATGATCAAACGCATTGAACATAATCTGATCCTGTCCATCACGGTCAAGTATGCGTTTCATGACGCCAGCATAAACCGACATGGATTTTTCCCAGTTCACATCAACCCAGTCATCTCCGGTAAATAGGCGCGGGTACTTCAGGCGGTCACGGGTTGCTCCGGTTGCATTAAACAGTACGGTTGCCATCTGTCCACCACGTGTAGAAGAAAGCCCCTTGTTTACCGTACATTCTTTATCCGGTACCACCATGACGTTATATTCATGCCCATCATCCCCGGTGACCTGATTCACCATCGCCGGCGTGAGAATAATCTGAAGTGGTGCCTGCTGCTGTCGAAAATCAACGCCAAGAGCATTTTGATCGGGTGCTCTTCCTCCCTCCATATTGACCGGCCATTTGTAGACATGATAACCGCAGCCAACAATACAGAAATGGCAGGTCATGTTGGTTTTTTGAGCCCCGACAGGGGGTAAAGTAATTCGATCTTTATGCGACATAATAATTACCTCCTGTTAAAGAATATTGGATTGGCGACCGTATATCAGACCATCCACACCAATGGCTGAAACGCTGCCGTCCCTGTTGTCGTAGGCAAGCAGAATGGATGGTAAATTCTCGGTTGCCTGACCGGTTACCATCTGTCCTTCTTTTTCGCTATCGAAAACGCTGTAATGACAGGGACATTTGAAATCTCGGGTTGAAGGGTCATAGGTGACCGGACATCCCATATGGGTGCACATGGTGCTGTAAGCAACAATATCCTTATCTGGACCGACACCTCCTGGTACCGGTTTGCCCATCTTGATCAGGGCACAGGGAGAGCTTTTGTCCGGGTAATTAAAGCTGACTGCCTTATTCACGGATAATTTAGAGGCTTTGCCCAGATTCGTTATGGGGTAGGGTAAAACCGTAGCACCTGCACGCTGTGTGTTAGAAGCTGCCTGCGCCTGACCTGGAGTTATAGCAACGGCAGTGGCAGCAGCTGTACTTCCCCCCAGTTTGATAAAACTTCTTCGACTTAATGATGACATTCTATCTTTCTCCATTGTTTTATTGGCTTCCCGGAAAATGGGATAACTAGATTCATACTCAGCAATAGCTATGCCAGCGGGTGCTGATAAGGAATTTACAGCTTTTCTGTTCAAAAACTCGTATACAGGTTACTCAGGGGTATCCATAAATGTCTGAAATGGTTACCCATGGGTAACCTGAAAACAGAATGAATCGATAGAATTTCAATCTTTCGCCACTTGTTTATAATGCAATGATGTTAAGTCGACGAAACTTCTTGCTTTCCAGCCTTTTGGGTCTGCTGGTTTCCCGCATGACAGAGGCAGGTATTGGGCGTGAATTAAACTTTGGCCTTACCCCCGTGATACTCAATGAGCGGCAGAAATTACTTCAGCAATGGGGCGACTGGATGGCTCAGCATCTGTTACATGATATTCGTTTTTTTCAACGCACAAAATATCGTGAAATTATGGCTCTGCTGCTCAACGGTAAGCTCGATCTGGCCTGGGTTTGTGGATATCCCTATGTGCGTGAAAAAGAAAAAGTCCAGCTACTGGTGGTACCGGTTTATCTAGGCAAGCCGAACTATCACTCATTAATCATTACGGGTAGTTCGAATGCTGCGATAAAAAGTTTTGCTGATTTGAAAAATGAGGTTTTTGCTTTTTCAGATCCGGACTCAAATTCAGGCTATCTGTACCCCAGTTACCGCCTGCAACAGATCAACACCACGCCGGGGCGTTTCTTTTCACGCAGTTTCTTTACCTGGAGCCATCAAAATACCATCGAGGCAGTCGCGGTTGGCCTTGCTCAGGGAGGATCCGTTGACAGCTATGTATGGGATCAGATGAAAATACTGCAACCTGATCTGGTGAGCCAGACACGTGTCATAGAACAGTCTCCTGCTTTTGGCTTTCCACCACTGGTAACCCGGAAAAATATTGATCCGACATTATTTGGTCTACTACAGAACCTGTTTCTTAATATGGATAAAAGTTCAGAGGGTAAGCAGATTTTACAAAGTCTGGGGCTGGATGGGTTCAAAATAACCTCTCCGCATTTATTCGACTCTATAGATGCTATGATGCACGAGGTTTCCTGACTGCAATGGCAACCCGCAGCTTACAGTTTCGCGTACCCCTGGCTTTGGTAGTCTCAGCATTTGCCACAACATTTATTGTAGTCCTGGTGTTGGCAGTGGAAACTTACTTCAACCTGCAGGAAGATCAGATACGGTTAGCCTATACTCAGTCATTTACCTTACAACCAGTTTTAAAACAGGCGCTAAAGCATGATGATCCATGGCAGGCCTATACAGTTTTACATGGCCCGGATAATTTATCTGGCATTAAAAAAAACGCTGAATTTAAGGTTTTACTTGATATTGATTCAGACATCTTCTCCAGCGGCGAACCCCGAATTTACCCTATAGGTAAGTCTCTTGCCATTCTGGCACCATATTTAGTGGATTCGCTCAAACAGGCATCGATGTCACAGCAACCCATCACGCTTCAGCATAACGGACGGACTATACTGATCGCACCGATTCTGGAGGAGGGGATAAGCCTCGGGACATTGGTATATTTCAGCAGGAATGATGTTTTCTGGAATCGATTTATAGAAATCATGAAAGGAGCCAGTATCGCCATTATCCTGATATTTGGCGTGTTAGCACCGATAGGATGGAAACTCGGGAAACGTCTGGTCACCCCTCTGGTGCGACTGGTTGACTGTATGCAACAGGTGGGCAATACACCGATAGAAGACATCAAATGCATTGCCTTTCCACACCAGGATGAAATAGGACGACTGGGGAGGCAATTTTCAGTTATGTTGGAAGACCTAAAGATCAAACGCGAACTGGAAAACCAACTTGTCACTCAGGACAGGTTGGCGGCGATCGGTCGATTAGCGGGAGGAGTTGCGCATGAAATCAACAATCCCCTGGCCAGTATGCTGGTTGAGATTGATACCTGGAACCACTCGCCGGATGATGCGAAAGACACTTCCGCCACTATGTCATTTATTGAAAGAGGTCTGCAGCATATTCAGGAGACGGTATCAGCTTTATTAGTAGAATGCCGCTTTGAAAAACGTATGCTACAACCTATAGATGTTGATGACCTGATGACACTAATAAGAAACGAAGATCACTCAAAAAATATTAACCTTCAGTTTGAAAATCAAATTACCAGAGAGGTTAATATTCCAGCAACTCTGGTTCGCCAGATCTTACTCAATTTATCACTTAATGCATTACAGGCAATACCTGAAAGTGGAACAATTTTCATCAGGGTTACGTGTGAAAACCAGCAACTTATTTTGCAGGTGGGCGATGATGGTCACATGATTCCTCAGGAAGTAATCAAACATATTTTTGAACCCTTTCAGACTGAGCGCCCTGGCGGTACCGGGCTGGGTCTGTGGGTGACTTATGAGACGGTACGTCAATTAGATGGTGAAATTACGGTTGAGTCGACTGATGAATGGACCTGTTTTACGGTATCTCTACCCGAGATAGATATTCAGCAGAAAATGACAGCATGAGACAGCTCAACATCTTGCTGATTGAAGATGATTCCATGCTGGGCGAATCTTTATCCAGACGACTGGAGCTGGAAAAATATAAAATAAAATGGATAAAAAATGGCCAGTCAGTTTTAGAGAATTTCAATCCTGAAAAATATGATCTGATCATCTGTGATCTTCGCCTGCCAAAAACCACGGGTGATGAAATCTACAAACATTTAAAGCTAACCCATAAGTTTTTACCCCCGTTTATTCTGATAACTGGCTATGGAACCATTACTCAGGCAGTAGAAATGCTCAAATGTGGAGTAGATGATTTCATTACCAAACCGTTGGATATTCCTTATCTACTCAAACGTATTAAGGAATTAACCCGGCACCATGAAACAGACGATTCAATCCAGTTGTCACCTGGTTTGAAAGGCGTTGAATTAATTTTTCAACGCATGGTGCCTCACCCGGAATTAATCATACTGATTTTAGGTGAGTCCGGAGTTGGGAAAGAAGTATGCGCGGCCAGGCTTCATCAACTAGCCTGCCCGGATAAACCCTTTGAAGCTGTAAATTGTGCAGCGCTTCCTGAAGACCTGGTCGGTAGTGAATTATTTGGTCATGAAAAAGGCTCGTTCACCAGCGCTATCTCAACCCGTCTGGGCGCTTTTGAAAGAGCACAGGATGGTATTATTTTTCTGGATGAAATTGGTGATATGAATCTGGATATACAGGCGCAATTATTACGTGTACTGGAGCAGCGTCAGATTACCCGGGTGGGCGGAAATACCCCAATACCAGTGAAAGCCAGAATAGTATGTGCGACACATGTAGACCTTGAGCAACTGGTGCATCAGGGCGAATTCAGAGAAGATCTTTACTTTCGACTTAAGGTTGTCACTGCTGAAGTTTTACCTTTACGCGAGCGACCTGCCGATATTATCTGGCTGGCACAGCGCTTTATTGAAGCGAATGCACGACGTGTCAATAGAGAGAATACCCCGCAAATAGATGAGGAACTGAAACAGGCGATGCTGCAATATGACTGGCCGGGAAATGTTCGTGAACTTAAAAATGCGATTGACCGAGCCTGTATCTTTTGCGATGGAGATCATCTGACCTCTGAGTTACTGGGCCTGGTGAAAGGGCAGGGGAAGCCCGCAAGCCTCGATGAAACTCTGGAACAGGCAGAAAGAAATAAAATTCTGCGGGTTTTGGCAAATAATGAATATCGAATAAAGGCGTCCGCCGATGAGTTGGGTATCAGTAGAAAGGGCCTATGGCAGAAAATGAAACGACTCGATATCAAACGGACATAGTTGATGTGCCTGGTCAGGCAAACGCTAAGTGGCAAATGAAAAAATGAGGCGAGTCAATATGATTGCTCAGTGTGAAATAGCCACAAAAAAAAGCAGCAAATGAGCCGATGGGTCTGATTGAGCGTTATCTCACGTTGTGGGTATTTATCTGAATTAGTTCAGACATACGCTCGAAGAGTTTGATCGATGGCTTGTTGCCTGATGGAACGATCCAGGAGCTGAAGAAGCCAGAAAGCACAGACTATACTGGAATATTCAGGTGGATTGAACCGATTGATTTCGGTTCCGGCTTTAGCGTTTGATAGGCAGTGGTGTTGAGTTTATTCTTCTTTATTGAGAGAAAATATTGCGCCAAATACATTATCGCCTTTCAATTGATGAATGACCGCAAAAACTACATGCCCGCACACATAAACCCACAGAACCTCTCCAAAAAATTTATGTTGCAGGGTATAGCGTGTGAAAGCCATCGGGTCATCAGGTGGCCCGCTATGACCTGGGGGAATCATCGAAAACATAATTATTCCGGTAACCGCGCAACCCGTCAGTGCAAGAATGCCGAGCCCGTGGATAAAGCTGGAAAGGCCGATACGTTTACCGCTTGCGGGTAACTGTCTATGTAACAGTCCTAGCAGTTCGCGTAACACCTCACCTCGCGCCTGCTTGCCCCAGGGGAAGAGGATACTGAAGTGATACAGCGCATAGCTGTTCAACCAGAACAGTAGCACTACTATAGCTGCCAGCGCACCGATAATACGATGATAGGGGAAAAGGAACTGCGTACCCTGGTCAGACATCCAGATGCTGCTGAATTGTTGGAATATAACCGTAATGAGAAGCGCCCAGTGAATCAGGCGAGTGTTGATGTTCCAGTTTTCTGGCATGTCGATTCTCTGCTAGGGTTGCGGTTGTGGTTTCTCAATCCTGGATGACCTAATATTTAGCTAAGAATGCTAGTCTTTGTTTGGGTGACTTTGAAGTGATGCTGGTTAATAAAATGAAGGAAATTTTATTGTTCAATTCCTGTTGAGCTATGATCCTGGATTCCGTAGTTGACCGCTCGTATTAGTGTAACTTTCTGTTTCATAAACGATCACAGTCGGTTTATGTTTTCATGCCCCTATGCATCCATGCTGAAAACCCAACAGGTGAATCCCGTTACGAGCTGAATTGCACGTTGAAGTATTGTTTAATTTCTTTTGATGGTATTTCTCGACCCAAATGTAACCGAGTGTTACCGCACAGAGGTAAACAAAAATGCCGCGTATTTTTGCCTTGCAAAATTCTAGACAGCTGTTGGATATTCGCTAAAGCGCAGTGTTTGGCATTTTCCTGGCTCTCACAATAACTTGATACTTTCTAGTGGTTTTGTGCCGATTTCATGAAACGCAAATAATCTTCTGCACATGCCTTCGGATTTTCAAACATGGGAACATGACCAATGTCCGGCATAATAATGGTCTTGGAATTTGGCAAAAGATTACCTAAAATTTCTATGCTTTCGGCAGATATAACACGATCCTGATTACCAATAACAATCAATGTTTGTGTTTCTATACCGGAAATCAGCTTTTCTACTGAACATTCCATCAGTTGTTGGAATATGTGTTCTTCCAGTACAGCATTTTGGATGCGCTCTTGCGCCAGTACGTTTAGCATAGGCCTGGGAATATAGGGAGGTTTCCGCATCCCTATAGCCATAACTTGTTTAAATTCTTTGGTATTTCTAGCGATCAATGAGTTACGACCTGTCTCAATAATGCTACGCAATACATCAGTCTTAGCTGCGCTCCATACTCCTGAAGGACTCAACAGCCATAGACTTTTGACTTCGGCAGGATATAGTGATGAATAGACCATCGCGATCTGTGCACCCATAGAATTACCACCGAGGTGAATTTTCTCCACTCCCAATACCTGCAAAAAGGCTCTAAGCTGTTCAACTTGTCTGGATGGCGAATAGTCTGCCTGAGACGGATGAGAAGATTCGCCAAAACCAATAATGTCAGGAATAATAACTCTATAGTCATTTATTAGAAAACGAGCAACGCGAGTGAAGGTGTCTTTATTTCCACCAAAACCATGCAACAATAAAAGCGGCTCTCCCTTGCCTCCCTCCAGATAGGCAAAATGTAGACCATTTGATAAATCGATATCCTTACGAATCAGGCCGGAACGTTTACGTTCAGAATTGAGAGCAAATCGGGTTACAGCACCAGGCACTAAATAAACTAAAGCAACAATTAATAGAACAATGGTTGCTATAACTAATAATATGCTATTCAAAATATTCATCATTTTCCCTAATTAACACTCATGTTATAGACCTAACGCCGCAATTCACTAGAGACAAAAAGCATGTCGAGGTATGAGCGGCTTTTTTTCTTCAGTGTGTAATTACATTGTTAAGTGTCTTTTTCATGCATTGATATAACTGTTTTACTCTTTATAGAATTATCAAGGTATTTATTTTTTATTGCTAAATAATCTGGTCTGGAAAAGAATTTCTCCATTTCATTTTTGTCTGGAAATTCAATAGTGAATACCCGGTTTATTTCATTTTTAGTTTTTGAGCGTAGTACTTCTGATATTTTAAAATCAAAGCCAAAACAACCTCCAACCGAGTTCAATATTGGCTCCATTGCCTCTCTGTATTTTTGGTACTCTTCATCATTTATGACATGAAGCCCCATGATTCTTTCAAAACCCATTCTGATCCTCTTTCCTCTAGCAGTTAACGCTCGAATGCGCTTGTTATGTTTCATCATACTCAGCCTTAATCAAGCCAAAGCACTTGAGGTCATGGAACTTGCCCTTCCAATAACCACTTTCCCTTAATAAGCCTTCTTCTTTGAACCCCAGTTTTGTTAGCACCGCCTCCGAAGCGTAATTACCAGGGACAGTGTCACCTTGAATTCTATTTAGTTTTCCACAAGGAAGCCCCCCTGAGAAAGCAAAATTTATTATTGCTCTCAAGGCCTCCGTGGCGTATCCATTGCCCCAGAATTCCCTGGATATATCGTAGCCGATTACGGAGCTTTTCATTCCAGGGTTCCATGAGTTAAATCCACAGGTACCCACAAACATATCACTACTGTGATGACGAATAGCCCACCTGATTCCTAGCGCTTCATCAAATCTCTTTTTAAATAGTTGAATCAGAGTAAATGCCTGTTCAACATCCGTAAAAGCTTCAAGATCATAATATTTAACGACGTCTGTATTCTCGAAGTGCCTAAACAAGGACTCAGCGTCTCTAGACCCGAGTTCGTTTAGCGTCAATCGATTTGTTTTTAAATTGGGGAACTGCAAAGAACTCTCCTAAAAAATCATGCATTATAATAATTGAGCACCCAGGAATTGAAGAGGAAATTAAAACTTCAACAATTTAGCTACAGCTTAACTTCCTTTCAATAAGCTGATCAATTCACGAAACCGGGTAAGCAACACCGCTGAAAAAATCAGCAGGCAGCCTAGCATCTGCATCAAGGACATGTTTTCCCCAAACCATCCGGCTGCGAGCAAGCCAACCCAGACCGGCTCAAGGGTGAGCAATACGGCAGTATGGCTCGCCGGCGCCAGACCATGCGCCCAGATCTGCAGCAAAAACCGCAGGCTGGTTGCCAGCACTACGCTGGCAGCAAACCATCCCCAAATTTCCGCGTTACCCGGCCATGCTATGCCTTCGACTATCGATGCCAGTAGCAGTAACACAACGCCCACGGTACACAATTGAATAGTCGTTAACGCCAGCGGGTGAATCGATGCGGCAACGCGAGTTGTGACATTGATGAATAACGCCATAGAAACTGCCGAGCCTATAAAAAGATATTCACCGGTGCCAAAATGAAACTCACTATCGGCGGACAGTAAATAAAGACCCGAGAAACCAATCGGCAAGGCAAGCCACACCCTGAGTGGTGGGTAATCATGAAAAAAGATGGCCATGACAGGAGCCAGCAGAATACCCAGATTGAAGATGAATGCACCCACTCCAAGATGTTGTGACCAGTAAAGCCCCTCGATCCACAGCAGCATGGTTAAGCTGAACAAAAGGCCTACAGTCAGCGCAGCTTTCAACTGCTGTCTTTGTATAACGCGCAATTGCTTCACAGCGAACATCGACAGAATGAGACCGCCGAGCAGGAAGCGGGAACCCATGAATGTCAAAGGCTTGAAGCCTTCCAATGCCTCGCTGGTGAATATCCACCCAGCTCCGGCAATCAGGGTGACAATGATCAGAATAAGATCGGCCTTGTGATAAGCTTGTGGCAAGATGTTGTATTCCAGTTGAAAAATATCCGGGTACTTTACTCTGCCCGATATAATCTCCCAACTATTCTTTGAACCTGGAGTTCTCAGTTGAACATGGATTCGTGTGAAATCCTGGGATCCCTGGCAAGGCTTCGTTCGCCGATAATGGCTATCCCCTTAACACTTAAAGCTTGAAGAGGAGATTACGACTGATATCTTCACACTTTAGCAGTTGTCGGCTTGTTACACTTCTTTACATTTTTATACATTTATCTAACAGATATATTGACTCCATTAGACCAAACTTGTCTTATAAAAACAGGGTTAGTTAATGAATTTTTTCCGCATTGTAGTGGTTTGACCGGAATGAATCTAACCCACTGATGGACACACAACGAGAAAATGGGTAAAAAAATGAATACTCAATATATTGATATGAAACGGACATTTAATGGTCTGGGTAAGGCATTACCGCTGATGCTGTTATCTGTCTGTACACCGCTTTCAGCTCAGCAATCAACTACGCAATCAGAGGTTGAGGAGATTGAGGTCATCGGCACGGCTCAAACATCTCCAGCTACTCAAATAGACCCTGAAGTTCAGAAGCTACTTAATGTGGCGGGGGCTGCGAGTGATCCGCTGGCGGCACTACAGTCTTTACCTGGCGTCACCTTTGGTAGCGATGATGAGACCGCACCAGCAGTACGTGGTTCGGCACCAGAGGATAATACCTATCTGATCGACTTTATCCCTGCGGCCTATGTATTTCATTTTTTTGGGGACAGTATCTTTAACGAGAATATTATCCGCAAGTTTGACCTCTATCCGGCGGCGTATGGCAATCGTTACAATAATGCAACGGGTGCTGTGATTGACATTCAATTGCGTGACCCAAAAAATCAGGCACTGGAAACTACACTGGATTACAGTTTTCTGCGTACGGGTATTTTTGTCGAAAGCGGCATTACCGATAACCAGGCAGTGTACTTCTCCTATCGTCGTAGCCTGATCGATTTATATCTGGATACCGGGGACGAGGAAGATGGTATCACCATCACTAAACCGCCTGTGTCTGATGATTACCAGTTCAAGTATGTATTGAATCAAAGTGAAACCAGCAAGCTTTCCTTTGTGGCATCCGGTGCCAGCGATAAAGCCGGGGCTAATTTTTCTGAATCTTCTGAACAAGCAGCCAGGGATCCTGATTTTCTTGGGCCAGCATCAATTACTCGCAGTTTCGACAGTCAGGGATTAATTTGGGATTTAGGGTTTAGTGATAGTGGTGCGAGTTTAAAAACCGCTTTCGCTCATAGTATCGATGAAACCAATTTAGATTATGGTTCTAATCAATTTGTGACTACCTCACTGGACATTACTACCGTGAAAACAGAATTCGCTAAACCTCTTAGCGAGTCGCACTGGCTGGTTACCGGCGGTTCAATAGCTCAGGTCGATTTCAGATACGATCTGGATGCCAAAATTACCCCTTGTAGTTATTTTGTTCCAGACTGTTCAACAACTGATGCGCCGCGCTATCAGCTAAAGGATACTCAAAATGTAGTGTTTAGTGACTTCTATCTGGAAGATGAATGGTATATAACCGATCAATGGCAGTTGACACCGGGGGTGCATTTCTCAACCGATGACTATCTGAACAATGAATTTGTTGAAGCGCGCATGCGTACACGTTATAACCTTAATGAAGAATGGGCTCTGAGTGCCGCAATTGGTCAATACCATCAGTTTCCAGGGATTGCAGAAGTCATGCCGACGATTGGTAATAAGGAGCTGGAGTCACCAGAATCTACTCACTATGTCATAGGTGTTGAGCAAAAGATATCGCCGATCTGGAACTGGAAATCAGAGATCTATTACAAAGATCTGAAGAATCAGGTGTTAAGCCTGACAAAGGGTGTGGATGCTGATTTTGAGAAAAACTATAGCAATGATGCCTCGGGAGAAGCCTATGGTATGGAGTTATTGGTCAACCGAAATCTGGCCGATGACTGGTATGGCTGGGGCTCGGTGAGTATTTCAAAAAGTGAGCGCACCAATGAGCGTACAGGTGAAACTCAGGCGTTTAATTATGATCGGCCCGTTATTGTCAATCTGGTGGCTAACTACAAGATAAATGAATTATGGAATGTGGGTTTTAAATGGAAAGCGCAGAGCGGAGCGCTTTACACGCCCATTATTGGGCTGACTCCAAGTAGCACACAGGCGGGTGTGGAAAACCCGGTATACGGAGAGGTGAATAGTGAGCGCCTGCCTGCCTATCATCGCCTGGATATTCGTATAGAGCGGGTTGATAGCTACAGTTGGGGTAACATGAGCCTGTTTGCCGATATTCTGAATGTCTACGGTCAGGAAAATGTTCAGGGCTATAGCTATACACCCAAAGGAGAAGACCTGGCAACACCACCTGCTGGATATGCGAGTAATATACCAGTGACCAAGGAAGTAGGTATTGAAGGGTTTATTTCTATAGGTGCTAAAGTCACTTTCTGAACCTGTAGCTAGAAACAGGGAGGTTTTAAAAATGCGCAGACTTATGATCCTGATATTTATCATTCTGCTGCTGCCGGGGTGTAGCCTGGTGGGGTATATGCCTGGTAAAGAGGCGGATCGGTCTGCGCCAGGAGATTCTGTCGATAAACATAAATTCGAAACTCAATACATGCTGGAAGGTCTGGAAATTGATATTGAAATTACCAAAGCAATTCTCAGTCAACCGGAGCAGAAGCCGGAATTTATAGTCGATACAGGCCCCTGTAAGGAACAGAATGCAATACAGGTATGCTCAATAAAGAGAGGTTGCAGCTGTGAAAAATATGTCAAGAATCATTATAATATTCTCGATGTTCGATAAATAAATAATTTTAGGATAAGTATCCAAATGCATTACAGAAAAATAAAAATCCTGTTATCTGGGATTTCACTGGCTGCATTGGCAGTCACAAATCCAGCGCCTGCAGATACCTTAGATAAGATTGTAACAACTAATCGGGCCAAGGTTGTGGAAGCTGCTAAATCGCAGAAAGATATCGATCAGGTTGCAGAGGTCTCCAGTCAATTGCTACAGCAATATCGTGAGGTTAATGCCCAAAGCGATAGCCTTAAAATCTATAATCAGCAATTAACAAAACAGATAGCCAGTCAGCAACAGATCGTTGACGATCTGGATCATTCGATTTCTCAGGTTTCCATTATCGAAAGGCAATTGCCTGCTTTGATGATGCAAATGCTGGAAAAATTGCAACAGTTTGTTGCACTCGATGCCCCTTTTCATCGAGATGAACGACAGCAGCGTATCCAGCAGTTGACAGATAATCTGCAGCGGGCAGATATCTCTAATGCAGAAAAATTCCGGCAGATACTGGAAGCCTACAAGATAGAAAATGAATATGGCCGCAAGATTGATAGCTACGAAGATACGGTTGAAATCAATGGCCAGCCGCGTAAGGTGAATATGCTCAGGGTTGGGCGCATTGCGCTGTTATACCAGACCAGGGACCGGGCTTTGTGCGGTCTATGGGATCGAAAAGAGAATAAATGGATGCCTTTGGATAATAGCGAATATCGCAATGCAATTGTTCAGGGTCTGAGAATCGCAAAAAACCAGGCGGCGATAGAATTGCTTCAGTTGCCTGTTGCGGGAGTAAGCCAATGAAACACGTGCATATACAGGTTGTGATGCTTCTACTTGGCGGATTTTTATCGTTCGTAGTTAATACCGTACAGGCACAATCAACACAGAGTCTTGATCAGTTACTTCAGCAGGTTAAGCAGTCGAAGCAGCTTTCTAGCAAGGTGAATAAACAACGCGAAAGAGAATTTTTGCAACAGAAAAATCAGCAACAGCAAAGGCTGAAGCAGGCGCAGATAGAACTTAAGCAGCTTGAGAAGGCCAGTGCAGAACTGGAGCAGCAGTTTGCCGCAAACGAACAATTACTGCAGGCTAAACGTCAGCAGTTACAACAACGCATGGGCACTTTAAAAGAGCTGTTTGGACATCTGACCGCTGCGGCAGGTGATTTTCGTAGTAATATTGAAACCTCCATCATCAGTGCCCAGTATCCAGGGCGCGAGCAGGTGTTTGATCAGTTAATCGATAAAATGAGCAATGCCACCCTGTTACCCGAGGTGAGCGAAATTGAAGCCCTGTGGTATGAAATGTTAAGAGAGATGACCGAATCCTCAAAGGTTGTCCGCTTCGATGCCGAAGTGATTAAACCCGGCGGTGAAACCCGTCAGCAATCCATTGTTCGCATCGGAACCTTTAATCTGGTGAGTGAAGAGAAATATCTCAGTTATTCATCCCAGAGTAACAGCATCGGAGAATTAAGCCGACAGCCAGCTTCAAACTACACCCGTGCAATCGGACAACTGGAGGCATCAACTGCGGCTTATACCCGTGTCGGGATAGATCCAACAGGCCCCAGTGGTGGCAGTTATTTATCTGCATTAGTCGATACGCCAACATTACTTGAACGCTGGCATCAGGGTGGCATCGTGGGCTATATCATCACCTCGATAGGTGCGATTACCGCCCTGGTAGTACTCTGGCGAGTGGTGGTGCTGAGCTTGATGGAATCGGGTGTATTGAAGTTATTAAAAGCCAAAACTCTGGATAAGCAACAAAGACTTAACAATGCGCTAGGGCGAGTTTTGATGGTGCATCTGGATAACCCATCACTGGATGCAGAAACGCTGGAAGTCAAACTCAGTGAAGCGATTTTGAAAGAACGCCCGGCGATTGAAGGGTATCTGCCAATATTAAAAATCGTCGCCATGGTGGCTCCACTGTTAGGCCTACTGGGGACCGTGGCAGGCATGATTATGACCTTCCAGGCGATTACTATTTATGGCGCAGGAGACCCCAAAGCCATGGCGAGTGGTATCTCCAGTGCACTGGTGACCACCGTGTTAGGCCTGCTGGTTGCTATCCCCACGGTATTTGCTCATTCACTACTCAATGGCAAGGCACAGAATATTCTGCACATACTGGAACAGCAAAGCATGGGACTGATCGCCCGTCATACCGAGTCACAGTTATCCACCAGGGGCTGAGCATGAGACTCGACGAAATTGTGATTCTATTACTAGACTTTATGCATAAAGGCGGCGAAGTCATGTGGCTGATTGCATTGCTGGCAGTACTTTTATGGACGCTTGTTTTCGAAAGGTTGTGGTATCTGTCTAGCGGAATTGCCAGGGAATTTCACAAAGTAAAAACTAACTGGTTAAAACGACAGGATCATCATTCAAAATCGGCAAGGCATATTCAGACTGCTGCTATTGCGCGTTTACATCAGAAAATCGACCTGAATATAAATCTGGTAAAAACACTGGTTTTACTATGCCCTTTATTAGGTTTGCTGGGCACTGTCAGTGGCATGATATCGGTATTCGATGTGATTGCTTTCACCAGTATGGGTGATGTTAAGCTAATGGCGAATGGAGTGTCTCGTGCCACCATACCCACCATGGCGAGTATGGTGATATCGATTTCAGGCTTGATGGCACATACCTGGCTAAGAAAGATAGCGAATAGCAGAAAACAACAGATTAACGATGACTTTAGCGGTGAACAACATGCGTAAAGGATTGATTCAAAGAGCAACCCAGAGCGACGAATCGATGGTTGATATGACGCCCATGCTGGATGTGGTTTTTATCATGCTGATCTTTTTTATCGTTACCGCATCCTTTGTCAAGGAAAGCGGTATCGAAGTGCAACGACCACAGGCAGAAACTGCCGAGGCCAAAGAAAATGCCAGCATTCTGATTGCCATCAGTGCCACCAATGAAATCTGGATTGATCAACGCAGAATAGATATCAGGTCGGTACGCGCTAATGTAGAACGCCTGCATGCAGAAAACCCCAAAGGTTCAGTCATCATTCAGGCTGATGAAAGCGCTACGGTAAAAACCCTGACTGCGGTTACCGATGCCTCACGTCAGGCGGGAGTAAGAGATGTTTCTGTCGCCACCATGAAACAGTAAGTAGATATGTTTTTGCGCCAGTTATTATTTGCAGGGCCTGCGCTAATGGCGACGGCGAGCCTGTTCATATTGATGACGTCCATTCTGCGTCATGATGATTATCATGCTGAGGATCAGTCGAAAATTCTCGCTGCTGATTTTCTGATGCCCGAGCGCAAGATAGAAACCATGCGTCAGATTGAAAAACCGGATAAGCCTGAATTCAAGGCCGAACCACAACTTCAATTACCCGAAATTGCCTTATTAAATAATCAGCTTTCAGTGAGTAAAATCCCAAGCTTCAAACTGCCCAGGATGGAGGCTAATGTAAAGATCAATATGAGCCTGCCGCAACCATCGGGTGATAGTGACTACATGCCAGTATTAAAGGTGGTCCCGATATATCCGCAGCGTGCAACTAAACGCAATCAGGAAGGTTATGTGATCGTCGAATTTACCGTGACACGTAGTGGTGGAGTACGCGATGTCAAAGTGATCGAATCCAAACCTAAGTATGTATTTGATAATGCGGCCATAGAAGCGGCGCGAAAATTCAAATACAAACCGCGAAAAGTTGATGGTGAGCTGGTAGAAGTGCAGGGAGTACAAAATTTATTCACTTTCCGGCTGGAGAACTAAGGCATGCGCAGCGTTGTATACCTGATTCTAATGATGAGCCTGATTTTCCCGATTATTTCGATTGCAAAAACAGCGCCGGTTGTCAGAGAGCGCATACTGACACAATTGCAGAAGTCGCAAAAAATGATCGAGGCTGGAGAGTATGGCCAATCTTATGAACTTTTGAATAAACTGAGTGAAGCGGACTTAAGTAACTATGAATACTCACAGGTTTACAAATTGCTGGCCTATCAATTCTATCAGGCTAATGAATACAGTAAGGCTATACCTTACTACGAGAAAATCCTGAAGCTTGAGGATCTGCCGCAGTTTACAGTGGATGAATCGCTTTATAGCCTGTGCCAGTTATATTTCTCACTGGAAGATTATGTATCCGCTGAAAAAATGTTAAGTCAGTGGTTTGAGCACAACCCTGATCCTGGTGTACAGGCGTATGAATTACAGGGGCAGATTTACTACCAGCTCAAGCAGCCAGCACAGGCGATTAAGTCGTTAACAAAAGCGATAGCAATCAATCAGCAAAATAATAAGCCACCGCGCCAGAACTGGTTGCAAATGCTGCAGGGGCTATATTACGAAACAGGAGATAAACACAGCACGATAAAAACGGTTGAGCAATTAATCCGCTACTACCCTAAAAAAGTTTACTGGTTGCAGTTAGCCGGGTTGTATGGAGAGCAGGAGCAAATAGACAGGCAGCTGTATGTTATGGATGCTGCATATACTAAGGGGTTGCTGAACAAAGAGAGCGAGTTAAAAAATCTGGCCTACCTGTATATTGACCAGCAGGTACCGTATCAGGCTGCAAAAATTTTACAGAAGGGGTTAGATTCAAAACAGATAACTTCCAGCGAGAAAAATCTACAATTGCTGGCGAATGCCTGGCGTATGGCAAAAGAAATCAAACACTCAATAGAGACGCTGGAACTTGCCGCAAAACAGGCGACACATGGAAATCTTTATGCCCAGCTAGCACAGTTATATTTGATTGATGAGCAATTTACTCTGGCAGAAGCTGCGGCAAAACAGGCAATTGACAAAGGGAGGTTAAAACAGGTCGGTCAGGTGTATAACACACTGGGTATTGCTTTATTCAAGCAACAGAAATATGCATCTGCCAGGCAGGCTTTTACTCAAGCCAAACAGGACCCCGATGCGCTAAAGACAGCCTTGAAATGGGTTAAGTATGTGGAAAGTTTTGAAGGGAAAAGTTGAACAGTATCAGGCTCTCATTAGATTTGAGCTTCATAGATAAAATATTAAAGTTATGCTAGCCTCTGATCTTTAGTGTTAATGAAAGCGAGCAAATATCTATGTCTAGACTTCCTCGTTTCACCATTCCCGGTCAGCCTCAACATATTATCCAGCGTGGAAACAATCGTCAGGAAATATTTCGCAAAGAAGGCGACTATCTGTTTTGCCTGGAAAAACTCACAGATGCTGCAAACAAACACCATTGTGATATTCATGCTTATGTACTGATGACAGATCATATGCATTTGCTCGTCACGCCACACACTGAAAATGGTATCGGTAAAATGATGCAGATGCTGGGGCGTTATTATGTTCAATATTTTAACAATTGCTATAAGAGAACAGGGACCTTATGGGAAGGTCGATACAGGGCAACGCTTATAGATAGCAAGCAATACCTGCTAACCTGCATGAGATATATAGAACTCAATCCGGTTAGGGCGCAGAATAAGGTTAAACATCCTTCAGAGTACGCCTGGTCGAGTTATCAATACAATGCGTCAGGCAAACAAAACCCTCTTGTAACGCCCCATCGACAATATAAACGCCTGGGCTCAACCGCAGAAGAACGGCAAGCAGCATATCGACAGTTATTTCGAGCGCGTATTCCTGAGAAGACTCTTGGCGAGATACGAGACTCGACCAACAAAGCCTGGGTGCTGGGCAGCAACCAGTTTAAGGCGAAAATAGCGCTTCAAATTGACAGACCAGTGCAATCTAGAGGGCATGGTGGAGACAGGAAGTCAGAGGCCTATAAGAAAGGATTGAATAGCTAACTGCGTGATATTCTTTTGATCGACGATTCCTACCTTTTTAATAATTTATGAGGCATTATGCAAAAAAAAATTGTTACTATTCTGTTATCCATGTTTTTTATTTCGCCAGCTTTTGCGTCTACCGATGGTAAAACCCTGTATAAAACATTGTGTTCCAGTTGTCATGTGCCTGAGGGGCAACCCACCCTGGCACCGCCATTATTTGGCATGAAAAACCATGTGATGGGCAGATATCCCGCACGAGAAGATTTCATTAACTATGTTGTTAACTGGGTGAAAAAACCGGATGCTTCGCGTTCACTTATGCCAGGGGCGGTCAATCGTTTTGGGGTGATGCCAGCCTTTCCTTATGAAGAGGATCAGGTGAGGGCAGTTGCTGCATTTATTTACGATAGTGATTTAACCATGCCTGGCTGGTATCAACAGCATTATCAACAACAGCACGGGAAGCCACCGACTAACTCTCAATGATCCTGGATTCCGCAGTTGACCGCTCACGTTAGAAGGTAACTTACTGTTTCGTAAATCCTTACCATAGATTTATCTTTTCGCGCTTCTATGCATCCATGCTGAAAAAACCAAACAGGTGAATCCCGCTACGAGCTGAATTGCACGTTGCCTATAGGGACATAGGTAAGGGGCGTGAGCAGGACGCGGCAGCTTTGCCTATAGGGACATAGGTAAGGGGCGTGAGCAGGGATGCGGCAGCCTTGTAACTCCCTGGAATAGCTGCTATTCCACGTCGCCACTTCTTGATCTACACCACCTCAAAAGCACTACAACTCGTCCAACTACGGATTCCAGGTTTAACCGAGTGACGGGCTATCAACAGGGACAAAGTTGATTATTCACCGGATCAATTGAGTGACAGGAAAAATAAAAAAATCATAGCAATAAGCTTTATTTATAATATGTATTTCTATATTATCCAGAAAACACAATAAAACACCGATGAATATTGGCTGTAACAAGCATTGAAATAAAAAATATTATTATTCAAAGGTCAGCAAATACATAATAAAAATTAAATAAAATATAAATAAAAATAAACCATCTAAAGTAGTAAGCAGTTTTTCATAGAAAACTATTCTAATGATTGCAGCCGATAGCTAGCAGTGTCTGGCCTATTGGTTAGAGCCAGAGTATTTGAGAGGTTATTGAGCAGATTTTTGTAACTCGCGTTATGAAAATTTGATTTCTATTCTTCACAATACTTAGTTAGGAGTGACTATATGGCTTGGCATTTTCCCAGTCTGACCCGAAGGGCCTTTCTCAAGGCGAGTGGTTACGGCGGTGCAGGACTAACCCTGCTCAAACCTTTATCCCTGATGGGGCAACCGCAAGCAGAGCACAGCGCTGATAGCGAAGAAATCAGTTACAGTATCTGCAATTTCTGTTCTTCCCTGTGCAACTTGCGAGTTACCAGTCGTACCCGTAACGGGGTCAAACGCATCGTCAAGCTTGACGGTAATCCACACTCAACTCTGAACCGTGGCAAGATCTGCGCGCGCGGCCAGTCTGGCCTGCGCCAGACCTATGACCCAGATAGAATCAAGACACCATTAATCAGAGTGGAAGGTAGCCAGCGAGGCAGTTGGTCCTTCCGTCAGG
>JBNKMF010000080.1:0-23993 GCA_050292965.1 Gammaproteobacteria bacterium | reverse complement strand
CATGGTTATAAATCCCCTTACCGGGATCATCCGCAGCATTGTCTTCCATTGCCAGACCGAACAGTCGTTTTCGCTCAACATCAGAGCGCAGGATAACCGCCTGTAACGGTGCCGCCAGTTGCCAGGATAAGGTACTCTTGCCCGAAGCCGAAGGCCCATGCATCAGATAGATAACTGGCTCAGGTGACTTGCTCAGCAATAATGCCAGACCCAGATGATTATCAAGATCTGTGATCGCATCTACTGCTGCCGACTGAGCAGCACCGATGGCAGCAATCTTGGCTCGAACCATTGCTCGATAGATCGAATAATAACGTAGCAAAGCCAGTGCCGAGTAATCCCCGGTTCGCGACAGATATTGATTCAAGAGTGTCCAGGCCAGATCTTCTCGCTGATTAAACAGCAGGTCCATCCACAGAAAAGACAGGTCGCTGATGACATCAATCCAGTACAGCTTAGGATCAAACTCTATACAGTCGAAAGCCAGCGGTTGATTATTCATCCAGGCCAGGTTTCGCAGATGCAAATCACCATGACATTCACGGATAAAACCTTCTGCTTTTCGCTGCCGTAATAATGTTTGAATACGAGAAAACTCCGCTTCACTCCAGGCTTTAAGTTGCTTTAATTGCTGGCTTACCTTATCACTTTTAATCAATGACTCGATCTGTTTGAAATTTTCATCCACCGGTAATTTGATAGTCTCTGGATCACCATAATAACTATCACCATCAGCACGTGCCGCAGTTTGATGGAAACTGGCAATATAATCAGCAAATTGCTTAATCATCTCCAGCTTCAAGTTACCTTGCTGCAACAGACGATCTAGCTGGGAGGACTGGGCAAATGGTTTCATTCGCACCATATAATCGATAACTTCACCACTGGCAGTTAAGCCTGGTTCGTGTACAGTTCCGTAAATCGGTAAAACATCAATGTATAACTGTGGGCTTAAACGCCGGTTTAGACGTATCTCTTCATCACAGTAAAAATGGCGTTTTTGTAGCGTTGAGAAATCCAGAAAACCGAAATCCACTGGCTTCTTGAGTTTATAGACCACTTCATCACCCACAATCACCGATGAAATATGCGTTTCAATTAATTTTAATGACTGATGATCCTGCTCAGGCAATAGCCTTCCCTGCAATATAGATTGCACCAGGGCTTGATGATCAGATATCTGTTCGCTCATGGTGTGAATATATCCTTAAAAGCTTTACCATAGATAACTAAAGTATACACAAGAGCCAGCTTAACCATGTTAGAAACTGCAATCGTCACCTTCACGACTTTTTTTGCCACCATCGGGCCGGTGGATGTCGCGGTGATCTTTGCAGCAATGACCAAAGGCAGCAGTGCCAAGGATAAAAGGATCATGGCAGTGCGCGGTACCCTGATTGCAATGGTGATCCTGATCTGTTTTGCCCTGATGGGAGAAACCCTGCTCAAAACCCTGGGAATTTCACTATCCGCTCTAAAATTTTCTGGCGGCATTCTTCTATTATTAATCGCGATTGATATGGTATTCGCACGAACTTCAGGTGGATCTAGTGCCACCGACGAAGAAACCCGTGAGGGCGCTGGAAAGGAAGATGTTTCAGTATTCCCTTTAGCTACACCATTAATAGCCGGTCCCGGCTCAATGGGTGCCATCATGTTACTGATGGCAAAAGCGCAAAATGATCTCAAGACACAGGCCATCGTGATCGCAGCAATGCTATCTGTGCTACTACTTACCTTGATTCTGTTACTACTAGCAAACAAGGTTCAGAAACTGCTGGGCATCACTGGCATCCATGTGATCAGTCGGGTATTCGGGGTGATCCTTGCTGCCTTGGCAGTACAGTTTATGTTTGATGGTTTAGCGCATAGTGGGTTGCTGGGAGGGTAATTTACGAACTCTTACACTTAAAACCTGTATTCCGCAGTTGACCGCTCGCAGGGGTGTAAGCAGGACGCGGAAGCTTTGCCTATAGGGACATAGGTAAGGGGCGTGAGCAGGACGCGGAAGCCTTGTAACTCCCTGGAATAGCCCACTATTGCGCGTCATCACGCCTTGATCTACGCCACCGCAAACGCACTACAACTCGTCCAACTGCGAGTTCCAGGTTAAATCACCCGAAAATAAGGGTTGATTATTTCTCCCAGGCAGCAAAAGGCGAAAACTTATTCCAGGCAAATTGATGATGATCGCTCATTCCCTTTTGTACCAGAGAGGTACGATCCAGGCGAAACTTTTCTCCTGGACGACCTAATTGAACTCCGTTTTTATTGGTAATCAGTCGTAGCACTGACGAAGCAATATTTATTTCATTAGGCCCAGAGATAATCAGTGCTTTCTCTCGGCTATCAAACAACAGGATGGAACCCACCGGCGCAAGACCATTAATTCTTAGAAACAAGCCCCCCAATATTGGATCAAGTTTGCCTTCAGCAAACAGGCTAGCAAAGTGACGAGTGGGATTTATAATATCCATAGATTCCCTGTTATTACGCTCACGCATAGCGATGCCCGCATAGACAAAGGGCATACGTAGTAATTGGGCCTCAAACGAGGACTGTCCTGATTCAGTGTTGTGCTTCTCGATAGTCTCTAGTATATCCTTTGTAGTAACACCGATTTTCTTAGCCATGGCGACACTGGCCCGTGGATAATTGCGCCGAATCTCATTGCGCTGATCAGGAGTCAATTTTTCCTGGCTGCTATACACATTATACCGGCTATTTAGCAATCCCAGATTATGCAGTAAGGCAGCCTGAATCAGATTAAGTTTTTTTTCCTCGGTAATAAAATTACTGGGATTATATTGATTGTACCTTTTGACCAGTTCATTCAACGAAGCGGCAATATAAAGGGGTTTGATGAAGGAGTAAAACTTTGCTTCAGCTAGATGAAGCTCACCCAGTACCTGATAGATATTTTCATCGGATAACTTTTTCAGCTTTTCGCTAAGGTACTTTAGCTCTTCCCGTAATCTCGCTTTAGGCTCAGAAATAATCTGTTTCTGGAATGCCGAAAAGGTCATTATCAACCAATTTAGACGTGAATGAACCGAATCCGGAGAGGAATAATCAATATGTGATTTATTAGGGGAATATTTTGCAGTCTTGTCCTGGTAAGGTAGTAAGCCCTCTTCACGCATGCGTTGATATTGAACCTCGTTAACTCTACTACCCTTTTTAACCAGCACCTCCCCTTTCCTATCAAGAATATCGATCCTGGCGAGCCCATTAACGATATCATCACTTTTGAATTGTCGTCCGCTGTTCAAAACGCCGCTCATTCTGACTCCCTGGTAATATCCCAAAATCATTATAAAAATAGCTATTCTGTAACAACTGTGTTACCTATATTACCTTAGTCTAGTATTTATAAATAATCCTATCAGGAAATTTTATATCCAGGTTTGGACAAATGGCGTTTATATTTTCAAAAACTACATAAATATATACAGTAGGAACCCCCCTAGAACCAGTCGATATATGACAAAGGGCATCATGCCGACACGGTTAATCAGGCGCAGGAAGAAATGGATACAAAGCCAGGCACTTAACGCCGATAAAGCGACTGCCAATAACAACATTGACCACTCTATAGTCACCTGAGACTCTATCAGGTCTCTGGTTTTAAACAGGCCGCTGGCAACGATGATCGGGATTGATAAAAGAAAGGAATAACGTGCCGCAGCTGCTCTGTTTAACCCCAGAAACAACCCAGCTGTCATGGTAATGCCTGAACGAGAGGTACCGGGAATCAGAGCCAGAGCCTGAAAACACCCCACAATCAATACATCTTTTAAGCACAGGGTATATTCACTGCGAACATGGCGTTGAACTCGATCAGCTATGCCCAGCAGGAATCCGAAACCTATGGTTGCCCAGGCAATGACTAAAGGTGAGCGCAATTCGGTTTCGATATAATCCTTGAAAAACATACCAACGATTACCGCTGGGATGGTGCCCAGAATCACCCACCAGGCCAGTCGGCTATCCTGATTATGCTGCTGCTTGAATACGCTAGCGAACCAGGCTCCGCTCATGTTGATAATTTCTACCCGGAAATAATACATCACGGCAATCAATGATCCGACATGCAATGCTACGTCAAACACCAGACCCTGATCGGGCCAGTGAAGAATAATGGGTACCAGAATTAGGTGTGCGGAACTGGAAATAGGCAGAAATTCGGTCAATCCCTGCACTATTGCGAGCACTATGATTTGTAAAGTATCCATGTATTTTCTTTAAATAACCTTGAAATATATTGGCGCTTTCAGTTCATTTCTAACTGAAAACTTGGAGCTGGGGCAGAATGATACGGATTTTGAATAAAATATATATGACGTAAAGTTAATATTTTGCTAATTCTGTAGCTCTAACAGCCCACGGTAATATTCCAGCGCTTTAACATTGGCTAATGCACCCATATTTTTAACTGGACGGTCATGCACCACATCACGCACAGCAAGCTCGACAATCTTGCCTGATCTGGTGCGGGGTATTTCAGGCACCTGAATCACTTTAGCGGGCATATGCCTTGGAGAACACTTATCGCGTACCGTAATGCGGATTTTTTGAATCAGATCATTATCCAGCACCACTCCCGGCTTTAGTACCACAAATAGCACCACGCGAACATCGTCTTCCCACTCCTGACCGATAACGATGCTTTCGGTAATTTCATCCAGCTGTTCTACGTGACGATAGATTTCTGCAGTGCCAATACGCACTCCACCGGGATTCAGCGTGGCGTCTGAACGCCCATAGATCAGCACCCCACCGCGTTCGGTCAAGCGCACATAATCCCCGTGATGCCAGATGTTTTCATATCGTGCAAAATAGGCATTGTGGTATTTCTCGCCACTTTCATCACCCCAGAAATAAACCGGCTGCACAGGGAAAGTCTGGCTACAAACCAGCTCTCCTTTCTCATTTTCCACGGATTTACCCTGATCATTAAATACTTCGACAGCCATGCCAAGCCCCCGACATTGGCTCTCGCCGCGATACACCGGCAAATTCGGGTTACCCAACACAAAGCAGGAAACGATATCGGTTCCACCAGATATTGAAGCAAGATTTATATCCTGCTTGATATGCTGATACACAAAATCGAAACTTTCAGGTGCTAATACAGAGCCAGTAGAACAGACAGTACGTAAAGATTTTAATCGATACGACTCTGCTGGATGTATCTCGTGTTTTTTTAGCGCATCGATATATTTTGCAGAAGTGCCAAACAGGGTAATGTCTAGCGCATCGGCATAATCCCACAACACATTACCATTGGGATAAAATGGCGAGCCATCGTAAAGCACAACGCTAGCACCTGAAGCCAGAACTGACACCAGCCAGTTCCACATCATCCAGCCACAGGTGGTAAAGTAAAACACGCAATCTCCTTTTTTGATATTGCAATGCAAACGCTGCTCTTTGAGATGCTGCAGCAACACACCGCCTACTTTATGAGTAATACATTTTGGTTTACCTGTGGTACCAGAAGAGTACAGAATGTACAAAGGATGATTGAACTCAGTAGCGACAAACTCAATTTCATCAGCATGAGGGGTTTGTAATAAATCGTCCCAGATCAATCCATTAGCAACGCCATCTGTATCACCCTTCTGCCCCAGTAAAGGGATCTCTACAACTCGCTCCAGGCTTGGTAAGGCTTTGATAATAGATGCCGTTTTTGCTCGCACATCAACCTGTTTACCATTATAAAAATAACCATCCACACAAAATAGAATTCTCGGCTCGGTTTGCCCGAAACGGTCAATAACTGAGTCTTCACCAAAGTCAGGCGAAGTAGAAGTCCAGATCGCGCCGAGGCTGGTTGCTGCAAGCATTGCAACGATGGTTTGCGGCATATTGGGAAGATAGGCAGCTACGCGGTCTCCCTTCTGAAGACCCTGTTGCTTCAACCATTCAGCTATAGCCCCAACCTGTTGGTAGAGCTCGGCAGAACTCAATTGTTGCTCGATCTGATCTTCGGCTCGAAAATAGATCGCAGTATCGTTAGTTTGATTACACAACAGGTTTTGAGCAAAATTAAGCCTCGCGTCAGGGAACCAGACAGCCTTTTCCATATTATCCCCATTCAGCAGGATTCTATTGCCCTTTTCGCCTATCACCTCACAATAGTCCCACAACAAAGACCAGAAGTGTTCCTTGTAGTCGATAGACCATCGATACAACTCGTCATACTGAGTTAAATCAATACCTGTTTTTTTACTCATTTTGCGCATAAAATCTGTCAACAGGGTGTTGTCTATCTGTTCTGCATTTGGTGACCATAGTGGATCAGGTTGACTCATAGCTTCCCCTTACTGAATAGTGAATAACAAGGCATATAACAAACTTCTTTATACCATACATCAGAGAACCTGGAGAATAGATTGTCATGCAGATAGAAATCATTCAGGCAGATATTACCACCCTCAAAGTAGATGCTATCGTTAATGCGGCGAATAATTCACTGCTAGGCGGCGGTGGCGTAGATGGGGCTATTCACCGAGCAGCGGGGCCAGAGTTACAGCAAGCTTGCAGAGAGCTAAACGGTTGCGAAACTGGACAGGCCAAAATCACTAAGGGCTTTAACCTTCCAGCGCGTTTTGTTATTCATACCGTAGGCCCTGTCTGGCAGAACGGTGATCATGGAGAAGCAGAGTTATTAGCCTCCTGCTACATAGAAAGCCTCAGACTGGCTGAAACAAACAACTGCGAAAGCATAGCCTTCCCAGCCATCAGTTGCGGGGTTTATGGATATCCGATTATCTCTGCCGCCCAGATCGCAATAGAAACAATAGTCCAGCATAGAAACAAGCTTGAAAACCTGGATCACATCATCTTCGCCTGCTTCAATAACGACGTTAAAAATGCTCTGAAACAGGCCCTATCAAGGCACAGTTTATAGCGACAAAAAGAAAATTATTCTACAGGCATTTATTGTTGGTGAAAAAACCAACTAATCATTTTCATGGAGTGCTGTATTACAGAACTTATCCTGATGTTCTTTCTGATCGATGATCAGGATTAAAAATTTACTCTGCCTTAGTATTTCAGGATTTTCTAACACCAAGGTCACATGATGCGGATATCCTGTAACTACTACACGAGCCATTCTATACTACCCCCGGAATTCAGCATGATAATCTGTGATTTAATAGCGTAACAGCGAGTCAGAAATCGCGTTGTACACATTGAAGCAGGAGTTGTGAAAATAAAGCAAAACCCGATCCATTACAGACCTTGCCATGATATCAAGACAGGGAATTGATAAGTAAACATGTTAACACTGAGAAGCATAAGTAAGTGCAATTCGGGTCTGACACACGTTAAAAGATCCATTTCTAACTGACATCAGAAGTTTAAGCTCTCGTGTACATTTTAAATCATGACACCATGTTATTTTTCTTTGATGCCCCAAATTAAATTTAGAAATTTACATTCGTATTACATATGAATTTAACATCAGCGGAATTCCCCCATGAGTTACAACCAGATAGATAATCTACTAGAATGGAACACAGCAATAATTGCTGATACAGTATACTTTCCTTTCGATATACTTGATTAAAAACATAACCCTTAGAAAAAATCCAGAGTATCTAAATTTATCTGAGGCCAGATACAAGTTAAACGACTGATTTAACATATACCTGACCCCAGCTGTTCAATTAGTCAATCATAAATGCTAATAGTTAACATCAATCCTCTCAGCAACACAATAACCACTGGCTTTATTTGCATCATTTATCATGAGGCTTACAGTCTTACCAGCCATAGCTGCAGAAGATGCTGCAGTATACATTCTATTTCCATGACTAACCTCTTTACTGTTGAAAAGCCCCTTACAATCGAGTGCAACCCATCCATTCGCTGGACATGTATTAGCAGAGCTTCCTACTGCTTTATCCATCAAAACCATGCAACCAGAATAATACAGGCTATCTGTAAGCGTGCGTTTAATTTTCCCACTGTGCCAGAATCTTGTCGCTTCTGCGCTAGAGGCAAAAGCCATACTTGAAACAATTAAACATGCACAACATTTTTGTATCTTATTCACTCTATTACTCCATTGTTAATAACTAATAATAAATCTAAATTCCGCCTGAATCAGCCGGTATAAACACACCAATTTCTTTAGTGTCTGATGACACATCTTCAAATGGCACATCAACTGAGATAAATACCCCTATCTCCTTTGTCTCTAAATACCCCTCGTCAAATGCATCATCTGGTACAGCAGGTACTGGCTCAAACACGCCTGCCCTGCTTTTGCCAACACTTATAGATTCGTAAGCCTTTATTGAAGCTGTTAATTCTAAAGTCACAGGATCTTTTATTTCACCTATAGACTTACCTACACGGTCTGAAACAATTTGCTCCTTCCCGTCTTCATCAGGGTTATCTATCAAGGGAACCTCCTGAAAAATGGGCTCCGCGATAACCTGATTGTTCACTCTCTCCGGAGTAGGTATGACAGATTCTGTAGTATCTAACGATTTATTTTCAAACCTGTTAGAGCTTTCTTCTGTCACTCCTACGCTCTCTCCCACTGACATAATTTCATCATGATTAGAAGGAGCGTTAGATTTTGCAGAGTATGCAGTTTCTTTGTTACTATCCTGATCTGAAATATATACACCCAACACCAAAACGAATATCACGATAATAAGGCTTGTTATGGTAAGTTTATTTTTCATAAACATCTCTTTTTCTTCACACTATTTAAAAGCAACCCCAGGGGTCGCAACAATCAACAAAGGGGGCTCAGTAAAATAACTGAGTGATTAATTATTATCCACATAGATTTCTCCCTTCTCCGGTCTTATCTCTTGTCACCTTTCTCGTCATGGCACTCCTGTTAAAACTCAAGATAATAATGATTTTTCAGCACTAAAAAAGTGCTTCTCGATTACCACATCTTTTATCAAAGTGAGATATTCAGGGTCAGTCACTAAACCATATAACTGATTCAATATACTCCTGACCCTGTTTATTTTAAAACATTACTAAACTAGTGCCATATACTGTACTGACCTATTAATCCATGACTCCCAAAGGTCTAAGACATGATACCAACCAATACATTCCTATTACTAAACTAGCAATTCTTTTAGTAGTAATCAGAGAAATCCCCTAAAACAAAATTAAGTTCATGACAGGTATAAACCAGGCTAAATTTTGAGGTACTGGCTGATTACAATTCGATCCAGGACTAAGTGATGAAGTCACTCCGACATCTGCCAAAGATGCTTTTACAGAATTTGTGTCATAGCCAAGATCACATGCGGCATCCATCACTCCATTACCCGCAGCATCCCAATCAGTTGATGCAGACCAGTACAACATATTCGCTCGAGCATAAACTTCAAAAGCCTTCCTGGTATTCCAGCCAGAGCTTGTTGCCAAGTTATAAAATGCCTTATTGTAAACACCTGAACTATAATGAACATCCAGTCCATCATAATAATCTGATTGGTGAGCAATTGATCGACCATCCATTGTGGGATTATTCATGTAACGCAAGGCACCGCTGCTTTTAAATATTTGCGCGCCAACCATCCAATCATTTGTCCCTGTCATGTAATACTCGGCGGCCTCACCAGCCATATCTGAAAATGCCTCGTTTAATCCGCCCGATTTTCCACTGTAAACAAGGGCAGAGTTTTGCTCAGTAAAACCGTGGCTAACTTCATGGGCTGTAATATCAAGACTAACTAAGGGATAAAATTTATTTAGTCCATCACCGAAGGACATTGAACTACCATTCCAAAATGCGTTTTCATAATTAGTTCCATAATGAACACGCATCAGTAACTGAAATGTTAAAGGACTGGTATTTAACCAATCGTTGTACATATCATAAACCACACCTCCGAAGTAGTGAGCGTCGTTTAACGGTGAGTATGCCCCATTGATTTGTTTATAAGTATTCTCTGGACATGTAAAAGAGTAAGCAGTGCTGCCACTAGTTCCATGATTCAAATTTACTGTTTTAACATTACTATTATTCATAGTACACGTGCTACCAGACTGTGTGACATTTAAATAACCATAATCTGAACCATAGTTATACAACCCTGTTTTTGAGTTACCACCTGGACCGGTAGCATTCGAATGTTGAATATTATCGAAATATTTTAATATTTCTCCAGTGTTAGCATCTATAAGGTAATATGGTCTGCTAGGATTTTCCCCATACTGCATAAAACTTACTTCATAAACCAGGACTGCCTTACCATTTTCTTTCATCCAAACAGCCAACCTGGAACTCTCGTTCTCATATTCCAAAGTGTTATTTGGCAATATACTTACTTCTTTAACGGCACTCTGTTTTTTTGCAAGCTGCATAGCCTGACTACTTGACAGTGTTGGGGTTACATTTACCAGATCTTGTTTAATACCATTCACAACAAAGCCATGGGCTCGCTCTATATCTCCACTACTACGGCGGTTTATAATAATATCGTCTCCGATAACAGGAACTCCTTTATACATTTGAGTATAGCGAGTGGTTATATTTCCATCAGGGTCAACATACTGCTTGCGTGATAAAAGTTCTTCTTCACCCGGAGACAATCCTAGTAAGGATTCCAGTTTGTCATCCGCCACCGAAAATCCCTTTTGAGACATTAATGAAGTAGCACCATGTATATCCCTGACAGACCGTTTTTCTGCCGCATTAATTGTATTTACGCTTAAGCATAAAGTAACGACAGGTATTATTGATAATTTCATATTTTCTCCAAAAAAATTTGTATAGTTCTATAGCTCAGTTAACATAAAATTTGGTTTAACAATCTGCAGGAAGTTACGATTCCATTTATCAATTATTCTTTAACTGATTAATGTGTCACATAAATTAACTGATTAATATTCCACATAAAGTAGCAATCTTTTTGGTGATCAACAATTGAACAAATAGCGTAGATAAGAAAACTATAGATAAGCTATTTAGCGTACGACAATAATTCTTAACAAAAGCGCGATCTTGAACAGGTTTTGAATTTTTCTTTAATGGTCAACGCCAGGCTTTCTCAGTAGATCTATTAAGAGTTTTATCTGTATCTAACTGGAATAACCAGGCCACCCATTAGCCGCTTCCAGTCAATAGCGCAAACGAAGTCATACTGAATAAATCAACATGACTTTTTAAGCCATTTTTTTAACTTTATCGCGCCCGTTTTGTCTTAGTTTACGATGTCGAATGAAAAATTTTTGCACCAGTCGTCCATCTGGATCCAGACTGTAATCAGTACCGCCTTACTGCCCCAGCGGCTTGACGCCCTTCACATATCTCGGTACCAAACCGTGTCTAAAAATTTGTTTTAAAAGAATCTATGGTTTAACTTTCACTATCCAGACCCGGTAGAGCCAACGGTTTGGGCGAAACGATAAAAAATATTGGCTGATTGAGGTGTCCAATTGGATACCTGGCTGTTAACCATACCCTGGTACTGGTTCACCTCAATAGTCAAACCTAACCTGGAAACATTAATAGCACATCATTAGGCTTCTGGTGTATAGCATCATCAAGCTGACTACTGCCCTAATGGCGATGATGCCATTTGTTTGTGCTTTAATAAAAGCGCTGTGCAAGTGGGACGTATCGGACACAAAAATGTGCTGCTTCGTAAAATGCACAGTATAAATACTTAATAGCCTGCTTTAGCATTTCCCTTTCCTTTAGTTTTTACCATTACTGGTTCGTTTACTATCAACGGTTCGACAATAGGAGACATAATTTCTCGCTCCTTGAGACCGATGATTGTTGCCTATTTCGATTATGACTGTTAAACCTATTATTGTGCCGATCCCTGTTATAGTTTTCAGTATTTTATAGTTTACCGTGAGTTTTATCTTAATTTAGTACGGTTTGTTTCAGGCTATCAATCTGTTGTTGCAGAGTTTGATAAACTGCCAGTCCAGCATGTACGGCATGCAGAGTAAACCCTTCGAGCAAATCCAGACTGAAACTTGTTTTATGAATCTGATCACTGCCAACTCTTACGCCGGTGCTTCTCCAGATTTAACTTTGCACACTGACCAGTTGCCGGCTAGAGCTGTGCACCAGTGAGAGACGTCGACGTAACAGGTCTCTGATAGCTTTTTGTTCTTTTGGATAAATGTAACTCGTTGGTAAAACACCAAGGGGCATTAAATGGGCAAGATAGAAGGCATCCTGATGCCTCTACTGTATTCAAGGTAATCATATTGCTTAACGGCTAATGTTCACCCTGTAAACCATTGACTAACCAGTACCAGTTAAAAGTTTATTCTACAGCAATGCCGCAAAGTCTCGCTCGTCAGGGTGAGAATAGCGATAAGGTCATTGTAAAATCATTTCCTATACGCTTGTTTAACACTCTCTTGCCCTCTTCATCTATGATAACTACTGCATGGTAATTTGAAACTAAATCAATTCTGCAGTAATGTTTCATTGTAAGGTTCCTCATTTTTTTAGGAAACACCAGTTTAACAAATGGTAGGAGAAAGCTGGCCATAGGATTCTCAGATACACATAAAACTAAACTTGCACCTGACTAAAGTTATTAAAGTTCTCGTGTTATTGTAAGGTCTATCCACTAAATCTCTTTTGATTTTTTAACTAGTCAACTATAGCTATAGCAACACCATTCATTGATGTACCTGAACACCCTGATATCCTAAACTGAACTTTTGATTTTGTGTGATACGCTGAAAGTGCTATAGAAACAATATAATCAAGCATCAAATGATTACTGTCTATTCTAATACGTGAAGAAGTGCAGCCTTCTACTACAGTTCCTTCATTACTAGTAATATACACTCCCTCACTACCCCAACCAGTTGCAATTCTCTTTATGGTTAGAGGTGGTGTACTTCTGTCAGCAAGCGCCGCTTGATTAATAAATAATATATACGAAAATTATATATAAGCGATTTGGCTTGCAATATTCACAGCAATCATTACTGCACTTTAGTAGTCAAATCTTGTTTTTTGCCAAATATTATTAATTTTGGACTTGTTAATTTTTTTAAACAATTTGATCTGTTACTAACTGATCAAATAAGAACTGAGCCGATTGCACTGTCGAATACAGTAGCGTCGAAATCGGCTCGGTCTAATGTGAACCAGGGTAATTTAGTTATCAGGGAGCAGTAAAGATTAAACATTGCACGCCCTCATACACCCAGTTACCGGAACCACCAGCGCCAAGCTCATTCCAGTTTGTTGTATAGAAGTGATCTCCACTGCTAGTGTTGAAATAACGGAAAAGCTGGGCGGTATCGCTAGAATTATAGGTAGGCACATAACCAGCAACTCCTTCATAACGCCACCCATTGCTACCGGCAGACCCTAACTCACCCCAGTTTGTTGTATAAAAATGGTCACCGTTTCTGGTATTGAAGTATCGATATAGTGCGGTTGTATTTGCAATGAATTTAGGTGAAAGATAACCCTGCACCCCCTCGTACTTCCAATTACTGAAGCCAGCGCCTCCTAACTCATTCCAGGATGATGTATAAAAGTGATCGCCGTTACCTCTGTTGAAATAGCGAAAAAATGGAGCTCTTTTGATGGTTGAGTTACGAGAAAATAAAAGGTGGTTTGGGGTGTTGGCACCAGCCCCAGACACCCTACCATAAGTGGTCATTTGCAAAAGCGCATTGTTGACGCCTGGAGGCGAAGCGTTTGTATGATTCTCAAGATAAAGTGCGACTGTACCGGTGACATGAGGTGCTGCCATTGAGGTGCCATTAAGTGTTTTAGTAGCATTATCCCCTGACATCCACGAAGAGAGGATACTACTGCCCGGGGCGAATAAGTCAACACACGTCCCTATGTTAGAAAAACTCGAACGAGAGTCGGTACTTGTCGTGGCTGCAACCGTTATACCCTCTCGAGTCCCTGACGGTGAAAAGTTACAAGCATTTTGACCTGTATTTCCTGCAGCGAATACATATGTAACACCAGATTGAATGGAACGACGAACAGCATCATCAACTGCACGGTTTTTGCCACCTTGAAGACTCATGTTAGCCACAGCTGGTGCTGCAGCATGGGTAGTAACCCAATCAATACCGGCAATAACGCCTGACCAAGTGCCACTCCCATCGCAACCAAGAACTCTAACAGAGTGCAATCTGACTCGCTTCGCAACTCCGTAAGTACTTCCACCGATAGTTCCGGCCACATGAGTGCCATGGCCATTACAGTCGCTAGCTCCACGTCCGTCGGCAATGGAAGTAAAATCCAGATTGACCCTGCCGTTGAATTCGGAATGAGTACTGCGTATCCCTGTATCAAGTACATATGCGTTAACGCCTTCACCTGTCTGGTCATATATATACGACCTGTTAAGTGGTCGGGATCTCTGGTCAATTCTATCAAGTCCCCAGGTGGGTGATGACTGTATTGCAGAAATAGATGCAATACCATCCTCAACTACATAGGCGACCGATGCGTCTTGCGCTAAACTACGAGCCTGTTCTTCAGATGCCTTAATAGAAAATCCTGATATTGAGTGCTCATAAATAAAATTTGACTCGACCGCATATTTACTGGCTAAAGATACAGCTGCCTTTGCTGCTGTAGGTTGAGCTAAACTTTTAGTGATTTTGCTTTTTAAAACTACGATGTATGAATTTGGTACTGCATCGCTTGTGCGCAAAAAATCCCCTGCATTCGCGTTAAGTGCTGAGAGAGATCCGACTAATGTGCCAGATATAATAATGCCTTTTAACAATGTTAATCTTTTAATTCTCATATCTAAATAACTCCTTGTATCTCGAATTATATGCTAAGAGAAACATCCCTAATCAGGATATTCTCATGAAAAATTAATCGAGAAAATATTCTTTAAAGGCCTAGCATTAAAGAAACTATATCAGCACATAATAATGCAAACTATATTCTCGATTAAAAAAATGTATCAAGGATAATTTTTTTGAAGACCCACCTACTTTGAAATATTTAGAACACTTCAAAGAGTCAGATTAGTTGTTGACTACGACTTTATATGTCGCCATCACATCGATTTAGTCAAGTCGGTGTTGTCGAGTAGACTGTAACTGTACTGTAACCGATTTATACACCCAATCAACTAGACGAAACCCTTAAACGACCTGGCTTGTCATCGACTATGCTGCCTCTCATTGTAGTCATAACCTCAATGTATTGAGACTTCCAGTATGTTAAGCCTCTTTTGAAATACCGGTACTACAAAATCAATCTTTTAAACCTGGTATTTAAAACTTAAACAAGAAATAACTTAAATAAAGTATAAATTAAGCTCTTCTCATTTTTAGAATTATTCGGGACCAGGTACACGTTAAAAGATTAATTTCTAACTGACTTCAGGAGTATAGGCTCTTGTCTAAATTGTATATAATGCCCCCAGGTTTTTCTTTAATACCTCAATAAATTTAGTAATTAATATTTCAAATACATATAAATTTAATATCAGCAGCTTTTCTCACCAATAACAATTAAATTGATAATCTACTGCAACTGTTGTTTTTGAATGGAAAGCGCAATAACTGTTGACACATTATATTTCCCAATAGTTTTACTTGATTAAAAACATAACCCATGGATAAAAAATCCGAATATCTAAATTTATCTGTGGCCAGATATAAGTTAAACGACTGATTTAACATATACCTGACCTCAGCTGTTCTATTCGTCAATCACAAACGCTAATAGATAACATCAATTCTCTGAGCAACACAATAACCATTAGCTTTATTTGCATCATTTATATAAAAACTTACAGTCTTACCAGCCATGGCTGCAGAAGTTGCTGCGGTGTACATTCTATTTCCATGACTAACCTCTTTACTATTGAAAAGCCCCTTACAATCAAGTGCAACCCATCCATTGGCTGGGCACGTATTAGAGGAGTTTCCTACAGCTTTATCCAAATAAACCATACATCCAGAATAGTACCGGCCATCTGTAAGCGTGCGTTTAATTTTTCCAGTGCTCCAGAAACTTGTCGCTTCTGCGCTAGAGGCAATAGCCATACTTGAAACAATTAAACATGCAAAAGATTTTTGTATTTTATTCATTTTATTTCTCCATCGTTAACAACTAATAATTAAACTAAATCCCGCCTGAATCAGCCGGTATAAACACACCAATTTCCTTAGTGTCTGATAACACATCTTCAATTGGTACATCAACTGAGATAAATACTCCTATCTCCTTTGTCTCTAAATACCCCTCGTCGAATGCACCATCTGGTAAAGCAGGTACTGGCTCGAACACACCTTCCTTGCTTTTGCCAGCACTTATCGCTTCGTAAGCCTCTATTGAGGCTGTTAATTCTAAAGTCATAGGATCTTTTATTTCACCTATAGACTTGCCTACACTGTCTGAAACAATTTCCTCCTTCCCGTCTTCATCAGGATTATCTATCAAGGGAACCTCCTGCAAAACTGGCTCCGCTATAACCTGATTGTTAGCTCTCTCCGGAGCAGGCTTGACTGATACCGTAGTTTCCAACGATTTATTTTCAAACCTGTTAGAGCCTTCTTGTGTCACTCCAATATTATCTCCCACAGACATAATTTCATCATGATCAGAAGGAGCATTAGATTTAGCAGAGTATGCTGTTTCTTTGTTACTATCCTGATCTGAAATATATACACCCAACACCAAAGCGAATATCACGATAATAAGGCTTGTTATGGTAAGTTTATTTTTCATAAACATCTCTCTTTCATCACACAATTTAAAAGCAACCCCAGGGTCGCAACAATCAACAAAAGGGGCTCAGTAAAAAAACTGCGAGATCGATTATTATCAACAAAGATCTCGCCCTTATCCGCACTTCCTCTTGTCACCTCTCACGTCCTGGCGCTTTATTTACATTCGATCTCTCTTTAATATCCTTCATCCTCTATAGAATGTCTGTAATTAGCTTCCTTTCCGTATTGAATACAAAGTCTCTATACAAAGATTCTGCCTAATCTCCTCACGATACAGGAATTATCTTTGAAAGCTTTTGAAAGTCGAAGTTTTTTCTACGTTATTACTAGAAATCACACAAGATTATAAATAAATCAATAAGCGTTAAATCTAGTGCAATACCGCATAGATCACTCCTGTTAAAAACTAAAAAGAATAATAATTTTCAACACAAATAAATTGCTTCTCGATTACCACCTATTTTAACAAAGTGATATATACAGGGTCAGTCACTAAATCATTTGACTGATGCAATATGTTCCTGACTCTGTTTATTTTAAAACATTACTAAACTGGCATAAAATTTAGTAGTAATCAGAGATACCACCTAAAACAAAATTAAGTTCATGACAGGTATAAACCAAGCTAAATTTTGAGGTACTGGCTGATTACAATTCGATCCTGGACTAAGTGATGAAGTTACTCCAACATCTGCCAAAGATGCTTTTACAGAATTTGTGTCATAGCCAAGATCACATGCGGCATCCATCACTCCATTACCCGCAGCATCCCAATCAGTTGACGCAGACCAATACAACATATTCGCTCGAGCATAAACTTCAAAAGCCTTCCTGGTATTCCAGCCCGAGCTTGTTGCCAAGTTATAAAATGCCTTATTGTAAACGCCTGAACTATAATGAACATCCAATCCATCATAATAATCTGATTGGTGCGCAATTGATCGACCATCCATTGTGGGATTATTCATGTAACGCAAGGCACCGCTGCTTTTAAATATTTGCGCGCCAACCATCCAATCATTTGTCCCTGTCATGTAATACTCGGCCGCCTCACCAGCCATATCTGAAAATGCCTCGTTTAATCCGCCCGATTTTCCACTGTAAACAAGGGCAGAGTTTTGTTCAGTAAAACCGTGGCTAACTTCATGTGATGTAACATCAAGACTGACTAAGGGATAAAATTTATTTAGTCCATCACCGAAGGACATTGAACTACCATTCCAAAATGCGTTTTCATAATTATTTCCATAATGAACTCGCATCTGTAACTGAAATGTTAAAGGACTGGTGTTTAACCAATCGTTGTACATATCATAGACCACACCTCCGAAGTAGTGAGCGTCGTTTAACGGTGAGTATGCCCCATTGATTTGCTTATAAGTATTCTCTGGACATGTAAAAGAATAAGCGGTGCTACCAGTAGTTCCATGATCTAAATTTATAGTTTTAACATTACTATTATTCATAGTACATGTGCCACCAGACTGTGTGACATTCAAATAACCATAATCTGAACCATAGTTATACAACCCTGTTTTTAAGTTACCACCTGGGCCGGTAGCATTCGAATGCTGAATATTATCGAAATATTTTAATATTTCTCCAGTGTTAGCATCTATAAGGTAATATGGTCTGCTAGGATTTTCTCCATACTGCATAAAACTTACCTCATAAACCAGAACTGCCTTACCATTTTCTTTCATCCAGACACCCAACCTGGAACTCTCGTTCTCATATTCAAAAGTGTTATTTGGCAATATACTTACTTCATTAACGGCACTCTGTTTTTTTGCAAGCTGCATAGCCTGACTACTTGATAGTGTTGGGGTTACATTTACCAGATCTTGTTTAATACCATTCACAACAAAGCCATGGGCTCGCTCGATATCTCCACTACTACGTCGGTTTATAATAATATCGTCTCCGATAACTGGAACTCCTTTATACATTTGAGTATAGCGAGTGGTTATATTTCCATCAGGGTCAACATACTGCTTGCGTGATAAAAGTTCTTCTTCCCCGGGAGACAATCCTAGAAAGGATTCCAGCTTGTCATCCGCCACCGAAAATCCCTTTTGAGACATTAATGAAGTAGCATCATGTATATCCCTGACAGACCGTTTTTCTGCCGCATTAATTGTATTTACGCTTAAGCATAAAGTAACGACAGGTATTATTGATAATTTCATATTTTCTCCTAAATATCTTGTATAGTTTTTTTGTCCAGTTAACATCAAACAGGGTTTAACAATCTAAGCCCCATACTGCTTGCACAATCCCTCGACTCAAGATTTACAACTCACTCCTTTGTTTAAACAACTTTTAGCGGAGAGAGGAAAGACTTTTGAATCGTTTTCCCATGTATATTTTTCTTGTTAGGGATTAGATTAAATGTCAAATTTAACTAGCAAAAACTAACCTGCCCATTAAATTTTTTTTGTTATCAGGCACACAACTTGTTGCTTCAACCGCAATTTGCACAGGAGTTTTGCTTGCAAAAGCGGTCAGAAGCATACTTTGAATTCTATTTTGTGCTATCGGATCAAACTGTGACCACTCAAAACTACAGGCGCCATAATTCGCAAAAGCAGCAGTTGAAATCAAAAACAGTAGTGGTATTGAGATGCCCCTATATTTCAATTTTATTATCCCTAAGCTCTAACTTTAATAAAATGATAATGGAGCAACCAGCAGGAAGGTGTGATTCCATTCATCAATTTTTATTTTTACTTGTTAATATATAACTTAACTTAACATTTTTTTTTGCGCTCTACAACCAAATAAATAGAGTAGGCACAAAAACTTATATAAACTATTTAGAACACATCAATAATTCTAATCAACAATAGTTTAAGGGTCAAGACTTGTTTATTGCCTTTTTTTAAAACGAAGAGATTATTAAATAGATCTTTAAACAGTAAAATTTATCTCATGTAATAAGGGGCTCAGGCAGCTTATAACTCATACTGATTACACCTATAACCATGAGTATTTAGCGATTGTAATTTAATGATCACCATTTAGAATAAGAAGATTCCAGAGAGGAAAAGTTTGTTACAACCCTGTGGGCAGTATGACTATTTTTCTTAACAAGTTTGCTATATGGCCTTTTCTGCACAAGTTGTTCAACTGAATTCAATTATACTTTATAGATAAATTAAGCTGCATCCTGAGATTACCTGTTTTTGTGTGCTGCTTTATCTTGTCAGTATCCAGATCTTTAATTAGCGCTGTAATACTTATTTCAATTTTCAATTCGATTCACGAAATTATCTCTTACTAATTCTCGATTCAAAGTTGTCTGCTCGGGTTGGAAGGTAACTCGCTTTTTCATAGGGCATTACAGTTGGTTTATTTTTTCACAGCTGATTATTCCCGCTACGAGCTTAGTTATAAGCCATAGGCGACTTATCTCTACATTCACTATAAGGACATAAGTAAGAGGAGTGAGCAGAACGTGGATGCCTTGTAACTTATTTATTCACACCAATCCAATCGAACATTTAAACTAGTCCAACTGCAGACTCCAGGTTAATAAGTATATTGCCACCGGTCGGTGTCAACGTACATTTCGCCTGATCTCTTCTTTTAAGCCGCTTGTTTGATATCCGTATTTTGCAGCAGCTCATTTACGGGATTGAGTTTTACAATCGCCTCATGTTCCCAGTTTCTAGTTTCGCCAGACCATCGTTCCGGATGCTGTTTCTTAGCTTTTTCATAAACCTGTTTTCGTTGTTCTAGAATGGCCTGGTCTTCTCCCTGATGACGCTGTACGAGATATAGATGCCTATACCAATACTCTTGATTTACATGAACAAGGCTTTACCCATACGCAATCAATGAAGGCGACAGGATAGCTACCCTTTGATCCAGCTGCATTATTGAACCTCTATCTATACGAGTATCTTCAAGGTATTCGGAGCAGTCCAAACTGCAATGCTAAAGCTGCCATAAGCTGGAAGTGACCTTGTTGATTTATGTGGTACCCTCGCATAAAACCATTGCTGATTTTAATCTTTGGAACAGCGCATCCTTACAGGCAACGAATCTCAGTATTATATCTTGTCATGCAAAGAGCTGTCTCTGCATGGAGGAGACTGGGTAGAGCTAGCATTGATGGCAACTTTTCAAGGCCTATGCCAGTTAGGCGAGTATTCACATCCAAAACAAGCTGGAGAAATAAATTGAATATCCCGGAGCCTGTCGTCTTTAAGATGAATCTAATGCGTAACAGTTATTTTGGCCAACAACCCTATCATTTTCGTTAAACAGGCTCACTATTTGCCTCAAATGATCGAAATATCTGACTCAAAACGCCATTCCCTCGCTACGATCGCCTAAACCCGACAGTCTCTCAGAAAACAATATTAGCTCCTACCAGAAAGCACTATCACAACGGGATGCTGTAGATGACAATACAGGCAAAGGTAGCCCGATTAAAAGATGAGAAACTGGAAGATAATCTCCAGTTATTGCAAGAGAAGTAAGCAGAAAAAAAGCTGTAACAACAACATAAAGTTAGTGGTGATAAACAGCTATCGTTTGTGGACAAAGATGCCCGAATATTAAGTAAACGTGTGTCGAGCATAACGGTCTACAATATATAGATCGCAGTTTATGGCAAACACAAGCCAATTGTTGCTTAAGACGTAACCAGAACAGGAGCGACAGCCAGCTACTGACGTCGATGCTAGAAAAGGCCGTTTCATTTTTCAGTCTGAAAAGCTGATGGGGCTTGGAGATGCTGGCTATTATCCAGAAATCCGAAGTAGGACGTGTTGAAGTATGGAACTGTTGATACAGTATATTTTTCTATTGATTTACCTGATTAAAAAACATAAGCTCTAGATAAAAAACCAGAGTATCTAAATTTATCTGTAGCCAGGTACAAGTTAAACGACTGATTTAACATGTACCAGACCCATCTAATCTATTCGTCAATCATAAATTCTAATAGATAACATCAATCCTCTGAGCAACACAATAACCATTGGCTTTATTTTCATCATTTATCCAAAAACTTACACTCTTACCTGCCATGGCTGCAGAAGTTGCTGCAGAGTACATTCTATTTCCATGACTAATATCTTTACTGTTGAAAAGCCCCTTACAATCAAGCGCAACCCATCCATTCTCTGGGCATGTATTGGTAGTGTTTCCAACTGAGGTACTCGTTAAAACCATGCATCCAGAATAATTCGAACTATCTGTAAGCGTGCGCGAAATTTTTCCTGTGTGCAAGAAAATTCTTGCTTCTGCACTAGAGGCAAAAGCCATACTTGAAACAATTAAACATGCACAACATTTTTGTAACTTATTCACTCTATAACTCCATCGTTAATAACTAATAATAAATCAAAATTCCGGCTGGATCAGCCGACATATACAAACTATTTTTTTGTGTTTGATGTCACATCTTCAAATAGTGATAACAACGTCGTTCCGTTGTATCTCCAAATTTAAGATATTCACCATGCTCCCGTACCCAGCTTTAATTACCTCAACCTTTCGCTCGAGACTTGAACAACTTACACTCCTCAGATGCAAATAAATCAATTAAAGACAGTCTTGAGCCCTCCCTGCCCCCATTTATTTCAAATCATCCTGCGGAGTATAATTTTCAGATTGCAAATTTAAATAATTGTTAGCCGGCTTACAATTAGATAAATAGCGTAGTTCATATACCACATATAAGCTTTATATAAGCTTTTTAGCGTACGCCCCCATACTCACCTCTACCAATTCTAGAAAAAAATGTATCTATTCATTTTTAACCTATACAATAGTATGCTAATGTAGCGTTGTTTTTCTATGATATATAAAACCATGGTGAACATGGATATTTTATGTTATGTAACATCGATAATAATGCCCAAGTTTCTCATAAAGCACCTTAATGGCCCTCTATCCTATGCAGCATCAAATCCTGTTATTAGTGGAGAGCAATACGATATTTATAAGCGCCAATGGTGAATCGATTTTTACTAAACATTGACGAAGCAGAACATGAAGACAAAGCCATTCATTTAACCGTTTAGAAATGCTGCGCTAACTCAGATATTGATCCTTTTTATATACTTGATACTTACTGAAGTTTCAGTCAAAACTACTGAAAGTCAGTAGCAGATGCAGAATATTTTAGGCGCTGTATTTTATTGATTTGCTCAGATATGTCTTAATACTTTCAACCACGCTTAATTGATGGTAATAAAACCACCTTGTCCTTTTCCTGGTGTGCTATACAACTGAATTTTTCCTGAGGTATTTTCTTATCATTAAGACGGTTAACAAACTCACTATGTCCCGGTATTTGCAACTTTTCTACCATCTATGTCAACGAGGGAGCCTCAGCAAGCTCAAACTAACAACTGTCGAAAGCACTCCCTATCGGAAGATACAGGCGTAGCGAACCGAACAGATGTACAGTCAATTTAATTCTGTATATACTACAAACTCGGTCTCTCAAGCGTCTGATCACTCGGAACACCCTGCTCGATTTAACTGAGGTGGAGAAGTTTACCGACAGGAGATTAAAGACTAAAAAAGTGAGTAGGCCTGTTGGATGGCGTAAAAAAAGTGTTGAATAATTTAATTAGCAACTGACTCTAATGGCACTAATTTCAGCTAATTTATCCCCCCCCCTGTGTAAAACGCATACTTCCATTGGGTTAAGTTATTTATTTTGTGATGGAAAAAACCTTAACTTAGTGCCATTCGTATCTGACTCCAGTTATTGTTAGTTTCTATTTCATAAGTCCACTTAATACACTCATAGAGAACGACAAAAAAACCAATACACTGTAAAACAAATCTCATCAAATACTCCATACATAGCAGTAATTATTCATCGCATGGCTTTGCAACCATATAAATATTGTGTATATTTTTAGATTTAAAATATGCTTGCATTCTGTACAATTCAGTTAACATTCTTTTTGCTTTTGTTTGCAAACAACCGATACCAGAAGAAAACAAAGAATATTCGAAATTTGTTAGATGCTCCGCATACTCTTTACCCCCCCTTTAAACTGCTCCAGCTTGACCACTTCATTATTCCAGTCAGAGGGTAATGGGGAATCATAATTAGGGTCTTTTGAATGATCGATGAAGTACGTACTATTCCTCAACTCAAGGAATTTATAGCCCTGTTTAAATATTCGAATAATCGGCCCTGAACGATCTATATCGACACCCCAATCGGCGTATTTCGGACCCCATGCCGGAAATTTTATAACACCTTCCGCATTTGTTACTCCTTCAAAAAAAGCTACCGAATCATTACGCCCTCC
>JBNKMF010000079.1:0-24096 GCA_050292965.1 Gammaproteobacteria bacterium | reverse complement strand
CTTCAGCTCTTAACTGTAATGCGATGATACCGTCAGCTCTCATCGTTGCAACACCTATACTATTCTTCACATTACTAACCAAGCCTCGATATGGAATATATTGGTCAGCGAAAGCAAACACTGACACCAATGTAAAAAAAGACACGAATATACTTCCATGGATCGTTTTCATTATCTACTCCAATATGAGTTTAAACCAGGATACTACGAATTATAAAACTGATTACCCCCAAAACATTTGCAAAACTTTCTGCATATGTTTCTCGTAACCCTGCAACTCCGGGCTGTGTGTAATAGCTTTCGAGTTTACTATAAGACTCATTGCAAAGTATCTGGGAGCAGAGTAAACTTTTTAATTCTGATCAATCTTATTCTTAACCGGTCTACCCATTTTCATTCGGTGCATCCTTCGCCCTGTCATTTCTTCAACCTCTCTCTTAAATTTCTCATTACCTAATGCAAAAACTTGTTGTGTGTTTCGCCTAATCTCAGTTATCAGCACCCCATCAATCTCGTCATCAAATAACTTTCTATAAGCTTCTTGCCTTTCTTCTTCATCGAGCCCCAAAGACAAGTAACAAGTGTGAGCTGAGCAAAGATTTGTCTGAATACCCAGCGCATTTTCCTGATAGCTTGACCATTTATACTCAGCAGGATCTGTAATCATCCCTGCGCGTACTGGATTAAGCTCTATATACCGATAGACCTCAAGCAAATAATCTTCTTCCTGCACCAGGCAGGATCTATATCGCCCTTCCCATAATGTTCCACTTCGCTTGTAGCTATAGTTGAAGTACCGAACATACTGCCTTCCTGGCGACTGCATCATCTGACTGACACCCCCTTCACTTCTTGGTGTACAAAGCAAATGCACATGATTTGTCATCAGCACCCAAGCATGGATTTCTACCTGATATTTTTCTGAGTACTCCTTTAGCCAACTAATATACCCATAAAAGTCCTGCTCACTAGCGAAACATATTTGTCGATTATTTCCCCTCTGTATAACAAGCTGCGGCATCCCTTTAAGGTTAACTCTTGGCAACCTTGCCATATCTTTTCCCCTCCATTAATCCTTTAAAGTTTACTTTGACCCCAGTTATTCTTAATCAGCACAGCTTTGTTTGCACTATTGACTAGCAGTGTCTATGCGTACCCCTAATTTGTTGCACTCCTTCTTCTTCAATTACTGTAAAGCGGCTCCAGATATTACTGATAAAGTTTTATCAACACACCCACTTGTTTGATCCGAACCGGGAGCTGTACTTTCGCTGTACCAAAGCTGAATCTTTTGGCCGGTTGTTTTTGCAGTAATTAACAAACTTAAATAAGCTTTACCAGTTTCGGTTCTATGATCAAATTTAAAGAATTCACCCCAATTACTACAGGTATTAGCAGGCTGTGGTGAAGTTGCAAAATAAGTTGAATTTTCGTGAACACGGATGCGATTAACATCTAGTGAACCTGCGTATCCTGCATATACAGCATTACAGATAAAAAACATTACCATTCCTAACAAATATTTCATTATTAATCTTTCTCCATAAATTTATTATCAAAATTTTATATTTATTAAAGCCTAACCTTTTCAGTTGAACGCTAAAACTATAATCAATTGGTGCATAGCTAACCCGTTTATCTTCTTTAAAACAGATAATCTCATATTAATTCACCATAGCTATTCTAGACACGCACTAACCATACAGCGTACCAGAGGTTAAACCTCGCGTATCATAACAATCATACAGACCTGTTATCCACTTCATTTTTCTCTCGTTCCTACGCTCCCGTGCTGGAAAGAAATTAGGTAACCGTCTTACAGTAATTAGTCTTAGAATAATTAAAACAGCATCGATGAGAAATGTATATAAGCTATTTAGCGTACGTTACTCGCAGTCATCTATACCTTATTGAATCAACGCGGCAAGGAATAAGTGGGAACGGTCTTGCCTTTTACGCTCTACGGAAGGTGTACCAGGACTTCTCTCAAGACAATTATTTGGCTAGCATTATTACGTTTCCAAATCTATCGGTCTAGAATTACCAAAGCACATAATCCTGCCCATCAATATTTGCCAAAATATTTTTTCTTAATCCACACCCTGCGAACACTCTTGTTCATAGACTAGACAGTGACAAGTGGAATCCCTGATAAATAGACATGAAACCGTATCACTACCGCCGCAATTACCACTCCAACAATCACAATGATTGATTCTTTATATAAAGGCATTACAGATTCAGGCTTTTGCCAGACACCATCACGTCGATTGATAGTAATCATTGATACAACTGTCCAAACTGCAATCGCTGAAAACAATATCAATGAACGACTGTCTCCATTAGCAAGTATATGTGCTATTGCCCACAGCAGTACACCACTCAATTGAGGATGACGAATATAGAGTTTTACACGAGTCGTGCTGAAGTTCGCTGCAGCCATCAGGATTAAACCGAACACCACTAATAGCATCGCGAAATGGCGTAATGCTGGTACTGGCTGGTAAATATGTAAGGGCACCATGCTACGCCAGCCTAATATGATCATCCCTAGTCCCATGAGAATGCATACTGCGAATAACCCCTGATAAGGCATTTCTCCCAGTTTACTTATCAGAGCTTTACGTGTGTTGGGTGCCAATGAAGGAAATAAATGTACCACTGTCCAAATCAACACACCTGATATCAATAAAATCATGGCATACTCCTGTAACAGTTTTTCAGCATTCTAAACTAAAGTTCAAAAATAAGCATCCCTGCTGCCGATATTGAACTGTTTATAGTAGTACATCAGATGTGCATTTGCGTTTTAATCAGTCTTCTTTTTTATCTTTTAATGCATAAGTTTCCAACACCACAAAAGGCGAACGCTCAGTAGCCTGATAGCACAGGCTTATTTGATCGATAGTAAGTACACGGGAGGTATAGGGCTGGAGATAGCTTTCCAATAGTGGCCTGCACTTATCTATCTGTTGCTGTGTTAGTTTATCGGTGAGCGTCATGTGAAAACGAAATTCATCCAGCACATAGGGATAGCCCCACAGTTTAAGCATCAATCGTTGCTCTTCGCTCAGGCTCACCGGATTGCGTTTCTGTATTTCTTCTACGGCTAATTCATCGCGAAATACATCAAAGGTTTGCACACAGTCTTTTGCCAGATTATCCAGTCGGGTGCAGGGCTGCTGAGGCACCAGCGCCAGAAAATCACCCAATTGCTCAACCTGTAGTGGTGAGCAGGGGAACGGGCTATGTAATTTTGAAAAATGTTTTAATATCTTGACCAGCTGTTTATGCGATATGCCAGGCTTTAAACGAAAGGGTGGCTTTAAGGTGGCATGAAAGCCATATATCGCCGCCTGCGCATTATAGTCACTATAAGGTAGCAGCGGCTCCAACAATATATGATGATCCTCTTTGATCGCTGGTTTGTCGCCCTGATATAAATCGTAACCAAACCACTGGGTCACTAACTGATATAGATGATCTTTTTGTGCCAGAGTGAAATAGATTGCGTAGCGTTCGGACATTAGCTTACTCTTTTACCTGATTTCCAGGTCTCTTTTAATACCGGCATATCTTTATGCTTGTCTACTCGTAATATGTCTGCCAGATACCCCGTCTGGATACAGCCCCTGTCGTGTAGTTCTACCGCATCGGCTGGATTTTGTGTGACACATTTTATCGCTTGCGGTAATGAGTAGCCCATCTCCAGGTCAGATAATAGAAACGCACTGTGCAATAGACTACTGGGATAGTAATCCGATGACAGTATATCCAGGCAGCCACCCTTGGCTAGCTCACGTGCTGCCACATTACCGGAATGTGAGTATCCACGCATTAAATTGGGTGCGCCCATCAATACCTTTAAGTTGCTTTGATGCGACAGGCTGGCCGCTTCCAGCGTGGTTGGGAATTCGGCGATGCTGACTTCATAACTCAATGCTTCTTGTACATGTGCCGGGGTAGCATCATCATGACTGGCCATGGGAATTTTTCGTTCCAGGCAGGTTTCTGCAATATAGCGTCTATGCGCTGCCGACCAGGTTTCGGAAGACAGTTGGTGCTGCTCTATTGAGGTTTGAATCTCTTCATCAGAAAATGCATATTTTTTCTGATAATACTCTACGTATTTTTCCAGTTTGGCAAACTGTCTTTGCCCCGGTGCATGATCCATCAGCGACACCAGCTTCAATCTGGGGTCATTGACGTATTGATCAAATTCTTTTGAGGTTTCTTCACAACTTAGTTCGCAACGCAGATGCAAAAAATGATCGGCGCGCGCCAGACTCTGATCACTGATATAGGCAATGGATTCGATGATATCCTGAAGTACCTCTTTACGACTACTTTTGTAGATATCGTAGCCTACCGCAACAGCGTCAAATACGGTGGTTACACCCGATGAAACCATCTGGCTATCATGTGTCATGATAGCTGAAACCTTGGGCCAAACAACACCAGGTCGGGGAGAAAAATATTTCTCCATATTATCGGTATGCAGCTCGATCAGGCCCGGCATCAGATAATCACCATTCCAGTCGATAGCAGAAGTCAATGAACTGTTGCCATGATCAATTGCCTGGATTTTTCCATGTTCAATGACAATTGAGCCATGAATCACTTCATCGCTTAATACAATATGAGCATTGCTGATAATCTGTTCACTCATGGAAAACACCCTTCTTCAAATCAAATAGTCGGTCGGCTACACGAGCACGACTTTCTTGATCATGAAAAATCCCCACGATGGCTGCATTTTTCGATTTGGCTTCCAGGATCAATTCAATCACCGTATTTCTATTCTGCTGGTCCAGCGACGCAGTCGGTTCATCCAGTAACATCAAGGGCCGGATAACCGTAAATTCGCGCGCGATATTAACGCGTTGCTGTTCGCCACCAGAGAATGTGGTAGGTGACAGCCCCCATAATCTTTCAGGAATATTCAGACGCTGTAACAGTTCTTTTGCTCTGTCTTGCGCCTGCATTCTGTCTATGGCCATTTCCAGCATAGGCTGCATAACAACCTCCAGCGTTGGTATGCGCGGAATCACGCGTAAAAACTGACTGACATAAGCAATCTTTTCACGCCGCAGGCGAATCAATTGACGATCACTTAACCGGTTCAAATCGTATTGTCGGTCTTGATCTGAAAAGATAATCGCACCTGAGTCGCTCAGGTAATTGGCATTCAGGCAGCGCAGCAGCGTGCTCTTACCCATACCTGACTCACCATGTAACACCACACACTCACCCTGATGAACCTTTAGGTTTAAATCGCTGAATACCTGAAAACTGACTTCACCCTGATTATGCATGGTGAATGATTTAGTTAAATTCTGTATCTCTAATACGGCCTGCGACATATCTCTATACCTGTAAAATTGAGGACACCAACAACTGGGTGTAGGGTTGCTGGGGATCTTCCAGAATTTGATCGGTTAAGCCGGTTTCTACGATACGGCTATGTCGCATCACAATCAGGCGATCAGCCAGCAGACGTGCAACGCCCATATCGTGGGTCACCAGAATCACCGAGACATTGAGTTCATGTACCAGCTTTCTGATCAGGTCCAGTACTCTCGCCTGCACTGATACATCCAGCCCGCCGGTAGGTTCATCCATAAATAACAGACGCGGGCCTGTCACCAGGTTTCGCGCAATCTGCAGGCGCTGCTGCATGCCTCCAGAAAAGGTTTTGGGTTTATCGTCGATACGATCCTGATCCAGCTCTACGCGCTCCATCCATTCCAGCGCCTGTTGACGGATATTGCCATAATGACGCTGTCCCTGTGCCATCAACCGTTCACCGATATTAGCCCCGGCACTGATATCCAGATGTAATCCATCACGTGGATTCTGCTGTACTATGCCCCAGTCAAAGCGCAGTAACTGACGTCGTTCGGCTTCGCGTAACTCGTGTAGCGACACTGGCCGTTTTTCTGTCTGATAAATCACCTGACCCTGATCGATTTCTTCCAGTCCTGAAAGGCAGCGTAACAAGGTGGATTTCCCCGAACCGGATTCACCGACTATCCCCAGCACTTCACCCGGATAAATCTCCAGATCTATTTGCTGGCAACCCTTGTTAATACCGTATAGGCGCGTTAATTGATCAACCTGCATTAGCGGTAATTGATCGAGTAATAGTGCGCTATCAGCCATGAGTATTGCCCTCTACCCGTTGTTGACAGTAGTCGGAGTCGGAACAGACAAACATACGATTGCCTTCATTGTCGGTAATAATTTCATCCAGAAAGCTATTGTCTGCACCACAGATGGCACAGTTATCATCCCATTGCTGGATTTCAAAGGGGTAATCTTCAAAGTCCAGACTGACCACATCGGTGTAAGGCGGTACTGCGTAAATACGTTTTTCACGCCCGGCACCAAACAGTTGCAGTGCAGGACTACGATGCATTTTGGGGTTATCAAATTTTGGGATAGGAGAAGGGTCCATAATATAACGACCATTCACGCGTACAGGATAGGCATAAGCGGTTGAGATATGTCCAAAGCGCGCGATATCCTCATACAGCTTTAAATGCATCACACCATATTCTTCCAGCGCATGCATGGTTCGGGTTTCGGTTTCACGAGGTTCGATAAAACGTAAGGGTTCAGGGATGGGCACCTGATAAATTAAAATCTGATCATTGCTTAATGGTGTTTCAGGGATGCGATGACGCGTCTGGATAAGGGTTGCATTTACCGTACTTTCAGTGGTTTTCACTCCGCATACGCGCTTGAAAAAATTACGGATACTAACTGCATTGGTGGTATCGTCCGCGCCCTGATCGATCACCTTAAGCACATCTTCAGGACCGATCACGGAAGCTGTCAACTGTATACCACCGGTCCCCCAGCCATAGGGCATGGGCATTTCACGCCCACCAAAAGGCACCTGATAACCGGGTATAGCCACAGCCTTCAACAGGGCTCGACGAATCATGCGTTTGCTGTGTTCATCGAGATAAGCAAAGTTGTATTCATTCATGCTGCTGACTCCACATCATTCGCCTGTTCTTCATCAGCAGCCTTGCGTATCTTGCGGATCAATTCCAGCTCTGATTGAAAATCTACGTAATGGGGCAATTTAAGGTGCGAGACAAATCCCACCGCTTCTACATTATCCGAATGCGCCAGCACAAATTCCTGATCCTGCGCGGGACTGCCAAAATCCTCATCCAGTTCGCTGCCACGTAATGCGCGATCCACCAGTGCCATAGACATGGCTTTACGCTCATTATGTCCGAAGGATAATCCATATCCACGAGTAAACTTGGGCTGAATCTTTTTTGATCCCTTAAACTGATTGATCATATCGCACTCGGTCAGGGTGATTTCACCGATATCGATTGCAAAGCCCAGTTCTTCGGGTTGTATGCTTAAGGCAACCTGCCCTATTCTGATTTCACCGGCAAAAGGGTGCGTTCTGCCATAACCGCGTTGGGTCGAATATCCCAGTGCTAGCAGAAAACCTTCATCGCCTCTGGCCAGTGCCTGCAGGCGGGTACTACGATCAGCCGGGTATTCGATCGGCTGCTGAGTAATATCAAAACTGGGGGATAGTTTATCCGACTCGTGCTGCTCAATAATATCTTCACCATTCATCGTATCCAGAACATGAGCAAATGCCTGATCTGGCTGCATGACTACACTATCCTGTTCAGCAGTGGACTCGATTTCTTCTTCATCCAGCAGGCTGAAATCCAGCAGACGATGGGTGTAGTCAAAGGTCGGACCTAACACCTGACCACCAGGAACATCCTTGAAAGCTGCCGAGATACGTCTTTCGATACGCATATTATCGGTATCCAGCGGCAGGCTGTCACAAAATCGTTCCAGAGTAGTTCGAAATGCACGCAATAAAAAGATAGCCTCGATTAAATCACCGGCAGCCTGCTTGATCGCCAATGCAGCCAGCTGTGGATCGTATAGAGAGCCTTCGGTCATCACTCGATCAACTGCATAAGGCATTTGCTGTTGAATCTGGGCAATGGTTAATGCTTTTTCAGTGTGATCACCACGTCGTTTTTCACGCAACAACTTATGCGCAGCGTGTATTGCCTTTTCTCCACCTTTTACTGCTACGTACATTTGGGTACCTCTAAAAATTAGGATTTTTTTGTGAGGGCAAGGAAGCACCGCACGGAGAACCGCAATGTATAAAAGCATACATGAGGATTCGAGTACGGAGCTGACGCCGCAATCGCGGAAAAAGACAATTTTTGGAGGTGCCCATCAGTTATTCTCGATCAATAGTTTTGTGGTCCGTGGAATACAGAAAAATTCACGGTCGCAGGTGAGAATCAAATCTATACCCAGCGGGAATTGAGCGGCCAGGCTTTCACGTTGATGCAGTAATGTTCCATTAAAGGCACTACAACGAATCTTACGCGAGGTTTCAATGCCCGGGCCAGTAGCTCGATAGATAATCCCCTTAAAAAAGGATTCACATTGAATAATCAGGGTGCAGGAATGATCCGGATAGGTTTCAGTACCAGCATTCAGCTTATCCAGATCAGGACGGTCAGATTCATTACAAATAACAAAATCGGCCGTATCACAGCCCTCTACTAATTCAGCTGCGGTGTGAAAGCGTAATGAATCTTTAATCTCCTCCTGTTGTAGCGATGCTGCCAGATTAATCGAAGTATCCTGATCAAACAGCGCCAGAGCCACAGCATAACTCGCAGTATTCAGGCCAACTGGAAAATCCGGCACATCATCCAGACCTGCGATCAGGCCCGGCTCAGCCATGCCTTTTAATAACAGGCGAAAGATACTCTGTGAATCATAAACGGGATTTGTAAATCCAGCTTGAACCTGTGACCGTATGTTATTCATTAATCTTCTCCTCTAACCATAGTGAAAAAATCCACCCGGCTTGTATCAGTTTTTTGCTGTTGTGCCTTATGTGTCTGTAATAGCTTTTGCTGTAGCGGTTGAATAACCTGAGTATGTATCTCTGCGTATTGATTCTGTTGTTGTGCAACCGCATCCAGTATCGCAACGTGTAGCGCATGTTCCTTATTACTACCCATCACATACCCGATGCCAGTTTCGCCACTGCTTAGCCTTAACGCACAACGTGTGACACTAACCTCACCCAGATTAAAAGGTTCACCTTTGGCTTCAGTTCTGGCAACTGCCATCACCATGCCAGTTTGCGGCTGACGTAACGTGTTGTATTCGTAATCATCCAGTGAGTGACCCCAGCACTGCTTAATATCCTGCAGAGATGATTTGGCCAGTACCGAGATCAATTGTTGTCGTTGTTGTGTATTCATTTAAATCACCATTTTGCGTAACTGTTGTGACAGCAAATCGAGCAGGGTTACCGATACGATAATGATCAGTATCACGGTACAGGTTTCCTGAAACATAAAGCCGCGAATACTCTCCCACAGGATAACGCCGATGCCTCCAGCACCCACCATACCCAGTACGGTGGCAGATCGAACATTGGACTCAAAACGATATAGCGAGAATGAAATCCATAAGGGCAATACCTGGGGAATGACCCCATAAATGATTTCCTGTATAGCGGTAGCACCGGTTGCGCGTACACCTTCTACAGGACCTGGTTCGATGGCTTCAACGGCTTCTGAAAATAGCTTCGCCAGAATACCCGTGGTGTGTACGAATAATGCCATCACACCTGCAAAAGGTCCCAGCCCCACTGCAACTACAAACAGCATCGCGAAAACCATTTCATTGATGGCTCGGGCTGAATCCATCAGTCGTCTTGTGGGCTGAGATATCCACCACGGCATGAGATTTTCTGAAGACATAATCCCAAAGGGTACCGCTGCAACAATCGCCAGTACCGTTCCCCAGATTGCGATCTGGACCGTGATAATCATTTCATGAACATACAGCTCCCAGTCATGCAGATTGGGTGGAAAAAAATCAGCACCCAGCTCCAGCATATTGCCGCTGTATTCGACCAGTGCCCAGGGGTTCATTTCTGCCCCTTTCCAGGACCAGCCCAGCAACATTAAAACAGCAGCCCAGCCAATAAGATTTATTATTGAACTACGTTGTTGCGGGTTTTGGAGATGTAATGTTTCACTCATTTTATTGACCTGATAAACTCATTAAAGGTGTTTCATTTCATCAAAGCCCTTTGTTGTACAGCCTTTGATGAAATGATTTAAAAACACCGGGTCGTACGAACGACCCGGAATATCCGTCAAGGACAAACAAATGACTTTATGAATTTTTAGCTGAAAAAGCCTGCAGCGCTGCAGAACGACGCTTAAGCACGTTTAACTCATTATCGATTTCAGCAATCTGTGATTCCTTTTCACTGGCAGTCAAGCTGGTATCGGCTTCCAGCTTTACACGCTTTTTAAACAGCACTAGCTGACGGATAGGGATCAACTGATCATCACTTGAAGCGCTAAAAGGAGCCCATTGCAGAGCAGACAGAACTTCTTTTTCTCTGCTGTCCTGAGTACCGTAAGTCATGAAGAAATCATAAATCTTGTTCTTTGTACCTTCGTCCAGATTCTTGCGCCATACGATAGGGTCAGAAGGAATCAGAGGTGATTTCCAGATTACCTTGATATCTTTTACTTTATCAGGATGAGTTTCTTCAAGACGACGTAAGTTTTCAGTATTATTGGTAGCCACATCAACCTGCTTGCTAGCAGCGGCCAGCAGATTGGTCTGGTGATTTGAGTTCAGCACACGTTTAAATGCTTTCTTTGGGTCCACATTATTCCTGGCGAAAATATAGTATGAAGGGACCAGAAAACCAGAGGTTGAATTAGGATCGCCGTTACCAAAAGTCAGGTCCTTCGCATTTTTTAGCATATCTTCAACTGAATTAATTTTGCTATCCTTGTGAGTAACCAGCAATGACCAGTAACCAGGGTTGCCTTCAACGTCTACAGTCTGTGCAAAGATTTCGCCGCCTGCACGATCAACCGCTTCCATAGCAGATTTATTTCCATACCAGGCAACGTCAACCTTGTTAAAACGCATACCTTCGATGATACCGGCATAGTCGGGTGCGAAAAATGCCTTAACCTTTACACCCAGTTTTTTTCCCATATCTTCCAGGAAGGGGTTCCAGATAGTGCGAAGATTTTGCGACGATTCGGTTGAGATAATACCGAAGTTCAGGGTTTTACTGTCAGCAAATGAGGCACTCGGCATCATCACTGAGGCGGTAATCGCTGCTGCCGCAAAAGCGGGCTTGATAAATTTACGAAACATAATGTTCTCCTGTAGATTAATATATGGTTAGTTTGATATTCCAGCTATAAGCCTGGCTGTTGGATAGGCTGGTTTTTCCTGCTCGACAACGACATCATCATCGTCATCTGACATTGCTGTTCCATAGAGCTTTTCCAGGACCTTATCGGTTAACTCTTTAGCTTTTCCATCAAAAGCAATTTTTCCATCCACCAGTGCGATCACACGCTTACAGTATTTACGCGCATAATCGACCTGATGAAGGGTAACAACCACCGACTTGCCATCGTGTTTATTGATATTGCGTAGATAACGCATGACAGTTTTGGCTGATTTTGGATCGAGAGATGCAATAGGTTCGTCGGCCAGTATCACGTTGGCCTGTTGCATTAAACTGCGAGCAATCGCGACACGTTGTTGCTGACCACCAGATAGTGTAGAAGCACGTTGAAAAGCGATATCCTTAAGACCAACTCGATCAAGTGCATCTATAGCTCTCACCTTTTCAGCTTTGGTAAAAAGACCTAAAGTACCACGCCATGCAGGAATACTTCCCAGACACCCGATTAGCACATTGGTTAACACATTTAAGCGGTTAATCAGATTAAACTGTTGAAATATTAATCCGATTTTTATACGAGCCTTTCTGGCACCTTTTGAGAGTTTCCCATTTTTCTGTACAGACAAACCATTTACGGTAATTTTAGTAGCAGAGCTTTTATCGGAAATTTCCAGTCCTGCAATATGGCGCAAAAGAGTAGACTTGCCTGATCCACTCGGACCGATTAGAGCTACAATTTCGCCTTTACCTATCTGTATAGATATATCATCAAGCGCAATCTTTTTGCTAAAAGTCTTGGACAGTGATGAAATTTTAATGGCTTCAGACATTACAGTTTCCGAGAAATTGACGAGGCAGACTTTAGCCTTCAAATGTGACGGGAATGTTATAGAAAGATTAAGATTGTGTTACAGGAGCTAAACAATGTGAATACTGATTAAAATAAGACCATCAAGGCGTAAAAGTACCAAGTTAATTCTGTTCAATTCATGTTTTTTATTCTGGCTAGAAATGCCCCAATTCGTCCTGAAGATCGCAGTAACAGGGCGGCTATTACAGCTCACGTCGAAAAAAATTGGAATACTTCTATCTCAGCATAAAATCAACCAGAATTAATCAGAGGTTCCCTAAATTTATTCTAATCTTTTCTGATCAGGATAGCCGTGCGCAAACGGCTTATCCCAAATGCTGACATTTTTTCAAAATCAAGCCTGGCGATTGGCATGTGCTGACAATCAATCGCCTGGTGATTACCCTCACCAATATCGGGATCATGCACATACAAACAGTATTCATCAACAGCAGTCACCAAAACCCAGTGCGGAGCCTTTTTATCATCTAACATATAGGTGCTTATGAGTACTAAAATCGCATAACCTGCCGTCAAGCTCTGACTGATCTCATCCACTGAAATATCTTCGTAAATGATATCTATATTTTCACAGCCCTGTGCGGCAGCCAGAAAATTATTATGCACGAGCTTTAGCACATCTTTTTTGTTTTGCCTGCGTACACCATCGATGAATAGCACATCTTGAGTGTTCAAAAACACCTTAACCTCAAAGCCTCGCTTATCTGCCGATAACGCCAGGCCAAGGGGATGACAACCACCATGCCCGGATGTCATAAAGATGGTTGTCGCCTCGCGCCATATATCCAGTTCGAGTGACTGAGAAAATTTAAAGCTGTCATCCAGGCTTAGCATTCCCATCATCAGCGAGGCTGGCCCGCAGGTAAAGTTGGTGGTCTGTTGATACCATTCAGTTTTGCGCTCTATCTTTGCCTGGCTGATATTTCTAATCGTTTTTTGCATGCGCAGCGCGTCGGCATGATCATCATAATAATCGGTATATTCACCAAACACCCTATAGCCATAGCTTTCGTACAAGCCAATCGCTGCGGTGTTTTTCTTACTGACCTCAAGGCGCATAAAGATGTGTCCACGCTCTGCGGCCAATATCTCGAGCCGCTGTATAAGCTGCCGCGCCAGTCCCTTTCCACGCTGGGATGGAAGTACCGCTACAGAATATAATCGCGACAACCGTGTACCTTTGTGGCACCACACCAGGCCGTAACCCAGTAATTTTTCAGCTTGCTCAGCCACCACAAAAATCCCGTTTTCTGATTTTATCCAGTGACTCAAGCTGCGCGTGCTTAAGCGATCATAGTCAAAGCAGGTTTTTTCAACTTCATCCAGTGCATGCAAATCGAGCTTGCTAGCTAGCCTCAGATTGACTCTGGTAACCGTTTTATTCATTTTCATTCACAATCATTTGATGCTGTCCGGTGCTGACTAACAAGCTCAGCGAATAGCCTATGGTGTAGGAGTTGCAGCGCCACCTAAGGGCAGTCATGGTGATTATCGTCCACGTAATTCAAGTCGACGTAAAAATTCCGCCATAATCTGCATGTACAGCTCATCACCCAGATAGCCATCTTCTACCTTATGATCTATGCTGGGATTATCATTAACCTCAAGCACATAGGCGTGATGATCAACAAGCTTTATATCGACCCCATAGAGTCCGTTACCGACAACCTTTGCCGCTTTCAAAGCTGCATCCAGCACCACCTTGGGCACTTCGAAGGTTGGAAAACTCTCAAAACCACCGGAAAAAAATCGCTTTGATCCATGGTTATAGATTTGCCAGTGATTACGCGCCATAAAATATTTACAGGCATAAATGGCACGACCATTAAGCACACCCACGCGCCAGTCAAACTCAGTGAAAAGATATTCCTGAATCAGTACCAGTGCGGAGAGCTCGAACAGCTCAGCAAGCTTTGCTTTTAAACTTACAAGATCATTAACCTTAAATACCCCCTGCGAAAAAGACCCTTCAGGCATTTTTAACACCATAGGAAAACCAAACCGAGTAGACAGCATAGCCAGCACATCATCCGAGCAACGATCAACAAACTCCGTGGCCGGGCTAGGGACTTTTTGATAGTTAAAAGCATCGTGTAAAAACACCTTATTACAGCAGCGTAAGATAGAATCCGGATCATCTAGCACTACAATGCCCTTAGATTCGGCTTCACGTGCCAGGCGATAGGTATGATGATCTATAGCGGTGGTTTCACGAATAAATAATGCATCATAGTGATTGATATCCAGTAAGGCATCATTAGACACTGTAGTGGCTCGAATACCCTGTTTAGCTGCTGCTTTGATAAAGCGTGAAATTGCCCCCCTATCGCTAGGTGGCACCGCTTCCTCCGGGTTGACCAGTATCGCCATATCCCAGCGATAATGCTTATCACTGGCGCTTTTTTTCCAAGGTGAGGTAGCATCGTTTAGCAGGATATCATCAAATGAAGTCCGTTCTTCAACTGTCAGGGTACTGTAAGAGCCTCGTTCCACTCTGGCTTGCTGGCTTTCAACCAGATAGGTAATCCTTAGCAGTGGAGCCGGGAATTTTTTAAACAGCCAGGATCCCAGCTTTTGAAAAGCTGGGTCTATAGTCTTACCGAGACAGATTAAAAAACTGTACTCGCTCTGCTGATGGTCAAGCCCTGGGATATCAGCTAAACGCCCTAGCGAATCGACCACACGGGCACCGCTTCTTAGTTCATTGATCGTTTTCACACTCGGCAATACAACATGCCTACGTGCTTCCGCCAGCAAAGAACAATAATAACCCTTGCTCAAGTAGCTTTCTGTATCACACAGATTAACTACACGGGTTTTCGGTTCACTCAATTTGGGGTAATCACGCAGATACTCTTCAAAGCGGATAAAACCGCTTTTTCCTTGAGGGGGGATTGATGCCTCATTATCAACAACAATCAAAATTTTGAACATAGTATTAAAAACTCTATATAGACTTAAAGTGGCTCCACCTCGGTGCAGCGCCTGCTAAAACCATTTTTTCAACCAGCCCTGGGCTGCCCGCGTAAAACTATCTGTTGAAATCAGGTGAACGGATCTCGCATATTATGCGACTAATTATGGAAACTATCGATGTAAATTTGCTAAAGGAAAGAGCTGTTTCAAAACCGTAATATTCCTTAAAACACATCTTGCGATTAAAGGTACCAAGGAAGTAAATTGATTAGTTATTACGCGTAACCCTACAGGCTACAGACAGTCAGCAGCACATTTGGGGGCTCCCACATATTGAATATGGACTACACGTGAGGTCGGTACACACTGGCATCTATTGTTTTCAGGGTTTAGTCTGTCCAATCGTTATCTGGAGTCCCCCCTATCACCTGCAGAAGAAAAACAGTTAGAGCTAAAATCGGAAGAATGATGCCAAAAGGCTTACCCTTTAGCTACATCGATTACCTTGAACTGGTGGATTCATTCCTGAACACCTACCCGACATACTGACCCGTCTGAATATCGACCCCAGGCACTGGGTTTACCTGACTAAGGATATTGAAAGCCCGTTTAAATCACTGGTTGGTAGTGCTTAAAAACTCAGACAAGCCTGTGAGCAAATAAGAAGGAACTGGGTGTACGGTGTGAAACGCTGCGCTGAAGTTTTCCCGACACATCCCACCTACCCTGTTAAATCTTTCAAACTCCAACCTGATATCACAGGTTGCAGGATCATTTTGTCCTGAGAAGCCAACCAGAGGAAAAATATCCAATAAGATTAAACAAAACCCGATTTTTGACTTAATACCTACTTCATTTAACTGATGTCATAGCTGAATAGCTGAAGGTTAATTTCCATTCCTCTCACTGGGTGTCTATAAAGATCTTCTATAAAGATCTTTATGACGGAAATGTTATGGAAAGATTAAGATTGTGTTAAAGAAGCTAAACGGAGAGTTACATTGATTCGCTAAGTTCTTTATTTGAATGACTTTAATAGCTTCAGCTAACAAGTTAAATCTGTGTTCTGAGTGTTTTATTTCACCTCGTCCCCCAGACGAATGGACTGTATTTTTACTCAAAATGACAGACCGCGTTCTACTTCCGCAGCCTGACCCCATCAATGGCATTAAACAACGTAGTAAAACCAGATCAACACTCCGCTAAAGTTATCAATACGGTAAGCAAGTCCTGTTCTTTACATTTCACCCGAGGAATAGAGGCAAAAGCTAAGAAATATTCGGTCAGACCCGATTATAGCAACAATACAGAGCTTAATATTGAGCTGCCTTGGTATAGAGTGTTCTTTAAAGTGTTAACTTCGGTTAAATAAATAACTTTTATTTTATAGATTAATAAATAGTTACGACGTAAACCATTGTTTTTCAAAAAATCCGCATTAAACTGGGGCCGTAATTTTTCCTGAACTATCTCCTACAGGAAACATTATACCTGTAGAAAAAATAATAAAAAAATCAAAAAAATAATTATTTAGCGTAAAAACAAAAAAATATATCACCAATATTGCCCGCAAACCTGCATTCTTGCCCCGCATAATGTTGCGATATGAATCAATTTTTTAGTGTTGGGTTTAATATGAAATACTTACTAGTTTTATCTTCCAGTCTATTCATGAGCTTCGGTTTATTGCTTGCCTTTCAACCTGTACAGGCATCAGAAATAACTTTTTCACCACGAACCTCTCTATCATTAACATCCTATAAATTCACTCAATCAGAAAGAGTTGGTGCACTCGCCAATACCGGCATTAATGGAAATGACTTTCCGGAAATCACCTTTGAAGTAACATTTAAAATACTTGGCATAGGTGGGACATTTTTTAAGGATGGCTATTATCTTGATATGTTTATACAGAAATCCGCTGATGAAGAGGATTCATTCACCCTGGATGACCCGATTATTCCAGAACCGTTTAAGGAAACTTTTAAAGGAGACCGACTGGATAACACGATAACACTTGGGAAAAAAATTCTGGATAATAAAGGTGCCGTCTATTTTGGCTATAAAACTGGAAAAAGCGAAGCCTCAGGAAATCAGGGACAACACCTTACTTTTAAGGAAAAAGGGCTGTTTGTTGGTGCAAACTACGGCTGGGTTGTTACAAAGTCTAGTATGTTCATAGTTAATATTGCTTATGCAGATCTTGAAGGAGATTTACGCGAAGAAATTACTAATCCATTATTTGACACTGGTAGCGGTCCATCAGATATAGTTGTTCCACTGGATATTGATGCAAGCAGTGATTCTAAGGGATTAAGTTATGGTGTTAGCTGGGCATCTCGTATTAGCAATACTGTTAGCTATTCAGTCTCTATTGATGCCAAAAAATATACCTTTGACAATATAAAAGATAAAAATTCTGCAACGATTACATCGGACAAATTCGAAGAGAAATTTGTCAGTGCAATGCTGTCACTATATTATCAATTTTAAGATATTTTTTTAATTTAACTAATGAATATTCCAGGGTACCAATTAGGTAGAGAGATATCTTCTAATGAATTCTGCTCCGTCTATAATGCTCTGGAAATTGAATCCAGTAAGACGGTCACCGTCAAATTTTTCCATCCACAACTTTCAAAAAATCCAGAGTTTTGCCAACATCTAAAAATAACCTCGCAACTGTTACTGAATAAATCGATTGGCAATATCATTCCAGTTAAAGTAGCTGAAACAAATCCTGAAGGCTGTTATCTGGTTACAGGATACTTTCCCTGTATCATGTACAACCAACCTCTCCCCTTTGAATTCAGTGATGAAGAAATATTAAACTTTGGCCTGCAAATAGCTGACAGCTTGACAAAGTTTCATGCTATGGGCCTGGTGCATGGGGCTGTATCAACATTTAATCTGGTATTCCAAAGTTCTTCACAGGTCACCCTCGGCCTTATGTCTTTTCAAAGAACTATAAAACAGAAGGATTTACACGCGGCTATACCGCTGTCTATTGATGAAGCCAGTTATATTGCACCCGAGTTTTTTGCTGGTAAGAGTCTGGATGCCAGATCAGATTTTTATTCTCTAGGCGTTGTTCTTTTTGAATTGCTGTTTAAATCAAAACCATTTATTGCAGATAGCTTGCCAAAGCTTCTGTTCAAAAAAGTGCAGATGATATTCGCTGACCCTAATATTTATTATAAAGAACTGGATGCTTTATTTGATAAGTTACTGGCCCCCAACCCAGCTCAACGAATTGATAATGTTAATGATTATATTAAAATTGTTGAACAATGCGGTTACAAAATAAATAAAGCCAGCGCTTATAAAACAATCCCGTCTAGCGCTGCCCCACCGAATTCTGAAACTAAAAATTCAGTAAGTAAGACCAATTATAAAAACACTGCAATATATCTTGTCGCAGGTTTGTTAATGGTAGTCATGCTATCTTTTTTTATGTTTAGCAAACCATTCACTAATAAGGAAATAGCATCGATAGATCAACCACTTCCTGGCACAATTGAAAAATCAGGCATAGTGAAAACAAAAGTCAATGAAGTTATTCCTCAAGCAGACCTCATTGCCGCTGTTGCACCTGTTGATAATAACAACATAGCAAATGAGCTTTACCTGAAAAGCCAGCAACAAATTTTACAGAATGATTACAACGGTGCATTAATAAGTATCGACAATTCCCTTAAAGAAAAGCCTGGACACAGCAAGGCGTTAGAATTAAAAAATGATATCAAACTCGAAATAAAGGTTCGTACATATTTAAGCAGGGCAGAAAACCTTATCCAGCAAGGTAACCTCACTCAGCCCGCAAATGACAATGCCTTTGAAACTTACAAAAAAGTAAAACCCCTGTTATCCGTTGGTGATAACCGTGGCAGGGAGATCCTGGAAAAAATTGCCAACCAATATTATTGGCAGGCAAATGATCTGGTTTTACAAAAAAAATACGCCAATGCCAAACAGCTTATTTCAACAGGTCTTACGGTTGTTCCTGACTTTATTAAATTAAAGCAGCTAGACCAGTATATCAGGCAGGAGCAATCCAAGCAGTTAACAGAGCAACAGAACAAAAAGCTACAGGCAGATCTAGTAGCTCAAAAAGCAACCCAACAGACATTGAAGCAACAAGTAGCTGATGAAAATAAACTGGCTGCATTAGAAAGAGAAAAAGCACTTGAAATGCAGCAACAGAAAGAACGTGAGGAAGAAGTTCGGTTACAAAAAAAACGACAAAAAATTAAAGATCTGCTTAATAGTGCCAGGGCTTTGTTAGAATCGAATCAATTATCTGTTCAATCTTTGAAAAGCAGTTTAGAAATTTACCAGCAATTGACTGGATTAACGGGGGATGATTCCAGGGTTGTTAATCTATTCACACAGATTGTCGATTCTTATGACGTATTGGCCACGAATCAAAAAAATATCCCAGAATTAGCCGAAGCTTTACATACTGTTGACCTTGGCCTGGCGCTGGATGGAAATAATCTGAAGTTACTTAACCTCAAAAGTGAAATTAAACAGTTACTCAGCGAGGCTGAAGCAAAACAAAATGAAGTCCCATTTGTCGGAACATTTTAATCAGCCCTGACTTATTTGAGCACTAATAAACCAAAAAATCTATCGACTTACATCTAATCACTACAGGTCAAAAGAGGAATCTGTATTTCTAGTCTGTGAGTTTCTCTCTCATTTCTTATAGATGCTGGGAATCTCCTATTAATTCATTCGAAGCTGTTATTGGTATTGTGTGTAGCAACAGGCAAATGTATGCTAAAAGCTGTCTTTAACCTGGATTCCGCAGTTGACCGCTCGCATTAGTGGTAACCCCCGTTTCGAAAACGATCATAGTCAGTTTGTATTTTCACGCTCCTATGCATCTGCTCTAGCTTCCTCGGCACAGGCATCCTGCTTCTCCCTACCTCCTCCCTCCCTGGAGTCGTGCTTCGCTCTCGACAATTGCTCGCTGCATTGTTCTACCTTCGCCCATCCTTGGGCTCGTACCACCTACGTCCATATATTCGCTAAATAACAGTATCCATGCTGAAAACCCAACAGGTGAATCCCGCTACGAGCTGAATTGCACATTTGAGGCGGCGTATATCCGCTTTACCTATAGGGATAGAGGTAAGGGGCGTGAGAGGGGAAGTGGAAGCCTTGTAACTCACTTGAATAGCCAGCTATTCCGCCTCGTCACGCCTTGATCTACACTACCGCAAACGCACTTCAACTCGTCCAACTGCGGATTCCAGGTTTAAAACTGATTCAAAAAGGCAAAAATCGCCTCTGTTTAACTTGTTGAGTTTTCAGTCATTGTCGAAAGATATCCTATCCAGTCTCAACGGCTTCCCTACCTCGAAAAAGGCGTGGACCACCAAGCGCTATGACATTACCTGCTAAAACCAATATCAAACCGGCCACACTTAATAGTGTCCACTGATAACCCTCTACCCAGGTAGAGATCGTTAATGCAACAACAGGAAACATAACCGTGGCATAAGCTGCCTGGTTCGCACCAAGGCGAGCGACCAGGCTTAAGTAAGTAGTGAAACCTATTATGGAACCGAAGATAGCCAGATAGAGCAGGCTACTCAAATATTTGGCTTCCAGACTGATAGACCAGGGCGTACCGGTCAGTAGAATACAAACCAGCAATATTAACGCGCCATAAATCATGGAATAGGCATTTGTCGTCCAGGGTTTGAGACCTTTGCGCGAATGGCGCACCGATACCATATTACCCAGCGAAAACAGAAAAGTACCCAGGACAGACAAGCCAAGCCCGAGTAATATGCCGCTGTTGAAACCGTTTTCGATAATGTTATCCCAAAATAGCATAAGCAAACCTATTAGCCCGAAAACGGTAGCGCTAAGTGCCGTTGATGAGATTTTCTGTCTCCAGATTAAAAACCCATTAAAAGCGTTGAATAAGGTCGCCAACGAAAATACAACAGAAATCAAACCACTGACAATATAACTACTAGCGTTATAAAAGCAGATGAAATTAAAAGAAAACAGACAGGCACCCTGTAACAGAAAAAACAAATGGTCCTCAACGGACGTTATTTGACGCTGCCGGAGCAACATTAGCACCGGAAGAAACAGTATCCCTGCAAGAGCAAAGCGATAAAAGATTGAAAGCAACACTGGAGTGGCTGAAATTTGTAAATGTATAGCTATCCAGGTCGTTCCCCAGATAAGTACTGTACAAAGGTATAAAAAAAGATTCATAGTGTAAATCCTATGGGTAACAGGTTGGCGCAGAGGTTATTCTGGGATGATAGGTTGAGTCGCACAAAAAATTGCGGTTTTTAGCAAAATCTTGCTATTTGTTTTCAACAAGGTGTATGAAAAGCTTGTTTTCACCCTGAAACCGACTTATTTTTTAGGCTATGGCAAAGAATACTAACTCTCAGGTCAAAGACACCTTGAACCGATCCAACGCTCGGCAACTGGATTATTGTGCGTTGAATCAGGACTTTTCTTTGGCACGTTGGACGAACCAGGATGACCATGTTAGTTACCAAATGGCAGAGCACCATACCCTGAGTTATTATCTTTCTGGTGGATATGGTACGCAGCGGCTGGATAATCTTTCCGCAGGGAATGGCAGCCCCGGCAAGCTATGCCTTATGCCGGCCAGAGCAGATTCCGAGTGGTTGGTACGAGAATCTCAAGAGTTCATTCACCTGTATTTTTCCGATGCATCGCTTAAATTGTTCGCCCTGGAGTCGTTTGATATTGATTCCAGGTTAGTTAATTTGCCTGAGCTCACCTATGCGGATCACAACCTATTGTCCAACACTTGTGAAACTGTCACTGATTTGAACTGGCATGAAATCGGTGAACGGCTCCATCTGCAACAAATGCTTTACCAGATGATGGGCTGTTTGTTACAGCATTTTGTCTCTACTCGTTCCATATCTGGATACCCAAAAGGTGGTCTTGCTAGAAAAAAATTAAACTCCGTTATGGAATATGTTCATGAATATTTTGAAGGAGATCTCGACCTGTCCAGTCTCGCCGAAATCAGCGGTGTAAGTCGCTATCATTTTGCGCGCATGTTTAAGCAAAGCACGGGGCTCGCTCCACACCAATATGTGAGTAAGGTTCGGGTACGAAAAAGTTTAGAAATGCTGCGTTTGGGTAAACCTCAAGCGGAAGTAGCTGCGGCTTGTGGTTATTCTCACCAAAGCCATTTTGTTGCCCAGTTTAAACGTGAATACGGTACCACTCCAGCTCGGTTGATTCGGGAAATTATTTAATCCATACCCAGAACTGTAGATAGTAGGTCGACAATACTCATTGAAAGTCAGGATGTGAAGGCCCACATATTGAACAGTAATCGCGACAATTTTCTCATCGGGACGGATCTCGGAGACCATTTTCAATAAAGCTAGCCCATCCAGTCAACCCAACAGGTGGTTGGCTACAATAATCACACAACCCTGCGTAGGGATATTGTCACGATCCAGATTAGAGAGGATATATTTGAAATCAAAATGATCCATCACCGCATCTAGAAACTCACAGCCTTCCAGATGCTTATAGGTATCGATAAACAGATTAATCTCATGTTGATGCAAAATCTTTTTTAATATAGCTACTGTGGTTTTATATAGACATTTCTTTTTGTTTCTAAAGTCTGGTAAGAAATTACCCAGCTTTGCTTCGACATTGATCATATCAGTCACACATTGATTTATGTAAACGACTCAAGCTTATTGGGTGTGCGGGAGGGGTTATTACTGTTTGATACAATCAGCGATGATTTTGATACAGTCTGGGCAGATAACCCCGGAGGACCTACGCAGCTGGAATATAGTTGAGTGGAACTGCTCTTCGATACCATGCTGTTTTAAAACAACCCATCATTCCGACCCCTTTAAAAACTTGAAACACATTGACAATTTTATTAAACCCCTTGTGATCAAGAACATTAATTATGCGACACCTACTGCCTCAATAGCCGAGTAATCAGATCTAAAATTAATGACAGTAAATAATTCGTTTTTTAATAAGTAATTTTTAACGCTGAAACAGATTAATAAATTATAACTGATCGATTAACATAAAAGGCGTTTCAAAGTACCCGACCAAACGATGTAGTCCCAGGACGGATTATTGGTATAACTATTACTGCAGTTGATTTATTACGGCATTTCTGCAGTGAACCTTTCTCGGGATATTTTGAGGGTGAAACGAACAGATTGACAGGAATATATTCGGCTCCATAAATTTACCAATGGTTGCGATAACTCAGAGATCTCGTGATGGGTATATCACTGAAGTCCTGCTGTAGTAAGTATATATAATAGTAGAAGATACAGGTTATGTTCATTCGAAGTTCTCATTACCAGGTGCAGCGCATATTTTTATTGCTACTGGCTGTTCTACTACTATCCAGCTGTGGTGTCAGTGATAGCACCAGTGATGCTGATGATAATCCATCAAACAGCAATCCCCCTATACAGAGCGATGAAATCATAGAGCTTAAGGCCAGGGCGGGTACCATAATCGAAACCACTACCGGAATGTTGATTCAACTCGACGGTTCCAGCTCCAGTATTGCCTCATCAAGTCCATCCTTCGATCCTAACAGTGTTACGCTGAGTTACCACTGGTTGCTGAACTATCGCCCTGATACAAGTCAGGCGTCATTGATGAATGCCGAATCGGCAACACCCAGTTTCATAGCTGATGTTGGAGGCACTTATATTTTTCAACTTAATGTGAGTGCATTAGGCGAAACCAGTAAGCGTGATCTGGTGACTGTGATTGTTAAAGGTGAAACAGATAATTTTATCTTCCCTCATGCGGGCCTGACTTCTAACTGTGCAAATTGTCACAATGGGGTAACCGAGTGGGTACCAGGCGGTAGCAAGGTGATAGGGAAATCGCCCAACCACATGGCGGTCAGTATGGAATGTGCGGCCTGTCATACAACGTTTGGATTCGATAAAATACTGCGGGTTGACCACCAGGAAGTCTTTGGCTCCTGCAGTGAATGTCATAACGGGGTGATAGCAATCGG
>JBNKMF010000078.1:0-24286 GCA_050292965.1 Gammaproteobacteria bacterium | reverse complement strand
CGTAGCTGTACTCGGTATTGGGTACCCGTTGCAGATTGATCTCAACGTCCGGTTGTACCTGCCACAGACGGCCCAGGTCATCGTAACGGTAGTCGGTTGCCACATTGCGTTGATCAATAGACCGAATGCGTGCACCCATCGCATCGTAGCGCTGTTTGGTCGTGGTGCTATCGTGGTACTGGGTCTCGATACGCTGGTCGAGTTCGTTGAGCACATAATTCGTGGTGTGAAGTAGTGCATCGGTTTCCCATTCAAGTTCACCGTTGGCGTAGTAACCGAAGTCGTGGCGGATCGGGACGCCATTGAGGTAGCGGATCACTGCCTTACGCTTGCCAGCAAGATCATACTCGTACTCGGTCAGGTTGCGTTTTTCATCCCATTCGTACTGCACCCAGCCCTGCGGGGTGTATTTCGTTTCGGTATAGCTGCTATCAGGATAATGGACCTTCCACTGGCGACCTGCATCATCGTATTCATAGGTTGTCGTACGCCCCATACGGTCGGTTACCGTTTCAAGTAAGCCTTCACGGCTATAAGTGCGGTGCTCGCTACTGCCATTGGCGTAGTAGGTATCTGTCAGATGACCATAACCATCATAAGTGTAATCGGTCCAGACACCGAAGCGATCACGCTTCTGGTCGATGTTACCAACCGGATCGTACAGGGTCTCGGTGTAAGTTGTATCTGGATAAACGGTTCTGGTCAGACGATTGGCGGCATCGTAGAAGTATTCGACACTCTCCTCGGTGACAACGCCATCCACTGTCCGTTCGCGGGTTTCCGTCTTAACGTTGTTGTTGTCGTCGTAGGTATAGGTAATTTTCCCGCTGACTGGATTGGTTTCAGTGTGTTTCAGGCCGAACCAGGGACTCGTGGAAGGATAATAGGTATAAGTGGTCGTTATACCTCTCAAATCCGTGGTGGAGATCAGGTAACCACTTGAGAACTCATTGGTCGCGCTGTGCTGCACTGTGACACCTGTGTCCGGGTCGGTTACTTCTGGCATCAGGATGTCCGTCAGATTACCTGCGGCGTCATAAACCATTTCAGTGACACGCCCAAGCTCGTCCTGAATTAGCCGCTCCTGGCCACGCGCGTTGTATTCGAGATAATCGACACGATTTTTTTCTGGGTCCTCTGCCCAAAGCTGATTGTCCTCGGCATCGTACTCGTCAGTCCAGGTACTTGCACCTATGGTTTTTGTGGTCTGGTTACCGTTGGCATCATAGGTGTAGCTGGTGACGATATCGGCAGCATAAGAACCATCTGTGATTAATTTGGTTTCACTGAGTACGTTACCCTCGTCATCGTAGACATAGCTGGTGCTACGGCCATCAAGATCCATCACGGTCGAGGTTCGCGCGGCGATGTCGTGATGGTAATCTTTTATGACACCGTTGATGTCTTCCTGAGCATAGAGCCGGCCAGATGTATCGAACAGATTCTTCAGCACTCGACGTGCCATAGGATCATGAATCTCGGTTAGGAAATGTTGGTCGTATACGTACTCCCACTGATTAGCATTTGCGACGTGAACAGGATTCTGGAACGACTGCAGATCACCGTTGGCATCATAATGGTATTCATAAGCCTGACCAGCAGGATCGATAATTTGTTCGATCCGACCCTGTGCGTCGCGGACAAAGGTTATTGCTTTGCCCGAGGAATGAACTATGCCATTCGGTCCATAACTCAGTGTATAACCGTTGGGGTCGGTGATTTTTTCTACACCAAAGTCCTGATTGATTTGATAAATATAGCCTTCACGGGTTGTCAAAGTGTAATTGGTGACCAGTGAAGCTGTAGGATCACCCACTGGAGCCAGATAGCCATTGTCGGTAGCCGACAGGTAGAACTGCAATGTATCTTCAGCGACCAGAGTCGAAGTGGTACCCGATTCGGCGACAAAAAACAGGTCGTAATTGCGGTCGGCCGTCAGAAAACAGCGAGGATTGGTCAGCGAAGCTAGTGAACCACCTGAAGGCCTGGCCTCGATTCTGAATTTTTCTATATCGCCGTTGGGCAGGGTAATCGTAACTGATTTTTCTGGTGCAGGATCAATACAGATAGCATTTGAGCTCCAGATAGATGATCCGCTTTTAAAAGTTTCATTACTACTAAGTGTCTGCGTCCAACCTTGTGTTGGTTCATCACTTTCCTGCAAACGCACATTTTGATAGTCAACACTCCAGCCATACCCAAAATCCAGGAGCTCATCTTTACGTCTGCTGTCATAAGTACGGGAAACGGAGATAGGTATTCCAGCCAGTGGGATTTCAAGGTCTTTCAGTGTCATGTTGAAGATGCCGACTTTTAGATCGCCTTCCACAGTCACCGTAATAACCTGGCCATTGCTATTGTTGTTAGCATCCGTTGCCTGCAGCAAAATGTGGTAACTGCCATTCATCAACTGCGTGGGATCAAAGGTCGCCATACTAGCGTTGACGAATTCAGACGATCCTTGATAAAGGATGGTGAAGTCATTCATATTCATGTTGGAGCTGAGCGGCTCGTCAGCGAGCTTATAGCCCAGGAACACTTGTGACAGAGTATCATCCTGGACCGTGGCAAGTATCTCGGTTGGTGCGGTGACAGCGCTCAGGTGCAACGGTGCATGGAACTGTACCACCGGCGGCGTAGTGTCCGCAGGGTCGCGCACCACAACAACTGTCGAACGGGTAATGGTTTCGCTTCCATCGCTGACGGTTACTTCAACTGGTATTCGGCCAACACGGTCTGCCGTGATCTGGACTTGCAGTAAAGGATCCACAGTAGTCGTAAGGCCATCGACCTTTGCACTTACCTGCGGGCTAGTGGCCGCATTTACTGGCACAACCGTCAACGTCACCGTGTCGTTCAAATCAACCGGGGTAGCTGGGTTCATAACCAGGCTGGCATCCAGCATAGCCGTATCTGGTACGACATCAACATACCAGTACTCGCTATTATTAACACTATAATTACCATTACTATCAGTAGCTAAAACGCTAAACCAAAAACTACCTTCAGACACTGGAGTCCAGTGTATCTCACCAGTTTGAGCATCGATCGTCGCACCTGTAGCGCTTGATCGCAGGCTGTATGTAATCGGCAATTCACCTTCGCGATCAGTGGCTTGCAATTGGTGGGTAAACTCCACCCCTACCTTAGCCGAAGTCGGTCGATAGGCCGGGACGAACGTTGGGGCACGGTTAAAAAAAACACTGATATTTAACAAGTGTGATTTAACCGATGTTAGGCCCGCTTCATCGGTTACCTGGTACCAAACCCATTCTGAAGAATAGCTATCAGTGGCATAAGGTACCCAATTGATTAGCCCGGTTTCCGCATCCACGGTCATTCCTTCCGGTCCATCAATCAAACTATAGGTTAATGCTCCACCCTCAGGATCAACGGCCTGGATTTGATATTCATATGGAATCGTGGACTCCGCGGCTGGCATAGCGATGCCACTTATGGTTGGTGGAGAATTATCATTAACCAGATTGAGAGTAAATTCTTCGACAGGAGTCGCGTTGAGCCGATCCTCGACATGAAAGCGTATGGTATATACACCAGGTTGATTTTGGTGATTAGTTGTCCAGTAAATTCGTAATGTTTGCGTATCACCTATCCGCACCATATCGGAGCCCATACCGTACGGCTTCTCATCAAAAACGACTTTTAAATCATCCAGATTATCGTGATTATATAGAGGTACATCATTTTGAATGTTCAACAAGTATTCGTACTTTGTCCCTACCGAGGCGATTCCGGGTGGGTTAAAGTCGAGAATCTGGGGTGCTTCATTGGGTAAAACATCGACTGTGAAAACCTTGGATTGACCTTGACCTCCTCGAGCATCCCGAAGACTCAGTTCGATGGACTGTTGTCCTGTAGTCTGGGGTATCCACCTAAGATAGTGCGTACATCCTTCACAGCTTCGCGGTTCATTCGGTCTGTCGATACTTGTATAGAACGAGTGAATTCGCTGTATATAAGCCTCCGGTGGACCAGATTTGATATCTACAAATGCAGCATCTTCATCAACATCTTCTACCGGTATCTGATATTGCAGATAAGTCTGTGAAATGTTGGTTTTATCCAGATTGTAGACGTAGGGTACGCCTATCCAGGCCGATGCTTCTGGTGTTGCCGGTAAAAAGCTAGGAGCTGTATTAAATGGCTCATACTCGCTAAGTTCGAAACTTTGAACAGTTGTATTACCCTGCGGATCAGAGACGCTAAAGGATACCTTTTCTCTATTAAAGCGTATAAATGAAAAATACACTTGCTGCCAAACCATGTGTCCTGACTGATCTAGCGTTAAGCCATCTGGACCTTCTAACAAAGTATAAGTAAGCGGTTCACCTTCAAAATCACTTGCAATAATGTTATACGAAAAGTTAGTGTCATTTTTAGCCAATAAATCAGGTAAAGATGTGATTACTGGTGCCCGATTCTGAATTCCAACCACCCATTCAACATCTAAAGACTGACTAAACTCATTCACGCTTGCAGTAATGCTATCAAGGCCAGTAGCATTGGAAAGATAACAATACCTGGCCACACCTTGTGCATTAGAAAAAGAGTATGCATCACGAAGTGTGATACCCGCCACATTAAACTTGACTCGTACTCCATTTACTGGGCGGCCAAATCCATCAACTACTTTTGCTTCGGCACACCACTCATTATCCAGGGTTTGTGATGCCACACCTGTTAACTGCAATGAAGAGACTGTCTCACTCGGACTAAATGCCATCCCTCCCAGATATCCATAGGATTCAAAATAATCGTAGCCATAGGCATACAAACCAAATGCCTGTTCAGCCGCAAAATGATGCGAGCCAGTCGTTATGGGATATTGAATATAGGAGTACTGAGTATTCGGTATCTCATGAAACTGACTTTGATCGATACTTTGTCCATCTACCGCAAGGGTTGATAGAGTGCTGGTTGGCACCAATAAGTTGACAAAGTTATAAGCTAGATCACGAGCCGGTGTATTGATCGTATATTGATTTAAGAATTGCTCAACAGGTGGTACGACCACCATGAATGGGTCGGTATAATCCGATGGTAACTCACGAAATCCGTCATCAAATTGATTACTATTTGAGTACTGCATTAATAATACAGGATGGGTTGAATGGAGCTTTTGAGCTTGAGTTCCGATAAATTCGTAGTACTCACCTTGTTCTAAGCGCGCTCTTATCACATCGTTAATAGTGATAACCGTATTATCATGTGACGCGACGACTCTGAAAGTATCCCCATATTCCGTATGAGAGTAAGAAGGCTGAAGCTTCATATCTGCACGCCCCCAGAATGGAACCATCAGGTATTCTGTACTTAGGCTTTCCATGGGGGGAAGCTGTTCGACGATATGATCACAGGCCGTTTTATCCTTTGGTATATAGACACACTCCATTTGACCGATAACGCCTATCGGCTTATCAGATTTGACCATTGATCCTGTTAGGTCAGCCTTGAATGATCCTTTGGTCTGAAGGTTGTAGACATCACCTCTATCCATGATCAATTCAATAGTGGTACCTACCTCTATTTGCTGTTCATCACCGGGCAATATATCCATGATTGGATCGATCATGACCTGTGTATTATCTTCTGTAGCAACAATAGTCACTATAGGCCCAAGTTGCCCACCATCTACTGTTTTCATCATACCCAGTCGACCAAGCATAGTGTATGTAGCTGCTATGTATTCTTTACCTAAACTGGATGAGGGTAAGCCCAGAAAACCATCAGTGGTACTGCTCTTTTGGCTCATAAAATAGGCTGAAATCGGAGTCGTGGAGGTTATGTGAATAGCATTGTTTTTTAACAACTCATTTAAAACAAGCCCGTTTGCAGCGGCATATTGATCAAGATCAATACTATAGGTGCTCATTTGATTAGCTATTAATGATAAGTTTTCAACTAAACCTAGCACTGGTATTTCGAGAATTACCTGAGTATCTACTCCACTGGAAACCAGGTTAATATCGAATGTCCCGCCAGTAGAAACAGTGACTGCATTAATAGATACCGGTATCCAGAAGTCTGTCCCTTCGTGAGTTGCGCTCCTTTGCGTCGATAATATCTCTACTGTGGCCAATTGCTCCACCACTGAACCATTATTATCATCTACAACAAAACGAAAGTTGTAGTTGCCAGGCGCTAATCCAGCGGTCGACCATACAACTTGACGGGATTGTTCATTAAAGCTCGCACCATCAGGCGACTCGAGCATTGAGTAAGTTAAGCTATCCCCATCCTGGTCTATTGCCTCAAGGGTATATACCCAATCATCGCCTTCAAGAACAAAGTCAACTGGGGTAGATACAAATTCGGGAGCCACATTAGTATTTATAACTGATATAGAGATATCAGCTGGTGATGATTCAATCTCACCATCACTCACTACAAAAGTTAAATTGTCAGCTCCTGAATAACCAGGGGTTGGGGAATAAATCAGATTCGGAGCCAATCCACTAAGTGTGCCATTTAAAGGTTGCTGAGTAACAGTATAAGTTAATGTCTGATTATCAATATCTGTACCCGATAGAATTATATCTACTGAGCTATTTTCATTAACACTGATCGACTGCTCATGTGCAACAGGGGAATCGTTCACAGCGACTACTGATATTGATATTGTAGCTAACGAGGCGTCCCCTACTCCATCATTACTTAAAAAAGTAAAACTGTCTGTTCCGAAAAAATTTGCAGATGGTATATAAGTCAAACCAGGAGCTGATCCTGTTAATTCCCCATGCTCTGGATTAGTTTGTACGACGAAGATTAGTGAGTCCCCATCAACATCCGATCCACTCAGAGTTAAATTAATGGGTGTGTCTTCGTTAGTTGTTAATGATTGACTGTCTGCTGTGGGTATATCATTGACAGCATTAATCTGGATATTGATCGCCGCCACATTAGAGTCAGCACTTCCATCATTAGCTTTAAAAGTAAAGCCATCAGTACCATTGAAATCTGCATTTGGTTGAAAAACCAGATTGGGGGCTGTTCCGCTTAATACTCCATGGGCTGGCTGAGTTACCACTGCGTAGCTAAGCGAGTCATTATCTTTATCTGATCCTGTAAGAACGATATTGAGTGCTGTATCTTCGTCAGTTGAAGCACTTTGATCTGCAACAACCGGAGCATCATTGACCCCAATAACCACTATCTCGACTAGAGCAACGCTGGAATCAACCACCCCATCGTTAACCACAAAGGTAAACGAGTCAGAACCATTGAAATCAGCTGAAGGTGTATAGGTGAGATTGGGCCCAGTACCGCTAATCTGCCCGTTCGCTGGCTGAGACTGAACCTGATAGCTCAGGATATCTCCATCCACGTCGGAACCAGTAAGAGTAATGGTAACTGCTGTGTCTTCATTAGTGGTAACTGACCGTGCAATCGCTACCGGCACGTCGTTGACAGGTATCACTGAGATTTCAACAATTCCAGGTTCCGAATCACCATTGCCATCATTGGCGGTAAATGTAAATACGTCACTGCCCGTAAAATTCGCTGCAGGCAGGTAAACCAGATCAGGGGCTGTACCGGTGAGTTCCCCGTGTACCGGTTGAGTGACGACCTGATAAGTCATTGGGTCGTCGTTGGGATCGATTGCGCTCAAGGTAATTGCTATCGATACGTCTTCATTAACCGTGAGGCTTTGGTTTTCAGCGGTCGGCAACTGGTTTTCTTCTGGTGGATTGCCAATGCGAAGGTCACCGGAGAAAGGGACATGGTTAATCTGCATCGGCCCATTCCATGAATGCGCAAACAGGTGGCCTTTGATCACACCAGATGGGTTGTCGATGTCAGCCAACGGTGCAAGAACACTACCTTCGACGCCGATGGACTGGAATGTCAGAGAGGTCGCTTGATAGAAGTTGTACACGACATGATCACGTAAATTCTCGAGTGATTGCATGCCCATATTGCTCATGCCAGTCGATCCACCGCTGATATTGAAGATATAGGTCGCGCCGGAAGGGGCACAACTATAATCGACGCTAAAGGTATGGGCTTGCAGAACCTGATCGCCGTCCAATTGAAACACCTGAACATCACTGTCACAGGCCGCAGTCATATATAACCCACCCCATTGGAAAACTACGTTGGCATTTGGTTCCAGGCTAGCAAGCGTTTCGGATAGATCGATCAGTTCGCTTTCGGCCTGGAGAAAATCTATTGGCAAGACCGCACCAGACACGATACTGGCACCCTCTGCCATACTGTTACGAACCTCATCCCCTATACCATCGCTACTTCCAGCAGCCAGGATATCACCGAAAAATACCTTTCCGTTGGAAAAATCGATATCACCACCAGCCACCAGCACACCATCCGGGGGGAAAGTATTAAGTTGCTGACCGATGCCGTAGCTTTGTAGTGAGATATTACCACCCGCTGCCAGCCTGCCTTCAACATCCGAAGCGCTAGCGGTAAAATCACCGAATACCAGAGCATTGTAATTTTGAGCAGAGCCAAAATCCTGAGCTAAAGCCACATTGAAAACAAATAATACTATTGGAAATAATGAGAGAACAAAGTTCCTTTTCATAACTCTGCTCTTTAATAAATTTTTAGTGGAAAACAACATATATTTAATTATCTAGCGCTTGAGTTTTTGGACATCGGCTAATGAATGACAGCCCGCTCATAGCCGATTTTTAACAATCTAATTGGACTTGAGGTTTATCATGACCACAGCCATGGTCATGAAAATGCTTGCCTTTGATATTAAAACCCTATCCTTATCATGAAGAGAATAGCCATCATTGGCTTTACCTCGTGATTGATGGGTAACTGAAGCAAATACTGGGGGATGAATTAAAGAGACGATTAACGTCAGCCAGGCGATTGAAAAACGATTTGAACTACTCACGTATACTTCCTGATCTATATACTACAGGTTTAAATTCTTTAGCAACTTGTTAAATTTGTCAGAATAGATAAGAGATTGTTAGCACTACTCAAAAACAAATCAGTTATGAAAACTTTTTGTATGGAACAAAAACTAAGAAAAAATTATAGCTCGGCATGCAAAAAATATTACTGATGAGTTTAGTGACAGTTTCAGCAATTACTACTCAGAAATTACAGACTAATTATGTAAGAAAATTCTGACGATAAGTAAGTTTAAATCACTTTATAAAGCCTGTAAAAGAAAATATTGTTCGCAGGGGGATTATATACCTCATTCAGCCCCCATTTATTATCTAGAAAGGGGTCAGTGGTACATACACAAGTAAGGGGTCGGAGGTATATCTAGAAAGGGGTCGAAGGTAAATGGGAATTACCCTCAATTACTCCCCCACAATTCAGCTAACTAATTTTTGGCCTTCCCCGTGCTATGTGTCCAACGAATTTACATAATGTTGCCTCTATACGCTCTATAAAGTGATCACTTCCCAGCGGTACAGAAAATGCTGCAGCTTGACGCACATCGTGGGCATCTCTAGCATCAAGACCTGAACGAAATAGCTCTCGCTAACAGTACATTCGCACTTCTGGTGTTGATGCTATTCGAAGAAACACTTCGTGATCTTTGATAATACCTGGAAAGCTCCCTGTCGTATGACAATGATAACTCGACCATCGGTAATCACCTGGATGATCAGCCATATTCGCTCGTACAGGGTTCTTTTCAATATATAGATAACAAGTTAGCAAATACTGCTAGGCATCAATCTAACTGGCCTTATGACGGCCTTCTTAAAGCGTTCCTGTTATCCCGTATTTCTTGTTAATGTATTGAACATAACGATTTCCCACTAGTTGCATCACTCGTGATATTCCAGATTCCGTACTGGGCGTCATTGGCAGGTGAATATGATTGGTCAATACATAAGCGTGGATTGCAACATCATAACGTCTACAAGTATCCTTAAGACAATCTAAAAAGAATAAATAATTATCTTCTCCGAAGAAGCAAGAATTTCGATCACTAACTCGTTGAACAACATGACTCGGTATACCCGACAAGTACATCCTCGGTTCTCCTGGCATAGAAACTCCTTTTTCCTATTTATATATCATTTTCCTGAGTATATACGATACTCTTAGTTTAGAGGAATTCTCATGTACCCTCGATCCCTTTAACTCCTCACTTTAACTCTACTCACCGCCAATCTTTTGCCGATTTATCTCGGCGCACTGGGTGTCTCCATTTTTCCTAGATGCAAAAATTATATATAAGCTATTTAGCGTACGACATTTATCGTAATCATTAACGTTTATGGGTCGCGTCTTGTTTAATGCCAATTATGGTCAACGCCAGGTATAACATTCTACCTTTGTCTTTTTAATACAAATTGAGCCACAATTATGGCTTCCTGTTTTTAAATCTCCTGTTATACTCTTCCACGCAAGGATTAAAGCTAGTGATTTTTTATTATGAAATTTTGCAGAATTTACAAGTATGTATTAATCATTCCTATGTTTTTTAATAGCGCTACTGGCGTAGCCCAACCACCTGTGCGGTTAATTATTCAATTTAAATCTTCACTAACTACAGCTCAACAGTTTCAGTTAAAAGAAGAGTTAAATTTAATTTTACAGTCAGATTTTTCTATCCTGGAACACAGTTCTGATGAACGCTGGATAGTAAAACTGAATAAGGGAAATCAAGTTAAGATCGAGCATGCTATTAAGGAAATAAAGCAGTTGCAAACAGTTAAATATGTAGAACCAGATCAAGTTCTAAATGTAGTCTATTAACTAAATAAAATATCACATTAGTCAATCTTGCATGATATCCATCTCGTGTGAAGTTAAATTAAAATATATAGTACAGGACTTATTGTGAAAAATAATAAACTTACTCACCGACAGAGCTTGTCGAAAAAAATATTTCTCTCATCAGCTATTTGCCTTGCATTAGCCCAACCAGTGTTTGCAGGTCAGAGTGAATCAGCCAGTTTTTCTGCTGCTTCTATTCAAGCTGTAAATACACAAACTGATCGCATTATTGTCAAGTTTAAAAGCAGTTCCAACATGGGTCTTACCAGCAAGATGAGTGTTTCACAAATGAATACACTTAACCAGAGAGCCGGAGCTTCGCTTAAACATGTCCGCAGATTAGCAAATGGAGCACAATTATTAAAAGTTAATAACAGCAGCTCTATTGATCAAGTGAATAATGTTGTTTCGGCCCTAAACAATGATGTTAATGTTGAATATGCAGAAGTCGATAAAAAAATGTATCCGATGATGGTACCCAATGACTCACGTTATAATGAACAATGGCAATACTATGAGTCTACTGGTGGCATAAATCTGCCAACAGCCTGGGATACAGCACAGGGTTCTGGCGTCGTTGTGGCTGTTATTGATACCGGTTACAGACCTCATAACGATCTGGCTGCAAACATTCTACCTGGCTATGACATGATATCAGACACCACGGTTTCTCAGGATGGTGATGGACGGGATTCAGATGCTTCTGATGAAGGTGACTGGTCACCCGCAGGTGCATGTTATACTGATTCTCCTGCAACCAATAGTAGCTGGCATGGCACTCATGTCAGTGGCACCATTGCTGCTGTTACGAATAACAATAATGGAGTCGCCGGTGTTGCCTATAATGCCAAAGTATTACCAGTACGTGTGTTAGGCCGTTGTGGTGGTTACACATCAGATATTGCCGATGGCATGATCTGGGCTGCAGGTGGCAGTGTCTCCGGTGTACCAGCTAACCCTTACCCTGCGCAGGTATTAAACTTGAGTCTTGGAGGATCGGGTAGTTGCAGTATTACAACACAAAATGCAATAAATACTGCTCGCTCTCTTGGGGCCACAGTTGTAGTTGCTGCCGGAAATTCAAATACTGATGCAAGTAGCTCTAATCCCGCTAACTGTAATGGTGTCATAACAGTTGCGGCGACCTCTCGTGCAGGTGGACGTGCCTACTATTCCAACTATGGGTCAGTTGTTGATATAGCCGCTCCTGGTGGTGATTTTAGCACTGGTTCTGCAGATGGTATTTTATCAACTTTAAATAGTGGTACAACTTCGCCCAGTGCTGATAGTTACGCTTTTTATCAGGGTACTAGTATGGCCACACCACATATTGCCGGTGTAGCAGCTCTATTATATGAAGTTGACCCGACCATTACACCTGACGAAGTTGAATCAACCTTAACATCGACAGCACGGAGTTTTCCTGCTACCTGTAATCAATGTGGTGCGGGTATTGTTGATGCCTCTGCCGCAGTTGATGCAGCTGGTGGAGTGACCCCTCCTCCACCGCCACCAACTGGCAATGTATTGGAAAATGGTGTTGCAGTCACTAACTTATCTGCCTCCATTGGACAATCAATTGAGTATACCCTTGAGGTTCCTGCAGGTATGACCAGCCTGAGTTTTGCTATGAGTGGTGGAACAGGAGACGCTGACTTATATGTTAAGTTTGGATCTGCTCCTACTACCAGTAGTTACGATTGTCGTCCTTACCTGAATGGTAATAGTGAAACCTGTAATTTCAGCACAGTTCAGGCAGGTACCTACTATGTAATGGTTCAGGCTTACTCAAGTTTTTCAGGGGTTTCTCTGGTTGCAAACTATGATGCCCAGGGGGGTGGCGGAGGTGGTTTTACCGAAACCAATCTATCTGCAAGCCGTAGTCAGTGGTTGAATTATACGCTGGATGTTCCTGCTGGAATGAGTGCGTTAAGTGTGAATATGAGTGGTGGTACAGGTGATGCAGATCTATATGTTCGATATGCAGCTCAACCAACAACCTCAAGTTATGACTGTCGTCCTTATAAAACCGGAAATACTGAGTCCTGTAATTTTTCCAATCCTTCAGCTGGAGTTTGGTATATCAGTATTAGAGCTTATTCAAGCTTTAGCGGAGTAACTCTGGATGCTCAATATACTCCTTAGTTGATATCATAAACTAATCGGGTCAGATGAAATGATCTGCCCCGATTTTTTCATGATTGCAATAGTTTCATTACTCTGCTGAAATCTTTATCAGACTCGATGAATGACGATGGATTATAATCCTTACGTGCCTCTTCTACCTGAGATGAATCCAGACCAAAAAGAAAGAAATTCTCACTACCTGTAGCTTCCAGTATTTCGATATTTGCACCATCCAGTGTTCCAATAGTTAAAGCGCCATTCATCATAAATTTCATGTTACCGGTACCTGATGCTTCTTTGTCAACTGTTGAAATTTGTGCACGGTGTGAAGCACTGCGCTATCAAAAATAGAAATATTAGATGTGGCATCGGTTAAGTAAACATAGCCCTCAGCCAGACCGGGAGCTTTAGTTTATTGCCGCATGAAACTACTTCAGCCCTGGCGCGCTATCAATTCTTCAAACTCCTGCAGAATAACAGGCTTACTGAAAAAGAAGCCCTGATAGGTAGTACAACCGTGTTGTTCGAGGAACTGTCTCTGCGCTTCGGTTTCCACACCTTCAGCAATAACCGATAACCCCAAACTCTGTGCCATAGTGATAATGGTCTGAGTAACCACAGCATCATTGTGATTGTCGGGCAAATGGTCGATGAAGGATCTGTCAATCTTAAGTTGCTTTAGTGGTAACCGAGTCAGGTAGGATAGCGATGAATAACCCGTGCCAAAATCATCCAGTGAAAACTCTACCCCTAATGCTTTGAGGGCATTCATCTTTTTGATCGAGTCCTCGATATCATTGATCAACAGAGTTTCGGTGAGCTCCAGCTTCAAACGTCTTGGCGGTGCCTGGGTCTGTTCCAGTACCCGTTGTACCTGCTCAACAAAATCGACCTGCTGAAACTGATACTGACTGACATTGACAGCCAGTTGTAATGCACTGCAGCGCGGATCCTTCGCCCAGGTTTTGAGTTGCTTACAAGCGCTTTCCAGCACCCATTGACCTATAGGCAGGATAAGCCCACTTTCCTCGGCCAACGGAATAAATTGGTCTGGTGACACTAACCCCTGTTCTGGGTGGTTCCAGCGTATCAGTATCTCGGCACCAATAATGCCGCGCTTATTATCGACCTGAGCTTGATAATGAACAATAAACTGCTGCTGCTCGATACCGCGGCGCAGCTCAATCTCAAGAGCCGCTCGTTCGGACAGCGAGGCCTGAATTTGTGGATCGAAGTAACGTAGAGTATTGCGTCCGTCATTCTTAGCCTGATACATGGCAATTTCAGCCTGTTTCAATAACTCCTGGACACTATTTTGATTACCCACGAATAAGGTAATCCCTATGCTCGGGGTGATATGGTGTATCTGTCCAGCAATCTTATACGGCTGACTAAGTTGCAGAACAATCTTCTCGCCCACGCGCTTAATCTTTTCTGCAGCCTCCAGTGGGTTCTGCCCCAGATCTTTCAGCATAATCATGAATTCATCACCACCAAAGCGCGCAAGCGTATCTTCCTTACGTACGCAGTTGAGGAGACGATCGGCGACCTCGATCAACAGTTGATCTCCCACATCATGTCCACGGGTATCGTTAAGCACCTTGAAATTATCCAGGTCAATGTACACAAGAGCACCTCGGCTATGATTGCGCTCAGAGGAAGGCAGGGCCTGGTCAAGCCGATCTAATAGCAGTCGACGGTTGGGCAACAGGGTTAAAACGTCATGGTAGGCAAGATGCTCAATCTCCGCTGCCGCCGCCTTACGTTCGGCAATATCGGTCATGGTCCCCACATAATGAGTAACTTCACCAGAATCGTTGTGTACAGCGGTGATGTTCAACCACTCAGGAAAGATCTCGCCATTTTTGCGGCGATTCCAGATTTCGTCCTGCCAGGACCCATTTTGATTAACATGCTCCCACATTTTTTGATAGTAAGCGTCATCATGTCGACCTGATTTCAGTATACTCGGTGTAGCCCCCACCGCTTCCTCCGATGTATAACCAGTAATCTCTGTGAAGGCAGCGTTGACGCGCAGAATCCGCTTCTTTGCATCGGTGATGACGATGCCCTCCTGAGCTTCGAAGGCTGTGGCTGCAATTCTGACCTGCTCTTCAGCCTTATCATGTTTGATACGTCTGCGCATCGTGACTATACCAAAGGCGAGGTCTTCTGCTAGCTCTGACAGTAAACGCTGTTCCTCTTCGGTAAAGGTATCTATTTCAGTTGAATAGATATTCAGCACACCAAAGGTGTGCTGGTTTTCATCTTTAAGTGGTAAGGAGATTGCCGACCCAACACCGAACTCATCCGCAAAGTCGCGCCAGGGCTGTCCTTCACGTTCTGAGGCTAAGTCGTTAACACAGGTAATTTCTCCTCTACGAATGGTGGCCTCGCTGAGGCCTCGACTAGATTCTGAATCAGTCCTGAACTCCTGAAGTCGTTCCAGATAGCCCTGCTCGATACCTATGCCTGCTGAGGCCGCAGGCTGAAGGTTTTTGCTTTCATCGTCATCCCGAAAGCCTACCCAGGCCAGGTAGTACCCTACCTCATCGCAAATAATGCGGCAGATGTCATCCAGTAATTCCTGTTCATCCACGGCTCGCACCAGAACCTGATTACAGTCACTGAGGGCTCGTAATTCACGATTAAGATGTTTTAATGCGGCTTCATCCTTTTTACGTTCGGTGATATCTCGACCTATGGCCAGTACCGTAACAATATTACCCAGAGCATCTCGCTCCGCGACAAAACGTATTTGATGGATATGTGTTGTTCCATCAGAATGTGGCATGAGCTGTTCGATCTCAGCGGGTTTTCCGTTTTCCAGGACCTGACGAATATTATTTTCATAATTAAGGGAATTCCTCTTAACCCCAATGGGGGCTAATTCAAACGGAGTCTTGCCGAGTATGATTTCAGCATCCAGTCCTAAAGTCTGTTCCATCGAGGGATTACAATAGATAGCACAACATTGCTGGTCATAACGGATGATATTATCAGGAAAGTTTTCCGCCAGGCTACGGTACTCCCGTTCACTCCTGACAAGTTCTGCCTGAGTATTTTCGCGCTCAATAATTTCTTTTTTCAGACTTTCGTTAACCCTTGCCAGGTCTGAGGTGCGTTCCAGCACTCGCTGCTCCAGGCTTAGTTTTGCTTCCTTCAGTTTACGAGTCAATTCTCGAAAACGAATTTGCATGGTGACTCGCGCTATAACCTCCTGGTGATTCACGGGCTTTGTGATGTAATCCACACCACCTACTTTAAAGCCCCGAAGCTTGTTTTCCGTCTGATCCATCGCAGTCATAAAAATAACGGGGATCTCTCTGGTCCTTTCATCGGCTTTCAGGCGACGACAGACTTCAAAGCCATCCAGGTCTGGCAGATACACGTCCAGCAGTATCAGCGCAGGGGGTCGACCCTGAGCTATTTTCAGTCCAGACTCACCATTGATAGCTATCTTGATCTGAAAACCGGTCTGAGCCAGATTCTCTGCTACAACACTCAGATTAGCCGGTACGTCATCAATAATTAAAACTGAATGATTTTTAGGGTCAAAGGTATCTTCAGATATTTGCTCAGCCGTACTCATTCCCTATCACCCTATAAACTCTTTGAGAAAAGCCTGTATTTGCTCAATATCAAACTTTTTAGCCAATTGTTGTAATTGTCGTGCAAAAGGTGCATAAGCCTCACTCTCCTTTTCCAACTGTGTAGCTCTTGCCTGAATATCGAAAATCTCTCCTTCGTCTGTTAATTGATACAACCGCTTCAGCTCTTCAATGGGCGGCGCAATCAGAGTCTCTTCAGTTTCGACCGACGCATCGGTGTAAATCCATGTCAAGCTCAGATGTGTTTGCAATTTATCTAACAGACGATCCAGCTGGATTGGTTTAGGTAGGAAAGCATCACAGCCTACCTGCAGGCTCATTTCTCGATCTTCTTCTGTCACGCTGGCCGAGACTGCGATAATAAGAACGCCCTTCAACTCAGAGCGTTGGCGCATTTCCTGAGTAGTTTCCAAACCGGATTTCACCGGCATCACTATATCCATAATAATGGCTGCGGGTTGCCAGTTCAGGGCCTTGTCTATTGCTTCCTGCCCATCTTCGGCTGTGTCCACTTCAAAGCCCAGAGATTCCAGCAAATCTTTCAGCAACTGACGGTTATAGAGTTTGTCGTCAACTACCAGAACCCTGTGTCGCGCACCCTCATAACCGACGATGTCACGGATCAACGCAGTTTCCTGCGGAATGACAGCCTCAGTCACTGGCAGAGACACATCGAACCAGAAGGAACTACCACGGCCTAATTCACTTTCTACCAGCAACTGCCCCCCCATTTGCTGCACGATGCGATGGCTGATAGTCAGACCTAGCCCTGTTCCCTGCGAGCGCTTGCTGACCTCCCCAGCCTGATTAAATGGCCGGAAAATCTGCTCCAGCGCATTTTCGGCAATACCCACGCCGGTATCATCAACCCGGAAGCGCAAGGTGGTTACGTCATCCTCTTTATCTTTATCTTCATCGAGCGCCTGCACTGTCAGAACTACGCTCCCCTCATCGCTAAACTTAACCGCATTGCCCAGCAGGTTAAGCAAGACCTGGCGCAGGCGGGTCTCATCAGCCACCACCACTGCAGGCAATGGGGAGAGGCTTTCGTAGGTGAGTGACAGATCTTTACTCTCGGCCCGGGACCTGATGATACCTATTATCTGCTGTAAAAAAGTATCCAGCTGAAATGGGGCCGGAACGAGTTCAAGCTTGCCAGCTTCGATTTTAGCCAGATCGAGTATGTCATTAATCAGCGTCAGCAAGTATTCGCCACTATGCTTGATGATATCCAGTCCAGCGTATGAAGAGCTCGTGGTCTCGGTCTTACTTTTAAGGATGTCAGCATAGCCGAGGATAGCATTCAGCGGCGTGCGTAGCTCATGGCTCATATTCTCCAGAAAGATGCTCTTGGCATGATTGGCCGCTTCGGCTTTGACCTTAGCTACCAGAAACTCTCGGGTACGTAGGTTAACCTGACTCTTAAGCTCCAGGTTTCGCTTATGCAGGCTTCTGACCCGATAGCTGTATGCGCTAACCGCCAGGGCCACAAAGAACAGGCCGACCAGACTTCTGAACCACCAGGTTGCCCACCAGAGTGGCAAAATGGTGATCCCTGGCGTAACCTCTTCCTGGTTCCACACGCAGTCTTCGTTCGTACCCTGTCCCCGGAACACATAATTGCCCGCATCCAGGTTGGTGTAGACTGCTAACCGTTCCTTACTATCCACCTCGCGCCAGTCGACATCAAAGCCCTCAAGCTTGTACCGATACCGATTTTTGGCCGGGGCAACATAACTCAGGGCCGCAAACTCAAAGGAAATGTCATTCTGGTTGTAAGGTAAGGTCAGCGCATTGATCTCGTTGATGGTCTTTTGCAGCACAGAATCACCGCCCACCGGCACCGACTTGCCAAACAGGCGGAAATCGGTGAGCACGACCGGCGGCACAAAGGGGTTATTCACTACCCGGCTGGGGTCAAAAACGTTAAAGCCATTGATGCCACCAAAATACATCTCTCCAGTGCGTCGGCTTTTATAAAACGCGGTAAAAACATTAAACTCGTTGCTTTGCAGGCCGTCCAAAACATCATAGTTGCGAAAGGTTTTGGCCTTGGGGTTAAACCGGGCGAGTCCGTTGTTGGTGCTCATCCACAGGTTTCCCTGTTCATCCTCCAAAATGCCCTCAATAGTGTTGTTGGGCAGCCCTTCCTTCACTGTGTACACCATTGTGCAGGTTCCGTGCGCCCGGTTAAACCGGTCTTGGGACAGGCCATGAGGCGGGATGTTGTTTCCGCTCAGGCTGGAGGGGTCATCTGGATTGTGACGGTAGTGGGTAAAAGTTTCTGTGGCCGGGTCAAACCGATCAAGCCCACCGCCGCTGGTGCCCAACCACAAGACGCCGTCCTGTCCCTGAAGGATAGCCTGCACGCTATTGTTGGTCAGACTATTGGGATTGCCTCGGTCGAAACGGTAGACCCGGAACGAATATCCGTCGTAGAGGCTCAGGCCATCTCCGGTAGCGAACCACAAAAAGCCCTGGGCATCCCGCGCAATGTTATACACGCTCCCAGAGGGGAAACCGTTTTCGCTGGTGAGAACGGTGAAGCGAATATCGTCGCCGGCGACGACCGGCAAGGTTACCGTGTCTATCGGGATGTTTTTAAATTTAGCCGGTTGGTTGGTGGTCGGCAGGTTCATCGGTGACGATTCACTACCTCCCTGAGCATGGCTGGGGAGTGATGAAAAACCAAAGAGGATTAGAAAGCTTAGGGTTGAAAGAATATTTTTTTTCGCAAAACCGACAACCGTCTCGGCAAAAACGCGAAATCCAGGCGCTGGAGCATACCGGTATTCAATCTCATCATCCTCAGCTGCCAACGCAAATAATTCGAGGTCGAGCTCTTCAGACAGGTAGGCAGATTGTGCTGCCGCATGCTGCATGACACGGCATACAAGGGTTTCAGCGATTTTATTCAGATACTCAATCATCACTTGAACTTGTTGAGAAAGTCGACGATCTGTTGCATATCAAACCCTTTGGCCAGCTTCTGAAGCTGATGGGCAAATGGACCATATGCTTCATTCTCTGTTTCCAGACGAGAGGCTAGTTCCTGTATTTCAAAGATATCTCCTTCTTCGACTAACTGATACAATTTATCCAGCTGTGCAAAGGGAGGGGTGACCATAGGTGCTTCGCTTTCTTCTTCAGCATATACCCAGGTGAGTCCTAAACGTGCAGCCAGCAAATCATACAGGCGCTGCACTTCAATCGGCTTGGGTAGAAACTCATCGAAGCCCGCTTTAAGGCTTTTGCCGTGATCTGATTTTGACACACTGGCCGAAGCAGCAACCATAAACACATCTTTTAATTCAGGCCTCTGGCGCATCTCCTGTACTGCATCTATCCCGGATTTCGCCGGCATCACCAGATCCATCACGATAACCTCTGGCCGCCACTGCAGAGCCATCTCTACCGCTTGCTGTCCATCTTCGGCTGCTTTCACCTCAAAGCCCAGTGGTTGCAGTAAATCAACCAGCATTTGTCGATTAAAGAGTTTATCATCAACCACCAACACCTTGCGTCGAGTGCCTTCATATCCAACGATAGGAGGCAGTTGCAATAATGGCTTCACCTCGGAGCCTTTCTCCTGTGCTGGCAGGGTCAGATCGAACCAGAAGGCACTCCCCTGGCCCAGTTCACTCTCAACCTGCAATTGCCCCCCCATCTGCTGTACGATCTGATGACTGATCGCCAGTCCCAGACCAGTTCCTTCTCCCTGCTTTAGCACCTCTCCGGTTTGCTCAAAGGGCTGGAAGATTCGCTCCAACTGGTCTGAAGCTATGCCCACGCCGCTATCTTCCACCCGAAAACGCAAGCTCACTTCTTCCTCTTCCCCACGCTGAGCCTGTTCCAGTACCTTAACCGTCAGCGACACGCTGCCTTCATCATTGAACTTGACTGCATTACCCAACAGGTTGAGCAAGACCTGGCGCAGGCGTGTCTCATCCGTCACGACTACATCAGGCAAGGGAGAAAGGTTTTCGTAGGTTAGTGACAGGTTTTTTTCCTCCGCCCTGGCCTGAATAATCCCCATAATCTCGCGTAAAAAATTAGACAGTTTGAAGGGGACAGGATGGATTTCGAGCTTACCTGCCTCTACCCTGGCCAGATCGAGTATATCGTTGATCAGGGTCAGCAAGTGTTCGCCACTATGCTTAATAATATCCAGGCCAGCGTATGAAGAGCTCGTGGTCTCGGTCTTGCTTTTAAGGATGTCGGCATAGCCGAGGATAGCATTCAGCGGCGTGCGTAGCTCATGGCTCATATTCGCCAGAAAGATGCTCTTGGCCTGGTTGGCCGCTTCGGCTTTAACCTTGGCCACCAGAAACTCTCGGGTACGTTGGTTAACCTGCATCTTAAGCTCCAGGTTTCGCTTATGCAGGCTTCTGACCCGATAGCTATATGCGCTAACCGCCAGGGCCACAAAAAACAGACCGGCCAGACTTCTGAACCACCAGGTTGCCCACCAGGATGGTGTAATCACCAGGCTGAGAGTGGCACCCTCTTCATTCCAAAGGCCATCGTTGTTAGAGGCCTTGACCCGGAATGTGTATTCACCCGGATCGAGATTGGTATAGGTGGCGCGTCGATTTTCGCTGTCAGTGGATATCCAGTTCTGGTTAAAACCCTCCAGCATATATGCGTATTGGTTCTTTGCTGGTGCACGATAGTCTAAGGCGGCAAATTCGAGGCTGAGTGATATGTAGTTGTAAGGAAGGGTGATATGCCGGGTATAGCTGATACTCTGCTGTAATGGGGAGTCATCACCGATCGCAACCGGCTTGTTGTTTAGTTCAAATTTGCTTAGAACCACCGGCGGGGGAGTCGGGTTGTCAGGCAACTGATCGGGAAAGAAGCTGTTGAAACCCTTGGCCCCACCGACGAATATTTCGCCACTGGGGCTGGCATACCCAGCAGTGGGTTCCAGTGAATTGCTCAATAGTCCATCATTCTCGTCATAGCGGCGCAGACTGTAACTATCAGGGTTAAATCGCGCCAGGCTTTTACCGGCAATCACCCAGAGATTACCCTGAGCATCATCTGCCAACACAGTGCCAATCTCTGGATAAGTGGTGAAATGGTTGCTCGCAGGATCATATTTGTTCACCCCGCTGGTGGTCGCTACCCATATTCTGCCTTGCCGATCCTGATGGGTTTGATGACTGGTAAGGCCGCTAATGCCATGCTGGTCGGGGGTGAAATTTAGCGCTTTCTCGGTTAGTGGATCGAACAGGCTAACCGACGCATCGCCACCTATCCACAGCTTGCCATCAGACTCAGCCTTCACATAGTTCAGATTCACATTGGCCGGCATGCTGTGCGGATCGCTCGGATCATGGGTAAAGCGTGTAAAGATACCGCTGTTTGGGTCGAAACGGTGTAAGCCTGCACCATATACAGCCAGCCACAGGTTACCCTTAGCATCGAGTTCCACGCCGGAGACCCAGTCGCTGGCCATCGCATTGGGATTGCTCTCGACCGCATGGTACTGGGTCCAGGTTTTACTACTGATGTCAAACTTGTTCAATCCTGCAGTGGTGGCGACCCACAACCAGCCACGTGGATCATACAGAATGTCGAAAACATTATCGTTACTCAGGCTGTTGGGGTTGTTTGGCTCAGCCTGGTAACGAGTATAGACATTCTTCTCCCGGTCAAAGCGCACTACGCCCTGATCCCACATAGCGATCCAGAAGATGCCGTCCTTGTCCTGGGTGATTTCACGCACTCGGCCCGCCGGCAACGAACTCGGGTTGTCTGGTTGATGTTGGTAGCGGACGAAGCGCTGCCCATCGGGATCATATCGGTTGGCACCTCCCATGCTTCCAAACCACAGCGCCCCGTTGCGATCTTCGGAGAAGTACAGACCGAGGTCGTTACTAAAACTATCTGGGTCGTGTGGATCACTCTGATAGCGTATGAACTGCTGCTTTTGGTCATCAAAACGGTTGAGTCCGCCACCCCAGGTGGTGATCCACAGATCACCACGGCTGTCACGCTTCATATCGTCGACATAGTTGTGGCTCAGACTATGGCTGTCGTTTTCATCGTGCATATAGCGAATGGATCGACCGGTGGCAGGATCGAAATGGTTGAGACCGTTAGCCGTTCCAACCCAGATCGTGCCGTCGGGATCTTTCCATATCGTAGTAACACCGTCGTCACCCAGGCTATGTGGATCATCCGCATCGTGACGGTGGTGGGTAAAGACGCCACTAGCCGGGTCGAACTTGTCGAGTCCGCCACCGAAGGTAGCAACCCAGAAGCTGCCATCGTCATTTTGAATAAGCTGGCCCGCAACCGTGCCACCTAGACTGTTGGGATCATCCGGATTATGAATGTAGTTGGTGAATTGCTCGGTGGCCGGGTCAAAGCGACTCAGACCATCGAAGGTGGAAACCCACAGAATGCCATCACGGTCCTCGTACAGCCACCACAGGGTGTCGTTGGCCAGACTATTGGGATTGTGTTCGTCGTGTTGATAGTATTTCCAGATGTCGTGTACTGGGTCATATCGAACCAGTCCGGCACCATAGTTGCAGAACCACAGGGTGCCATCACGACCTTCGAGCATGGTGTAGTAGAACTGCGCTGTGCTTTTGCTGCCCTCAGCCTGGGGCATGAAGGTGGTCATCGTCATCCCATCGTAGCGGTTAATACCCTCGACGGTGGTCATCCAGATAAAACCCTGACGATCCTGCAGTACGTGGAATACCGAATTGTGTGACAGGCCATCATCGATAGTCAGGTGCTCGAATACAGCATGTTTTGATGGACTTTGTCGAACTGGATTAGAGTGATCTGGCTCTGCCGCTAAAGTATTGCCATTGAAAGTAGTACTGATTATGGTGAGGATAAGTGGAATCAGAACGATAACAGCCAGAGCTATTATCTTTTCTAACAGGACTTTAATCTTCATTTGTGGTATCCACATTCAGGTTAGTCGACCTTGACAGAATAAGTCTGCCTGACGCTCGAAATATCACTGCCACAATTGAATTAATACTCAATAGATCGAGCAATCGCTTTGACTTTTTTCAATCAGCAATTCGAGATATAACCACTGCTAAGTATTTTAAAAAGCTGGAACAAACATCCGCTAGTTGTAAAACCTACAGGCCGTTCAACTTTACATATAACTTGATAATATCGCTCTGTTATTGTTCGATTATAGAGCATTGTGGATAAATTCTTATATAAACTCTTTATTTGCCTGATCCTGGGCATTCTTTTCTAATCACATACTTACTCAAGTGATTTAACAACCATTCTTATACTTTGCTAACTAGAGTGAAAAGCAGTCTTACTGCGCACCCTTAATTGACGAGCCTTATAATGAAGTCCAAAATCTATTAGATGGAAACACTCTTATCATCCATTCCTCCCAGTGATCCAATATGGCTTGCGATTGCCTTTATATTCGGGTTTCTGGTTAAGTTAACAGGATTACCTCCTCTAGTCGGGTTCCTGTTTGCTGGCTTTATACTCAATGCTCTGGGTGCTGAAGGAGGTGAGTTTCTAAGTTCAATTGCTGATCTTGGGATCACTCTTCTACTTTTTACCATAGGCCTTAAACTACAGGTTAAATCCCTCGCCAGACCTGAAGTCTGGGGGGTGGCATCAATACATATGGCAGGGGTGACATTACTACTGTCAGGAATAGTTTTCCTGATAGCTCAATTTAATATTTCTCTATTGAATGGACTGGATTTCCAGACTGCGTTACTTATTGGTTTCGTTTTGTCGTTTTCCAGTACTGTTTTTGCAATAAAAATACTCGATGAACTGGGTGCTACCTCTTC
>JBNKMF010000077.1:0-24358 GCA_050292965.1 Gammaproteobacteria bacterium | reverse complement strand
CGCCTTCCCCACTATCCAGCACCGAAAACTCAACATATTCGCAGCCATATTCCTGCATGCAGCGTGTTTGCAGCTTGATCCAGCCTTTTTTACCTACTGCTTCCAGTGCATTCTTCACCAGATTGTGGATCAGCTGCCGCACCCTTACCGTATCTGCATAAATTTGCGGGATGGCAGCATCAAGCTCCAACTGGATATCAACCTTTCGATGGGTGTCGCGATACAACTCAAGAACCTCCTTCAGAATCTGATTAAGATCGATTTGTTCGGGATTTTTATCCGCAGTACTCGCATAATCGGTGAAGGTATTTACCATAGATTTCATCGCTTCAACCTGCTGCACGATGGTATGGGTGTAGCGATCCAGCATCTGCTGACGCTCTTCATCCACCTGCCCCGCCAGCTTACGCTGAAGGCGCTCTGCTGATAGCTGAATGGGTGTCAGTGGGTTCTTTATTTCATGAGCCAGACGTCTGGCCATTTCACTCCAGGCAGAGTTTTTCTGGGCCTGAATCAGCTCGGTTAAATCATCGATTACAACAACCTGCTCACCCATTTCATTGACGCGCTGTTCCAGCTGGGTACCCTGCAGGCGCAAAATTTTTCGCCCGCTCTTACCATACACGATGATCTCTTCTTTCCAGTCCTGCTGCAGTTTTATGTTGCGTTTTACTACCTCAAAAAAAGGTTTTAACTGTGGGTATTTGATCAAAATCTGGGTAATAGTCTGATCAGAAAAACAGCCTGACTCCAGACCAAATATTGCTTCAACCCCTCGATTTCCCCGTTTAATAAGCCCGGCTTCATTGATCGTCAATACGCCCGAGTTGATATGTTCAAGCACCGATTGCAGATAATTTTTCTGTAACGCTTCCATCAACTGACTTTGATCCGCTATCGCACGTGCGCGAGAAAGTTTGCGCGTCATAGTATTGAAAGAACGCGTCAGAAAACTGAGCTCGTCGTCGCCGGAAACCTGTAACTGTTTTTCATAGTCTCCCGCTGCAACCGCCTGCGTACCCTCAACCAGATTATTGATAGGCGAAACCAGCCGACGTGCGGAAAGAAATGCGACGTAAATCGCCGATAACACGCTTAACAACCAGACCAGAGAGAGCGCCAGAGTAAAACTGGTTTTCAATGGGTCGCGCAAAACAGCCAACTCCCGATAACGTTCGTAGGCCTGTTGCACGCCCTGCGTCAACTCATTCACCTGATCGGTAACCGGAAACAGGGCTTGCAAGGTTTTATCCTGCTCAGTTGCCAGTAAGCCGCGTACCGGTACCACCACCCGTATCTGGATACCACTGCTCTCATTATCTTCCAGCTTCAGGTAATGATCCCCCTGCCCCAGATTTCCAAACGCTGTTTTTGCCAGGGTTTCAGGCAGCTCAGCAGAGTTTTCACTACTCGACACCAGAATTTCACCATTCTGGCCAACCATGGTTAATTCGCTGGCATTTTGCTGATTGCGCGCATCATTTAGATAAATAACCCTCAGCTCTTCTGGAATAGTTGGAATTTCATTTGCTATCTGCTGGGTTTTCTTCAACGCTTCACGTTTACGTAAATCGATAGCACTACGCCCAAGTTGAAGCGAATCTTCCAGTGCCTGCTCGACCCCAACATCAAACCAGCTATCGATACTTCGATGTAAAAAAGTGAGAGAAAAATAATAAACGATACTGACAGGAATAATGGTGAGTATGACAAAAGCACCAATCATACGAGTCGTTAATCTGGAACCTACCGCCTTAAGGCGATACTGTACAATCAGCTTATAGACGTTGTATACGATCAGCCCAATCAGGGTGATCAGGCCAAGAGCATTAAAAAACACCAGTAGATTGTAATATTTGCCAAAAGAGGCCGAATTGGATGTGGCGTCACTAATCGAATACAGCGATACAAATAATAGAATGAGTAACGCTAGAAACGGCATGTAATTCTTCAACATGCGATTCATTGAGTAATCTCCCATTCATACCATTCACTGGTCAAAGCCCAGTTATTTTTCCACAATGAAGAAGATTTTAAAGGTACCGGCAGCTCTGACTGATCCACTCCAATACGCAGTCGTGCCACGTATGACTCTTGCTCCTTGAGATTGTTTTTATCTAACACCGGGAAATCAAGAATCACGGATAATTGCTCTACGGCTTCATCAATAGAAGAAAAGTATTGTCGTCTACCGGAATTCACATCAAACACAGAAACCGCATCAAGTAGCGGGTGATAATTTAACTGATATTGCTGTTTGATATATGTAACCTGCTCATTAAACCAGAGGCTTTCATAACGATAAAATTCTATCTCAATCACTAGCGGTAAATTGAAGCCCTGGTCTATTGCAGTGGTGATATAAGGTGGTAAATGAATATCAAAAACAGCATTTAAAAAAAACACATCACCTTTTAAATGCATATTAGCGGATTTTACGATGAACGAGTCACCAGCCTGGGCCGCAACCGAACAAGGCTGTACTAAAAGCATCAGGCTAACGACCCACGCCAGTATTAGCCTTTTCAGCAACATCTATATGTCAGCCTCTTTTCTCAAGCAGCGCATAATAAAATCCATCCATATCATTGAATCCGGGTAAAATCTGGCGCCCATATGGACGTTGAATACCCCATTGTACAGCGTTTAAAGGAAGTTCAACACAGCCAGGCTGTCGATCACAAAAATCTGCAATCTGCAATTCATTCTCAGCACGAAATATCGAGCAGGTACTATAAAGCATGCGCCCACCTTTGATCAGCAAGGGCCACAACGCATCTAGCAGCTTCTTCTGTTGCTGGACCAGTTGCTGTATATCCTCAGGTTTTCGCAGAATACGAATATCCGGATGACGCCTGATAATACCGCTGGCCGAACAGGGGGCATCGAGCAGGATTCGATCAAATTGAATGCCATCAAACCAGCTATCGGTTAGTACCGCATCTGCATGGATTAGTTTCGCCGCAAGGTTAGCCCGTTGAATATTCTGATCCACTCGCTGCAAACGCTGTTCATCTTTATCCAGCGCCAATATTTCAAGCCCATCTGCAGATTGCAATATATGTAGTGTCTTACCGCCCGGTGCAGCGCAGGCATCCAGTACTCGGCTTGCTGGCTGACAATCCAGTAAGGGTGCGGCAATCTGGGCAGAGGAATCCTGTACACTGACCAGGCCATCATCGAAACCAGGTATCTTGCCCACCGGCAAAGCCTGCTGAAGGACTACCGCTGTGGGTATTAATCCATGAGCAACCGCCTCCATTTGCTCTGCTTGCAGTAATTTAAGGTATGCCTCACGAGAAATCTGCCGTGTATCGACTCTAAGCACCATAGGTGGTGATTGATTTGCCGCTTGCATCAGCGTCGCTGAGTCAGCACCCCAGTCAGCCCTAAGCTGGTCCTGTATCCACTGCGGGTAGGCAAGTGCATGCTCATGAGGCGTTAGTTTTGCTCTATTTGACGGCTCTTCAGTGCTATGCGCACGTAGATAATTGCGTAAAACCGCATTGATTAAACCCCTCGCCCATTTTTTTTTCTGATAGACGACCAGATTGACCGTTTCATTGACTGCAGCATGGTCATCAATACGCATAAATCGAATTTGATACAAACCAAGTAACAGAATGAGCTGGATATCGAAATCTTTAGCTTTTAATGGTTTCTGCAACAGAGGCTTTAGCTCAGATGAGAGCAAGAAATAATAACGACAAAAACCGTAACATAGCTCACTACACAATCCCTGGTCACGGCTGTTATCGAGATTGCTTAACTGTTTTTCCAACTGAGAACTGAGGGATTGCCCTTTCACCACTACCGACAGGCAAATCTTGAGCGCGAGCTGGCGGGCATTTTGCTTTTTATTCTGTAAACTATTCTGCAAAACTATGATCACTCAAATTGCGTGCATTCAATACCTGATCCGCCGTCTGGCGCTTTTTACCCGCAAACTGTAGCTCTTTGATTTGCAACACCCCTTCACCACAACTCACCTTTATACCCTGTCGGTCGTGCTGTATCACCCTGCCTGGCAACTGTTCGGAGCTTTCACTAACAGCCATTGCCGACCATATTTTGACTGGTTGATTATTGAAGGTGGTAAAACTCACTGGCCAGGGGTTAAATGCACGAACCTGCCTTGCCAGTGTGGGCGCAGATAAATTCCAGTCAATTGCCGCTTCCTGCTTGGTCAATTTGTCAGCATAGGTCGCCAGGGTATCATCCTGTACTTCGGCTTGTATAGATTGATTCTCTAGCGCGTCAAGATGTGTCTGAAGAAGCTCTGCACCCATGACCTTCAGTTGATCGTGTAACTCTGCCGCAGTGCTCTGATCTGTAATAGCCAGTTTAGCCTTCGCCAGCATAGCGCCGCTATCCAGCCCAGCATCCATTTGCATCAAGGTAATCCCGGTTTCACTATCACCAGCCAGTATTGCTCGCTGAATCGGTGCAGCACCTCGCCAGCGCGGTAATAAAGAAGCATGAATATTGACACAGCCGAGCCTGGGTGCATCCAGTACCTGTTGCGGCAATATCAAGCCATAGGCAGCAACTACCATCAAGTCTGCCTGATAGTCGGCCAGCCTTTGCATGGCTTCTATGTTACGTAATGAAACGGGTTGCTCAACGGGCAACCCGAAACCTTCAGCACAAAGCTTAACAGGGCTTGCCTGCAACTGACGACCGCGTCCTGCGGGCCTGTCTGGTTGGGTGTATACAGCCACCACTTCGTGGCTGGACTGCGCAAGCATTTCCAGCGCTGAAACTGCAAACTCCGGGGTACCGGCATAGATTATCTTCATTGTCAGGTTATCCTGAATAGAGGTTGTTTCAGGAGGCTTCCTGTTTCTTTTGTTTTTCCAGCTTCTTACGTATGCGATCACGCTTAAGAGCAGAGATGTAATCGACAAAGAGCTTCCCTTCCAGATGATCAATTTCATGCTGAATACACACGGCTTCCAGACCATCTGCTGTGAATTCAAATAATTCACCATCCGCATCCTGCGCGCGTACCGATATTTTCTCAGCCCGTCTTACGGTTTCATAATAACCGGGTACCGACAGACAGCCTTCATCCATTTCCTCGTCTCCTTCAGAATTAAGGATTTCTGGATTAATCAACACCTTAGGTTCATTTTTTTCTTCAGACACGTCCATAACCAGAAGACGCTTATGAACATTGACCTGGGTAGCAGCCAACCCTATTCCGGGGGCTTCATACATGGTTTCAAACATGTCACTAATCAGTGTTTTCAGCTTACTGTCAAATTCAGTGACCGCTTTGGCTTTCGTACGCAAACGCGGATCTGGATAATGTAAAATATTTAATAACGCCATAATTTAAACTTCGAGAACATTTACAAGTTTTAGCTCCAAGTTTATGATTATAATAGAATCTTAACCATAAAAAAGGTTGTAGTTAGAGAGATTTCAACTACAATCGCCCAATATAAATACACCAATCCAGGGGTTTCTATGTATAACCTTAACAAGCGACTGTTAGTACATGGACTGTTCATTTTCGTCGGTTTAATACTGCTAAATGGCTGTTCAACAACTAAAGAGCCATATGCAGTAGTAGAGGAAAAGCCTGCTGAACCAACTGAAATCACAGTTAAGGCCAACCTTACTCCACCGCCGCCTCGCGAAACGATCGTATATGAGCCCGAGCATCCGCAGACCTATATTGTACAAAAAGGCGACACATTATGGGACATTTCATCACACTTTTTACGTGACCCCTGGTACTGGCCCGAAATCTGGTATAAAAATCCACAGATAGACAACCCTCATCTGATATACCCAGGCGATGAACTGGCTATAGTGTATATTGGTGGTGAAAAGCGAATTCAGCTCTCTCGCCGAGGAGAAACTGGTCAGGCACTGGCAACAAGAGGATTAAAGACTGTAAAGCTCTCACCCCGCATACGAGCTCAGTCTATCGACGCCAGTATTCCATCGATCCCCATTGAATCGATCAGACAGCTACTGGAAAAACCTATAATCATTGATGAAGTAGACTTGGCAAGAGCTGCCTATGTACTAGATAGCAAAGATAATCACCTCGCCAATGCTATCAACGATGTCTTATATGTTCGCAACCTTGATACCTCTACTGGCAATGTTCGTTTCAGTGTTTTTCGCCCCCATAAACCTCTTATAGATACGACAAGCGGAGAAATACTAGGATACGAAGCGCTATATGTTGCAGAGGGCAAGCTTGAAAGAGGTGGTGACCCAGCTTCAGTCAGGGTAACCTCTTCTACACTTGAAATATTACGCGATGACCGCTTATTGCCTATCGACAATACCACACTGGAAAGAGACTTTTTCCCCCGCTCGCCCAAAGAACAGGTAGAAGGTCGAATTATTTCATTGCTGGATGCAATCTCTCAAGTTGGTCGGTATCAGACTGTAGTAGTTAATCTAGGGCTGCGTGACAATATTTCTGTTGGCAATATTCTTAAGATTGAAAAAGAAGGAAAGGTTGTTATCGATAAAAATGAAGAAGAGAAAAATTTCGCCGTAAAACTGCCGAATGAGCGTAGCGGTCTGTTAATGATAATCCGAACCTACGAGAAAATGAGTTTCGGGCTTATCATGAAAGCAGACACACCTATTCGATTAAATGACGCGGTAAAAACACCTTAGGAAACAACCCAGAGTATGGACAGGGATGACCTGGCCTATTGCCTGGCACTTAACCTGTGCCCAGGCATTGGGCCTGCTAATTTTCGCCGACTGGTTGTAGAGACGCCCCTCACAATTGACGCGCTATTCCACCTTTCAAACAGCGAACTTTCAGAATTAAATTTAAAACAGCCTCAAATCGATTATATAGCCAACCCTGACTGGGGTGCCGTAGATCTTGCTCTGGACTGGCTTGCCGAGGATTCATCACATCATATAGTTTCCATCCTCGACCCCGCATACCCTGAGCTATTAAAAGATATCACCGACCCGCCTCCCGTTCTTTACGCCATAGGTGATAAAGATATTCTGCAATCTCCACAGATAGCTATAGTCGGTAGTCGCAACTGCACGCCAGGAGGAGCTGAAACAGCCAGGGAATTTTCGCGTTACCTATGCAATGCAGGCCTGACGATTACCAGCGGAATGGCCCTCGGCATTGACCAGCATGCACATCAATCTGCACTGGATAGTGGAGGGCACACTATCGCTGTGATCGGAACAGGGATTGATAGAATCTACCCTTCTAAAAACAAAAAACTGGCCTACGAGATAGCCGAAAAGGGCTTAATCGTTTCTGAGTTCACGCTAGGCACACCTCCAGTCAACAGCAATTTTCCAAAGAGAAACCGTATTATTAGTGGGTTAAGTCTGGCGACTCTGGTGGTTGAAGCCACACGTAAAAGCGGCTCACTAATTACCGCGCGCCTTGGCATTGAGCAGGGACGAGAAGTATTCGCAATTCCTGGCTCTATACACAATCCACAAAGCAAAGGCTGTCACCATTTAATACGTCAGGGCGCAAAACTGGTTGACCAGGCCTCTGATATTATCGATGATATAGGAAGCTTGTTGGGTTTTATCGCCGAACAGACTGAAACTCATACTGAATCTCAAACTGATTCATTTATCGATAGCGAATATCAGGCATTACTGGATGCAATGGGTTATGATCCAGTATCAATGAACTCTTTAGTAAATCGCAGTGGCTTGACCATCGAGCAGCTTTCCTCCATGCTGTTAATACTAGAGTTAAACGATTATATTAAAACCGCACCGGGCGGACTTTTTGTCAGGTGCTAGACAGAGGTATACATGAAAGAAGGTGTTATAGACGTACTAATGTACATTTTCTCAAGCTATGCAGATAGTGATGACACCCTCCCAGAAGACCGTGAAAGCATTGATGCAGATTTGCGCGAAGCGGGGTTTGAATCCAACGATATAGACAAAGCCTTTGACTGGCTCGATGGTCTTGCACTGGCCGGAGACATCCCTAGCATTGAACAGTCTTCCAAAGCCACACGTATCTACTCCGCTTCTGAAAAGTTGCGCATGGATTGTAAGATACAGGGTTTTCTCTATTTCCTGGAACAGTCAGGTGTACTAACCCCTGAACTCAGAGAGCTGGTCATCAACCGCATCATGGCTCTGGATGGCATAGCCCCGGTAGATATGGAAGAGTTTAAATGGGTAGTCATGATGGTTTTGTTCAATAATGCAATTGATCAAGATGAAAACACATTGATGCATTACGAAGATATCGTATTTGCAGATCAGCCAGCAATTTTCCACTAAAATAACAAACAATCCAGCCTATGAGTAGCAACCTCGTTATAGTTGAGTCACCTGCTAAAGCCAAAACTATTGAAAAATATCTAGGCAAGGACTTTAAAGTTCTTGCCTCTTATGGCCATGTACGTGATTTGATCCCAAAAGAAGGTGCCGTAGAGACCGACAACAACTTTAAAATGAATTACGAAGTTGTGGAGCGGAACGAAAAGCATCTAAAAAACATTGCTAAAGAATTAAAGAAAGCCGACACGCTTTACCTGGCAACGGATCCGGATCGCGAGGGTGAAGCCATATCCTGGCACCTGTATCAATTACTGCAAAACCGTAAATTGATGAAAGATAAAAATGCATTCCGGGTAGTATTTTATGAAATCACCAAGCAGGCAGTTACCGAAGCTGTAGCCAATCCTCGTGAAATCACGATGGATCTTGTCAACGCTCAACAGGCCAGGCGTGCTCTGGATTATCTGGTAGGTTTCAATCTCTCACCTTTGTTATGGCGAAAAATCCGACGCGGCTTATCTGCTGGCCGGGTACAAAGCCCTGCTCTCAGAATGATCGTTGAGCGAGAGCTGGAAATTGAAGCATTTAATCCTGAAGAATACTGGAGTATTGAATCTGATAATGAGTTCGATAAGCAGAATTTTATCGCTCGACTCACCCAGTATCAGGGAGAGAAAGTAAAACAGTTCAGCATCACTAATGCTGAGCAGGCTGAACAGGCCTATGCAATTTTAAACAAGGCTGCTAGTGGAACACTAACCGTTTCCAACGTTGAAAAGAAACAGCGCAAACGTAATCCAGCAGCACCATTTACGACCTCAACCCTGCAACAGGAAGCTTCTCGAAAACTGGGGTTTGGTGCACAACGCACCATGCGTACCGCCCAGCGCCTGTACGAAGGTATAGATATTGGCTCGGGTCAAACAGGTTTGATTTCCTATATGCGTACTGACTCTGTGTCTCTGTCTAAAGAGGCCCTGGAAGATATTCGTACCCTCATCGCCAAAAAATATGGCGCAGAACTGCTACCTGAAAAGCCAAGAGAATTTAAGACAAAATCCAAGAATGCGCAGGAAGCTCACGAAGCAATACGCCCAACCAGCGCTATGAACACCCCTGAACAGATCAAGTCTTTCCTTAGCCAGGATGAATACAAGCTATATGATTTAATCTGGAAGCGCAGTATTGCCTGCCAGATGCTTCACGCCACTATGGATACTGTAGCGGTAGACCTTGCTGCCGACAGTAAAAATACTTTCCGCGCCAATGGATCAACCATCAGAAATCCCGGCTTTATGCTGGTGTATACCGAAAGTAAGGATGACAGCAAGAGTGATGAACAGAAAGAAAACATCCTTCCTCCTCTACAAAAGGGTGACTCGGTAACGCTGAAGGAAATCCGCCTGGAACAGCACTTTACCGAACCACCACCGCGTTTTAGCGAAGCCAGTCTGGTCAAAACTCTGGAAGAATATGGGATAGGTCGTCCTTCAACCTATGCATCTATAATTACCACCCTGCTCGACCGTGATTATGTCGAACTTGAAAGCAAGCGTTTCCACCCCACCGATGTGGGTCGCGTGGTAAATAAATTTCTTACCCAACACTTTACTCGCTATGTTGACTACGACTTCACCGCAAAGCTGGAAGATACCCTGGATGAGATATCACGAGGAGAAAGCGAATGGCTGCCTTTAATGCAGAATTTCTGGACATCATTCAAAGAACTTATTGATGACAAAATGGAGACTGTAAGCCGAGATGAAGCATTACAGTCACGTGAGCTAGGAACCGATCCTGACACTGGGAAACCTGTTTCAGTTCGCATGGGTCGCTATGGCCCATTTGTTCAGATTGGAACCCGTGAGGACGAAGATAAACCCCGTTTCGCCGGTCTTAGTCCTGGGCAGAAAATGGATCGTATCACCATGGATGAAGCCATGCAGTTATTCAAGCTGCCTCGTGAACTAGGTGAAACAGAAGAAGGAGAACCCGTATCTACCAATATCGGGCGCTTTGGTCCCTATGTTAAATTTGGTAGCAAATACGCATCACTAAAAACCAAGGAAGGCGATGACCCTTATACGCTCACACTTGAACGCGCGCTTGAACTTGTTCGTGAGAAAAAAGAATTTGAAGCCAATCGAGAAATAAAAACTTTTGAAGGCACTGAGATAAAAATTCTTCGAGGCAGGTATGGACCTTACATCACTGACGGGAATAAGAACGCAAGAATCCCCAAAGATATCGAAGACCCAGGAACACTCGATCTTGCTACTTGCCAGGAATTGATTGAGAAAGCTCCTTTACCTAAATCCAAACGTAAGAAAGCAGCCACTAAAAAGAAGGCCGCCGTTAAGAAAAAAGCTGCTACTAAAAAGAAGGCTGCCGTTAAGAAAAAAGCTGCTACTAAAAAGAAGGCTTCAGTAAAGAAAAACGCTGCCGTTAAAAAAGCAGTCAAAGCTACCGCTTGATGTGTCACCCTGGTTACTTAACAAATATGCTTTAAGCATTAAAAAGGGTGCCGTCTTTGCTTACCCCACTGATACCATCTGGGGGCTCGGATGTCACCCTGAAAACCATCAGGCAGTCGGGCGTATTTTAAGTATTAAAAACCGATCTTTTGATAAGGGCATGATTTTATTATCAAATCTCATTGACTACTGCCAGCATTTTATTGATCAGGAATATTTTCAGCAGCATTATCAACAAATTTCCACCCCGGAAAAATCAGCCACAACCTGGCTACTTCCAGCCAGTCCTTTTTGCCCTGAATGGCTAACCGGTAAGAACCAGACTGTTGCAGTTCGACTGACAGTCTTATCCCACATTCAGGTCTTATGCGACCGATTGGCTCTACCCTTAGTCAGTACCAGCGCGAATATTTCAGGTCTCAAACCCGCTACAAACTCTTTTCAGATCCACCGGCAATTTGCTAACAGTGTCGACTTTATTATCGATGGAATCACTTATGGCTCTCAACGTCCAAGTCGCATTATTGATAAACAATCTGGGGAAATAATTCGTCCCTAGCGTGTTAAACTTACTACCACTTTAACCAGAATCGGAAATCTTCCATGACAGTCAACATTGAGGCCGTACGCAATTACCTGAGTGGATTACAGCACACTATCTGCTCAGGCCTGGAGCAGGCTGATGGAAATAAACGCTTTGAAATTGATAACTGGCAACGACAAAGCGGTGGTGGTGGCAGCACTCGCGTTTTAAGCAATGGTGCAGTATTCGAACAGGCAGGTGTTAACTTTTCAGAAGTGTATGGCGACAACCTGCCCGGCTCAGCAACAGCTCACCGCCCTGAACTTGCCGGTAGAAATTTCCGAGCCATGGGTGTATCTCTGGTTATTCACCCCCATAACCCATACATACCTACTTCACATGCCAACGTACGCTTCTTTGTCGCTGAAAAACCCGGCAGCGCCCCTGTCTGGTGGTTTGGTGGAGGCTTCGATCTCACCCCTTACTATGGAAACAAAGAAGACTGCCGGCATTGGCACCTTACTGCAAAGCAGGCTTGCGAAGGATTTGGCGATGATACTTACGATAGATATAAGCAATGGTGCGATGATTATTTTTTTATCAAACATCGTAACGAACCACGAGGTATAGGCGGATTATTTTTTGACGACCTGAACACACCTGACTTTGACAGAGCTTTTGCCTTTATGCAAAGCGTAGGCAATCACTACCTGCCATCCTATTTACCCATCGTTGAAAAGAGAAAAGATACCGCCTTTGGTCAAAGAGAAAAAGATTTTCAGCTCTACCGCCGTGGGCGCTATGTCGAATTCAATCTGGTTTACGACCGTGGAACCTTATTTGGTTTACAGTCTGGAGGACGCACAGAATCCATACTTATGTCGTTACCACCAGTAGTTAACTGGAAATATAATTACCAACCAGAAGCAGGCTCTCCTGAAGCAGAGCTATATGAAACCTATCTAAAACCAAAAGACTGGATCAATGAATAAACCCCCAACCCACGATTTCCCTGACATTGAAATCACCCCAGAAAACAAATGCGACCTGTGCACCAACTCAAAGTGCTGCACCTATGTAACTCAGCAAATTGATACCCCTAAGTCCAAATATGATTTTGAAATTTTGTTATGGCAGATATCACATAAAAATGTTGCAGCTTATAAAGACGAAGACGGCTGGTTTATCATCTTTGAAACAGAATGTGTACATTTAGAAATAGATGGTCGCTGCGGAATTTATCTGGATCGACCGACAATTTGTAGAAGTCATTCGAATGATTACTGCGAGTTTGATGCACCTGCAGAAGATGGTTTTGATCTATGGTTTCCGGACTACGACGCTCTCCTGTCTTATTGCAAGAAACGTTTCAAGAAGTGGAGTACGGGAAACCCACCACCCGCATAAAGAACCACTATCAGCCAGCTTCTAATAATTTAATTATATCGGCCGCCATAACCTTTGGATCTTCTTCATGCGGCTCATAAAATTGAACCACTCCGCGTTGATCGATAAAATAAATTACTGAGCTGTGATCGATAACATAACCCATCTCAGAATTTTCCAGCGCTTTCTTTTCATAGATCACATTGTACTGCCGCGCTATTTTATCGATATGTTCCTTATTATCTGCAGTAAGACCGATATATCCGGGATTAAAGCCTTTAACAAAGATATCCAGAGCTTTAGGGGAATCTCGTTCAAAGTCCACCGAGACAAATATCCCCTGAACCTGAGCTGCCTGTTCAGGCGTCAACAATTTGATGGCTTCAGTGAGTCCATAGAGAGAGGTCGGACAGATATCAGGGCAGGACATATAACCAAAATATAAGGCCACTACCTTCCCCTTATAGTCACTCAGAGAAACAGGTCCTGCTACCGATTGCAGGGTAAAATCTCCTCCTGAACCGGGTATCAGGTCACTACCCTGACGTATCAGGTATTGCTGTGCCAGTAATATACCTGCAAAAAAACATACTGCTATTACCCAAAAATAAAGGGCCTTATGATTTTTCATATCAATTAATCTTTCTGAGCATGCTGTATCATATGTGCTGCATGCTAGATCTAGCTACTGGAGCCGTTAGCGATTTTTTACTACCATCTGAAAACTCAAGTGTCACATCGACAGAACTATCCAGATTCAGATCTCTATTTAAACCAATGAGCATAACATGCATACCACCGGGTTTAAGCATAACTTTTTGCCCCTCCGGCAAATCGATTTTATCAATCTTACGCATACGCATCACCCCATTGTCATTCACATGGGTATGCAGTTCAACAAATTTAGCCGCATCCGTGCTTGCACCTACTAATGCTGCATTACTGCCATGATTAACAATTTGCATATACAGAATTGAGTTGCGCTGATCCTTTAACGCGGGCCGTGCAAATGCACCTTCAACCAGAATATCATTTGACACTTCGGCCATCACATATGGGCTGAAAATCAGGAAAACAAGAAGGTAAAACTTTTTCATTGAAGCTTACTATTGTAAGAAGGGGTATGGATATTACCTAAAAGCCTACCTCTACGGTAGCGACAATTTGTCGCAGCCTGCTTCCCAGTTGACGCAGCTTAATGGGCAAAATTATTAAGCGAGTGAAACTCTAACATTTTTAGGATTCTGTTTAAGCTCCTGCAACTGGTGTTCAAGACGATCTAACAACTGTTTCGAGCGTTCTCCGGGCTTTACCTGAGTAACCGAAGCTACCAGATCAAACTGTATCCCCCTGCCCATATCGTCAGACTGAATATCTTTCTGGATAGCATTCACCAGATTTAATGCAGCATCTCCATTTGAACCGGGCAAGACTAGCATAAAGCAACATTCATCCCAACGCGCAAGGATATCGGTACCCTTTAGATGCGAATTAATAATATGTGAAATGGCAAGTATCACATTATCATGAATCTGGTCGGTTAACTGACCTTGCATAGACTTGATATCGATATCCAGCAATATCAGCGATAGCGGTTCAGACTGATAATGACTACGTTTTAGCTCCTGCTGCATAAATTCACAAAGATACGACTTAGTTAATGCACCGGTTAGCTCATCGCGAGATTTATCAGTATGCGCGCTCAAATCAACTATACGCTTACTCATAACCTCAGATAAATTGCGGTACAATCTCATAGATATGCGCGGATGGAAAAGCCCTAATTGACGAATTCCACTCCACTTCATTTCTAAAGCTCGAACTTTTTCCTGAGCAGTCACTCTGGACATCCGATCACGCTTGGATAGCTCTGCCACCTCACCAAATAAGTCACCCGATTTCAGGTAACCCAGCGTATGAATAGATCCATCTGAGTCTCGATGTGTCGCTTTAGCAGAACCTTCCAGCAATACGAAAAAGGTTTCTCCCAGCACACCTTGATCAACAATCACATCACCGCTGTTAAATTCACGTATTGAACCTGACAGTATTGCCCGCTTGATCTGAAAACTTTTTAGGCCTTTAAAAATGGGGCTATTCTTAAGCACATCATCCTTAAGATTTAGCGAGAGCATATCCCAGACCGAAATCAGGCGAATAAACGACAGCAGTATCGGTGTCAGTATAAAGGTTGAAAACATGGCAAGCACCATAACCAGGGCGCTTAATGCACCAAAGTAAACTACTGGCTGAAAACTCGATAACACCAGCGTTGAAAACCCAAGCGCAAGTGCAATTGAAGTAGTACCGATGGGTGTTGCTTCATGCAAGATAGTTTTTCTGAGCGCCTTTTCGACATCATCAGTACCACGGGTAAAGAAATGATATCTACTGAGAAAATGGATGGTATCGTCAACACAAATACCTAGTGCAATCACCGCCACCATAGTAGTCCCAGAATCTAGTGGAATATGGTAATACCCCATCACACCAAACAGTACAATAACCGGGAAAACATTAGGGATAAGTGCAATAAAACCGGCTCGAAAATCGATGAACAATATTGAAACCAGTAGCAATATAACAACCACCATCAACACCAGTGATTGAATCTGCCCCCAGGCCATAGCATCGGCCGCCTTATTATTTAATACGGAATCACCGGTCAGTATTATCTTCATAGGAGATTGGAGGTCGTGCTTAATATAATTTTCAATTTCACTAAAAGCCTGTTTCAAAACCAGTGAATTCCCCTGATTGTGGCGCACTAGTATTCGAGTAGTACTGTAATCAGGGTTCACATATGAACTCACCGCTTCAAACTGCACAAACTCCATGTATACCTGCACTACTTCATCTTCAAACGGAAGTCGCGGCGTATCTATACCTTCCATTACCTTATGGGTTAGCTTGATAAAATCGGCAAATGAAAAGCTTTTATCAAACACTCCCTGTTGATCAATAAATTGTTGTACTTTCTCAACCTCTTCCAGATATCTGGTTTTTTTGAACGTCCCTTCTATACCCGAATCAAGAATTATAGAAAAGGTCTGCATTCCAGATAAATCCTGATGGATTATCTCAGCACGCTTGCGCACATCAGATTGTTGATCAAAATAAGCAAGCGTATCGTTATTGATTTCCAGAAACTGTGCGCCCCAGGCGAAATAACCAGCCGTTAGCATCAGCAGCAACAGCGTAGTTTTTTTAATCCGCATAACTAACGAAAAGATGCCCGCAGCAATTAACTGAAATATATTTAGATCAATATTAATATGCGAGATACTGCCGCCAAACAATCTCAGATAGGCAGGAACAAATAACGTTGTCACCAGAAAGTTGACCACCAACCCTGCTGAGACCAACCAACCGAATTCCTGCAACAACTCCAGGTCACTAACCGTGATAGACAGGAAACCTGCAATGGTAGTTACAAACGCCAGAAAAATTGCCATAGATTGATTGACAGGTAAGCGCTGAACCGCTTCATCACGTGATAACCCCTCACGAATACCGCTATGATACTCAGCCATTAAATGCACATCTTCGGTAGAGCCAATAATAATCAGCATCGCAGGGATAATTGAGGTGAGCACATTAATCGGAATGTCCATCCATGCCATAAACGACAGGGTCAGAACAATGCTTATAGATGCAGAAGACAGCGGTACTACTGCACAATTAAGTCGCCCCATACTCAGGCCCAATACTACAATCAACACCACCAGAGCTGCTGGCAACATCGAATTCATATCAACCTGAATCTGCCGGGATATCTGATCTCTCACATAAGGCGCACTCATCTGAAAAACGTTATCAACTATCGACTTAAGTGGTTCCAGTTCACCTTCAATAGCCCTGGTGATTTCTGCATCACGCCCATGCTGATCCGGCAACTCCTTGATAAATAGATTTATAGCCATGGTCTGATGATCAGTTGAAATTAAATTCTTATGCACCAGAGTATTCGCTAAAGCATCGTCTATTAGCTGCTGCGTTTGCTGTGGATTTTGTGGGATATCGAGAAGAAAAGGTTTGCTTTCAACATACCCATCGACCTCTCTGACGTTGGGAACATTAAATAATGAACTACTATTTATGACAAAATCCAGCTTCTCTAATCGCTTAAGCATCTGCTTGATAGCCTTCAACTTCTCGGCTTCAAACAGGTTTTTATCCGATATGATCAGCATGACAACCATATCAGAACCGAATTTCTTTAAAGAATCCTGATAAATTTGCCAACTTGGATCAGACTTTGCTAACAGGCTTTGAGCCGAGATATCGAATTTTAAGCCAGATAATTGGGGTGCTACTGATACCGTCAATGCGACCAGCGCAATTAGAATTAAGCGCGGATAACGATAGGCAAAACTGAGCAACCATTTAACCATTTATATAAAACTCTCGCGTGTTACTAATGAAAAAGTGTATATACCGATACTATCAACCATATCAGTATATTAGTCTAAGTTAATATACGTCTGGAGCTGTAAATAGCAATCTTTATCTTGTAAATACATGCTCCAGTTATCATTCATATAGCTAGTAACACTTGATGAGTGATGATTTTTTGGGTAAAGCGGGTTTGTACAGGGGCTTTTCTGCCTTTAGAAGTCGATATTTTCAGACAGTAAATGCATTACCTGTCGCCAGTTTTTTTCGACCTCAGGACCCACTTGCTGGAAAATCTCTTCAAATCGCCGACGCTGCTCCCCCGTCAACAGTTGTTCAAGTTGAGCGCCGCGTTTGGTTAACGTCAGTCGCTTTATACGCTTATCCAGAGTATCGCTACGATAATCAATATAATCCTGGCTTATCAGCTGCTTCAGTGGACGGTTCAAATACTGCTTACTAACCTGCAAGATTTTCAACAACTGACTAATACTGCAATCTGGATTACGTCCAACGAAATACAGCAAACGATGATGGATACGACTCATCCCCAGTTCTGCCAGACGCTGATCCGGTTTTAACACCATCGATCTAAAGCCAAAGTGCATTGCTTCAAGCGCCAGATTTAATTCCTGTTCTCGTTCCATAATCATAATACTTTTTATGTCAATAATATTGACATTGTAAATTTCGCTACCGCATAATAATAGGTCACTAAAGTTGACCTTTAAGGTACCTAAATGAATCAACATGCTCTGTGCTGGATAAATGGACATATTCAACCCGCCCACCAGGCTCACATCTCGGTTTACGATCATGGATTATTGTACGGTGATGGCGTATTTGAAGGATTACGCTTCTATTACGGAAAAACTTTTATGCTGCAGGCCCACCTGCAACGGCTGCAACAATCAGCACAGGCCATTGCTCTGGATCTGCCCTATTCATTGGAACAAATCCAGCAGGCAATCGAACAACTCATTCAGCGTTACCCAGACGATTCAGGCTATCTACGTCTGGTTATCACACGAGGCAAAGGATCACTGGGTATAGACCCGTTGAAATGCGATAAAGCATCCTTGTTCATCATTGCTGACGAGCTTTCAGTAGTAAACACCCAGCACCTGGAACAGGGCATAAAATTGCATATTGCAACAACAAAGAGGACGCCCGCAGTATGTCTTGACCCAAAAATTAAAAGCCTGAACTACCTGAATAATATATTAGCCAGGATCGAAGCTAATCATGCAGGCATGGATGAAGCGTTAATGCTCAACCTCGATGGATACGTCAGCGAAGGCAGCGTAGATAACATCTTTATCATCTCCAATGGCGCCCTGAAAACACCACCGCTTAGCGATGGATTACTGGCGGGCATTACTCGTGAAGTGATCATAGATATCGCTCAGGAGATGGAGATAAGCTGTGATCAAACAAGCCTCACGATGCAAGACTTACAGCAGGCTGATGAGTGTTTTCTTACTGGAACAGGGGCAGAGTTAATTAAAGTCAGTCAAATTGATCAACATGTTTATAAAACCCTGGATAGTCCCTTAATGCCGAAGATTAAAGCAGCCTTCCAGAATAGGATTGATCTCATTTGCCGTAAAGCAGGATAACTGATAATGCTAAGATTTATTTCACCATACCAAGGAGCCTGTCGGATTTAGGATGAATCAGCTTCGGAAAAGGCATTTTTGCCAACAACCCGATCATTTTGGCTCACTATTCGCCTCAAATGATCAGAATATTTGTCTCAAAATGCCATTCCCTCACTACGATCACCTAAACCCGACAGGCTTCTGGATCTATCAACTATGGCGAATAAATAAATCGTATAGTGTAAGAAAGATTTCTATCACAATCAGTATCACGATATACCATTCGACTCTTAATGTACGCCTATCCTGTAGCAGACTGAGTAAGGTTTCTGCGGTAGAGCTGATCAGTTCCAGCTTACGTTCCAGCGCCAGTTGTCGTTCGCCAATCTCATATTCGTTTTCAAGACGATGCCATAGACGTTCCAGTTCAGGGTGATCCCACAACACATCAGGTTTTTCTCCCACTTGAGCACGCCCAGTCATACGGTGCTGCAACTGCAGCACTTCTCCAATATGAGCCAACAGATCATTTGACTTACCCTGCAAGTGCCCGGTGCTGTGCATACGCTCGGCCAGCGGTTCTATACGATCAAATGCTTTAGCGATGGTATGTTCATAATCATCCAGAAACACAGATTTAGCCAGAATATCAGCAACAACCTGCAGTCTGGCTACCGACATATCTCGCATGGTAAAACGTTGATTATCCAGACGATCCTCAGCTTCAGAATCCACCACTACCTCCAGAGATTCACTTCTGGGTGTCACAATAGATTTACTCACATAGGGTTGTAACAGAGTAAGGAATGCATCTTCGGATTCAACGCGTGTATTAAAGAAAACAGCCGCTCCAAAACGGAATAATACGACATAACCATCATCATCCAGTGCTATCGTGGTAGGGTCGCGAGACAGTATTTTCATCTGTGTAATTCGTCTCGGCTCGATGCTTTGTCCGAACAGCTGAGCACGCACATTAATGGTTGTAGATGACATAAAATATTCTCAACTTAGATACAGATATCATGCGCTCGGACAACGCGATGTTGCAACACAATTTCAAGCATAAAAATATTACGAAAATCGATTAAAAACCCTATACGCTTAAGCGGGAGACCATTAACATATACGCTTAGGCGCCATCCCGGCTCCTGTTTTTTCGGGGATCAACATGAACCGTTATGTTACTTTTTTTTCGTCTTTGGCTTTTGTTATTTCAACTGCAGCTCAAGCTGAATCACCCACTGTAAATATATACAACTGGAATGATTATTTCGCCGAGGACACCTTGCAACAATTCGAATCGACTACCGGGATAAAACCTGTACTTGATTTATACGACTCTAATGAAACCCTGGAAGCCAAGCTACTCGCTGGACATAGCGGATATGATCTGGTGTTTCCTACCGCAAGACCTTTTGCTGCGCGTCACATCAAGGCAAAGATTTACCAGGCCCCTGATCGCAGCAAACTGACTGGCTGGAAAAACCTCGATACACAGTTGATGCAGACATTCGACGACATCGACCCTGGCAATAAATACCTGGTTCCCTATATGTGGGGAACCACCGGTATTGGTATCAACACCACAAAGGTAAAACAAATTCTGGGTGAGGATGCTCCACTAAACACCTGGGCATTAATTTTCGACCCAGCGATCAGTTCAAAATTAAAAAGTTGCGGCATCAGTTTAATGGATGATTCCACCGAGGTATTTGCTGCAGCACTAGCGTATCTGGGCAGGGATCCAAATTCGACCAGTAAAGAGGACATTCAGGCTGCGCAGAAATTAATCGTCCAAGCCCGGCCTAATATTCGCTATTTCCATTCCTCACAATATATCTCTGATCTGGCGAATGGAGACCTGTGTGTCGCTCATGCCTATTCAGGTGATGCTCTGCAGGCAGGTGCTCGAGCAGATGAAGCCCAAAATGGCGTAAAAGTCTCTTATCTTATTCCTAAACAGGGTGCCGTGCTTTGGGTTGACGTGATGGCAATTCCTGCGGATGCATCTCACCCAGAACAGGCCCTGGCTTTTATCAATTTTATGCTGCAGCCTAAAAATATCGCCGCCGCATCAAACTATGTGTTTTACGCCAATCCCAATCTGGCAGCAACCGAGTTGCTGAATGAAGACCTGCGCAATAACCCCGGCATCTACCCGGATGCAAGCGTAAAACAGAAACTGATTGTTGTTAAAGAGCGCTCTGATAAAGAAACACGTAATATCAATCGATTATGGACTCGAATTAAAGCAAACCGCTGAAGGCACTGGGCATGGTTAAGGTACCCAGTCGTCTGAAGGAGTCGTGGCAGGATCCTTCAACCCAGCCTTATGTCCAGTTAAAACGTGTCACCCGAAAATATGGGGATGTGTATGCGGTAGACGATGTCAGCCTGGACATTTATCAGGGTGAGTTCTTTTCTCTACTGGGTAGTTCGGGCTGTGGCAAGTCTACGCTGTTACGTATGCTTGCCGGGCTCGAAATACCAACCAGCGGACGCATCCTGATCGACAGTGTCGATGTTACCAATGTCCCGCCCTACCGCCGTCCAGTCAATATGATGTTTCAGTCGTATGCACTGTTTCCGCATATGTCGGTGGAGAACAACATTGCCTTTGGACTGAAGCAGGAAAAACTCACTGCTGAGGTACGCAGTGAGCGTATCGATCAAATGCTTAAACTACTGCATATCGAGCCATTGCGTCGTCGTCGACCTGACCAGCTATCCGGCGGGCAGCGTCAACGCGTGGCTCTGGCACGTAGTCTGGCCAAACACCCCAAGCTATTATTACTGGATGAACCCTTAGGCGCGCTGGATAAACGCTTGCGTGAAAACACCCAGTTTGAGCTGGTTAACCTGCAGGAAAAACTGGGGATTACCTTCATCACCGTGACTCACGATCAGGAAGAAGCCATGACCATGTCATCACGCATTGCAGTGATGCATGACGGTCATATCGTGCAGGTGGATACCCCTTCAGGCATTTACGAATACCCCAACTGCCGCTTCGTCGCCAGTTTTGTCGGTTCTATTAACCTGTTCGATGGCAAGATCATTGAGCGTAGCGAAGGTGAGGCTATTATCGAAGGTACTGATGGGGAGCAATATCACATGAAATGCCCGCAACCGCTGGCTATCGGTCTACCGGTAGTGGTAGCGGTACGGCCAGAAAAAATCAGACTGGCGCGTAATCCAGAAACCCTAACAGTCAACCAGATTATTGGGCTGGTAGAGGATATTGCCTATCTCGGTGATGTCTCGATATTTCATCTAAAAACAGCATCTGGCCGTAAGATTCAGATGACCCTGACCAATACTCGCCCCATTACTGAACAAACCCTGACCTGGGGAGAAGAAGTGGTAGTTGAATGGGATCCCGACGGTGGCGTGGTTGTGACCGAATGAGCAGCAGTCTATGCGATCAGGTGGACAAACGCTCCAGTGGATGGGGGCGGCGTATTGGCATAGGCCTTCCTTATCTGTGGCTGAGCGTGTTATTCCTGCTACCGTTCCTGATCGTATTAAAGATCAGCCTGTCCGAACCCATGCTCAGTCAGCCTCCCTATACCCCTCTGACCAGCATAAGCGAAGACGTGGTACTACAGATCAAGATCAATCTCGGCAACTATGTACTGCTGAGTGAAGATGAACTGTATCTGGATGCTTTTATCAATTCCCTCAAGGTAGCAGGCATCAGCACGCTGCTGTGCTTATTTATCGGTTACCCCATGGCCTACACCATCGCGACCGCCAAACAACGCACGCGGAATATGCTACTGATGATGATTATTCTGCCTTTCTGGACATCATTTTTGATCCGGGTATACGCCTGGATAGGCATACTCAAACCACAGGGTATACTCAACGACCTGCTACTGTCGCTAGGGCTGATCAGCGAACCGCTGGCTATTCTACATACCCAGTTGGCGGTGTATATCGGCATTGTTTATTCTTACCTCCCCTTTATGGTATTGCCGCTTTACGCCAACCTGGCCAAACTGGATCACAGCCTGCTGGAAGCGGCAGCTGATCTGGGCGCGCGCCCAATCACTTCTTTTTTACGAGTTACTTTGCCCCTGTCACTACCTGGCGTAATTGCTGGTAGTATGCTGGTGTTCATCCCGGCCGTGGGAGAATTTGTGATTCCTGACCTGCTTGGTGGCCCCGATAGCCTGATGGTGGGCAAACTGATGTGGACCGAGTTTTTCTCCAATAAAGACTGGCCGCTGGCATCTTCTTTAGCCATCTCTATGCTGTTCCTGCTGGTGATCCCTTTTATCACAATGCAACGACTCCACCAGCGCTTTGAAGACAGGCAATCATGAAATCGCGCCATTTGATGTTGGTAGTGGTAGCGTTTGGCTATGCTTTTCTATACATCCCGGTCATGCTGCTGGTGATTTATTCCTTCAACGCATCACGCCTGGTCACCGTCTGGGGTGGATTCTCGATGAAATGGTATGGTGCATTAATCCATAATGAGTCTCTATTGAGTGCCGCCTGGCTGAGCCTGCGCATCGCTACCGTGAATGCCACCTTTGCGGTAACTCTGGGCACGCTGGCCGCTTACTCGCTCAGCCGTTATCGCAGATTTCGTGGTCGCACCGGTTTTGAGTTACTGCTGACAGCTCCACTGGTCATGCCTGACGTCATCATCGGACTGTCGTTATTATTGTTATTTGTATCCATGGAAGAACTGATCGGATGGCCTGCCGGTCGTGGATTTACCACCATCAGCCTGGCCCATATCACTTTCAGTCTGGCTTATGCTGCCGTGGTCATCCGTGGCCGAATTGGTCAACTGGATCCTTTACTGGAAGAAGCGGCAATGGATCTCGGTGCGCGCCCGCTGACTGTTTTCATTCAAATTACACTACCGCTGTTAACCCCTGCCATTATCTCCGCCTGGCTACTTTCGTTTACCTTATCACTGGATGATCTGGTTATCGCCAGCTTCGTTTCAGGCCCCGGTTCTACAACCTTACCCATGTGGATTTATTCCAGTGTGCGCCTCGGTGTTTCTCCAGAGGTGAATGCGCTGGCCTCGCTAATGCTAATATTTGTCGTGACTGCCGTTGTGTTTTCCAGCCGACTATTGAATAAAAAACAGTAATCTATTTGGGCGCTGTCAATAACGCCTCGCCATTTCAGTAATCACTGATTTTATTTTCTTCCTCAGACTGGATGGCTTTAACACTTCCACATCAGCGCCATGTTTCAAAATATCCATCAACAACTCAGGTTCCTGACTGTATGGCAAAGAAAGGTAATAATGCCCGTCTTCATCAAAATGTGACTGCTGCTGTGGGTGCCATTGCTCCTGTGCTACCCAGCGCGAGCGTTCGGGGCTAAAGCGTAATTCAGCCCATTCAACCCTTGCGCCAGAAAAAATCCCATAGCCACTGCCCAGCTCTTTATCGAGCAGCGCCTCATCCAGCTCTAAAGCGCTATCCGTCAGCACTTTCACTGCGCTGATAGCATCCACTGCAAAGCTGCGTATCGCTTCGCGCTGATGACACCAGCTGTCCAGATACCAGTTATCTCGGTAAAACGTTAAGCGCTGTGGAGAGACCACCCTGTCGCTGGACAATCCCGCGCGTCGATTGAAATGGGTAATCTGTAGCTGTCGTCGATTCAACAGCGCCTGACTAAGAATTTGGAAGTGATTATCACCCTGAATCAGTCGTGCCTGGCTGAGAATACGAATA
>JBNKMF010000076.1:0-24608 GCA_050292965.1 Gammaproteobacteria bacterium | reverse complement strand
AGCCGCGCGTGACGAAAAGAATCTTAGCGATATGGCTGTTTTATACAGCCAGCTACTCAAGCTGAAGAATCAACCCAGCGCATCTCTCGACAGCGCTTTAAGTCTTAACAGGGCCACATCCTTAAACCGCTTACAGTTAATCCTGCTCTCCGCACGCCTGTCCAGTGTGGCGGTGTATCTAGATGATGGCCTGTCACATTTTGTGACGCCGCAGGCCGCTGGCATGATAAAGCGACACGATAGTCAAACAATGATAGTCGGGATTCAGCAGGACAGAAATGGTAAGGTACCGCTGGATGACTGGCGTAACTGGTCAGAAATCCCACTGCCAGGATCAATCCATCGCAACCTTCCCAATGTGGACAGTGTGACGGTAAGCTTCGATTTTCCTGCAGAAGAAGTTATCGAGCTGCATGTGATAGTGCCGATTCAAGGTATGATTCGCCAGTCTTTTAACGAAGCCATTGCCGAAAACCTAAGCATAGCCACGCCAACGACAGCTTTGCAGGCTCAGCTAACGCAGGAGGACTCACCGGTCAGGATCGGTATGTTCGTTTTTACTCAGGTATTTGACAAAGGATTTCTGCAAAATCTTACTGAGAAGACGGGGTTGTTGCCGGCTATTATCTCCGCAGATGGGCAGCAGCGTGTTCAATTGATAGATCTGCCTACACCAACTGAAGTTTTGTCTGTGCAAAGAGACCCGCTTATCCAGTTGCAGACCGTAAAGATAGGAGGGGATTCCTACTACCAGGCTTCTATGCCCTGGCAGATAACAGAGGATGGTAGCTCGCTCATTCTGAGTCAGGCACTTTCGAGGGAAAACACTATTGCCACCATCCGCCAAACCGTCATGGGCATTATTGCTGCGTCTGTGTTTATTCTTGTGTTGGGAGGTACCGTCGGATACACCTTGATAAGTAGAATTGTTGCACCGATCAGGGCGCTTACCGAGGCAGTATCTGCGATGGGTCTGGAGAAACCTGAGATGGTGGAAGAAGTAGATAGTGAGTATAGCCAGCGTATTGCTCTGGGACGTTATCTACAGCATCCAATAGCACCCCAATCGGAAGATGAAATCAGTGAGCTGACATCCGTCTTTAATAATATTGCAGGTCAATTGCATGCATTAATTGGGGGTCTGGAGGCAAAGGTGAATGAACGCACTCACGAGTTAGCTGATTCAAATCAGCAATTGCTATCTGCCAAGGAACACGCTGAATCAGCCAGCCGTGCCAAGAGTGCCTTCCTGGCCAATATGAGTCATGAACTTCGCACACCTCTTAACGCAATCCTCGGGTTCTCCGAACTCATGACCTCTAATCCATTACTACACGAATCCCTGCGTGAGAACATCGAGATTATTAGTCGTAGCGGTAAACATCTGCTGGCGCTGATTAACGATGTGCTAGATATGGCCAAGATCGAAGCGGGACAGGTGCAGCTGGAAAATGCAGCCTTCGATCTGGGTACTCTGGTGCGCGATATTATTGACATGATGCAGCAACGTGCTTTCAGCAAAGGCCTGCAATTAAAGATCGACCAGAGTTCGCTATTCCCACGTTTCATAGTCGGTGATCAGGCCCGTCTAAGGCAGATTCTGATCAATCTGGTAAGCAACGCCATCAAAAATACTGAGCAGGGAGGGGTCACTCTCCGCCTGGGCACAAAGGATAATAAGATCTCTCATCTGCTGATCGATGTAGAGGACACTGGCATTGGCATAGCGACTGAAGAACAGCAACAGGTCTTCGAGCCTTTTGTGCAACTGGGCGAACAGGCTACCAATAAAGGCACTGGGCTGGGGTTAACGATTACGCGTCAATTTGTACAGATGATGGGCGGGAATATCCGGCTGGAAAGTGCTCCAGGTAAAGGCTCGTTGTTCAGGATCGACCTGCCCTTGATTGAAGCACAGGAGGCAGATATCACAAGAGCAAAGCAGGTGATCGTCAGGGGCGAAGTGATGGCGCTGGCCCCAGACCAGGGCGAGTATCGTATTTTGATCGTGGAAGACCAGCGTGATAATCAGTTGCTACTGAGCAGGTTAATGGAATCTGTTGGTTTTAAGGTCAGGATAGCCGAGAACGGTGAGCAGGGGGTACAACTGTTTGAGAGCTGGCATCCACATTTCATCTGGATGGATAGACGCATGCCTGTGATGGATGGCATCGAAGCCACACGACGTATCCGCGAATTGCCCCACGGTAAGGAGGTTAAGATTGCGGCAGTGACTGCCTCAGCGTTTGACGAAGAGCGGGACGAAATGCTCGCTGGTGGCATGGATGACTATGTGCGCAAGCCCTACCGATCGGACGAGATATACGATTGCCTGTCAAGACAGCTAGGCGTGAAGTATGTTTATGAGGGTGCTGTGGAATCAGACGTAATAGAACCGGATATGTCGTTAACACCGCAGATGTTGAATAGTCTGCCTGAAGCGCTGCGCAATGAGTTCGTTGAAGTGCTGGAAAGCCTGGAGTATGGGCGCATTGAGGCTGTCATCCAGCAGGTTTCGATGTACGACCAGGAATTACAGAGCAAACTGACACAGTTCGCCAGGAATTTTGACTACACGACTATATTAAAAGCATTGAAAAACTAAATATCATTTACCTGTTTTTTTACCAAATAAACCAGTGTCTCGAAATACCGCGAGTGAGGGAACATATCAAACATCTGTACTTTGGTAACACTGTAAGATTCCATTGCAGTCAGATCCTGGCCGAGACTGGCGGCATTACAGCTGGAATAAATAATATGCTGAGGCGAGCTGCTTTCTATCCAGTTGCATAGCTGTTGGCCTAATCCTCTGCGCGCAGTTATTTTAAAGACACCCAACGATTGGAAAGGAAATTAAACTTCAGCTATGGCTTCAGTTAAATGAAAGGGGTATTAAGTAAAAAATTGTTTTTTGTTTAAGCTTAATGAGGGTTTTTTCTTCGACTGAGTTCAAAGGACAATATGATCCTGCAACCTGTGATATCAGGTTGGTGTTTAAAAGAATTTTCAGGGGAGGGGGCATGTATCAGGAAAAACTTCAGCGCAGCGTTTCAGACCCTGCACCCAGTTCTTTCCCATTTGTTCGCAAGCTTGTCTGATTTTGAAAGCACTACCTACTAGTGATTTAAATGGACTTTCAAAGTCTTTTGTCAGTTAAGCCCAGTGCCTGGGGTCAATATTCAGTTGAGTCAGTATGTCTGGCAGATGTTCAGGAATGAACCAACCAGTTCCAGGTAATCAGTGTAGCGAAAGGGTAGTCCTTTTGGCATATTCTTACGAGGATAGCCAGCGAATGGTAATAAATCATTAGATTATGTGCGTATTGCTTCTGGGTTAACAGGACTAGTCTGGGATTGGTGTTTGATGCGTTTCTTAACAGAGGTGTGATCAGATGTTTCAGGTGTCTGTGCCATACGGGAACGAATGGGATTGAGATCGTCATATGCCATGCAGGCAGCCAATGCTTTTTCATCTAGCAAGGCCTGAGACTTAAAACGTCCTTCCCACAAAATGGTCTGGAACCATTTTGAATATTATCAGGCGGCTATGTCTCTAGCCGAACAGAAAGATTTGATTGTGACTATTCCGAGTCGAGCGGCCAAATTGAAACAACAAAATCCGCGCGTGATCATCCGTGAGCCGCCCTTTGAAATCCCACCGCTGGAGTTAAGTATGGCATGAGCCCATTGCTGCAAAATAATCCTGCGTATCAATGGATGCGACGTCTGATTGTTGATGTAATACATGATCAGGCGAGTTAGATTTCTGGGAGGGCAGGTCTGTGTCCCTATTTATACTTCAGTCACTTACTGCCCAGGCGACGCATCACGAAAAAAGTCGCCGCACTGGCAGCAACCATTGCCATTAATAATACGGGCCAGATAAGCGGTATTATTTCCCATCCAATGGCCGCCATAGTCTATTGATTACCACTGGTCGAAATCGATAGAGCATATTGTTCCAGCTTGTAGTAGGGCAATCAGGGGCAATTGCCAAGGGTGCTGAGTTTCCCATTTCAATTGAGATAATCCTGCTGTGGGTGTTGACGATAATGTTTCTAATCTTGACGGCGCGATTATTTCGTTGTTCTTAAATGGTGCTTCCAGTAATAACGTAGTGCCAATTCGAGAGCTGCATTTATCTCATGGCACCTTTTTTTCGGTTTAACCGTTTTATCTTTTAATTCAATATCTTTCAATTGATCCTGGTTGGTATCAATTTGAGCACTAGTGCCCAGTTTTTCTGCTCCCGCTTCATACAATACCCTCGATTTTTAAAGTGAATAGCAATCCGTTTGCTAATTGTTTAATTGTTTTTCGAGGTATTTTGTGAAACGCCCATTTATATTTTTTATCTTGTTGTGGTGTCTGGCGTTACCTGCCTGGGCTGTGGATATCGCTGGAACCGTCAATACCTACGTAAAAGGGGATGGTGATGTTGCTGCAGGCGCAACCACGATTAGCTATACCGGTTCATTTCGCGGTGCTACGAGTGCAATTAATACTGGCGATTTGTTGTTGTTGATTCAATCACAGGGTGCGGCTATTGATTCCAGTAACACCGACACCTATGGTGATGGTGTGGGGCAGGGTATTGATGTCAGTACGACACCAACCAGTTTGCATGGTACACCGGGTTATGCTGGTGGATTGATCTCACAAACTGCAGGCACCTTTGAATACGCAACAGTTGCATCGGTGAGCGGATCACAAGTTACCTTAACTAGTGCACTTAAGCATGCTTATTATGACGCTAATGAAGCGAACTGGCAGATTATCGTGGTGCCCGACTATCTCACGGCAGGAGCCACACTGACAGCAGATATCACTGGTGAGGCCTGGGACGGTGATACCGGTGGTGTAATCGCCTTCAACGCTACCGGCGGCATCCTCAACTTCAACGGTTTTAATGTTAATGCTTCCGGAATCGGTTTCCGAGGCGGTGTCGATGGGAATACCTGGGCTAACGATAACACGATTGCCAATGTTGTGGATGTGACTAGCCTACAGGGCGGTAAAGGTGAAGGTATCGCTGGTACGCCAAAAATTGTCTATGATGGTTCCAATATTGTCACTGAATCCTCATCGACACTGGCCGGTGGTGATTTTGGTCGAGGTGCTCCGGGTAATGCTGGTGGTGGTGCAGGTCCGCACAACTCTGGTGGCGGCGGTGGTTCTAACGCAGGTGCCGGTGGTTCTGGTGCCCAGGGCTGGGTAGGAGGAACGCCAATTCATTTTGCGGGTTATGGTGGTCAATCCATTTTCGCCGGTGCCAATATGGGCGGCGGTGGTGGCTCAGGTGATGCCAACGATAACGGGGTGGTCTTTGGTGGCATAGGAGGAGGGGCTATCCTGATACGTGCGGATAGCGGCACCGGTAGCGGAACGCTGGATGTGAGCGGGGCTGATGCGCCTGATGCACTAGTGACTAGTAACTTCAGCGGCGACGGCGCTGGAGGTGGTGGTGCGGCTGGTACCATCTTTGCCTACTTTTCTTCACCGACAACCCTGGCGAGTTTGAATATCGATGCCTCGGGTGGAAGTGGCGGTGACGCCAGTTTAGAGCATGGCGGCGGTGGCGGCGGTGGTGCTGGTCTCGTTGCTATCAATACAACAGTCGGTACTATCAATATCTCGGGTGGTACTAAAGGTGCTAATCAGGGCGTGGGCGGTGTAGTGTCAGAACCGGGCGCAGACGGCGTAGCTGAAACCAGCGCTAATGCATTTGTACGCTTGAATACCGATTTCGGTGATGCACCAGATTCCTATGGCACTATTTCAGGAGGCCAGGGCGCTTACCACTTTTTTGCTGATTATGATTTCAATGGCGTTCTGGATGCTACAGAGCAATTGCGTCTTGGTGTAAACCTGGATGGAGAAGGTGGTGGAAACCCCGGCACTGGCGCAAATTCAGATGATACGATCGGTGTGGATGATGAAGATGGTGTGAGTGGGCTTACCCAGGTTGATCCGCAGGGATCTGACTACACCATTAGTGCCTCCAATATCATTGTGACCAATACGCTGGCCAGTACAGCCACGTTACACGCCTGGATAGATTTTGACCTGAACGGGACCTTCGATAGCGATGAATATACCTCAATTCCCATTGCCAGCGGGCTGAATGGGCAAAACCCTGCTACAGATCTGGTGTGGAATACGATGCCGGGTATTACTGCTGTGACTCCAGGTTCAACCACTTACCTGCGTCTGCGTCTGTCTACAGATAGCAGCCTTGACGCAACCCGTGCGACGGGCGAAGCCGAAAATGGAGAGGTGGAAGATTATACCCTCACCGTATACGACGCGATTCCAACAGCACAGAATGTTACTCGCTCTAACCCAACTGCAAGCATTACCAAAGCAAATCAACTGGTATTTGCAGTGACATTTAGTGAGAACGTGCAAAATGTCGATACCGCCGATTTCTCGGTATCCGGTGCCGGATCGACTGGAGCCAGTGTCAGTGCGGTAAGCGGTAGTGGTAGCAGTTATACGGTGACCGTGGATGTAGCGAATACCGATGGCCTGGTCAATCTGGATATTGCCGCGACTACGGGTATTCAGGATTTAACCGGTAACAATCTGTCCACCGTGACCCCTGCTGGAAGCGTAGAATCCTATACGCTGGATAACACTGCACCGGTGATTAGTCTGCAGGGAACAAGCCCGGTAAATGTTATTCTTGGTGGGAGTTATAGCGATCAAGGCGCGACCGCTTCGGATAATGTGGATGGGGATCTTACAGGCTCCATCGTTACCTCAGGGGCAGTGAATACCGCAGCGCCTGGTACCTATATCATTAGTTACAATGTGAGCGACGCCGCAGGTAATGCCGCTACACCGGTGACTCGAACGGTTACCGTTGCGATCGGACCTGCTGCAGCCGGTACCAGTTTAATCAGTGCTAGCCCTGTGGCTATTGCAGCCGACGGCAGTAGTACCTCAACAATTACCGTTCAACTCAAGGATGTTAACGGAAATAATCTAACGTCAGGTGGTGATGTCGTTGCGCTATCAACCACAGCCGGAACGCTCGGTTCGGTTACTGATAATGGCAATGGTACCTACAGTGCAACCTTAACCAGTAGCACGACAGCCGGAACCGCTACCATAACAGGTACCGTCAATGCAGCGAGCATTACGGATAGCTCAAGTGTGACGTTTACGGTGGGTGCCGCTACTGGCAGCAGCAGTTTAATTACAGCGAGCCCAACAGCGATAACTGCTGATGGCAGTAGTACCTCAACAATTAGCGTTCAACTCAAAGATGTTAACGGAAATAATCTAACCACAGGTGGTGATGCCGTTGCGCTATCAACCACAGCAGGAACGCTTGGTTCGGTTACCGATAATGGCAATGGTACCTACAGTGCAACCTTAACCAGTAGCACGACAGCCGGAAGCGCGACCATTTCGGGCACCGTCAATGCAGCGAGCATTACGGATAACGCGAGTGTAACGTTTACGGTGGGTGCTGCCGCAGGCAGCAGCAGCTTAATCACAGCGAACCCAACAGCGATAACAGCCGATGGTAGTAGTACTTCGATAATTACCGTTCAACTCAAGGATGTTAATGGAAATAATCTAACGTCGGGTGGTGATGTCGTCACGTTATCATCTACAGCAGGAACGTTAGGTTCTGTTACCGATAATGGCAATGGTACTTATAGCGCAACCTTAACCAGTAGCACGACAGCCGGAGCTGCGACCATTTCCGGTACCATCAATGCAGCGAGCATTACCGATAGCGCGAGTGTGGCGTTTATCGTGGGTGCTGCTTCAGGTAGTAGCAGCTTAATCATGGCTAGCCCAACAACGATAACCGCCGATGGCAGTAGTACCTCAACAATTACCGTCCAGCTGAAAGATGCTGCAGGTAATAATCTGATATCAGGTGGTGATGTCGTTACGCTATCAACTACAGCAGGAAACCTGGGTTCTGTTACCGATAATGGTGATGGTACTTACTCTGCTACCTTAACTAGTAGTAGCAGTGTAGAAACTGCAACAATTAGCGCTACGCTGAACTCGAGTTCAATTTCCGATACCGCCAGTGTTAACTTTGTGGTGGCGGCTGCCTCTGCTAGTACCAGTTTGATTAGTGCCAGCCCGGACTCAATCATTGCGAATGGCAGTAGTAGTTCAACCATTACTGTGCAACTGAAAGATGCTGCGGGTAATAATCTAACGTCTGGTGGCGATGTTGTTACGCTGTCAACCACAGCAGGAACCCTGGGGGCTGTTACTGATAATGGTGATGGAACTTACTCTGCCATATTAACCAGTGGTAGCAGTGCGGCAAGCGCAAGCGTCACGGGTACGGTTAATTCCGCTGCAATTACCGATACGGAAACTGTCAGCTTTACTCCTGACCCGTCGTCAGATGAAGATGGTGATGGCATTGCTAATGGTGATGAGGGCGCTGGTGATTTCGATAATGATGGCGTGCTCGATTTCATGGATCTGGATAGCGACAACGATGGCATCCCAGACGCGATTGAAGGCAACGTTGACACGGATGGCGATGGTATTCCCGATTATCTGGACCTGGACTCTGACAACGATGGTATTTACGACCTGGTCGAATCCGGCGCGGATTACGCAACGCTGGATACACTGCATGACGGCATGATCGATAGCTCCAGTCCCGTTGGTGCAAATGGTCTTGCGGATGCGGTGGAAACCTCTGCTGATAGTGGCATGCTGAATTATAACAGCGGTTCACCGCTGGATAGTGATGCGGACGGGGTAGAAGACTTTGTGGATCTGGATTCAGATAACGATGGCCTGACCGATGTGATTGAAGCGGGCGGTGTAGATCCTGATGCAGACGGTATTGTCGGCAATGGTGTGCCCACGGTTGATGCCTACGGCGTTGCGACCAGTGGTGCTGCCCTGACCCCTGTTGATAACGATGGTGATGGAGTGAATGACCAGGTCGACCTGGATAGCGATAACGATGGCATCATGGATGTTGTTGAATCCGGTGGTGATGACCCCGATGGGGATGGTCAAGTGGGTAATGCGCCAGCACAGGTTGATAAGAACGGGTTATCTGTTGATGGAAGTTTGTCTGCGCTCGATACTGATGGTGATGGGGTGCCGAATCAGCATGACCTGGATAGTGATAACGACGGTATACCTGATGTCACCGAAGCCGGTGCAAATGATGCGGATGGCGATGGTATACCCGGCACTGGCGCGCCCACGATCAATGCTCAGGGTATTGCTAACGGTCAGGAATTGACACCAACCGACACCAACGCTGATTCCATACTCGATCCTTACAATCTGGATAGCGATGGTGACGGCATATATGACCTGGTCGAAGGCGGCGGTACGGATAGTAATAATGACGGACTTGTCGACGGTTTCACCGATAGCAACGGCGATGGTTTTGATGATGGCACTGCCGCATCTGCCTTGCCTGTGCCGGATAGTGACGCAGACGGTATTGCCGATTACCAGGATAACGACGATGCCGACAATGATAGCATTCCTGATAGCGTAGATATCGATGACGATAATGATGGTATTCCAGATGCTCTGGAAGGTGATGGATCTGTCGATACCGATAATGACGGCATCCCTGATAGCCTGGATCTGGATAGCGACAACGATGGTCTTTACGATCTGAACGAGGCTGGCTTGCCGAATCCTTCTAGCCTGGATAGCAACCATGATGGCCGACTCGATAGTGGTCTCAATGTTGGTAGCAATGGCCTGGTTGACAGCCTCGAAACCATAGCTGACAGTGGTGTGATCAATTACAACGGTGGTACAGCACTTGATACCGATGCTGACGGCGTTAAGGATTTCCGTGATCTGGACAGCGATAACGACAGTATTCCCGATGTGATCGAAAGCGATGGTGTTGATGGTGATGGTGATGGCGTACTCGGTACTGGATCACCTGCAGTCAACAGCAATGGTCTGGTAACGGGGGCTGGTTCCGAACCACTGGATACAGATTCAGATGGCATCCCTGATCAACAGGATCTGGATACCGACAACGATGGTATTCCTGACCTGAAGGAAGTCAGTGGTAGAGATAGCGACAACAACGGTGTCGTCGATATCTTTGTGGACAGCAATGGTGATGGATTCAATGACGTGAATGCGACTGTGCCATTGACCCTGCCCGACAGTGATGGTGACGGCACACCAGATCTGCGTGATTCAGCGGCAAGCAATGGAGTCGTAAGTGCGGGTCTGAATGGTATTGGTGCATTTAACGTCTACCTGCTCGGATTGCTGGGAGTGCTAGCCGGGTTGCGTCGAACTAAGTTGTTAATCAGTAGCGTGTTATCAATGCTGGTGTTGTTTGTTTTACCCGGTCAGGCGATAGCTCAACAAACTGAACAGCCGCAAGCAGAGCAGCAACAGAGAGGCTACCAACGTCATTTTTATATCGGCGCGGGGTTAGGGCGTTCAACCTTACAACCAGATACCTCGGGAACCGCATATACACTTGGTGATGATTCTGACACAGGCTACCGCTTGTATGGTGGCATGGATCTGAGTGAAAGTTTCAGCGTTGAGCTAAGTCTGTCAGATTTAGGAAGCGCAGACCTGAAACCAACGGGCAAACTGGACTATTCGATTAACGCGGTTAATGTTCTTTATTATTTATACAATCAGGGAGAGATGAAGCATGTTGGCATGGCTGCCTATTTGAAAGCAAGCCTGGGAAAGATGGATGTGTCTGCCGATATTCCCTATGAACTCAAAAATTCCACCCAGATAGCGCTTGGCGCGGGCCTGGAATACGCCTGGGAGAATGGGTTTGCGGTACGTGCAGACCTGGAAAGTTTTGATGAAGACGCCTCGATATTAAGTTTAGGTCTACTGTATCGATTTGGTAGACAGCAAAAAACTGAACCTAAGGATAGCGATCAGGATGGTGTACTGGATCAAAACGACCAGTGTCCTCAGACCCCATTAAATGCGCCAGTTAACCTTGAAGGCTGTCAACTCGATTCGGATAAAGACGGTGTAGTGAATCTGCAGGATCAATGCCCGCAAACACATACAGGCGCGGCAGTTGATAGTACCGGTTGTGAACTGGATACGGATGGCGATGGGGTGAAGGATAGCCAGGATCAGTGTCCGCAGACCGCGCAAGGTGTCGCAGTGGATAGCACCGGGTGCGCACTGGATAGCGATGGGGATGGTGTCATCGATACCCTTGATCAATGCCCCGCTACACCAGCAGGGATCAGCGTAGATAAACAGGGTTGTCCGTTGTTTAATGCGCCACTGACAGGAGTAAATTTTAAATTAGCTTCGGCAGAACTAACATCTTCTGCAAAACTCGTACTGAATGATGCCGCTAAGCTTTTATTGCAGTATCCGGCAGTGCATATTGAAATCCAGGCCCATACAGACAGCCAGGGTAAAAAGGCAAACAACCAGAAACTCTCAGAACTACGCGCCCAATCAGTGTTCGAATTTCTGCAATCGAAAGGTATCGAAGCTAAACGGATGACCCCTGTTGGCTTTGGTGAAAGTATGCCGCTGGCGAGTAACAAGACAGTCGAAGGCAGGGCGAAAAACCGCAGGGTTGAGTTTAAGGTTATTCAGTAAGCTATCAATCCTCCTGCTAAGTGAACAAAAGGCTGCGTTTATCAACGCAGCCTTTTATCATTCAGGGTATTACTGCATCAGCCCCTGACCGCTAATTTTTGGGTTATAACCGAGGCTCTGGCTTTGTGTCCTGGAGTTCCTGGCGATTAATACCGTTGAAAACGAGGACTGGTTTGTATAGAACCGAGTCTGAGCACACAGAAGGGTGTTTTGGGTGAATTTCTATTCCGCCATTAGAACTTGATAGATAAGGGTGTTGCGTCTATTCTCCTTATACTGGCTTCGCCAAGCAATCTGGGGTAGCGTTCAGCGGGTTAGCCTCAACTCGAAGACTAAGTTGCTGATACCGGATGTGGTGGCCAGCTTTCTAGCTAAAATCGCAAATAGCACTGTCGCTATCTGGATTACAGCGATGTCACCCTCCAGGCGGATTGACAGTGCCATAACATCGAGGGGTTAAAATGTTTGTTGACCACGATAGTATGCCGGCGATTGTGCAGAACACGATCAGGCAAATCGAGCTGTTCTCCCGTCGGGTCTGGCTGAGCTTCGCTGTAATCGCCGTAGTTTCGCTCGCCGCAGGCCCGTTTATCGGCTGGGCGAGCCTGCTAGCGCCGGTTGTTGTCCTGCCTGTCATGCTTTTCGTCGCGAAGTTCCTGAGAACGAGCAGGAAACGGGTGGAAGAGATGCGCGAGGTAGCAGGGGAACGCGAGCAGTTTTTCATGGGCATCGTCGATTCCTGTGAACAACCCTGTTCTGTAACGGCGATTGGCAACTCGAACGACAAGGAGTGGCGTTGGCTGTATGTCAACGACCCGGTTCGTAGCGCCTTCAACAAGCCATTGTCCGAGTTTCTCGACCAGAGTTGCTATAATTGGGGTGCCAATATCTGCAAGACCGAAAACTGCGGGCGTGAATGCCTGTCTGCAGGCAAGCCGGAAACGAAGTTCGAACAGGATTTCGGGGCCGGGCTGAACCACTTCCGAGTATACACGAAAACGATCAATGACCTCGACGGGAAACCGGCGTACGTCATCGAATGGGTCGACCCGAACGAAGAGGTCAAATACCAGCTCTTTAACGCAGTAGACAACGTCACCGATCTTTCGAGCCAAAGCTCCGACGCCACGGCGACGGTCGCAACCAACATTCAGTCGGTGGCAGTCGCATCTGAAGAAGTCTCAGCATCGATCGGCGAGATCAGTCGCTCTGCCGAAAAGGCTGCAAGTGTGGCTGGTGAAGTCGAGGCGCTTACCCAGAAGCTGGGCGAGGAGGCCGAATTTGCCGGGCAATCGGTCCTGAAACTGCAGGCCATCGGCAGCCAGATCGGTGAGATTAGCAAGGTCATTGGTGGTATTGCTGAGCAAACGAACCTGTTGGCACTCAACGCGAGCATCGAGGCGGCACGTGCCGGTGAATTCGGACGAGGGTTTACGGTCGTTGCCGGGGAAGTCAAGAATCTTGCCCAGAGCACCCAGGAAGCCACGCTCGAGATATCGACCAACATCACCGAAATCAACAAACAGATCAGCGGCAACGTGGATCTGATGACGGCCTTTGCCGGTCGCGTCGTGACCGCGGGGGAACAGGTACACAACGTCCAGGTCGCCATGCAGTCCGTCGCAACCGCTGTTACGCAGCAGACCGCAGCCATGCAGGAAATCGCGCACAACGCGACGAAGGTATCCTCGGCGTCCAGCGAGTTGACAGACCTGAATGACCGGATGCTGGCCGCGATAGGCGATGCGCGTAACCGGGTGTCGGGATAGCACCTGGCTTCCACTTTTTCTAAAGCGATAAGCGGTAGCGACAATCGTCGTTACGCCCAGAGCGCCGGCACAACCGGGTTTCTCAACAGTTGTGCCGGAGTAAGACGCCGAATCGGCGCAGGAATCACATCGTGCAGCCAGATGTTCCCGACCTGGTTACGCCGCGCAGACCCGGTTGCGTCCCATGCGCTTCGCCTAGTACACTACTCAGGCTCCAGGGCTTGATAGGTAAGATGTTGCGTTTATTCTTCTTGCACTTCTATTTTAAAGACACCCAACGATTGGAAAGGAAATTAAACTTCAGCTATGGCTTCAGTTAAATGAAAGGGGTATTAAGTCAAAAATTGTTTTTTGTTTAAGCTTAATGAGGGTTTTTTCTTCGACTGAGTTCAAAGGACAAAATGATCCTGCAACCTGTGATATCAGTTTGGTGTTTAAAAGAAATTTCAGGGGAGGGGGCATGTATCAGGAAAAACTTCAGCGCAGCGTTTCAGACCCTGCATCCAGTTCTTTCCCATTTGTTCGCAAGCTTGTCTGATTTTGAAAGCACTACCTACTAGTGATTTAAATGGACTTTCAAAGTCTTTTGTCAGTTAAGCCCAGTGCCTGGGGTCAATATTCAGTCGAGTCAGTATGTCTGGCACATGTTCAGGAATGAACCAACCAGTTTCAGGTAATCAGTGAAGTGAAAGGGTAGACCTTTTGGCATTTTGTTACGAGGATAGCCTGCAAATGGTAATAAATCATTAGGTTATGTGCGTATTGCTTCTGGGTTAACAGGGCTAGTCTGAGTTTGGTGTTCTATACGTTTTTTAACAGAGGTGTGATCAGATGTTTCAGGTGTTTCTGCCATGCGGGAACGAATGAGATTCAGGTCAACATAAGCCATGCAAGCAGCCAATGCTTTTTCATCTAGCAGGGCCTGAGACTTAAAACGTCCTTCCCACAGAATGATCTGGAATTATTTTGAACAGATGAATGATATATACCACTTCCACAATAAGTTTTCTTAGATTATTCAATTCAGGGAAACAACCTGGATTTTTGGGGGATTAACTACAGGAAAGAATTCCTTTCCTGTAGTCGAAAAATAAAGTTGAGTTATGTCCCCCCATGACCTTTGCCATTGTTATTTCCCCTCTCGATTGAAGAACCGATGATCTCCTGGTATTCCACAGGATCCATATATTGAGGTTCATAGGTGACACCTTGCTGTGCAAGATTACTAACAAAGGCTCTTAAATGATTACGCGAACCCTTTAACAGGCTTTCATATGTCAGGATAATATCATCGTTATTTTCCACCAGGTCGATATGATGATTAATATCAATCATGTCGATTTCTTCAATGGCAGCGCCGACCATCAGGGCATCTATTAAACTGGAAGCACCCGTAGCTACGAGTGAGTCATTTAAACTCTTCAAACTGGTATTGGTAAATTCACCAATGTCGTTACCTGTTGCCGGGTCAGTTAGACCATAGCGGTTCAATAATTCTAGAATGGAATCGGTATGGGTTTGTTCACTATTAGAGATATTATCGAATATTTTCTGAGACCATTGCTCATACAGTTTCGTGTAAACATCATGAGCCAGTTTTTCTTCTTCTCGCATATACATCAATCCATCTATTTCATCCTGAGATAAGTCGCCCTGAGGCATGGTGTCTAAAGTGGATTGTAACTCGGTTAGATTAACCGCTGTGGCTCCACTATCATCAACTGTAACGATAGGACTACCTTCTTCTAAGTTTTCAGCGCAGCCGGACAGCATTAATGCGGGTACAAAAAAAGCAAGTAATAAAGTTCGTTTAAATCTTTGAGTTTTCATAGTCGAGTCTCCTTGTTTTAAGGGTAAAATAAGCAAAGCCTGCAAAAAAGCATGTGTTTTTCGTAAGTTTATGAGTGATATTTGTGAATGTTCTTATTATGATGTCGAGCTATTTCTCAAATATTTCAGCCTCAAATTAAATTGTTACAAAGTATTTCAAGCTTCAGGAACCAGGAAAGTTCATGTCAGGAAAACTTCTAATTGTCGATGATGATGTACAGATACAGCAGTTACTTATCCGTTATCTCTCGGAACAGGGCTACGAAGCAGAAGCGGTAGGTGATGGTAAAGCGATGGATCACTGGCTGGAGGTTAATCAGGCAAGCCTGATTATACTCGATTTGATGCTACCCGGAGAGGATGGTTTAACTTTGGCACGTCGTATCCGCAACCAGACCAGTACACCCATTATCATACTGTCAGCACGTGGAGAAGAAATGGATAAGATCATAGGGCTGGAGGTGGGTGCTGATGACTATCTTGCGAAGCCATTTAATCCACGTGAATTGCTTGCACGTATTCGTGCAGTCTTACGCAGAGGGGGAGAACTTCCTGCGGCTAAGGATGAAGAGACTTCTGCTGAAAGTAAACAATCCATGCAGGGGATGAGCAATAAGCTGGTTAAGTTTGGGGATTACTTGCTGGATATTCAGCATCAGATTCTGCTGCGTAATGATGAAGAAGTAGACCTGACCAGTGGGGAGATGTCGTTACTGATTATATTTGCTACCCATCCCACTCGTGTACTCAATCGTGATCAATTGGTGGATATGCTTAGTGGTGGTGATTCAGACCCTTTTGATCGTAGTATAGATGTGCGTGTTACTCGCTTACGCAAAAAGATAGGTGATAGTGGAAATAAGCCACGCTACATTCGCACGGTGTGGGGGCAGGGGTATCGTTTTACTCCTGATCATCTGTGACAGGTCAAAACTTGTTTAAATTACCTAATACCTTATTTGCCCGTACGGCATCTACTTTGACATTTTCCTTGTTACTGCTTGCGGTTATTTTTATCACCAGTTCTGTCTATTTTGTTATGGCACCAGTTGTTAAGCGTTCAGCAGATGACCTTGCTGCACTGCTGGTATTGGCAGCGGAAACCTGGCATGAATTACCGTTAAACTCACGTGCAGATTTTGCTGCAGAATTAAAGAAAACTCACGATATTGTTTTAGTCCAGGGTAATGATTTAACAGAAAAAGAAAATAATATACCGGCACGTATTTATTTAAACCTGTTAAGAGAATCTCTAGAAAAAAGAACCAAACAAAAAATCTACATCGATTTAAAGCATGAAAACAAACCGTCAGGTCGTGTATGGCTTAACATTCCTGCTGCAGATGAATTCATTCGTTTTGGTATATCGGTAGAACGCGTCGGTGCTCGTCCATCTGTTGCTCTTGTTGCCATCGGCATGAGTATTCTGTTGTTTGTGATAGGTACTACCTTAATACTTGCCAGACGTTTATCCAGACCGCTTGAGACACTATCCAAAGCAACAAGTATGGTAGGAAAAGATCAGCTGATAACTATACCCGAAAACCGAGGAACAGAAGAATTTAGAACCCTGGCGCGTAATTTTAACAAGATGTCTCAGGAAGTGAGAAATTTATTAGAAAACCGAACCATACTACTGGCTGGTATCTCTCATGACTTAAGAACGCCACTGACCCGTTTAAGACTGGCTTTGGAAATTAATGCTGAATCTATCGATGCAGATTTTAAGGCTCACCTTGAAAACAATATTGAAGAAATGGAGCAATTGTTGAGTCAATCTTTACAGTTGGCTCGAGGGATCAGTAAAGAAGAAACCCCTAAACCGCTTGACCTGGTTACTTTATTAAAGACTCAGGCATCCCAGCTGGAAGCTCAATACCAGCAACAGCAGTCTTCCGAAAAAAACTGGATAAATTTTCAGACTAATCCTGATATTGTGAATAAACAGGTTTATGTATTACCCGAACAAAGTCTGCTTAGAATTGTGCGTAATCTGTTAGAAAATGCCTTGCGTTATGGTAATGGTCAGCCAGTTGCCATTCAGCTTGGTTTGTATCATGGAGATCCATTAATAACAATTCTGGACAGAGGTCCTGGTATACCTCAGCAGGAACTGGAAAATGTTTTTCGACCATTTTATCGTGTTGAACAATCACGAAATTTGCAAACTGGTGGCAGCGGATTAGGGCTGGCGATTGTGCAACAGCTAACACATGCCTATGACTGGGAAGTTTCTATGCAGCAACGTGCTGGTGGTGGAAATGAAGCCCGATTATGGTTAAGGCGGCTTTGATCCCCGTGGGGCGAACCCTGAAGTATCCTGCGATTGAAAAGGGAATGAAACTTAAGCTATTAAGCTATTCATTTTAAATTTTATAAATGTGTCTGGTGTGTTCAAACTCTCGGGGTTACTTTGCCGTACTTTCAGATGAAAAAACCGATCGATATATTACTCAAAGCCTGAACTATCAAGAGGTTCTAGCTTAAAGCACGTTAAGTTTATACCCTTCATAATTTTAATATGCAATGCTACACAGGCTGATAGGTGAGAAAACAGTTAGATTTTATATGAAAGCGGGCATCCTATTGTGCAGCGAAATAGGCAGGAAGGTGCCAGGAGCGGTCATTGATTGTTTTACCTATTATTGAGGATATAATCCAACATAAGTCAATATACGTGCGTGTACTATAATCAGCTGTTAGCTTCTGAAAAAAAGCACATAAACGGAGATAACTATGGAAAAACAAGCGAATCTGGTATCGGGATTCCAGTCATATTTGGAATATGGAGTGCTAGGCTTATCTGCAATCCTAGCGTTACTTGGTGCGTTTATTATGTATAAAACGATATCAGAAGAACATCCTGACGCTATTAAAATCGGTGCGGCCAAATACTTTTTAGGTTTTTCTCTTGTCTTTCTGGTTGTTTCTGCTGCCGTTAAAATAAGCGATCGATATTTTGCGCCAGCTGAAGCAAATATAGTTGTTGAAATAGAGCCTTGGAATGAAAGAGATTTTTCGAGCCGGAGTATAAATAGAGACTTTTACATAAAAACGCCAGATGGAAGTGAAAAATATGGAAGAGATGGCGTGAAAGTTCACGTAAAAGATGACTCTAGCATCAGGTGCTTGGTTTATCCACTTCACGACCGAATTAACCAGCTTCGGGATCAGCTTACCTACCAAGTAATCAATAATAATGATAGTGCGATAAACAAAGATGGTGGAATAGGAGGCTTGTAAGATGCGTATATCAGCCCATATTCTGGCGTATTTACTGTTTTCATCTATCTTTTTAGCAACCAATAGCCAGGGTAAAGATAGCGAGGCTATTATTAAATTAGATAAAGAAAAGCTCTCCCGGGCGACCGATCTGCATAACAGAGGAGCTTATGATGAGGCGGCTTCGATCTTGTTGGATTTGATTGCTAATAACCCGAACTATTACCAGCCTTATTATAATCTTGGCGTTAGTCTCGCCCTAAAGGGAGATTACCTTAGGTCAAAAAAGTATTTAGAACAGGCCACATTACTATTGGAAAAGCACAGGGGGTTGATTACACAAAAGCTTTTAATGCTCTAGGGTGGGTGAATTTTAAGCAATATAAGTATAAAGAAGCAGAAAGGAGTTACTTGCAAGGCATAGAAAGCAGTGGCGGTGATGATGGTCTGAAAAGAAGATTGTATACCAACTTAGGATCCCTGTATTACGTAACAGGTAATTTTGTAAAGGCAAGGCAGTTTCTTTCAGTGGCCTTCGAGAAATATGGAAGTGATAGCTCGAAACAATTGTTATCACAAATAGATGATCTGGAGAAAAAACAGATAAAAAATGTCGCCACGAAGACTATTGAACTATCCATAGAAGATGGTGAGTATATCGGGCAAAAGGTCTGGCTAAATGAAGGTGGAGGGAAACTGCATAACTTAGTTAATTGGAATACTGGAGAAGAACATGCATCGGTTGGCATAGGCCATTTTATTTGGTATCCAAAGGATAAGATCGGCCCCTATACGGAAACATTTCCAAAGTTGTTAAATATTTTTGAAGAGAATGGGGTAAATTTACCTCAGTGGCTGAAAGAGGAGCGATGGTGTCCGTGGGAGAGTAGAGATGAAATGGTACAGGCCAAGACTAACAGAGATAATAAATATACTGAGCTAATTGGTCTTTTGAGTAAAACCACTCCTTATCAAGTGGAGTACATGGTTAACAGATTAAATGAGTCTCTGCCACTGATGCTCAGCGCACTTCAATCACAAGAAGAAAGAAAAAGTGTACAGGAGAAATTTTATCGAGTTTCACATCAAGACGATGGAAGTATATCAGCAGACGGCATCTACGCGTTACTGGACTATGTGAATTTTAAAGGAGAGGGAACGAACAAGGCGGAACGATACAAAGATCAAGGATGGGGGTTGCTTCAGGTGCTAAGTGGAATGGATGATAGTGGAGAAGACTCTCTTAACGCATTCGTTAATTCAGCTAAATCGATCTTGAGTAAGAGAATAGAGAATTCTGCTGAAAGTCGTAACGAAGAAAAATGGCGTAAAGGCTGGTTCGCTAGAATTGATACATATAATACCAAGCTAACAAAACCATAAACGCGGACGACAAAAAGCTGCGCCGCTCGTGCCTCGCTCTACAACTTTTTGTCACCGGTTATGATTGGCGTTATGAACGTCCGCCTTGGGTCGTCAGTAGTCATTTAAGGTCAGCAAGTGAATGACTCCTTCCTGGAAGCGGCCATTCAAAACCAGAAGTTGTAGGTGGCTTAGGCGCCATAATCAGTCGTTCCTTAGAGCTCAAGCAAATGACAGGTTTGTCAAATAACCAGACATTCAGGTGCACGATATCACGCCACGGCGAATAATCACTATCAACCCATTGCTGCCTTTCCTGATAGTGGCAATGCATAAAGCATCTGACTAAGTTCGAGTTTCACACGCTGAATACTTTTCTAGCCCTGTAGTTTGGTCGTGCCCGCGTGCGAGCCCCTTTTTTTGCTTGTCCAAAAAAAGAGGCGATAAAAAATCCAGAGATTTCAAACAGAGTTTGAAATCTTAATAAAGGGAAAAATGTGAATTGGCTTATATGGGTTTTGATTCGATGATTCCTTAACTATCAAGTTTATGGCGCAGACCCTGCGCACGAACTCATAGAAGACATTATTTTTTTAGCTGATTTGCTGGTATCGATTGGAAGCGGACAACCAGTGGTTCTGGTTAAAATTTAATCCCTCCGCCCCCTTTACGTCCTACCTCCTGTGTCCTTGCAGTCGTGCCATTTGACTCCGATTTGACCGCACTTTTGCCGAGGGCTTGAAGGGGGAATTAAAAATCTCTTAACTGCCCCCCTGTTCTGATAATAATTTATTGATTTAGTAAACGTTTCCACCAGGATGTCTTTTCGTTTTTTTCTGTTTCCAAATGTTTTGTAGAAAAAAGTGACTTCAATTCATCTAATGCCTCATCTGAATTTAAGGTAGACAAATTCTGTGCAGCACTTAGGTGTTCACCGCAAAAATATTCTAATCCGGCAGGGTGAGATAAGTCGGCTGAATCTTTTTCCTGATAGTTATGAAATTCTACCCAGTCTCCATGTTTACCAGAGCTTTCATCTAATGCTGATTTTCCGCACAAACAACAAACTGCAGGTTTCATATCACTTCTCCTCTGCCATTACGCCAAGAACAGGAATAACTAGCCTTGGAGTTTCATGGAGCACAGATTTAGCGAAAACATTATATAAAACTGAAGCTTCGTATGGCACTAGTGCACTAGCCCCGTACACAGGGGCTAGTTCTTCTATACTTTTATAAACTCCTTGAGTACCGGATTTAATAGCTCTACCCACTGTTCTATCCATGAATCGCATTTGCCCAAAACTATTTCGAAATGCATATATTGCATGACCTGCCACAACCTTACCATTTCTCATAACATTCACAGCAATCATGACTACGCTTCCATCTCTAGGTAAGATTTTTAAGATATCTGCAGAGCTACTCACTTTTTTTATTGCGCCAGTTTTTACTCCTAAACGCGCCAAATATGACATCCCTGTAGCCAGGTTAGGTATTACCCATAGTCCATTTGCCGGCATTTTCAGTTGCGCAGCCAAATCTTCAACACCAACAAGAAAACGTCCCTTAAATTTTTGTCCAACCTGACGAAGAGCCTTCGCGGAAGCAATCCAAAAACAGTTTGGTCCTCCTGTATCAGCTATAAACCTTGCAGCTGAGACTCCTTTTGCAGATTTGATCATACTGGCTGCTTTACCTACAGGAAAAACCGCAACAAATCTTAAAGCATCTGTACCAACTCCTTTCAAAGTTCCTTCTTTTACACCATCTCCTAGACGTAGAATATCTACAAAACCCGCTCCAAAAGTGGTTAAAGCTTTAGTTGCAGATGCTGCGATCATTACACCTGTATCATAATTTGAATCCTCAACCCATTGATCTAAGATATCATCGGATTCTGAACGGTTTTTCTCAAACCAATCTGCGACTTCAGTAAAATACCACATAATATTTTCTCCATTTAATATTACTAATAATTTTGTAAGGCTTAATTCTTGACTGAACAGAACTCATGAGTTTGCAGTCAATAATGTCTATTCTGGACGTATCACTATAGAACTCCTATGATTCTCTAAGAGTGCTCCTTCTCATTTACTTGATTGAACTCCATATTCAAAAGCAACTGACCAATAATGTTTCTTATAAAAGTATAAACATTAATCAGGCCAAGAATAAAAAACCATAAAGTTGACAAAGTAAGTAACAAGAAATCAGCTTTTGAGCATAAAATAAGCAAAACCAAAAGCACTGCATATACAGCGATTGCGACTACATAAGCTGTCAAATATATGTTGAATGCTCCTTTTCTATAAAGCCATTTTGAAAATGGAGTATCCGATTTTGAATAAAAAGCCCATAAGAAAGCTATTGACCCAGCAAGCATAACACTTGAAAAATATGTTGCGATGTCTGATACAGAAGACCTAAGAATCGTTGATATTTCAGTTTCATCAAAGAAATACAAAATCATTTCTTAAAAGAGCCGAATTATTCGACAAAAACATATCTTCGATATCTACGATATTTAAGCGAAAAAGATCAAAGTTGAACTTCCTTTTCACGAGCACATTTCCTTAGCTTGATTCATATTATTAGATTATTAACCGATCTATCAAAAGGTTGCAAACTTTTATTAAGAAAAGTGAAGGCGGATACTATGTGACTGAAATAGGTATTCGGAATATTTTTGTATTTATCGAAATCACAATGGTCCTGAACAGTGAGCTCCTACTTCTAATTTCTGATCGAAATTTTGGCTACTTACTTTTCATATTTTCCCTATGACGCATTTAAAATAAGACTATTCGAGCTCTGCTCGAATAGTCTTAAAACAAATAATCCTTTCAAGCCCGCGGCAAAATAGTAATCAGAGCGGGGTGGGACCCGCGTCTGTGCCGACACCGGTCTGGTTGCTATTTTATGTTGGGATCACTTTTGAACGCACACAGTGCGGCCCGAAGGGTGGAGGGCAGGAGCCCGGAATAATCAAGGGATTGAGGGGCGCGCTTTGTAACTCCGGGCGTCCATGCCCTACACCCTTCGGGCCAGCAGAGCTGTTCAAAATTGATCCTGTCAATTTTGTGGTGCCTTTCTTTTCGCGTAAAAGAAAGACACTCGTACGCTTACTCGTTAGGTGCTACGAAGTGGCTACTTATCTAGCGTACGAAACCCTTAAAGGTAGTAAATTGCTTTTGAGAATTCCAAAACTACAAAGCAGTAAAAGCATAGGCGTGTGAAACAATGAGCCGTATAATTGCTAACATTCCAAAGATTACATCCCTTGGTTCCGTAAACGCTACATCCCTGTAGCACTCCTGCCGCGCTTCGCTCGCAATGACAATTTCCAACAACTTACATCCATTGGTTTCGTAAACGCTACACCCCTGTAGCACTCCTGCCGCGCGAAGTTTATGCCCTTCGGGTATTCACAATGACAGTTTCTTTCAACAGAAACCAAAGATCAAAAACTACTCCACTGTCTCCGTCAGCATCTTCTTCGGCGCCGGCCAAACATTTATAACCGCCTGCACCAGAGTCGCCAGAGGTATCGCAAAAAACACTCCCCAAACACCCCATAAACTACCAAAGAAAACCACCGCCACAATAATCGCAATCGGATGCAGATTAACCACTTCAGAAAACAGTAACGGCACCAGCAAATTACCATCCAGAAACTGGATAACACCATAAATCAACATGGTGTAACCAAACATAGAACCTGAGCCAAACTGGAAAAACGCAATCAGCATCACAGGGATGGTTACCACCGTTGCGCCAACATAAGGAATAATGACCGATAGCCCAACAAGCAGACTTAACAACATCGCATAATTCAAACCCATTACTACAAAACCTATGTAGGTGGCAATCCACACGATCGCAACTTCCATGAACTTACCGCGCACATAACTGGCAATCTTCATATTCAACTCTACCCATACATCTTCCACCAGCTCATGATCATCAGGTAAGAATCGGCTCAACCAGTAAAGGATTAGGTGCTTGTCTTTAAGAAAGAAAAATACCATTAAAGGCAGCAGAATGAGATATACGAAAAAGGTAATGACACCGACTACAGAGGATAAGGACAGCGTCACCAGTTGTTGCCCCATGGTGGTCAGCTCAGTCCGAATTAAACCAAGCACTTCCTGGATCTGTTTATCAGAGATGTAATCTGGATAACGTTGAGGTAATTGTGATAACAGGGTTTGCCCTTTGGCAAACATCGTTGGGAGCGCGCGAAACAGATCACTGATCTGGGCGGAGAGCAAAGGTAATAACACCAGAAAACACAACAGAATCATGGTCAGAAATATTGCTGTCATTATGCTCGCACATACCGTCCTGTTAACACCCAGTACACCCAGCTTTTGAACCGAGCCGTCAAACAGGTAAGCGATGACTATGCCCACCAGTATCGGCATCAAATGCTTATTCATCACCACTATTAGTATCGAGCCGACAACCAGTATCAGAGCCAGGATTACGGTTTGCGGATTAGCAAAATTACGCTGATACCAACGCTTAAAAACATCCATCATGAGTCCAGGTAGTTTTGGTAGTGTTTATTAAAAAGCTGTTCCAGATCATCGATCACTTCATTCGCAGGACGACCCTGTAACATAAACTGAGTCACAAGTGACGAGGTTTGATTGATCATGCCGTCGGTGTCGATCATGAAGTAGCTGGTACGTAATCGCTTAATGGCGGCCAGTACACTTTCTTCTTCAGGTCTTGGATGATCCAGAGGCTGTTGTTTGATATTTTTATCCAGAGCGGGTGCATTTTTCTGGTTTTTAGTAAACAGAAAATCCGCATAATCCAGCAGACTG